>NZ_QTPO01000011.1 GCF_003853645.1 Burkholderia sp. Bp9143 | reverse complement strand
AACATCTACAAGGCGCTGCCGGCGTCCGCGCACCTGCTCAAGGAACAGATGGAAGCGACGCTGCTGAAGTACGAGCCACGCATCCGCGCGATCGACGTCGAGATTCTGGAGAACGACGATCCCGGCGTGCTGGTAAGTTTCGAGATGACGTGCCACCTGAAGAAGACCGGACTCGTGCGCTTCGGCACGTACTTCGAGCCACCAGGCCGAATGCGCGTCGAGCGAAAGATACAGTCGAAAGACGCTTGACTGCGACCGAGCGAGTGCTAAGCCCCAATGAAGCCGGGTCATTCCCGCCTTCCTCAACACAGAAAATCGCGGAATCAGAGCATGAATCCCAGCAATACGTCGCCCAAAGAGAACGGCCGCGAGAAGCCCGCACCACTGCGGAGCGTTGCCGACAAAACCGTGCGCGATGCCTCCCGGCTGGTTCGCACAAGCGGCGCCCTGACATTTGGTCAGGGGCTGATCGCGACGATCATCGCACTTTCTCTTGCCTTTCTGAGCCTGCTGGCGGTGCTGGCGTTTCATTTTCCCCAGTACCTGACGACGCCAGCGCTGCGGCACGCGTACTCCGTCGACACCATGCGCAAGCTCCTCTTTGGCGCATTGATCATTTCCGGTGGTCTGGCGTTGGCCAGTATCGTGCTGGATAACCGTCGGCGTCTGAACGGCCTTGCGTTAGTGCTGGTGCAGGCGGCCGTGATGCTGGGCGGTTCCCGCGTGCCGGTGGGAAATTTCCCCGATCACACGCCGTATATCGGACTCGACTGGTTCATTCTCGATCTACTGGGTTCGACCATGATCTTTGTCCTGCTCGAAAAGGCATTTCCGCTCTACAAAAATCAGCCGGTCTTCCGCGCCGAATGGCAAACCGACATGAACCACTTTGCGGTCAATCACTTTATCGTCGGACTGGCGCTGCTCGTGGTGAACTTCCTGAATCATCGCGTGTTCGGCTGGATGGTCAACGCTGGATTCCAGCAGGCCATCCAGCACATTGTGTTCATCCCTCAACTGCTGTTGTGCATGCTTGTCGCCGACCTGATGGAATACATCACCCATCGCGCCTATCACGAGGTACCGTTGCCAAGGATCTTGAGCATGACGTCACCTTTCAAAACTCGAGCATTCAGGGCAGCATGAGACGCGCAGTACCAGAGACGCGGATCGAGCTTCCAGAGTCCGGCGCGATGTCCGCGCGCAGACAGGAGCGCATGCCCATGTCCTCGCCCTGAACGACCTCGATTGCGCCGGCATGCGGCCACTGGATATCCCGCAGGTACCCTGCCAGGGCAGCTGTCGCCGCACCGGTTGCGGGATCTTCATACACGCCCCCGTAGGCAAACGCGTTGCGCGTGTTGAAGCGCCGCGGTGTCTCGGCGTGCCCCAGCAGAATGGTTGTCCATCCTTGCCGGATCATCAGCTCCCGGCCGGCAACGAATTCATATTTCATCGACGCCAGATCCGCGCGGCTCTTAAGCATCAGCAGCAGGTGATCCGCACCGGCATGAATGAGTGCGGGAGGGACGCTGAAGTCGAGATCCTCGTTCGTATAACCGAACAGATCGAGCGCGGCGGAAACGAGCGGCGCCGCGACCGAGTCGCTGCGCGTCGGTGGAGATTGCAGGGCAGCCATCACGAGATCGCCTGCTCGCCATGCTTCGACGGTAATCTCAGCCTGGTTGAGAACCAGATCGAATACACCGTCGCCGTGTCTGAGCGCCAGTTCCGCACCGAGGGCAATCGTTGCATGTCCGCAGAACGGCACTTCCGATGCCGGTGAGAAATAGCGAACCCGCCAACTGCTACCCGTCCGAGCGGCAAAGACCGTCTCCGAAAATCCGACTTCCGCCGCGATTCTCTGCATATCGTTACTTGTCGGCAGTTCATCAGCGACGACCACTCCCGCCGGATTCCCCCCGGTATCCCCGTCGGAGAACGCGGCAATCTTGAGGACATTCATTTGTTTTCCTTGACCGAATCAGTCGTGCGTTGCGAGGGCGTCAATCCGTATCGGTTGATGCACCATCTGGAAATCGGAGTCGCTGAACAAGATTCGTCCAGCGTGCGCAATAGGCAGGGTCGCGGTTCGAGTCGACGGGCGGATCACGGTGCACCATGCTGATTACCGCTACCGGCTCGGCAACCTCGTTGGAATTGGCGAGGATTGCCATGAATGGCTCGGGGCTGTAGTCGTGCAAACCGGCATACAACGCGTCCATCTCCCGATGCGTCAACCGAAACAGCATGCCGTACGCCCGTTTTCCATGCAACCGGAGCAGCATTGCTTTTGCCCCGAGGACAACGACGTGATCTTCGAGCCATGCCACCCGCGGGTTGCGAGGCACGATGCCTTTGGAGGAAAGCCGATCGGCATCCATGTTGAGGCCATAGAAAAATACGTCAAAGGTACGTTCCGCAACCTCCGCCAGTGTCGCGTTTCGCTGTCCGGAGCTCGAGCGGCCGCAGCCGCCAGGTTCAGTGATCATCTTCGTATCCAATCAAGCCAATAAAGTGCCACACGGGAACAGCAGCGGGAATGTCAGGAAACGGGGGGATAGCAAACGCCAATCCATGTACCAGCGCACGGCAGGCGCGACTTTCAAACGATTCACCTGAGGCATCGATTGGAAACTTAAGCGACACGCCGGCCAATGTTAATATCCAATTTCGAATTGGATATGCGGTAGCGCTCAACATGGTGACGCCTTCAGCACTGGACAAGCTCGGCTTCCAGCCGGATCCGAAGGCACCCAAGCCGCTCTACGTTCAATTGACTGCCGCCCTCTTCGACGCAATCCGCACCGGGCGTATCACCATTGGGTCAAGGTTGCCGTCCGAGCGCCTCTACGCCGAGCAACTGGGCGTCAGTCGTACGACCGTCACCGCTGCTTATCATGAGTTGAAAGCCTCGGGCCTGGTACGGGGTTATGTGGGACGAGGAGCGATAGTCATTGCCGACAACCCGAATCAATCCTCCACCAGCATGCTCGCCTGGTCGCGACCGGGTCGATTCGATCAACCCCGCAGCACGGTTACCGATGCCAGCCTTATCTCCTTCGGTGACGGCTGGCTGCATCCGGGACTCACGCCTCATGCCGCACTCGCGGGCTGCGCCGCGGGCGCGATGGAAGATGCCGGGGTCCTGTCGAAGGCAGCGCCGATACTCGGCTACCCGGCTCTGCGCGAAGCACTGAGCGACATGCTGTACGCGAATGGGGTGAACGCAACCGCTGGCGAAGTCGTCGTGACCGGCGGCGCTCAACAAGGCCTCAACGTCATCGCCCGAGCACTGCTTTCGCCCGGCGATACAGTGATCTGCGAAAGCCCCACCTGGCACGGTGCGTTTCGGGCCTTTCAAGCCGTTGGAGCGCATGTGGTGAGTGTCGCCATGGATCGCGATGGAATCGATCCCCATGCGCTGGAAGGCGCACTGGGCAGACTGCGGCCCAAGTTCGTCTATCTCATCCCGACCTTCCACTGCCCGACAGGCCGACTGATGAGCATCGAGCGTCGCCGCCGGGTCCTGACGATTTGCACCCGCTTCGGTACGCCGATCGTGGAAAGCAATGTCTATGGCGATATCGCCTTTGGTGACACCCCTCCCTCGTTGAAGGCCCTCGACACGGCGGGCATCGTCATTCATCAGGGCAGCGCCTCCAAGACGATCAGCGCGGCCTTGCGCCTCGGGTGGCTCGTCGCCCCGAAAGCCGCAATCCCCCTCCTCGCGCAAGCCAAGGCAAGCGAGGACCTCGCGACGCCCACACTGACGCAAGCCGTCCTTGCCAGGTTCCTGAAAAGCGGCGGCTACACCCGCCACTTGCCGCAGTTTCGCACTGCGCTGCGTGCGCGCCGCGACGCGCTCATTGACGCACTCGCAACCTGGTGCCCTGAGCTGAGCTATGTCGTTCCGCAAGGCGGACTTTACCTCTGGGCGCAACTGCCCGAGGGTATCGAACCCCAGCAGATCGAGGCGATAGCCGCAATCGAGGGCGTATCGGTTCGAGGCGGGGACGCTTTCCTGCCCGACGGCGGGACATCCGGGCACATCCGGCTGTGTTACGCGGCGCTGGCTTTGGCGGACATACCCGTTGGTATACAGCGTCTGGGCAAGGCTTTGGGCACGTTATTGCGACAACGCCGTGACCCTGCCTCAGGTGCCGCCACGTTCGCTGCCGTTTAGTGTCGCGGGGCATCCAGGTGCTGTATGTGGTCAATATATGGATCCCTTCCAATGGCGGTCGGGAGGTCAGAAAAACAGGTGTTCCAGTTCGCCAAGGTTAGCGCCGACTCCTCGTGGATTTCTGCTCGAACGCTGAAATAGCTTCCACTACGCCTTCCGTCAGCGGGAGATCCGGATCCGCGGCAAGCATTCGCCGATTCCTCCGCCCGCGGCCGGCTAGCACGACGGCATGGGACGTGGAGATTTGGGTGAGTGATGGCGAGATAAGGAACCTTGTCTGAGCGAGCGCGGAACCGGCGGCCGACGCATCATCGCCGCGTATCGACAGCGCCGGCCCGAACTCAATACAGCAGAAACGCCGCCCGCTCGCGCGTGAACGCAGCATCCTGCACAGCGACGACCCGCTCGATCTCGTCGAGCGAGCGCCCGGCCTCCAGCATGTCCGCCACTTCGCGCGAGCCGACCGATGCACGTATCGCATCGATCCGGAATTGCGCCGGATAACGCCGGTGCAGCGCCAGCGCGAGCGCCAGCCCGATCTGGCCCGGCCGCGCCGCGCCGGGAAGCCGCTCGATGCGCACCCCTGCGCACAGCCTGCCGCGATACGCCCCCTCCGCCGGCACGAAGCGAACCGGCGAGAACGTCGCGTCGAGCCGCATCGCGCGCAGATCGTCCGCGAGGATGTGCCCGTCGATCCACGGCGCGCCCACCACGCCGAACGGCATCGCGGTGCCGCGCCCGACACTGACCGCCGCCCCCTCGATCAGCCCCGTTTCCGGATAGCGCGACAGCGCGGCGCCATCGCGCAGGTTCGGCGATGGCGGCACCCACCCGAGACCGGTGTCGTCGAAGCGCATCGCGCGCGCGTAGTTCGCCATCGGCACCACGCTGAGCGCCGCGCCGATATGCAGGCGGTCGTTGAACAGCCTTGCCAGTTCGCCGAGCGTCATCCCCGGCTGGAGCGGCAATGGGTAGTAGCCGGTGAACGTGGCCGGCCCGGCATCGGACACCGGACCGCCGTACGCATCGCCGCCCAGCGGGTCCGGACGGTCGAGCACGATCACGGGGCGATGGGCGGCAGCGCCGGCCTCGAGCGCATAGCCGAGCGTCGCCAGGTACGTGAAGAAGCGGACGCCCGCGTCCTGCAGGTCGATCACCAGCACGTCGACATCGGCGAGCAGCGCGGACGCGATCGTGCGGCGCTCGCCGTAGAGGCTGTGAACGACCACGCCGGTCGCCGCGTCGAGGGTGTCGCCGTAGGTCTCGTCGACGTCGGTGCCCAGCCCGTGCTCGGGCGCGAACAGCGCGACGAGCCGCGCGCCCGGCGCCTGCGCGAGCAGGTCGGCCGTCCGCCGGCCGAGCCGGTCGAAGCCGCTGCGGTTCGTGACGAGCGCAATGCGCTTGCCGGCCACGGCCGCGAAGCCGCTCGCCGCCAGCACGTCGATGCCGGCCAGCACCGGTCCGCGCGATGCCGGCAACCGGACGGCCCGCGCGACGGCCGCCGCCATCGCGGGCACGCGCGTCGCGATCCGCGACGGTGTCAGCGGCGCGGCCCCGCTCGATACGATTCCGAGCACGAGCGCGCGCAATGGCATCGCCGTGCCGGTTTCGTCGGGATACAACCGGCTCGTCAGCACGATCGCGAAGCGGCGCGTTACGGGATCGATCCACAGCGCCGTGCCCGTGTAGCCGAGGTGTTGCAGCGCGCCGACCGGCGGCAACCGGTAGCGGTTCGCGACGAGCGGCGGCCCGACCGCCCAGCCGGGCGTGTGCAGGTCGCCTTCCGCGTCGAGCGTGGCCGGGGCCTCGAGTTCGGTGACACTGCGGCGCGCCAGCACGCGCATCGGGCCGAGCGCGCCGCCGTTCAGCAGCATGCGCGCGAAGCGTGCGAGATCGTCCGCGCTCGCGAACAGGCCCGCATTGCCGGCAACACCGCCCATCGCCGCCGCGACGGGATCGTGCACGCGGCCCCGCAGTGCACGGCCATCGCGAACGACTGTGGGCGCCACGCGCGCGAGCAGCGGCGCCGTCGGTCGGAACATGGTGCTCGTCATTCCGAGCGGCCCGAACACGTGTGCGGCGCACCACGCGTCGAGCGGCCGGTGCGACACGCGCCCGACGATCTCGCCGAGTGCCACGTAATTGACATCGCTGTAGCGCACGCGCGTGCCGGGCGACGCGACAGGCGCCATCGCGACGATATCGGCAAGCACGGCGGCGCGGCGGCGCAGCGCACGGGATGACGACACGCCGGCCGGCAGCCCCGACACATGGGCGAGCAACTGGCGGATCGTGATGTCGGCCTTGCCGTGCGCGCCGAACGCGGGCCAGTAGCGCGCGGCCGGCGCGTCGAGGCTCAGCATGCCGCGCTCCGCGAGCTGCATGATCGCGACCGCCGTCGCCACCGGCTTGGTCACTGACGCGAGATCGAAGACGGTATCGGCCGTCATCGCCTCGACGTGCTCACCCGCCACGCGCAGGCCGCGCGCGACGCGCACCCGCACGCCGTCCGCGTCGCCCGTCACCACCACCGCGCCGGCAAGATGGCCGTCGGCGATCTCGGCGGCGATCGCCTCATCGATCGCGACGGCCTGCGGCGGCGCGGCGGCCGCGTCGGGTTCCGCTTGCGCACCGGCCGATGCAAGCGCGACCAGCAGCGCGCCGGCCAGCGCGGCGGCGCAGCGGGATCGTCGCGATCGAGCGCGCTTCACGGCATCCATTCCTTCGTGCCGGCGGCTTCGGCGGTGGCGAGCCGCGCGCGGAGGTTCGCCGCACCGATGGCGTGAACGCCCCGCCCCGCCGGCCCTGATCGACCGTGCCCCAGCGGGCCGGTTGCTACTGCGGTGCGGGACACGTCGCACACAGACGGATCGCGCCGTGCCGGTCAGGGTCTTGCCAGTGAAAGTGCACTTCGACACCCCCTCGCGCCGGGACGACGACGTGCCGGACTTCCTGAACGGCCCTGTCGTGCGCCGATACGGTATATCGCCCCGGCGGCACGCGTGCGAACAGGAACGGGCCGTTCGTGTGCACGTCGAGAATCGTCGACTTGCCGGAGGACAGCGTCACGTCGACATCGGAAAGATAGTGGCCGGCCTTCGATGCGAACGTGATTCGCAGGTTGTATCGAGGGGCGACGTCGCGAAACGCGGTGACCTCGTCCTGGCCGATTCCACCTGTGATGTACGTGACACCGTTGCGTACGATCGGCTCGGGCGACGTTTCAGCCAGCGCGTTCGCGCCGACGTTCAGCATGCAGGCTGCCAGCAGCAGCATCTTCACGGTTCGGGTCCACATCTTCACTCTCCTGATTGAGCACGCATGGCTGCAATGCCGCCCGTCCGATCGTGGAACGTGTTGCGTGCGATGACGTCGTGCGTTCGCATCGGCGACGATGCCAGCGTCGCGCCGAACGGCAATTTCCCGTTGACTCAAGTCAAGCGCGTTCCTGCCGAAACCGAACAAGACCGGACGGAACGCCCGCGAGACGGTGATCGCGCCCCAACTGCCGGTGCGCCCGGGCAGGCCTGACACCGGGAGGAAACGGCATCCGTCCGGCGCGGATGTCCGTGATTGCTGTCAGCCGATATTGCGTGGCGTGTCGGAAATTTCCGACACGCCGGCCCGACATCGGACACCAAGCTCAGGCCACGCTGATTGTTCCGCGCGGCCCCGCCGCCAATACTGGAGACGTGACAGGAAGCAACGTGTTTCGCGCTCGGCGGGCGGTTCTTCCCCCAACGGCGCCGCAAAACCGAGGAGCTGGCGATGATTGATGCGACCGCAGCGCACGCCGACGACGCCGATCTGGATGGCGAACCGCCGGTCGGTGCCCACCTCGTGACCCGCCGCCCCGGCTATGTGCATCACGGGATCTACATCGGCGACGGCAAGGTGATTCACTACGCGGGATGGTCGCGCCATCTGAGCGGCGGTCCGGTCGAGGTCGTCACCCTCGACGACTTTCGTGCCGGTTTCGAACTCGCGGTCATCCGTCACGTGCGGACGCTGTATAACGGAACGGAAGCCGCGCGCCGCGCGGCATCGCGCCTTGGCGAATGCCGCTACCGGCTTCTCACGAACAATTGCGAACACTTCTGCCTGTGGTGCCTGTTCGGTGTCGGAAGGAGCGAACAGGTCGCGTCGTGTCTGCGCAATCCCGCGCACGGCATCGCGGTCGTCGTCGTCGTGCTGATCGCTTGCGTGCTGTCCGCATGGGTGCATCCGGCGATGGTCGAGCGGGAATGCCCGGCCCGGTGTGTGGCCTAGCCTCGGTTGCACTGCCGCCGTCGTTCAATCGATCGTCACCCTCGCCAGCGGCCGCTAAAAGCGGCACGCGCATTTCCCCAACGCTTCGCCTGCGCAATCGCAATGCGGATCGCGCTGCCCTCGGTCCGCCCCTGACGCAGCAACGCATTGGCAATCTCGATCGCCTTGCCACGCACCGGCGGCGGCAGATTCCGCATCGACGGCGGATAACGTTCGTCAGTCCATGGCATGGTCGATTCGTCCCGTACGGGATCGGGCCGGTCAGCGCGGCAACGCGGCAGGATCGTAGCGATTGCGCGGGTTCCACAGCATCCAGCCGTCCGTGCCCGCCGCATCCGCCGCGTCGACCTGTGCGCGAATCTCGTCGGCATCGAACGGCCGGCGATCGAACGCATAGTCGCGAAATGCCTGGAGCCACGGCCGAAACCGGACGCCGTCCATTCCGGTCCGGCGCTTCGCCTCGGCCAGCGACCGCGAAACGATCTCGCCCGGATGTTCGGTCGGCTTCCGGCAGCCCGGCAGACCCCATGTGAAGCCGGACGGATAAAGCATCGGCGACACATAGTCGACGACCGGCCCGAGCGCATCGAGCCGCTGCCCGATCGCGGTGTCGTCGGCGTTCCAGCAGACGTACCCGAAGATGTCGGCCGACACGTAGAGGTTGTACGGCCGCAACCGTTCGCGCGCACCGGTCAGGAATCCCGTGATCGCCGCGACCCGGTTGGCCTCGGTATTGGGCTCGGCGAACCGCAGACCGTTGGCGTCGGGAAAACGCAGGTAGTCGAACTGGATTTCGTCGAAGCCCATGCGGGCGGCCTCTTCGGCGACATCGTAATTGTGTTGCCACGCCGCACGTGACGTCGGATCGATCCAGCGCTGATGCTCGCGGTCCTGCCAGATCTCGCCGGCTGCATCGCGCACCGCCCACTCGGGGTGAGCGAGCGCCAGCGGGTCGTCCTTGAACACGACGATGCGGGCAATCAGGTAGAGACCGCGCGCATGGAACGTCCGCAGCAGGTCCGGCAAATCGGGCGGATGAACGATCGCACCGGAGACATGGTTCGCGGCACCGGAGATTTCACGCGCGAGGCTGCGATAGGGTGTGACGCCGCTGTCGCCCTTCACGTCGATGACGAGCGCGTTGACCGCGGTCGTGTCCTGCAGGGACAGGGCCGCCTCGCGCAGCGTGCGGTCCGCGACGCCGTAAGCGGACAGATAGACGGCTTTCGGGCGCACCGGTGTCATGCGGATCGTATGCGCGGCATTGGCCGGCGCCAGCATGACTTCGGTTCGCGCGTAGCCCGGCGCACGTACGCTCAAGCGTGTACCCGTCGCGTCGAGTTCCAGTGAAAACGCGCCGTCGCGATCCGCGGTCCGGTTCACGCCCGGCGCGTGGCCGATCGCGCCGGCCAGCGGATGCCCGTTCGTTGCATCGACAACGGTGATCGTGACGGGCGCCGCCCGGGCAGCGACACCGGCGAGCAACACGAGCAGACAGACGATCAGGCGTTCAATCACGGCTTCCTCCGGCGGTTCGCAGCAATCCGTTCATGCAGCGCGTGTCGCAGGCGTCCGTCATCAGATAGCGCGGCAGCGCCATGGCCGGGTCGGTCAGCCGGACGGGGCGCGCGTCGAGCGTGAACGCCGCGACATAGCCTTCACGCGTGGCCAATGGGTCGGTTTCCTCATCATGGACACCGAACGGCCAGGCCAGCAGCCTGACCGGCCGGCCGGTTTCGGACTCGAGCCGTTCGCGGGACCGGCTCAACTGGAACGACACGAAGCGCCGGTAGTCGTCCGGCGTCAGCCGCGCGCGCTCGGTACGGAAATTCGGATGCCAGTACGTATGGGACTCGATGTCGTACCCGCCGGACCGCCCGAGCGCGCGCAGCTGGTCCCACGTCATCGCATAGCTGGCGTTGGAGATCGCCGACGGATAGATGAACAGCGTGACCGGCACCGGATGCGCCGCCAGCAGCGGACGCAGCACGTCGTAGACGGAGCGGTGACCGTCGTCGACGGTGATCGCGACCGCCCGCGCCGGCAACGCATCCGTCTGGCCGCCATGCCAGCGCACGACGTCGGCGAGCGGCACGATGCGATAGCCGTTCGCCTCGATCGCCTGCATCTGGTTGCGGAACGTGTCGATACGCACCGTCATCGAATCCAGGCGCGCCGCGGCGAACCGGTGATAGACCAGGATCAGCACACGCTGCCGCGGAGGCGCAACGACGGTCGCGACGTCGGCGGACGAAACCGGTGGCACGCACGACAGCAGGAGCAGGCAGGCGATCAGGCGAAAGGCCATGGCGGTCCTCGTGGAAGGGCTGCCCTATTTTTCGCGATCGCGGCGCGCCTGCCGCTGAGCCAGATCAACGATCGATCGCGCGTCGACGAGATCGTGCACGCGCCGGGCAGCCTGCCCGTCAGCTTGCCTGCGCAACCAGTTCGGCGTGAATCCGCTCGACGTCGTCGCGCGTGCACAGCGCCGTGCCGGGATGCTCGACCGAAGCCGCCGACGCCGCCAGCGCGTAGCGGCACGCATCGTCGAACGGCACGCCGCGCGCCAGCGCCCAGACCAAGCCGCCGACGAAACTGTCGCCCGCACCGACCGTGCTGCATACCGCGGCCGGCCTGCCGGGCAGGCGCAGCGCGCGATCGCGCGTGACGACCCATGCGCCGCGCGCGCCCAGCGTCAACGCGACGATGTCGGCCCGCCCCTGCTCCACGAGTTCGCTCGCCTTCCGGCATGCCGACGTGTCGTCGAGCGTTTCTCCGGCCAGCGCGCTCAGTTCGCCGAGACTGGGCTTCACGAGATGAACACCGGCCTCGAGCGCGGCTTGCAGCGCCCGGCCCGCCGCATCGACGACCACCCGGCTGCCCCTTGCCCTGGCTTCCCGCGCAAGCGTTGCATAGAGGTCGTCCGGCGCGCCGGGCGGCAGGCTGCCGCTCAACACGAGATAGCGCGGCACCGGTTGCATCGCTTCGATGCGGGCCGCGCAGTCGCGCCACTCGGCCTGCGTGACCGACGGCCCCGGCATCAGGAAACGGTATTCGCGCCCGGTCGAGGTCTCCGTCACGCAGACGTTCTCGCGCGTCTCGCCGGCGATCCGGATGCGCACGCTCGGCAAATGCTCGGCCTCGAGCAGCAGCGTCAAGACGTCGCCGGTCAGGCCGCCAGCCAGGTACAGCGCGATGCAGTCGCCGCCGAGCCGGTGAATGGTCCGGGCGACGTTGATCCCGCCGCCGCCGGGGTCGCGCCGCGGCCGTGCGCAGCGCAGCTTGTGCGTATCGACGATGTGCTCGACCGACGTCGCGACATCGACGGCCGGATTCAAGGTGACGGTGACGATATCGGTCATGGTGCGTGGCTCGCAGTCGATGGCAGGCACGATCCGCCGCTTTGCGCGACGGACGCCGGCGCGGCGATTCCCGGCACCGGATGCGTGCCGGCCGTGGCTCCACCTTACGTTCGACGCCGGTCGCGGCGTTGACACCCATCAAGCGATGCCGCGAAGGCACCCGATTGCGCTCGATCAACGACACGTTCGGGCGGGCTCTTACAGTGAGTCATTGACCGTTGCCGAGCCCCGCCATGGACGAGCAGCCGCTTTGCACCACCGTCTTCGCCGAGCGCTACGCGCAGCCCGGCGAAACGTCTCGCGCAGCCGTATTCCATCGCGTCGCCCATGCGCTGTCGCTCGCCGAGCCGCCGGAGCTGCGCGCGCAGTGCGAGCGTGCGTTCTTCCGGAACCTGCAGCGCGGCGCGATCGGCGCGGGCCGCATCCTCGCGAACGCCGGTGCGGATACCGGCGGGACGATGGTCAACTGCTTCGTCCATCCGCTCGCGATTCCGGCCGACACACCCGTGGCGGCCGTCGACGCGGCGCTCGCGCAGGCGCTCGACGAGGCACGGCTCACGCTGTCGATGGGCGGCGGCATCGGCTATGACTTCTCGCCGGTGCCGCCTGCCGATGCATACGAACGACGCCTGGCATCCGGACGCGGCGTATGCGCGGCGATCGACCGCTTCGATGAAATGTGCCGCGCGCTGGCGTTCACCGGCCCGCGCCGGGGCGCGCAGATGGGCGTGCTGCGCTGCGATCATCCGGACCTCGTCGCATTCGTCGCGGCCAAGCGCGGACGCGCGCGCTGGCCGACGTTCAACCTGTCGGTCAGCGTCACGGACGCGTTCATGGAGGCGGTCCGGTACGACCTGCCGTGGTCGCTCGTCCACCACGCGCCGCCCGGCTGCGCATCCGGCGCACCGCCCCGGCTGCCCGACGGACGCTACCTTTACGCGACGGTTCCGGCCCGCACGCTCTGGCACGCGATCGTCAACGCGGCGCGCGACAGCGCCGAACCCGGGGTGCTGTTCCTCGACACGATCCGCGACGCGAATCCGCTGCGCGAGCACGAACGGATCGACGCGACGAACCCGTGCGGCGAGCAGCCGTTGCCGCCCTACGGCAGCTGCGTGCTCGGTCCGATCGACCTGTCGCGGCTCGTTCTCCACCCGTTCGGTGTCGACGGCAAGCCGCGCTTCGACTTCGCGTCGCTAGCGGACGCGGTGCACATCCAGGTCCGCATGCTCGACAACGTGCTCGACCTGACCGCGTGGCCGCTCGCCGCGCACGAGCACGAGGCGCGGCGCACGCGGCGCATCGGGGTCGGCGTGACCGGGCTGGGCGACGCGCTGACGATGCTGCGGCTGCGCTACGACAGCGAGGAAGCACGCGCGTTGGCACGCGGGATCGTGCTGACGATGCGCGAGCATGCATTTGCCGCGTCGGCCGCGCTTGCCGCCGAGCGCGGCGTGTTTCCGGCCTACGACCCGGCCGCCTATCTGGCCGGCCCCGCGCACCGCATGCGCCTGCCGCTGAAGGTGCATCACGCGATCGCGCGGCACGGACTGCGCAACAGCCATCTGCTGTCGTTCGCGCCAGCCGGCAGCGTGAGCCTCGCGTTCTGCGACAACTGTTCGAACGGGATCGAGCCGGCCGTCGGCTGGACGCAACGTCGCCTGGTCCGCACCGCGGACGGGCGGGTCCGGCCGTTTCGTGCGGAGAATCACGCTTACCGGCTGTTTCGCGAACTGCATGGCGATAGCGTCAAGCTGCCGGGCTATTTCGTCATGGCGGCCGATATCGCGCCGGCCGATCATGTCGCGATGCTCGCGGCACTGCAGCCGTACGTCGACGCCGGCATCTCGAAGACCGTGACGATGCCTGGCCAGTGTTCGCTCGCCGAGGTCGACGCGCTGTTCTTCCAGGCGTGGCGCGACGGGCTCAAGGGCATCACGGTCTTCCGGCCCGATCCGCGGCTCGCGTCGGTCGTGACCGATGACGCGGCGCAAGCGCGGCGCGACGGCCCGGTCTGCATCGGCTGTTGAACGACACGATGGCCGGCCGCAAGCGTCCGGCGCGATCGTGGCGATCGTTGCTTCAGACGGACTTCAGGCGGCCTCGCCCGTGGTCGTTTCCGCGTCGGCTTCCACCGGCCGGGGCGTCTCGCCGGCCGCGTCCGGCGGCGCGATGAGCGCCACCAGCATGTCGTGATCGATCGATTCGTGCTGCAGCAGGCTGCGCGCGATTCGTTCGAGCGCATCGCGGTGTTCGCCGAGGGTCGCCGTGACCCGCGCATGCGCATCCTCGAGCAGCGCGCGCACCTCTTCGTCGATCAGTTGCGCCGTGTGCTCGCTGCAGTGGCCGTCGCCCGGGGTCCAGACGCCCGGCGCCCCGATATGCGGCGCGGCGTCGTCGAAGGTCGCCAGCCCGATCTTGTCGCTCATCCCGTACTGCATGACCATGTGGCGCGCCAGCGCGGTCGCGCGCTCGAGATCGTTCTGCGCGCCGGTCGATACGTCGCCGAACACGAGCTCTTCCGCGACGCGCCCGCCGAGCAGCACGTCGAGCCGGTCGAGCAATTCGCTGCGGCGCAGCACGTAGCGATCCTCGGTCGGCACCTGCTGCGTGTAACCGAGCGCCGCGATCCCGCGCGGGATGATCGACACCTTCTTCACCGGGTCGCAGTGCGCACGGCTTTGCGCGACGAGCGCATGCCCCGATTCGTGGTACGCGATGGTCCGCTTCTCCTGCTCGTTCATTACGCGGCTCTTGCGCTCCATGCCGGTCATCGCGCGATCGATCGCTTCGTCGAAATCGGCCATCCCGATCGCGGGCTTGCCGAGTTCGGCCGCATGCAGCGCGGCTTCGTTGACGACGTTCGCGAGATCGGCGCCGACGAAGCCCGGCGTGCGCTGCGCCAGCTCGGCCAGGTCGACTTCCGGCGCGAGCTTCACGTGCTTCGTATGCACGGCCAGGATCTGCTTGCGGCCGGTCAGGTCCGGCCGGTCGATCGCGATGTGCCGGTCGAAACGCCCCGGGCGCAGCAGCGCGGGATCCAGGATCTCCGGCCGGTTGGTCGCGGCCATGATGATGACGCCCGAATTGGCCTGGAAGCCGTCCATCTCGACGAGCAGCTGGTTGAGCGTCTGCTCGCGCTCGTCGTTGCCCGACATCAGGCCGACACCGCGCGCCTTGCCGAGCGCATCGAGCTCGTCGATGAACACGATGCACGGCGCGCTCTGCTGGGCCTGCTCGAAAAGATCGCGCACGCGCGCCGCGCCGACGCCGACGAACATCTCGACGAACGCCGAGCCGCTGATCGTGAAGAACGGCACCGCCGCCTCGCCGGCGACCGCGCGCGCGAGCAGCGTCTTGCCGGTACCGGGCGCGCCGACGATCAGCACGCCCTTCGGGATCTTGCCGCCGAGCCGCTGATAGCGTTCGGGATTGCGCAGGAATGCGACGATCTGCTGCAACTCGGCCTTCGCCTCGTCGATGCCCGCGATGTCGTCGAACGTGATGCCGGTTTCCTTCTGCATGTACACGCGGGCCCGGCTTTTTCCCATGCCGCTCATATCCCGCATCCCGCCTGGCCTGCGCAGCATGAAACTCCAGATCACGACGAAGCCGATCAACGGGAAGATCCATGACGCGAGCGTCCCGATCCAGCCCGTATCCGTCGCGCCACGGTAGCGAATCCCGGCAGTCGTCAACGTGGCGACCAGGCCTTCGTCGCTCACCCGGTTCGTCGTGAAGCGCCACGGCGGTCCGGCCGTCTTCACCTCGGCCGCGTCGGACGCGGGCAGCGCCGCGCCGGCTTCCGGCATGCGCAGCGTGCCCGAGATCGACGACGGGCCGATCTCGAGATCGTCGACGAGCCGTGCGTCCACCAGATGATGAAAATCGCTGTAGGAAATCGACGTCGACGCCGGCTGACGCGCCAGCAGTTGAACCGCGACCAGCACGGCGAACGCGATCGGAATCAGCAATCCGGAGTAGTCGAATGATTTTTTCATGGGTTCGAACCTGCGCGGCATACAACCGCCCGCTCATGCATCGTCGCGCTTCCATTGCGCGCGCAGCACGTCCTCGCTGTCGCGATAGTTGAGCGCGAGATCGCCGTGATGCGCATGCAGCAACGCATCCGCCAGACGCCGGACCATGTGCACGCCCGTCGTCCTGACGATGAGCGCATCGGCGGATTGCTCGATGTCCATGATGCGTTCGAGCGCGTGCTCGCTCGTCTCCCTCTCGGCCTGGCGCTGGAGCAGCTCGAGAATCGTGGACCGGTGCGCGCGCAGGTACGCGCCGTGCAACGTCAGTTCGCCCGCCGGCACGTTTTCGCGCATGCGCTTGCAGGCCGGGCATTCGAGCTGGCGCCGGTCGAGCGAGGTCGCGTACCAGGTCCAGCGGCCTGCGTCGCAGACGGCGCCGCAGCCTTCGCAGATCCGGTCGCCTTTGGGCCGCTTGGGATCACGGTAACTGTCTTTCGTATGGGGCTGCATGCGCTTGTCGCGGCGCAGGGTGTGTCGGCCGAGGCCGGTATGCGAACGGTTCATCGCTGCTTCTCCTGGTAGTGGACGGAGCGGGCAAGCCGGTCAGGCGACGGTCAGCCGGTCGACGACTTCCCGGACACCTCTCACCGATCCGGCCGCACCGCACGCGGCACGCCGTTCGGCGAGCGAGGCGACCGTGCCCGTCAACGTGACGATGCCGTCGGCCGCTTCGATCGAAATTCCCGCGGATTCACGCTGTGCGCGACGCGCAAGCGCTTCGGCGATCCGGGCGCCGACGTCCGGCACCGTATGGTCGGCGCGCACCCGGATGCGGTTCGCCACGCCGATGACGCCGATCATCCGGCTCACCATGGCTTCCGCCGCTCGGCTCTGGAACGCATGATCGACCTCGCCGTCGAGCGTCACGCAGCCGTGATCGACCTCGACGCCGATCTTGTGATTGCGCAACGCCTCCTGCCAGCCGAGCGCGAACGTGATCGCGATCGCCAGCTCCTGGTCCGCGCAGGCGTTCTCCGGCGGGTTGACGTTCAGTTCGAGCACCAGCGCGCGCGCGTCGGCGACATGCAGCGCCGTTTTCTGCGCCTCGAGCTTCTGCGCCCAGCTGTCGACCGTGCCGCGCAACGTCACGACGCGATCGCGGACGTCGACGTCGATCCGGCGCGCTTCGATCGCCGGGTTCCAGAACAGCGCCTGCTCGACATCCTGCTTGAGTGCTGCATCGGACTTCATGTCGGTCTCCCGTCGGCCGGCGCCGATCGCGAAGCCTGCGATCGGATGCGCACCGCACTGCAGCCAGCATCGCGCACGGCGGCGCCGGCGGCTTGACGAGGATCAATCAACGGCCGGCTTGCGGCGGAGGCTGTCGGGCATGCGGCGTCCGACTTTTTTCCGTTGACGCAGATCAACCGTGCGACGCGGCGCGACGCGATCATGAGTACGCGGGACGTCGCGGAAGCCGCGACAACCGGCCGTTTCGCATTCGTACGACCGTCGACGCCCGCCGCTTCCCGGGAGACCGTCATGATCCGCAAGCAGTTCCGCATCGTGCTCGCGACGCTCAGCGTGTTGATCGCGATTGCGTCGCTGGTCGGCATCGTGCACGGGATGCTGTTCGACGAGCAGGTTTTCCGGTACTCGATCGCCACGCTGATCTCGAGCATCATCGCGTTCGTCGTGCTGCTGAACCCCGGGCCGGGCGACCGCCCGTGACATGCGCCGCGCGGTTCGGCACGCCTTCACGGCACCTCACGAACGCGCCCGGCGCACGCTCCGGCACGCGCGTCAAGCGAGGGGCCGCTCGAAACGCATTCCCGCCCGAGTGACGCAGATCAAGGGGAAACCCGGTAATCGTCGGATATAAGTGAATCCGAAGCGGCGACGCCTTGTGGGCGGCGCCATCCCGTGTTCCCGTATTCGACGAGGCACCTCATGCGCGCTGCCGCGCCTCCCGTCCGCTTTCACCCTGCCGTCGCGCGGCGCATGCGTGCCATCGCGCTGGCCGCGGGCATGGGGATGTTGTCGGGATGCCTGTCGCTTGCGCCGCCGGACGAACGTCCCGCCGCGCCGATTCCCGCCTCCTTTCCGGATCCGTCCGCCGACGCGACACCCGCGGCGCCCGTGCTGCCCGAGTGGCAGGCTTACTTCGTCGACGCGCGCCTTCGCGCATTGATCGGGCAGGCGCTCGCCAACAACCGGGATCTGCGCGCGGCCGTTGCACGCGTCGAGCAGGCGCGCGCGCTCTACGGCATCCGCGGCGCGGATCAGTGGCCGACGATCGGCGCGGGCGCGGCCTATGCGCGGTTTCGCACACCGGGCGGTTTTCTCACGCCGACGCCCGTGATTGGCCAGATCTACGAAGTCCAGCTGGCCGAAACGCAATGGGAGATCGATTTCTGGGGCCGCGTACGCAACCTGAAAGAAGCGGCGCTCCAGCGCTACCTCGCGAGCGACGCGGCCCGGCAGGCGGTGACGCTGAGCGTCGTCACCGGCGTAGCGGATGCGTATCTGACCCTGTGCGAGATTGACGAGCGCATCGCGCTGACCCGCGCGACGATCGACACGCGGCGCGAGTCGCTGCGGATTTTCCGGCTGCGTCACGCGGCTGGCGCGATCTCGCGCCTCGATCTGACGCAGTCGGAAATTCTGCTGCAGCAGGCGGAATCGCTCGGCGTCCAGTTGCAGCAGGCCCGCGCGGCGGCGGCCGATGCCCTGGCGCTGCTCGTCGGTGCGCCGCCGGATGCGGCCGACGTGCCGCTCGCGCTCGACGACGACGCGGTGATGCCGTCGCTCGCCCCCGGCCTGCCCTCGACGCTGTTGACCCGGCGTCCGGACGTGATTGCGGCCGAGCACGAACTGCAGGCGACCCGCGCGAACATCGGCGCGGCGCGTGCGGCGTTCTTCCCGCGCATCGCGTTGACGAGTGCGATCGGTTCGGGAAGCACCGCGCTGCATGAACTGCTGTCGTCCGGATCGGGCGTGTGGTCGGTGATACCGAACGTCACGCTGCCGCTCGTCGACGGCGGCCGCAACCGGTCGAATCTCGCGCTCGCGCGTGCGCAACGCGACGAGGCGCTCGCCCAGTACGAGAAGACGCTGCAGCGTGCGTTCCGCGACGTGTCCGATGCGCTCGCGGCGCGCTACTGGCTCGCCGACCAGGTCGCCATCGAGCGTGCCACGCTGGCCTCGCAGGCCGAGCGGGCGCGCCTCGCGAAGCTGCGCTACGACAGCGGCGCAACCCGCTTCCTCGAAGTGCTCGATGCGCAACGTGACCTGATGAACGCCGAGCAGCAACTGGTCATGACCCGCCGCGCGCTGCTGTCGAGCCGCGTCGCGCTGTACGGCGCGCTCGGGGGCGGAACGGCGGACACCGGCGAGACCGCCGCGGCAACGGACCACCTTTCGACAGACTCGGAACACCACCAATGAAAACCATCCAGCGCCCTCTTTTGATCGGTGCCGGTGCGGCCGTGCTCGCGATCGGCCTCGCGTACTACGGCTGGACACGCTGGCACGACGGGCAGGCGGATGCGGGGCTCGTCAGCGGCAACGGCCGCATCGAGGCGACCGAAATCGACGTCGCGACCAAGCTGCCGGGGCGCGTGACCGCCATGCTGGTCGACGAAGGCGACTTCGTGACGGCCGGCCAGCCGCTCGCACGCATGGACGTCGTCGTCCTGCAGGCACAGCTCGACGAAGCGCAAGCCCGGGCACAACAGGCGGTCAACACCGCGGCGAGCATCGACGCGCAGGTGGCGCAGCGCCGCAGCGACAAGGCCGCGGCCGCGGCCGTCGTGGTGCAGCGGGAAAGCGAGCTGGATGCGGCCACGCGGCGGCTCGCGCGGTCCGAAACGCTGTCGCGTGACGGCGCATCGTCGATGCAGGAACTGGACGACGATCGCGCGCGTGCCGGCAGCCTGCGGGCGACCGTGAATGCCGCGCGAGCCCAGGTGGAAGCCGCGCAGGCCGCCATCGACGCCACGCGGGCCCAGCTCGTCGCGGCGCGCTCGGCCGTGACTGCCGCGCAGGCGACCGTTGCGCGCGTGCGGGCCGACATCGCGGACAGCGAACTGACGTCGCCGCGCGACGGGCGCGTCCAGTACCGGATCGCCGAATCGGGCGAGGTGCTGCCGGCAGGCGGCAAGGTGCTCAACGTCGTCGACCTGTCCGACGTCTACATGACGTTCTTCCTGCCCGAAGCGGTCGTCGGCCGGGTGCCGCTCGGCGCCGACGTGCGGATCGTGCTCGATGCGGCGCCGGAATACGTGATTCCGGCGCGCGTGTCCTACGTGTCGAGCACCGCGCAGTTCACGCCGAAGACGGTCGAGACGGCCACCGAGCGGCAGAAGCTGATGTTTCGCGTCAAGGCGCGCATCGACCGCGACCTGTTGCGGCGCCACCTGAAACTCGTCAAGACCGGGTTGCCGGGCGTCGCGTGGCTGAAGGCCGACCCGCACGCGGGCTGGCCGGATCGCCTCGCGGTCAAGGTGCCGCAATGAAATCAACGACGCCTGCCGATACGGATGCCGGCTCGACGGACGGTCAGCCGGTGCCGGCCGGTCCGGGCGTGGTCGCGCGGCTGTCCGGCGTCTCGCTGCGCTATGGCGACAAGTACGCACTCGCCGACGTGACGCTCGAGATCCCGGCCGGCCGCATGATCGGGCTGATCGGGCCGGACGGCGTCGGCAAGTCGAGCCTGCTCGCGCTGGTGGCCGGCGCGCGTGCGATCCAGCAGGGGCGCGTATGGACGCTCGACGGGGATCTTGCGTCGCACCGCCATCGCGCGCGCGTATGCCGGCGCATCGCCTACATGCCGCAAGGCCTGGGCCGCAACCTGTACGCGACGCTGTCGGTCGAGGAAAACCTGCAGTTCTTCGCGAGACTGTTCGGCCACGATGCGGCGGAACGCCGCCGCCGGATCGACGCGCTGACGCACAGCACCGGCCTGCATCCGTTCCTCGATCGCCCCGCCGGCAAGCTGTCCGGCGGCATGAAGCAGAAGCTCGGCCTGTGCTGCGCGCTGATCCACGATCCCGACCTGCTGATCCTGGACGAACCGACGACCGGCGTCGACCCGCTGTCGCGCGCGCAGTTCTGGGAGCTGATCGGACGCATTCGCGCCGCGCGCCCGACGATGAGCGTGCTGGTCGCCACCGCATACATGGACGAGGCCCGGCGTTTCGACCGGCTGATCGCGATGGACGCCGGCCGCGTGCTGGCGACGGGCAGTCCGGGCGAACTGCTCGAGCGCACCGGTTGCGACACGCTGGAGGACGCGTTCATCGCGTTGCTCCCGGACGCGCGCCGGCACGGCTATCAGCCGGTCCGCATCGCGCCGTTCCAGCCCGACCCGGCCGCCGGCTACGCGATCGAGGCCGATGCGCTGACGATGCGGTTCGGCGATTTCGTCGCGGTCGACCACGTGAGCCTGCAGATCCGCCGCGGCGAAATCTTCGGCTTTCTCGGCTCCAATGGCTGCGGCAAGTCGACGACCATGAAGATGCTCACGGGGCTGCTCCCCGCCTCCGAAGGCACCGCGACGCTGTTCGGCCGGCCGGTCGCCGCGAACGACCTCGACACGCGCCGGCGCGTCGGCTACATGTCGCAAGGGTTTTCGCTCTACGGCGAACTGACCGTCCGGCAGAACCTCGTGCTGCACGCGCGCCTGTTCGGCGTCCCGGAACCGGACGTCCCCGCGCGGGTGACCGAAATGGTCGCGCGCTTCGGGCTTGCCGACGCGCTCGACGCGCTGCCCGAGCGCCTGCCGCTCGGCATGCGACAGCGGCTGTCCCTCGCGGTGGCGATGGTGCACAAGCCCGAGCTGCTGATCCTGGACGAGCCGACGTCGGGCGTGGACCCGGTCGCGCGGGACGACTTCTGGCGGCTGATGATCGAGCTCGCGCGCCACGATCGCGTGACCATCTTCATTTCGACGCACTTCATGAACGAGGCCGCGCGGTGCGACCGCATCTCGCTGATGCATGCGGGCCGCGTGCTCGCGAGCGCCGCGCCCGCGGAACTGGTGCGCCTGCGCGGCGCCGCCACGCTCGAGGACGCGTTCATCGGCTACCTGGGCGACGCACAGCGTGCGGATGGCGCGAATGGTGCCGACGGCGCGACGGCCGACGCGACGTCCGACGCCGGCTGGCTCGCCGCGCCGCCCGCGGCGACCGGCGCCGGCCATCCGGCCGCATGGTTCAGCCCGGCGCGTGCCGGCAGTTATCTGTGGCGCGAGGTGCTGGAACTGCGACGCGACCCGCTGCGCGCGACGCTGGCGCTGTTCGGCTCGCTCGTGCTGATGTGCGTGATCAGCATCGGGATCAGTCTCGACGTCGACCACCTGACGTTCGCGGTACTGGACCGCGATCAGTCGATCCTGAGCCAGGACTATGCACAGAACCTCGCCGGTTCCCGCTACTTCGTGCCGCGCGCGCCGCTCGCGGACGATCGCGACATCGAGCGCCGCATGCGCAACGGCCGGCTGTCGCTCGCGATCGAGATCCCGCCCGGTTTCGCGCGCGACGTCGCGCGCGGCCGACGCGTGGAGATCGGCGCATGGGTCGACGGCGCGATGCCGATGCGTGCGGAGACGATCCGCGGCTACGTCGCCGGCATGCATGAAAACTGGCTGCGCGACCAGGCGAAGCGCCGTCTCGGCGTGTCGCTCGTCCCGGCCGTCGACATCGCGATCCGCTATCGCTACAACCCCGACGTCAAGAGCCTGCCGGCGATGATTCCGGCGATCATGCCGATGCTGCTGCTGATGCTGCCCGCGATGCTGACGGCGCTTGCAGTCGTGCGGGAACGGGAGCTCGGGTCGATCGTCAACCTGTACGTGACGCCCGTCACGCGGGCCGAATTCCTGCTCGGCAAGCAGGCGCCGTACGTGATGCTGGCGATGCTGAATTTCCTGCTGATGGTCGTGCTGGCCGACGTCGTGTTCGGCGTGCGGATCAAGGGCAGTTTCGCGACGCTGGCGGCCGCGGTGCTGATCTTCAATGTCGCGGCCACCGCCATCGGGCTGTTCGCGTCGACGTTTACCCGCAGCCAGATCGCCGCGATCTTCATGACGATCGTCGGCACGCTGATCCCCGTCGTGCAGTTCTCGGGGCTGCTCACGCCGCTGTCGTCGCTCGAGGGCAGCGGCAAGTGGATCGGCACGGTCTATCCGGCCACCTACATGCTCGCGATCAGCCGTGGCGTATACAACAAGGCGCTCGGCCTGGCCGACCTGTCGTCCCAGTTCTGGCCGATGCTCGCGGCCGTGCCGGTCATCCTGGTCATGACCGGCGTCCTGCTCCGCAAGCAGGAGCGCTGACCATGGCGCGCCTGCTCGCCATTTTCAGGCTGGGGGTCAAGGAGCTCTGGAGCCTCGCTCGCGACCCGATCCTGCTCGCGCTGATCGTCTACACGTTCAGCGCGTCGATCTACGTCGCCGCCACCGCGCGTCCGGAAACGCTGCACAAGGTGCCGATCGCGATCGTCGACGAGGATGCGTCGCCGCTGTCGGCGCGCATCGCGGCGGCGTTCTTTCCGCCGCAGTTCGCACCGCCCCCGATCGTCGACGCCGGCGCGGCCGATCGCGGCCTGGACAACGGCGACTACACGTTCTCGCTCGACATTCCGCCGGATTTCCAGCGCGACGTGCTCGCCGGCCGCCATGCGACGGTCCAGCTCAACGTCGATGCGACGCGCATGACGCAGGCATTCACCGGCGGCGGCTACGTCCAGCAGATCGTGGCGGGCGAGATCGACGCATTCGTGCGGCGCCAGCGCGGCACGACCTTGCCGAGCGTCGATCTCGCGATGCGGATGCGCTTCAACCCGAATCTCGACGAAGTCTGGTTCGGCGCGCTGATGGAGCTGATCAACAACGTGACGATGCTGTCGATGATCCTGACCGGGGCCGCGCTGATTCGCGAGCGCGAGCACGGCACGATCGAGCATCTGCTCGTCATGCCGGTGACCGCGGCGGACATCATGCTCGCGAAGGTCTGGTCGATGGGGCTCGTCGTCGCGGCGGCGGCCGTCGCGTCGCTGACGTTCGTCGTGGGCGGCGCGCTGCACGTGCCGATTCCCGGGTCGGTGCCGCTGTTCGTGGCCGGCATGGCGTTGCACCTGTTCGCGACGACGTCGATGGGGATCTTTCTCGCGACGCTCGTGCGCAGCATGCCGCAGTTCGGCATGCTGCTCGTGCTCGTGCTGCTGCCGCTGCAACTGCTGTCGGGCGGACTGACGCCGCGCGAGAGCATGCCGCTCGCCGTGCAGGACATCATGCTGGCCGCGCCGACCACCCATTTCGTCGAACTCGCGCAACGCATCCTGTACCGCGGCGCCGGGCTCGACGCGGTCTGGACGCAGTTCGCGGCGCTGTTCGCGATCGGCTGCGTGCTGTTCCTGCTGTCGCTGAAGCGATTCCGCAAGACGATTGGTCAGATGACTTGATCGCCCCTCGCTCGCGCGAGGCCGGGATTCGTCCGTTGATACAGATCAACCGGGACGTGGCCCGGCACGCGATCATGACGCCATGTGTCGCGCAAGCCGTGGCAGCCGCGGTCGCGGCGCAACCGTGCCACCGGCGGCCGCTTTCCGGGAGAACGTCATGACTCGACAGCATTTCCGAAGCGTTCTTGCGACGCTCTGCGTGTTCATCGCGCTCGCGTCGCTGCTCGGCGTCGTGCATGCGATGCTGATCGACGGGCGTGTCCTCGCGTACGCGATCGTCACGCTGGTGTCGGGCATCGTCGCATTCGTCGCGCAGCTCGATCCGGCGCCGGCCGGACGTTAGCGACGCGGCCGGACGCGTCGCATTCGACATCATGAACGGCATCCTCCGTCTCGCGTTCAAGCTGCTCGTCAACGACAGCGCGAAATTCACCGCGCTGACCGTCGGCATCACGTTCTCGGTGCTGCTGATGATCGAGATGACCTCGCTGTTCGCCGGCATCCTGAACAAATCGTCGGCGTCGGTCATCAATATCGGCGCGAAGGTCTGGGTGATGGACCCGGCCGTGAAGACGATCGCGAACAGCATCGGCATGCCCGGCTACGTGCTCGACGCCGTGCGCAGCATCGACGGCGTCAAGTACGCGGTGCCGCTCTATTCCGGCGGCGCGCTCGTCAAGCTGCGCTCGGGTACCTATCAGGCCGTGACGGTCGTCGGCCTCGACGACGCGAGCCTGCTCGGCCGCCCGACGATGCTGCAGGGCCGCATCGAGGACATCTACGCGGAAAACGGCTTCATCGCGATCCAGGATCCCGAGTTTGCCAAGCTCGAGAATCCGTCCGTCGGCACCGATTTCGAACTGAACGATCACCGCGGCGTGATCGTCGGCATCGCGAAGGTCGCCGCGAGCGGCCTGTTCGGCACGCCGACGCTCTACACCACGTACGCGCGCGCGATCCGCTATATTCCGTCGCCGCGCTTCACGACCTCGTACATCCTCGTCGAGCCGAAGTCGGATGCGGACATCGCACACATCAAGGCGGTGGTGACGTCGCTCGGCTATCGCGCGTACACGCGCGACGAATTCATCGCGCAGATCGCGCGCTTCTACAAGTATGAGACCGGGCTCGGCACCAACATCATGCTGATGACGATCATCAGCTTCATCATCGGCCTGTCGATTTCCGGCCAGACGTTCTACGCGTTCATCCTCGAGAACCTCGACAAGTTCGGCGCGCTGAAGGCGATCGGCGCGAAGAGTCGCGAGCTCGTCGCGATGATCCTGTTCCAGGCGACGTTTACCGCGCTGACCGGCTACGGCATCGGCGTCGGGCTGTGCGTGCTGATGATCACGCTCGCGAAACTGCGGATCCCCGACTACGCGGCGCTCATTACATTCGGCAACCTGTCGCTGGCGTTCGGCATGGTGGTCGTGATCGCGACGATCTCGAGCTATCTCGGCGTGCGGCGCGTGCTGCGCATCGAGCCGTTCGACATCTTCCGGGGCTGACGATGGCCGGCATCGCGATCGACGCCCGCGGCGTCAGCAAATGGTTCGGCGAAGGCGACGCGCGCACGCAGGCGTTGCGCGACGTGTCGATCCAGGCGAACTTCGGCGAAATGCTGCTGATCGTCGGGCCGTCCGGCAGCGGCAAGACGACGCTGCTCAGCGTGATCTCCGGCATCCTGCGGCCGGACGACGGCTCGGTATCGATCGACGGCGTCGACCTGTGGGCGCAGCCGAACGACGCGATCGCCGATTTCCGGCTGAACCGGATCGGCTTCGTGTTCCAGGACTATCACCTGTTCCCGCGGCTCACGACCGCGGAGAACGTCGCGATCCCGCTGATCCTGAAGCGCCGGCCGTGGGATGACGCCATCAAGGAAGCGCACACGTATCTGGACGTCGTCGGGCTTGCGAATCGCGCGCAACTGCCGCCCGTCAAGCTGTCCGGCGGCGAACAGCAGCGCGTCGCGATCGCGCGCGCGATCGTCAGCCAGCCCGACCTGCTGATCCTCGACGAGCCGACCGCGTCGCTCGACGGCGACACGGGCCGCATGATCATCGACTTCGTCAAGAACAAGGTGCTCAGCGACACGCGCTGCATCGTGATCGTCACGCACGACGCGCGGATCTTCGAGTACGCGGATCGCGTCCTGCGGATGGAAGACGGCAGGCTGAACGGCATCGAGCGCGGAGGTGCGCGATGAAGCACCGGCTCGTGTTCGTGGCGGCCCTGCTCGGCTTCCTGGCAAGCCTGATTGCCGCGTGGGTTTACAGCCGGCACGAGCCGCCGCAGCCGCCGGTGTTCAAGCCGGCCGCCAATCCGTACGCGCGCGGCGTCTATGCGAACGGCATCGTCGAGAGCGAGCAGCCGGCCGGCGCGAACGTGAACGTCTATCCGGACGTGTCGGGCGCGGTGACACGCATTCTCGTGCGCGACGGCGATCCGGTGAAGGCTGGCGACGCGCTGCTGACGATCGACGATTCGGTGCAGCGCGCGACGGCCGCGCAGCTCGCGGCACAGGCCGACGCGGCGGCCGCGCTGCTCGACGAGCTGAAGGCGCAGCCGCGCCGCGAGGTGCTCGACGTGGCCAGCGCGCAGACGGCGGCCGCGCAGGCGAGCCTGAAGCTCGCGCAGGATCAGTACGACAAGCAGCGGCACGCGTACGACATCGACCCGAAGGCCGTCAGCCGCGATGCGCTCGACACGGCCGCGAACGCGGTGCGCGTCGCGGCGGCCAACCTGGACGTCGTGACGCGGCAGTATCGTCTGACCAAAGCCGGCGCATGGAGCTACGACGTGCGCAACCAGGAGGCGCAGGCCATCGCGCTGCGGCGCGCGGCCGATGCGGCGGCCGCCCTGCTCGCCCGCTACACGCTGCGCGCGCCGGCGGACGGCACCGTGCTGGCGATGAACGCGGCCGTCGGGTCCTACCTGACCTCGCAGGGGCTCTACGACACCTATACGCGCGGCAGCACGCCGGTTGCAGTGCTCGGCACGGCGGTCGACCGGCTGCAGGTGCGCTGCTACATCGACGAAATCCTGATCCACCAGTTGCCCGACCTGCGCGCGTTGAAGGCGCACATGTTCGTGCGCGGCACGTCGGTCGAGGCCGATCTCCAGTTCGTCCGCGTGCAGCCGTACGTGACGCCGAAGATCGAATTGTCCGACCAGCGCACCGAGCGCGTCGACGTGCGCGTGCTGCCGGTCATTTTCCGTATCGTGCCGAACAGGAATGTGCGGCTGTTTCCCGGGCAGATCGTCGATGTCTACGTCGCAGGCAAATAGCGGGGCCCGTCTCGCGCATGCGCCGCGCCGCCGAACCGGTGCACTGATCATCGCCGCGCTGCTCGCGGGCTGCACGGTCGGGCCGAACTTCGTCCCGCCGCCCGCGCCGCGCGTCGCGCGCTTCGTGCCGCGCGACGATCCGGGCACGGCGGCCGGCCCCTGGACCGGCGGCGGCCGCGCGCAGGCCTTGTCGGCAGACACGGCGCTCACGCGCGACTGGTGGACGCGCTTCGGCAGCCGCGCGATCGACTCGACCGTCAACGAAGCCCTGACCGGCAGCCCGACGCTCGATCTCGCCGAAGCGACGCTGCGGCGCAGCGAACACGCGCTGCGGGCCGGCCAGGGCGTCTTCTTCCCGCAGGTCGATGCGCAGGCCGGCGCGTCGCGCGAGCGCGCCGTGCTGCTGCGCACCGGCCAGGCGCTGCCGGCGTCGATATTCAACCTGTTCACGCTGTCGGCGACGGTCAGCTATACGATCGATCTGTGGGGCGGCGAACGGCGCCAGGTCGAGGCGCTCGCGGCCGGCGTCGATGCGCGGCGCCAGGCGCTGGCGGGCGCATACCTGATGCTGACCGCCAACGTCGTCAATACGATGGTCGCGCGCGCCGCCTATCGCGACGAAGCCGCGGCCACGCGCGAAATGATCGGCCTGCTCGACGAGCAGGTTCGCCTGACGCGCGCGCAGGTGACGGCCGGCGCGGCGGCCTACGTCGCGGTGCTGACGCTGGAATCGCAGCGCGCGTCGCTCGAGGCGACGCTGCCCGCGCTCGACCAGAAACGCGCGCAGGCCGACGACCTGCTCGCGCTGCTGGCCGGCCGCTACCCGTCCGACTGGCGGACGCCGGACCTGTCGCTCGACGGGATCGAACTGCCCGCCAGCCTGCCCGATACGGCGCCGTCGTCGCTGGTGCGCCGGCGGCCCGACATCCTGCAGGCGGAAGCCGAGTTGCATGTGGCCAGCGCGCAGGTCGGCGTCGCGACGGCCGCGCTCTACCCAAACCTCACGCTGTCCGCGTCCGGCGGGTTCGACAGCATGGTCGCCGCCAAGCTGTTCTCGCCGGCCGGCCGCGCATGGAGTGTCGGCGCCGGACTCACCGCGCCGCTGTTTCATGGCGGCACGCTGCTGAACCAGCGGCGCGCCGCGCAGGATGCGTACGACGAAGCCGATGCGACCTATCGGCAGGTCGTCCTGTCGGCGTTCTCGCAGGTGGCCGACACGTTGCGCGCGCTCGCGAACGATGCGACGGCGCTCGATGCGCAGGCCCGCGCGATGGCCGCGGCCCGCGATGCGCTGAGGCTCACGCAGGTCGGCTACGACGCCGGGATTGCAGGCTATGTCCAGTTGCTGGTCGCCGACGTGCAATACCATCAGGCGCGGCTTGCGTGGCTGCAGACGGTCGCGCAGCGCCTGCAGGACACGGTCGCGTTCTACGTCGCGCTCGGCGGCGGCTGGGGCGAAGCCGGCTGACGAGTGCGCCGCACGGGCATTCGGCCCGATTCGGCTCGCTTCAACCCGATTCAACCCGATTCAACCCGATTCAACCCGATTCAACCCGATTCAACCCGATTCAGCCCGTTTGCGCCACGACGTCGGGCCGCCGCCAGGGCGGCAATTCCGCCCAGCCGAGCGGGCCGTAGACGGTACCGCCGGCGGCCTCGATCGTTTCGACGAACGCGGCGAGCGTCATCCCGGCCGGAACGGTCAGCGTCATCGCGTCGACGAAATCCTCGCTGCGCAGCCACGGCGCCGCGCCGTGATTGATCTCCTGGACGCTCCATGCGTGGCCGTGCCGCCCGGCCTCGGGCGGCAACAGACGCGGCGCATCGAACGCCACCCGCAGCAATTGCGCGCGCGAATCGCTGTACGGCGGTTTCGCGGCGTTCTGGTAAGGCACGTCCGCCCAGCGCTCGCCGCATTGCTCGTCGAGCGGCAAGCAGGTGAACCACGCCCATGGCGAGCGGACGAAGCACAGCCGGTAGAGGGGCCCGGCGCCGTCCAGATTGGCGATCAGCGTCATGATGGATTCGTCCCGAAAGGCTCGTGATGCCGATGCGCGGCGTGCGAACGGCATGCGCGGACAACGCGGTCATGACATCGCCTGCGCGCACAGGATCACTATCCTGCCGCCGCCGGGGCCGAGGGTTGATCGTTGTCAAACGGCACGAGCGGCGTGCCGCCCCGCCCCGGAACCTCGGCCGGCCACGGAATCCCGCAATTCCTGATTTCGGTCAACCGTCGCGCACGCGTTCGCGCTGTAATCAGCTTACTGTTCCGTCGACTCCCAGCGAGGCGATTCCATGAAACTGACTTTTCTCGGCGCGACCGAAACCGTGACCGGCTCGAAGTATCTGGTCGAGCACGGCGGCCGGCGCATCCTGGTCGATTGCGGCCTGTTCCAGGGCACGAAGAACCTGCGGCTGCGCAACTGGTGCCCGTTGCCGATCGCGCCCGACACGCTGGACGCGGTCGTGCTCACGCACGCGCATATCGATCACACCGGCTATCTTCCGGTGCTGGTGCGCGAAGGCTATCGCGGGCCGGTGTACTGCACGGCGGCCACGGCCGAACTCTGCGACATCATGTTGCGCGACAGCGCGCGGCTGCAGGAGGAGGAAGCCGACTTCGCGAACCGGCACGGTTACTCGAAGCACCATCCGGCGCAACCGCTCTACACGCTGGACGACGCGCAGCGCGCGCTGCACCTGCTGAAGCCCGTCGCCTTCGACGAATGCACCGCGCTGGGCGGCAGCCTGGCGTTCCGCCTGCTGCCGGCCGGACACATCCTCGGCGCGGCGAGCGTCGTGATGCACTGGGATCACAAGGTGCTCGCGTTCTCCGGCGACCTCGGCCGCTATCACGACCCGATCATGCAGCCGCCGCGACCGCCCGGACACGCGGATTACCTGGTGGTCGAATCGACCTACGGCGACCGGCTGCACCCCGAGTCGGATGCCGAGAACGAACTGGCCGCGATGTTCGACAAGACGTTCGCGCGCGGCGGGGTCGTCGTGATGCCCTGCTTCACCGTCGGCCGCGCGCAGGAAATCCTGCACTACATCGCGCGGCTGAAAGCGTCCGGCCGCATGGCGCGCGTCCCGGTGTACCTCGACAGCCCGATGGCGACGGACGTGACGGAGATCTATCGCCACCATATCCTCGAACACCGCCTGACCGTGTCGGACGCGAATGCGCTCGGCCACGCGGCGACGATGACCCGGTCGGTCGACCAGTCGAAGGCGATTGCCGAGCACCATGGCCCGATGGTCATCATCGCCGGCAGCGGGATGGCGACGGGCGGGCGCGTGCTGCATCACCTGAGCCGCTACGCACCCGATGCGCGCAACACGATCGCGCTGGTCGGCTACCAGGCCGTCGGCACGCGTGGCGCGGCGCTCGCCGCGCACGAGCCGACGCTGAAGATTCACGGCGAATATGTTCGCGTGCGTGCGCAGGTCGAGTCGATCACGACGCTGTCGGCCCATGCCGATTACGAAGAGATTCTGAAGTGGCTCGGCACGATGCAGTGCGCGCCCGTGCGGACGTTCATCACGCATGGCGAACCCGCCGCCGCGGATGCGTTGCGCCGGCGCATCTCGGAGAGCCTGCATTGGCCGTGCGAGGTGCCGACTTACGCGCAGTGCGTCGATCTGGACGAGGTCGAATCACGCGACACGCAGGAACCCGCCGCGCTGTCGTCCTGACTGGCGGCGACGCCGCCGAATCGCCGAACCCGCGTGACGGGAGGCAGGCACGCCCTGGTCCCGTCACGCGCCGCCCGGCCAATCAGGCGACCTCGATGATCACCTTCAACGCATGGGTTTGCGCGGCACTCCCGAACGTGTCGTAAGCGCGTTCCACGTCGTCGAGCGAAAACCGGTGCGTGATCAGGCGCGCCGGATCCAGGCGCCCGGCGCGCACGGTCTTCAGCAGCATCGGCGTGCTGACCGTGTCGACGAGCCGCGTCGTGATCGCGATGTTTCGATCCCACAGCTTCTCGAGGTGCAGGTCGGCCTTGACGCCATGTACGCCGACGTTCGCGACCACGCCGCCGGGCGCCACGAGCGACGTGCACATCTCGAACGTCGCCGGAATCCCGACCGCTTCGATCGCGCAATCCACGCCGACGCCGTCGGTCAGCTTCATCACCTCCGCCACCGGATCGGCGCCGTGGCCGTCGAAGCAGTCGGTCGCGCCGAAGTGCCGCGCGACCTCGAGCCGATTGCTGTCCGGGTCGATCATGATGATCTGCGCCGGCGAGTAGAACTGCGCGGTCAGCAACGCGGCCAGCCCGATCGGGCCCGCGCCGACGATCGCCACCGAGCAGCCCGGCTGCACCTTGCCGTTCAGCACGCCGCATTCGAATCCGGTCGGCAGGATGTCGGACAGCATCACGAGTGCGTCCTCGTCCGCGCCGGCCGGAATCCGGTACAGGCTGGTCGGCGCATGCGGGATCCGCACGAACTCGGCCTGCGTGCCGTCGATCCGGTTGCCGAGAATCCAGCCGCCGGTCGTGCAGTGCGAATACAGCCCGCGGCGGCAGTACTCGCAGCGGCCGCACGACGAGATGCAGGAAATCAGCACGCGATCGCCCGGCTTCAGCGTGTCGACCGCGGCGCCGACCTGCTCGATGATGCCCACGCCTTCGTGGCCGAGAATGCGGCCCGGTTCGCAGCTGGGCACGTCGCCCTTGAGGATGTGCAGATCGGTGCCGCAGATCGTCGTGCGCGTCACGCGGACGATCGCGTCGGTCGGCGACTGCAGTTCCGGCATGGGCCGCCGTTCGAGCGCCTTGCGTCCCGGGCCCTGGTAGACGAGTGCTTTCATCGCGGTTCCTCCAGCGAAAGGGTGGCCTGTTCAACCATCGGGGCGGCGGCATGCCGGACTTGTGCCAGCAACACCGCCAGCGCACAGGAAGCGACCCGGACGGCGACGCCGTCGGCGCGGCTCGTCAGCACGATCGGGACGCGCGCGCCCACGACGACGCCCGCATTCGCGGCACCGCCGAGGTACTCGAGCTGCTTCGCGAGCATGTTGCCCGCTTCGATATCGGGCACGACCAGGATGTCGGCGCGGCCGGCAACCGGCGAGTCGATTCCCTTCTCGCGCGCGGCCCGCTGCGAGATCGCGTTGTCGAACGCGAGCGGGCCGTCGACGATCGCCCCCGTGATCTGGCCGCGCTCGGCCATCTTCGCGAGCGCCGCCGCGTCGAGCGTCGAACGCATCGCCGGATTGACGGTCTCGACCGCGCACAGCACGGCCACGCGCGGGCATGCGACGCCGAGCGCATGCGCGACGTCGATCGCGTTCTGCGTGATGGCCGCCTTCTGCGCAAGATCCGGTGCGATGTTCACCGCCGCGTCGGTCAGGATGAACGGCCGTGGATACGCCGGCGCCTCGATCAGGAAACAGTGCGACATGCGCTTGTCCGTGCGCAGGCCCGATTCCGCGGCGACGACCGCGCCCATCAGCTCGTCCGTATGCAGGCTGCCCTTCATCAGCGCCCCGACCCGGCCGGACGACGCGAGTTCGACCGCGCGGACCGCGGCCGCATGGCTGTGCGGTACGTCCTCGATCGTCCATTTCGTCAGATCGACACCCGCCTCGCCCGCCACGCGCAGCACCTTCGCGCGCGGCGCGACGATCAGCGGCGCGATCGATGCGCCCAGCGGCGACGCGTTGATCGCGGCAAGCGCGACGAGGCTGGCCGTGTCGCACGGATGGACGACGGCGACGGCAAGCGGCGGCGCATGGCACGCACGCGCGATCAGCTCGGGCAGCTCGCCGTCCGCACGCGGCAACAGGCCGGGCAGGCACGCGCCGCCGGGTGGGTCGGGAAGCAGGTTCCTGTTCATGGCTCGAGCACGTAGCTGCCGGGCGCCGCCGCGAAACCGGCGGCCGGCACGCGTGCCGGCACGTCGCCCGACGAATGCGCGTGCAGCCAGTCGCGCCAGCACGTCCACCACGATCCGTCGACCGCGGGCGTTTCGCTCACGAAGTCGTGCCGGCTGCGGTAAGGCGCGCCGGGCTCGCGCGTCGCGCAGCGATAGTGGCGTCCCGGATGCCCGGGCTCGGACACGATGCCGGCATTGTGGCCGCCCGACGTGAGCACGAAGGTCAGCGCGTGGTGCGTGAGCAGATGGAGCTTGTAGACCGAACGCCAGGGCGACACGTGATCGCGCTCGGTCCCGACCACGAAGGTCGGCACGTCGATATCCGACAGCGCGACCGGCCGCCCGTCGACGCAGTAGCGGCCGGCCGCGAGATCGTTGTCGAGAAAGAGCCGCGTCAGGTATTCCGTATGCATGCGATACGGCATGCGCGTGGTGTCCGCGTTCCACGACATCAGGTCGTTCGGCTTCGTGCGCGTGCCGAGCAGGTATTCGCTCATCATGCGCGACCAGATCAGGTCCCGCGCGTTCAGCAACTGGAACGCGGCGGACATTTGCGCGCCGTCCAGGTAGCCCTGCCGCCACATCAGTGCATCGAGCGCCGACAGTTCGCTGGCGTCGATGAAAAGACCGAGTTCACCGGGTTCGCTGAAATCGGTCTGGGCCGCCAGCAACGTGACGGACCGCAATGTCTCGTGCTGCCGCCCGTCGCGTGCGAGCGCCGCCGCGCCGATCGCCAGCAGCGTGCCGCCGAGGCAATAGCCGACCGCGTGGACGGCCTCGCCGCAGATCGACCGGGCGGCGTCGAGCGCCGCCATGCAGCCGTCGCGCAGATAATCGTCGAGCCCGCGCTCGCGCGCTTCCGCGCCGGGATTGCGCCACGACACGGCAAACACCGTGTAGCCGGAATCGACGAGGAAGCGGATCAGCGAATCGTGCGGCTGCAGGTCGAGGATGTAGTACTTCATGATCCACGACGGCACGATCAGGATCGGCTCGCGGGCGACGTCGGCCGTCGTCGGGTCGTATTGCAGCAACTCGCACAGCGCGTTGCGCCAGACGACGCGGCCCGGCGTGATCGCCACGTCGCGCCCGGGCAGATAGGTGCGCGTGTCGCGGGCCCGCGTGCCGCTCGTACGGTCGAGCAATGCGTTCGCGTCGTCCAGCCAGTGCCGGAAGCCGGCCGCGAGATTCGCGCCGCCGCTACGCATCGTCGCATCGAGCACGACCGGGTTGGTCGCCAGGAAATTGCCCGGCGAGCACGCGTCGAGCCACTGTCGCGCGACGAAGCCGACCAGTTCCTCATGATGCCGTTCGACGCCCGGCACGCCGCGCGTCGCGTCGCGCCACCAGCGCTGGATCGACAGGAAGCCGTCACGGTATACGTGAAACGGCCATCCGTCCCACGCGGGCGCGGCGAAGCGCGGATCGGCTTCCCCGGCGTGCACGGCCAGGCCGGTCGTGTCCGCCTCGTCGGCCTCGCCCTCGCGCCGGTTTGCCGCCGGTGCGACGGCAGCCAGCCACGCCTGCATCGCGAGTTCGAAGCATTTTCCCGGCGCCACCGCCAGATGCGCGCCCCAGTCGAGCATCGCCAGCGCCATCGACACGGGCGACAACCCGAAGGTCATCGCGGCCACGCTCGCATGCGCGGCGCGGTTCCACTGTTCGACGGGCGTCGTACGAACCGGCGCGCATTCGGTCGCGCCCGGCACCGGTTCGGCCGTGCGCGGCGGCCGCATCGATTCGCGCGCGAACGGTGTGCGGATGACGGTCGCTTTCATCGCATGTGCATGCCGCCGTTGACGTCGAATTCCGCACCGGTCGCGAATGCACCCGCGTCGGAGCAGAGGAAGGCGACGAGCTCGGCGATTTCGCCGGGATCGCCAAGACGACCGACCGGAATCTGCGGCAGGATCTTCGTGTCGAGCACCTCCTTCGGCACCGACTCGAGCATCGCGGTCGCCAGATAACCGGGCGCGACCGTGTTGACCGTCACGCCGTGGCGCGCGAGCTCGAGCGCCAGCGCCTTCGTGAAGCCATGGATGCCGGCCTTCGCGGCCGCGTAGTTCGCCTGCCCGTACGCGCCGCGCGAACCGTTCACCGAGCCGATGTTCACGATCCGTCCGAAGCCGGCTTCGATCATGCCGGGCACGAACGGCTTCGTCATGTTGAACATGCCGTCGAGGTTGGTGCGCAACACCGCATCCCACATGCTCTTGGTCATCTTCACGAAGGTGGCGTCGTGCGTGATGCCGGCGTTGTTGACGAGCACGTCGACGCGCCCGAACTCGGCCAGCACGCGTGCCGCGCAGTGCTGGCACGACTCGTAGTCGGCCACGTCGACCTCGAACGCATGGAACGTCCGGCCCGCCTCGCGTTCGTGCGTGAGCCACGTCGCGACGTGGTCGTTGCGTTCCGTATGCGACACCGCCACCGTCATGCCGGCCTCGTGCAGGCGCCGGCTGATCGCGGCGCCGAGGCCGCCCATTCCGCCCGTGACGAACGCGACACGCTCAGCGCGCATGGTCGTTCTCCCGTGCGTCGGTCGTGCCGTTCAGGCGCCGCGGCGCGACCGGCGCCCCGTCCTCGATCCCGCGCTCCAGTGCCGTCATCCAGTCGGCCCACGGCATGCTGGCCTCGTTGACCACGGCCAGCCGCTCCAGATCGGGCAGCCAGTCGATCTGATAACGCGACAGCGCGCCTGCGCCGTATTCGCGCAACCAGCTGCGCCAGGCTCCAGCGCTCTCGAATTGCGCACGCATGCACAGCTCGGCGGCATCCTGCCAGAGCGCGACGCTCGCGAGCGCATAGTCGCGCATCACCTGCCGGGTTGCGTCGCCGAAGGCCGTCCACTCGTTCGTATCCGCCAGCGCCTGCTGCAGCTGGCGCACCGCGACGCGGTCCCGCTCGATGCGCCGCCCTGCCAGCGCATGCCATTCGTGCTGCCAGTCGCGGTTCAGCGCGGCCGTGCGCAGCGCGAGATCGCAGCCCGCGCGGCAAACGTCATTCGGTGTCGTCAAAGCGTACGTGCTCATCGGCTTCCCTCCTTCGATCCGATCCATGGGTTGGCATCCCGCCTCTTGCCGCCTGCCCTTGACCGGCATCGCGACCGCTTCACTGTGCGGGCATCGCGCGCGGCAGCCGTTGATCTGAGTCAAGCGCGCGGAAACCCTGCTCCGTAGACTGGATGGCACTGGCGGATCACCCGTCGATGGAGCGATTCCGATGAGCTACAAGAGCATAGTCGTGCACCTCGATACGAGCGTCCGCGCGCATTCGCGCCTGGAACTCGCGTTGCGGCTCTCCCGGCGCTTCGGTGCGCATCTGACCGGCGTGTTCGCGGTCTACACGCCGGAACCGCACTCGTTCTACGTGATGGCCGGATCCGCGGATTACTTCCGTGAGCAACGCGAACAGCGCGACGAACGGCTCGCCGCGCTGGAACGCCTGTTCCATGCGGAGACGGCACGCGCGAAAGTGGCGGCAGCCTGGGTGCGTGCCGACGAGCGCGCGAACCTGGCCGTGCCGCACGCCGCACGTCTTGCCGACCTCGTGATTGCGGGCCAGAGCGACCCGAACGATCCCGAGACCTACATCGACGACCAGTTTCCGGAGAACCTCGTGTTGTCCGCCGGTCGCCCGGTGCTGTTCGTGCCGTACACCGGGGAATTCCCGTCGATCGGCGAACGGGTGTTCGTCGCCTGGGACGGAAGCCGGGAAGCCGCCCGCGCCGCGCATGACGCGATGCCCTTTCTCGAGCATGCAAAGCGCACGACGGTCGTCGCCGTGGTCGACGGCGACTCGGAAGCGGCGACCACGCGCATTCCGGCCGCCGATGCCGCGTTGATGCTGGCGCGCCATGCGCGCGACGTGACCGTGCTCGACATCGATACCGGTGCCGGCTCGACGATCGGCGACACGTTGCTGTCACGCGCGTATGAAACGGGTTCCGACCTGCTCGTGATGGGCGCCTACGGCCATCCGCGCTGGCGCGAGCTGGTGATGGGCGGCGCCACCCGGACGGTGCTGGCGTCGATGACGCTGCCGGTGCTGATGTCGCACTGAGCCGGCCGATGCGTACGCTCGCGCTGCTCGTCGTCAATGCCGGTTCGTCGAGCGTGAAGTTCGCCGTCTTTGCGTATCCGCCGCACGGCGATCCCGTGCGGCGGCCGCTGCACGACGGCGAAGCGGTCGCGACCGGCAACGGCGTGTCGATCCGCTTCGACGCCGAGCCGGGCGGTTCGCTGCCGCGGGTCGCGGGCGATCCCTACCGCGCCGTGCTGGCGCGGATCGCGACCTGGATCCGCGAGCAGCTGCCGCACATCACGCTCGGCGCGATCGCGCATCGCGTCGTGCACGGCGGCGCGCGGTACGTGGAGCCGGTGGTCGTCGACGACGACGTGCTCGACGCGCTTCGCACGCTGACGCCGCTGGCGCCATTGCATCAGCCGCACAGCCTGGACGCGATCGACGCGCTGCGCGACGCGTTTCCGGACGTCGCGCAAATCGCGGTGTTCGACACGGCGTTTCATCGCACGCTGCCGCGTGTCGAGCAACTGCTGCCCTTGCCGCATGCATGGTTCGACCAGGGCGTGCGTCGTTACGGGTTCCATGGGCTGTCTTACGAATACCTGGCCGTCGCGCTCGACGAGTCGTTCGGCGCGCGCGCGCACGGCCGCGTGATCGCCGCCCATCTCGGCAGCGGCGCAAGCCTGTGCGCGCTGCGCGACTGCCGCAGTGTCGCGACGACCATGGGCTTCTCCGCGCTCGACGGATTGATGATGAGCACCCGCTGCGGGACGCTCGATCCGGGCGTCGTCCTGCACCTGCTCGAGGTCGGGAAGCTATCGGGCGACGACCTGGGGCACCTGCTCTATCACGAGTCGGGGCTCAAGGGCGTGTCCGGCGCATCGGGCGATCCGCGCGTGCTGCTCGCGTGCGAGGCGGCCGGCGACACGCCGGCCCGCGATGCGCTGGCCCTGTACGTCCATCGCATCGTGCGCGAGACCGGTGCGCTGACCGCCCTGCTCGGCGGCCTCGACATGCTGGTCTTCACGGCCGGCATCGGCGAACACTCGGCGCAACTGCGTGCACGGATCTGTGCGTCGCTCGGCTGGCTCGGCATCGAACTCGACGCACATGCGAACGCCGACCACGCGCATGTCGTGTCGTCTGCGTCGAGCGCGGTCACGGTCGTCGTGGAGCCGACCAACGAAGCGTGGGTCGCCGCGCGCGCCGCGGTGCGCGTGCTGCGCGGCAACCGCGACGGTTGATCCAGATCAGCGCGATCGGCGCACATGCGCCGATGATGATTTCATCGACATCCGTTCTAGGGAAACACCATGTACTCGAACATTCTGGTTGCGCTCGACGGCAGCGACACGTCGTCCCGCGCACTCGACGCCGCGCTGGATCTCGCGTCGGAGACGGGTGCACGGCTGACCCCCGTCTACATCGTCGATTTCCTGGTGCCGGCCTACGATACCTACGGATACGATCCGTCGATCCTGATCGATGCTTTCCGCGAGGAAGGGCTGCGCGTCACGGAGGACGCGGCGAAGCGCATGAAGGCGCGCGACGTCGCCGGCACGCCGCAGATCTCCAATGTCGCGCCGACGGGTGAAGACGTCCCGCAACGCATCGTCCGTCTCGCCGGCGAGATCGGCGCCGACCTGATCGTGATGGGCACGCACGGCCGGCGCGGCTTTCAGCGCATCTTCCTCGGCAGCGTGGCCGAGCGCGTGCTGCGTCTTGCCTCGCGCCCGGTCCTGATGATTCCGGCGAGCTGCGCAGCGAAGGCGTCCGCCGAGACCACCGCGGCATCAACCGAAAAGGAGCCGTCATGAGCTACAAGACCCTGCTCGTCCATCTCGACGACAGCGAGCGCTGCAAGACACGCGTCGACCTCGCGCTCGAACTCGCGGGACGCTGGAACGCCCACCTGATCGGCCTCTACGTGGTCTGCCAGGATCTCTTCGAGCCGTTGCGGCGGCCTGACGAGCCACTCAAGCTGGCCGTCTATGAACGCCTGTGCGAACAGCGGCGCAAGGAAGCGGAAGAAAGGTTCCTGATCGCCGCCGAACGCGCCGGCCGCAGCGTCGAATGGCAGGCGCCGACCGGCAACGCGACCGAGGCCGCGGTCCTGCATGCGCGCCACGCCGATCTGCTGGTGCTCGGCCAGGAGGACCCCGACGACCGCCTGACCTACGTGGCGCGCCATTTCGTCGAGGATGTCGTGATGGGCAGCGGACGGCCGGCGCTCGTCGTGCCCTACGCGGGCGACGTGCGAACGATCGGCGAGAACGTGCTGATCGGCTGGGACGGCGGACGCGAGGCCGCGCGCGTGATGGCCGATGCGCTGCCGCTGCTCGCCCGCGCGCGCTTCGTCAACGTCGAGACGGTCTCCCGCGGGCAACCCGATCCGGACAAGACGCCGGCGGGCGTCGATGTCGCCGCGTATCTCGAACGTCACGGCATCCGCGCGTCGTTCTCCACCACGCCGCGCGCGCGGTCGGTGAGCGTGGGCGCGACGCTGCTGAACCGGGTGACCGACCTGCATGCGGATCTGCTGGTGATGGGCCTGTACAGTCATGCCCGCATGCACGAACGCGTGCTGGGCGGTGCGACGCGCACGATCCTCGAGACGATGACGGTGCCGGTCCTGCTGTCCCACTGAGCGCGTGAAAACGGGCAGCCGCCTGCGGCTGCCCGCTACGTGTGACTGTGACGCTCCTCCGTCACAACCTTCACAACATGCAGGCGCACGCGCCCGGCCCCTCCCGTACGACCAGCACCGGCCGGTCCGCGATGCGCACCAGCGATTCGGCGACGCTGCCGAGCAACGCCCGGTGCACGCCGCGACGTCCATGCGTGCCCATCACGATCAGGTCCGCATTGCATTCGGCGGCGGCACGCGCCAGCACGTCAGAAATGTCCTCTCCGCACGCGTCGATCGTTTGCGCGATGCCGCGCACGCCGGACAGCTGAAACGCCGTTTCCGCATCAGAAACCGCGATCGCGGCCCGGTCCGCGTCGAGTCCGGCCGGGTCGCGCTGGTCGATATAGCCGCTGTCGACGTCGGCCAGACGGGGCGCATCCGATACCACGCACATCGCGATGACCAGGCTGCCCGAATCGCGGGCGAGCGAAATCGCCTCGTCGAGCGCGAGCCGTGCGCCGCGGCTGCCGTCGAGTGCCGCGAAGATCCGTTGGTACATGATGCCTCCCTGCCGTCATCCGGATTCGATGGGTTCGTCAAGTCAGTCTGATCCCGGCGAACGCCTTTTCGTTGACACGGATCAAGCCCGCACGGCGGCGCCCGTACGCATCGGTCCCGATTGGCGAGCGTCGTTAAAACGCGCACAATCCGGGCAACATCGCAGTTCCGGCCCGCCCCGCTTTTCGTGCCTCGCGTCCGGCCCGCCGCCAGCCCGCCAGCCGCCGGCGAAATCCGTCAGGATGAACGGCAATGACAGTGAATGCGCCCTCCTTCGAGGCCGGGCCGGCTCCGCACCGGATCCGGCCCGCCCGATACGCAGCCATGGCCGCGCTGCTGACGCTGGCGCTGGGTCTGGCTGCAACGTTTGCGGCATCCCGGTTACTGCAGGAGGAGACCCGACAAGCCGCCCAGGCCAGGTTCGAGCAAACCGCGACGCTCGCGACCGCCGACCTCCGGCGCAGCCTGCTCGGCGCCGCTGCCGTATTGCGCGGCGCGCGGGGCTTCGCGGCGACACTGGCACCGCCGCAATCCGGGCCTGCGTGGCGCGGCTATCTCGCCAGTCTCGATCTGGACGGGTTGCAATCTCCCGTCCGCGGCCTCGGCAGAATCGAACCGAGCGCCGCCATCGACGATCAGTCGACCCGGCACGCGCTGCAGCGGGCGGTGGAAACCGGCAGGGTCGCGATGGCCGCGAACGCGTTCCAGGACAGCACCGACGCGTCGATCGCCCGGACGGAACTGACGCTGTACCTGGCGATTTATGCGGATGCTGAACACGGGGCGCGGTCCGGGCCACGGCACGCGAGCGCGACCGGATACGTTTACGCGTCGCTGAACCCGGACCGTCTCGTCAATGCGTCCGTACTCGACCGCCTGCGCATGGAAATCGTGGCCGACGATCCGGCGGCCCCGGTCTATTCAGGCGGCTTCGGCGGCGGCGACGCCGCCTCCGGCGCACGCGATACGTTCAGGCGAATCGATTCGCTGACCTTCGGCGGCATGCCGCTCTCGCTGCACTACACCGCGCCGCGCCCCGCCATGTCGGGCGCCGCGATGGCCGTGCTGCTGGCCGGCGTCGCACTGTCGCTGACGCTGGCCACGCTCGTGCGGCAGCTCGCCGCGAAGCGCGCGCGCGCCGATATCCACGCGGGCGACACCACCCCCACCGAGGCCCGGATGATGGGCATCATCCGGTCATCGATGGAGGCCATCATCACCGTCGACGAAAGCCAGACGATCGTCATCTTCAATCCGGCCGCCGAACAGGTGTTCGGCGTCTCCGCGATGGAGGCGGTCGGTGCGCCGCTGTCGCGCTTCATCCCCGAGCGCTTCCGCGCCGCGCATGCGCGGCACGTCGAGCAATTCGGCGTGACCGGCGTGTCGGAGCGCCAGATGGGGCGGCAACGCGTGCTGTTCGGCATGCGCGGCGACGGCACCGAGTTCCCGATCGAGGCGTCCATCTCGCAGATCCGCGACGGCACCGGCAAGCTGTACACGGTCATGCTGCGCGACGTCACCGAGCGGGTGCGGGCGGAAAACGCGCTCAAGCAGTCGCGCGAGGAACTGCGCGACCTGTCCGCCAACCTGCAGAACGTGCGGGAGGAAGAGAAAACGCGGATCGCGCGCGAATTGCACGACGACCTCGGCCAGCAGCTCACCGCGCTCAAGATGGATCTCTCCGCCGTCGAGCTGGGGCTCGCCGGCATCGTCGCCCCCAACACCGGCGTGCGCGAGCAACTGGGCGGCATGCACCACCTGATCGATTCGACCGTTGCGTCGGTTCGGCGCATCGCGGCCGATCTGCGGCCGGTGATGCTCGACGACCTGGGCCTCGTCCCGGCGATCGAATGGCTTGCAAACGATTTCACGCGCCGCTACCGGATCACGGTCGACCGCGACATCGCGCCCGTCGATACCGCGTTCACCGGCGCCGGCGCAACCACGCTGTTCCGCATCGTGCAGGAGGCGCTGACCAACGTCGCGCGGCACTCGGACGCGACGAACGTGACGCTGGCATTGAAAATGGAAGACGGTTATTGCATGCTGCGCATCGCGGACAACGGTCACGGCGCGCCGGAGAACCCCCGCGGCAATGTGCAGGACCGCCCGTCGTTCGGCCTGATCGGCATCCGCGAGCGCGCGCACATGCTCGACGGCACGGTGACGATCGACAACCGGCCGGGAACGGGATTCACGATCACCGTGGCGCTGCCGCTTCACGCCATCCAGCAAGGAGATGTGCATTCATGATCAGGGTACTCATCGCCGACGACCACGCCCTCGTCCGGGACGGCCTGCGGCACATCCTGCAGAACGCAAGTGGCTTCGAAGTCGTCGGCGAAGCGCAGGACAGTACTTCGACGATCGCGCTCATGCGCGACAAGGACGCGAACGTGCTCGTGCTCGACCTGTCGATGCCCGGCCGCAACGGCGTCGAACTCATCAAGCAGATCAAGGACGAGAAGCCGGCGTTGCATATCCTCGTGCTGACGATGCATGCCGAGCAGCAGTACGCGGTGCGTGCATTCCGCGCGGGGGCCTCGGGGTACATGACCAAGGAAAGCGCCAGCGCGGAACTGGTCGCGGCGCTCACCAAGATCGCCGCCGGCGGCGTCTACGTCAGCCTGACCATGGCCGAGCAATTCGCGCAGAGCCTGAACGAGCCGACCGATCTCCTGCCGCACCAGCGCCTGTCCGACCGCGAGTTCGACGTGTTCCGGCGCGTCACCAGCGGCGAGTCGATTTCCGAAATCGCGCAGGCGCTCTGCGTGAGCGTCAAGACCGTCAGCACCTACAAGACGCGGATCCTCGAAAAGATGCAGATGCCGAACGACACGGCGCTCGTGCGCTACGCGATGCGCCACAAGCTGTTCGACGACCCCGACGAGCTCTGACGGCGGGCGGCATCGGGCACGGTCGAGTCCCCGCCCCCGCCCGGATTTCCCGAACGCACCGGTGACGGCGGCCACGCCGGCACGGCGACGGCCCGCCCGCCATCCGGATCCGACGCACGCCCGCGCCGAGCGCGACAAGTTGCCGCGCCCCTGTAGGAAACCCCCTACAAGACTTCCCGCTCTCCTACCGCAAGTTCAATTCCGGCTGATTTTCTTGACGTCGCGCAACATCCATACTGCACATCAAGAAAAGCAAACAAGCGTGCCTCGTGGAGCAAGGGCAGCATCACCGTCGAGACCGGCGTATCGGTCTCCCTGCGCGTCCGATGAGGCTTTCCCGACACGAAGGCGGCAGAGACCAAGGCCGCCGGTACAACGGCCAGCGCGACCCCGCCCGACGGCGAGCCGCCGCTGTCCCCGAACTGGAGCCGATCATGCAGAGCAGTGCCGAAGTCTCGACGACCATGCCGTTACGCCCGTTCATCCCGCTGCATCCGGTCGAACCGGCGGATCAGCCCAAGCGCGCCGCGTCCCGCTGTTCGACGTGCGCATTGCGTACCGTCTGCCTGCCGCCCGATCTTTCGTCCGACGACTTCGCGCGCGTCGACGCGATGATCTGCACGACGCGCCACGTCAAGCGCGGCGAAACGCTGTTTCGCGCGGGCGACGCATTCAACAGCATCTATGCCGTGAGAACCGGCTCGTTCAAGACCATCGTGATGCATCGCGACGGCGACGAGCAGATCACCGGCTTCCAGATCGTCGGCGAGTCGCTCGGGCTCGACGGCGTGCACACCGGACACCACAACGGCGACGCGATCGCGCTCGAGGACAGCACGGTCTGCATCATCCCGTTCGGCCAGCTCGAGCAGATGTGCCGCGAAGTGCGGCCGTTGCAGCATCACGTGTACCAGATGATGAGCGGCGAGATCGTGCGCGAATCCACGCAGATGCTGCTGCTCGGCACGATGACCGCCGAGCAGCGCGTGGCCGCGTTCCTGCTGAATCTTTCCGCACGCTTCAAGGCGCGCGGCTACTCGGCCGCGGAATTCGTGCTGCGGATGACGCGCGACGAAATCGGCGAATATCTCGGGATGAAGCTCGAGACGGTCAGCCGCATGCTGTCGAAGTTCCAGCACAAGGGGCTCGTCGCGGCGCAGGGAAAGCAGATCCGGATCGTCGATTCGGAAGGCCTGCGGCAGATCTGACCGCGCCGCTCATCCGTCGAGCCGATCAACTGCGCATGCCCAGCACGGCGGCGCCCGACACGCGCCCGCCGCGCAAGTCGTCGAGTGCGCGGTTCGCATCGGCCAGCGCGTAGCGCACGGCCTCGACCCGCAACGGCATCGCGGCCGCGATCCGCATGAACTCGACCGCATCCGCACGCGTCAGGTTGGCCACCGACGCGATGCGGCGCTCGCCCCACAGCCACGCGTACGGAAAGCCCGGGATGTCGCTCATGTGAATGCCGCCGCACACGACGATCCCGCCTTTGTCGAGCGCGCGCAACGCGGCCGGCACCAGCGCACCCACCGGCGCGAAAATCAGCGCGGCATCGAGCGGCTCGGGCGGCGCTTCGTCGCTGCCGCCCGCCCATGCGGCGCCCAGTGACAGCGCGAGCTGCTGCGCCACCGTATCGCCGGGCTTCGTCAACGCAAACACCTTGCGTCCTTCGCCATGCGCGACCTGCGCGACGAGATGCGCCGCGGCGCCGAAACCGTAGATGCCGACGCGGCGCGCGTCGCCCGCCATGCGCAGGGTTCGATAGCCGATCAGCCCGGCGCACAGCAGCGGCGCGGCTTCCAGATCGGAATAGCGCTGCGGCAGATGCACGCAATACCGATGGTCGGCGACCGCGCACTCGGCATAGCCGCCGTCGATCGTATAACCGGTGAATCCCGGGCTGTCGCACAGGTTTTCGCGGCCGGCTCTGCAATACGCGCAATGCCCGCATGTCGAGCCGAGCCAGGGCACGCCCACCCGGTCGCCGACGGCGAAGCCCGTCACGCCTTCGCCCAGCCGGCGCACCGTTCCGACGATCTCATGCCCCGGAATCAGCGGCAGCTTCGGGTGCGCGAGCTCGCCGTCGACGACGTGGAGATCGGTCCGGCACACGCCGCACGCATGGATGTCGATCAGGAGCTGGCCCGCCACGGGCGACGGATCCGGCACGCGCGCCTCGCGCAAATGCGGTGTCGTGCCGTCAAACATCATCGCAAGCATGCTCGCCTCCCCGCGCGATCGTCTTCGCGCGCTTTGCCTTCCAAGGCTACGCGTCAGTCACAGCGTGCGTTCGGCCCGATGACTCGCGCTTGATGTGGGTCAACGGCCACCGAACGGTTGCTGACACGATGAAGTGGCGTTGCGCCGCCGGAGCGGCGACCTGGAGATGATCGATGATATCCGTTCCCCCGCTTGCCGCAAGCACCCGTCCCGACCATGATCTGAGGTCGCTGCTGGGCTACGCGGTGCTGGCTCCGTCCAGCCACAATTCCCAGCCGTGGCGCTTCCTGGTCAACGGCGCCACGATCTCGGTGTGCGCCGACCGCGTTCGCGCGTTGCCCGTGATCGACCCGTTCGATCGCGAGCTGATCATCAGTTGCGGGGCGGCGTTGCTCAATCTGCGTGTCGCGCTCAATCATGCCGGGCTCGCGCACACGATCAGCACGTTTCCTTCCGAAGTCGACCCCGATCTCCTGGCGCAGGTGCGGATCTGCGACGACGGCTATTCCGACGCATCCCTCGGCACGCTGTTCGATGCGATTCCGGACCGCGTCACCACTCGCGCACCGTTCGAATCGACGGCTGTTCCGGACGAGATCCAGCAAGAACTGATCGCAGCCGGCGTCGCGGAAGGCGCCGACGTCGCATGCGTCGATTCGATCGCGCATCGTGCACGCGTCGCCGAGCTGGTCGCGGAGGCCGATCGTCAGCAGTTCGCGGACCCGCGCTTCCGGCGCGAACTGGCGAGCTGGATCGATCCGCGCCGGCACGACGACGGCATGCCGGCATTCGCGGCCGGCGTGCCGACGCTGCTGGACTTCGCGGCACCGGTCGTGACGATGGCGGTACGGACCTTCGATCTCGGCAACGGGCTGGCCGCGCTGCATCACCAGCTCGTCGGCGCATCGCCGCTGATCGTGTGCATCGCGACCGTGCGCGACGATCGCGAAGCCTGGCTCGCCACCGGCCAGGCGCTGGAGCGGATCCTGCTCGTCGCGACGCGCGCCGGTTATACCGCGTCTTACCTGAACCAGCCGATCGAGACGGCCGGGCTGCGCGCCCATCTGTGCCATATGCTCGGGCTGCGCGGCGAGCCGCAGTTGCTGCTGCGGGTCGGGCGCGGTCCGCACACGCCGCATTCGCCGCGTCGCCCGCTCGACGACGTGATCTCCTTCTCCTGATCCCGACGAGGAAACGAACATGAGCATCATGCGTTGCGCCGCCCTCTGCGTGATTGCCGTGACGGCCGGCACGGCCGCCGCGCAAACGACCGTGCCCGAGCCGACCGAACTCGTCAATGCGCAGCACTGCATGTTCTGCCATACGCCCGACGTGACGTTCCTCGGGCCGTCATTCCACGAGATCGCGGAACGGTACCGCGGCGATCCGAAAGCCGCCGCGGAACTGGAACGCAAGCTGCGCGTCGGCGGCCGCGTGCACTGGGGCGACACGCCGATGCCGTCGGCGGTCGATCGCGGTGGGCCGCTGTCCCGCGACGACGCGCATCGGCTCGTGCAATGGGTGTTGAGCCAGTAACCGGCGCTCGGCCCTTCCGTTCATGTCGACCATCGTCAAACGCATTTCCACGGGTGTCGCGAAGGGCCGCGCACGCCCCCGAACCGTATCCGGCGCGTCGGCGGCAAAGACACGCGGCAAGCGGCTGCGGACACGGCCGGATGCAATCGTCGCCGACGACGGCACCCGGCGCATCCCGCGTCGCACAGGGCGCGTCGTCAAGCGCCCGAACCGCCCCGCTGTCGCTGACGACGCGACGCTGCTGCAGCGCCCGAGCATGCGGGGCATCCGGCTGCAACTGGACTACTGGAAAGCCGAGGAGCGCCTGCAGATCGAACGCATCGGCCATGCGGTCGTGATCTACGGCAGCACGCGCATCGCCGCGCCGTCCGTCGCGAATGCACGGCTGGACGAAGCGAATCGGCTGCTCGCGGAGCGTCCGCACGACGCGGGCCGGCGCCGCGCCGTCGCGGTCGCCAGCCGGCTCGTCGAGCACAGCGTGTATTACCGCGTCGCGCGCGAATTCGGGCGCATCGTCGCGCATGCCGACCGATGCACGCGCACCGCGCGGCTCGCGATCGTGACCGGCGGCGGCCCCGGCATCATGGAAGCCGCCAACCGCGGCGCCTACGAGCGCGGCGCACCGAGCATCGGCTTCAATATCGAGCTGCCGCGCGAACAGGCGCCGAATCCGTACATCACGCCGGATCTCTGCTTCCGGTTTCACTACTTCGCGATCCGCAAGCTGCACCTGCTCGAGCGCGCGAAGGCGGCGGTATTTTTTCCCGGCGGCTACGGCACGTTCGACGAGCTGTTCGAGGTGCTGACGCTGCTGCAGACGCGCAAGATCGCGCCGTTGCCGGTCATCCTCGTCGGCGAGGCGTATTGGCGCCGCGCCGTCGACCTGCCGTTTCTCGCGGACGAAGGGATGATCGACCGCCGCGATCTCGAACTGTTCACGTATTGCGAATCCGCGGCCGAGATCTGGCACGCGATCGGAAGCTGGTATGCCCGCCGTCGGGAACGTGCGCCGGCACGCTGCGGCTAATCTCCTCTTCGACGTCCCGCGCCGTGTAGGAATCCGCCGACGTAACGGTCGCGATTCCTACCTCGACTTCGGGACACGCTGATTGAACCGGGGGCGCGCGGCAACGATACTGAAATCACGGATACCGGCAGCCCGGCACACCGATCGCAAAACAACCAGGAGAGACGCCATGTCACACGCCGACTATCGTTCCGATTCGGGGATGCGGGCCGCCACGTCCGACACGTCCGACACCGCCGCGCTCGATACGATCGCACTCGTCGCACTCGCCCGAGACGCCGGCATGCTGGTGACACTCGACGGGCAGATCGGGCGCGAGCGGTACGAAAGCGTGACGGGATCGATCGCCACGCTGGCCCGCTTCGCCCAGGCGCTGCAACTGGCGGGGATCAAGGCCGCGTGAAGCTGAAGCGGCGTGCGGCCGTGTCGGGACACCGCGCCGGCATCCGGTGCGCCGGCATCGCCGCGGCATTTGACGCCACGGTCACGCTCGTAACACCATTCGTACCTCTGTCGATACCGACCGCATCCCGATGAACTCGCGCTCGCCGGACCAGGCCCCGTTTTTTGCCTGGATTGCGCCCGGATGACGATGCGATGAACGCGCCCCTTTCCGGACGGATCGTCCGCATGCTCCCGGGCGTCGCGCTGCTCGCGAACTACCGGCGCGCATGGCTGTCGCGCGACCTGTACGCAGGCATCGCGCTGTCCGCCGTGCTGGTGCCGGTCGGCATGAGCTACGCGCAGGCGGCCGGTCTGCCCGCCATCACCGGGCTCTATGCGTCGATCGCCGCGTTGCTCGCCTATGCGCTGCTCGGCCCGAGCCGGATCCTCGTCCTCGGCCCCGATTCCGCGCTCGCGGCACTGATCGCGGGCGCCATCGCCCCGCTCGCCGGCCACGACCCGCAGCGCGCGATCGCGCTGTCCGGCGCGCTGGCACTGTCGGCGGGAACGATCTGCATCCTGCTCGGTGCGCTCGGCCTCGGCTTCGTCACCGATCTGCTGTCGCGCCCGATCCAGTACGGTTACCTGAACGGCATCGCCATCGCGCTCGCGGTCGGGCGGCTGCCCGAACTGCTCGGCATGCCGGTATCGGGTGGCGACGTGTTTTCCAGCATCCCGCGTATCGTGCATGCGCTCGTCGACGGCCGTTTTTCCAGCGCTGCCGGTCTGCTCGGCGTCGCCGCGCTCGCGGCCATTTTCCTGATGAAACGCGTGACACCGCGCTGGCCCGGCGTATTGATCGCCGTGCTGGCGGCCACGCTCGTCGCCCGCCTACCGCCCTGGCACGGGATCGCGACGGTCGGCGCGTTGCCGGCCGGCATGCCCGCCCCGCAGCTTCCGGTCGTCTCGCTCGCCGACGTGAGCGCACTCGCGTCCGGCGCGATCGCCGTTGCGCTGGTGTCGTTCGCCGACATCAGCATGCTGTCGCGCGCGCTGTCCGCCCGCGCAGGCGATGCGCCGGACCGCAACCAGGAGCTGATCGCATTGGGTGCCGCCAACCTGCTGGCCGGCGTGACGCGTGGCTGCGCGGTCAGCAGCAGCGCGTCGCGCACGCCGGTCGCGATCGCCGCCGGCGCGCAAAGCCAGGTCACGAATGTCGTCGCGGCCGCGTGCATCGCGATACTGCTCATCGCCGCGCCGGCGCTGCTGACCTTCGTCCCGCGCACGGCGCTGGCCGCGGTCGTGATCTACGCGGCGTTCGGCATCGCCGACGTCCGCAGCGTCGTGCGGCTGTACCGGATGCGCCGCGGAGAATGCCTGATTTCCGTGCTGTGCTTCGCCGGCGTGATCGGCATGGGCGTCGTGCCCGGCATCCTGCTCGCCAGCGCGCTGTCGCTGCTGTCGTTCGTCTGGCGGGCCTGGCATCCGTACGACGCGGTGCTGGGCCGGCTGACGGGCGTGCGCGGCTATCACGACGTCGCGCGGCATCCGGACGCGGCGCAAACGCCCGGGCTCGTGCTGTTCCGCTGGGACGCGCCGCTCTTCTATGCGAACGTCGAGATCTTCTGCGAGCATCTGGATGCCGCGATCGCACGATCGGCGGGCCCGGTCACGCGCATCGTGGTCGCGGCCGAGCCCGTCACCGACATCGACGTGAGCGCCGCGGATCGGCTCGTGGCACTGCACGAGGAGTTCGGGAAGCGAGGCATCGCATTGAATTTCGCGGAGATGAAGGGGCCCGTGAAGGATCGCCTGCGCGCCTACGGCTTGTTCGACGTATTCGGCGCCGCCAGTTTCTTTCCGACCGTGACCGATGCGGTTGCCAATCATGTCCGGCGGCCGCGCCGGCATACGCGTGCGTGCAAGAGACGGCGCGTCCAGCGCCGCCGCGTCTCGCACAAGACGAGATAGACGACCGGCGCGCGAATCGATGCGTCGCGCGACGGCACCGACGCGGCGACCGACGCGCCCCGCCCGCGACACCCGCCGGTTCAGACCGTGAAGGTGTCCGACTTCTTCATCTCGATCCACGTCATCCCAATGCGCAGCCCGTCGATCGCGGCCTCGCGCTCGGTTGCATGGGTTCTGCAGTGCGCGAACGTCCGCTCGCAGACGCCATCCGGCGACGCGAGCGTGACGTGGATCCGGCAACGAAAGCCGCCTGGTTCGGCCGCGACCGTCTCGATCGCGACCGACCAGTCCGCTTCGTGCAGTTCGCCTGACAGTGTCATCTGGCTTTCCTCCTGGCGCCCCGCGAGCTGCGTATCCGCCGGACGCCCGCCGGCTTCACTCGACGACCAGGTCGTCGACGACCGCGCGCACGCCTCGCGCCGACCACGCGGCACCGCGCACGGCCTTGCGCTCGGAAAACGAGCCGACCTTGCCGGACAACCGCACGGTGCCGTCGTGCACGTCGATCGCGATGTGCTTCGCTTCGCGCTCCGCGTGACGCATGATCGCGCGCTTGATGTTGCTGCCGATGTCGTCGGCGCCGACCGTCCCCTGCACCGCGATGTGGTCGGTCACGCCGGTCACGCTGCGCATCTGCGAGATCGACCGCACGGCCAGATGGCTCTGGTACGCCCAGTCGACCTTGCCGGACAGCGTGATCCAGCCGCGCTCGACCTGCACCTTGACCGCATCGTCGTGCAGACCGACCGTCCAGTGCAGGACCGAGCGCACCGCTTTCGCGATGTCCTCGTCGGTGCGCACGTCGTCGTCCGGCAGATGCACGGTCATGTCGACGACGAGCGCCTTGACGCCGCCCACGCGGTTCGCCGCGCGCTCGATCGCCAGCTTCTCCGCATAGCTCGGCGGGTGCCCCGAAAGCGTCACGATCCGGTCGGTGACCTCGACACCGATGCGTGTCGAATCGATCGACGGGTCGGACTCCAGTTCATCCTGAACGTCCTGCTTCAACTGCTTGTCGGTTTTCATCGTCTGCTCTCCTGTGAGCCGCGGCGCGCCTGTTCGCCGCACACAAGCAGAGTTGCACACGCGCGGCCCCCGATCGCTGATGCAGGTCAACGGATGCCTCGCGCCGCACGGCGTGACCGGTCGATGCGTCGCTTGACGGAGGTCAACCCGATGCGGCCCGGCCGCCTTATCGTGAGATCGCCGATGCGCGACGTTCCAGGCACGCGCGGTCACGCTTCAAGGAGACTCGAATGACCGAACAGCAACTGCTGACCTATTCGCCGGCGCCCGCGGCGCAGCCGGTGTCGCCCGAGGGCGAGTCGCCGCCGATCGTCGACCTGCCGCGCCCGATGCTCGACACCGGCGTGCCGTTGATGGCGGCGCTCGCGACCCGGATGAGTTCCCGCGAATTCGCCGCCACGCCGCTGCCGCCCGCGACGCTCGGCACGATCCTGTGGGCGGCGGACGGCATCAACCGGCCGGCAAGCGGCGGCCGTACCGCGCCGTCCGCGCACGCATTCAATGAAATCGACATCTACGTCGCGCTGCCGTACGGCGTCTATCGTTACGATGCGCCCGCGCACCGGCTCGTGCTGAAGCATGCGGTCGATGCGCGCAACCTGACCGGCTATCAGGACTTCGTCGGCCGTGCGCCGCTGGATCTCGTCTACGTCGTCCGGACTGCCGCGATACTCGACATGCCGCCGCAACAACGCGACGTGTTCTCGGCAATCGCGGCCGGCGCCATCGCGCAGAACGTCTCGCTGTACTGCGCGGCGGCCGGCCTCGGCACGGTCGTGCGCGGCTGGATCAATCACCGCACGCTCGCCGACGCATTGCGGCTGAACGAGGACGAGTTGCCGATCCTCGCGCAGACGGTCGGCTATCGGATCGGCGGTACGCCGTCGCATGCGTAGGCGCACATGCGGCCGCTTCAACGAAACGGCGCGCGGATCACTCCGCGCGCCGGCTCCTCATGGTGGGCGATGCGTGTCGGCATCGCCCGCTGCCTGTCACCCGATCAGCTGATCGTGAGCTTCTTCTGCCCGACCGGCGCCTTCTTCGGCAACGTCAGCGACAGCACGCCATCCTGATACGTCGCCGTCGCGTTCGCGTCGTCGATGTCGCCCGACAGCGAGAACGAGCGGCTGATCGCACCGCTGTAGCGCTCGCGCCGGATCACGCGCTCGCCGTCCTTCTGCTCGCTGTTGCGCTCGATCTTCGCGTTGATCGATACGGTATTTCCCGTGACCTGGACGTCGATGTCGTCCTTGGCGACGCCGGGCAGTTCCGCGTTGACCGTATACGCCTTGTCGTTTTCGGTGACGTCGATCTTCATCGACGCAAGATTGGGTTCGTCGGCCAGCGCCATGCCGCGCAGCGGCCTGAACAGCCCCTGGAACAGGTCGGAAACGGGTTCGATCGAAAAAGGATCGTAACGCGTCATGTTGCTCATGGTTCGTACTCCTTCGATAGTTGACGTGCGGCCGTCGCCTTCGTCCCGACGGCATCGGCCGCAATGAAGATCGGATGGCGCGACGCCGCAGGCCGCGCAAGGGACGAGTGATCTTTCGAAAATCCAGCGTACGCGCCCGCCCAGGCACGCGCTTGATGCGCGTCAAGGGCGGAGGCCGCTCACGTGCAGAATCGGAAATAGCCGCTGTGAAGCAGGATCGGCCGCCCGCCGACTTCCTCGAGCAGGCAGCGCGCCGCCCGTTCGATGGCGGGACGATGGCGCGCAAACGCGTCGACGAGATCCTGCTCGCGAGGCGACGCCGCGCGGAAGTGATCTTCCAGCGCGGCTGCGGTGATCGCGCAGTGCACGCGGCGGCCTTCGACGAGGGCCGGAAAGCTCAGCGCGGGGTCGACGCCGTAATACGTCGGATGTTCGGAAGGAAACGAGATCTGCATGATGATCACCTGGGCAGGTGGCATGGCAGCGACGCTAGGCCGCCGCGACGGTAGCGTGCGCGGCATCGTCGTCGCGCACGAGCAGGACCGGGCAACTCGAGGTGCGCAGGAAGCGTTCGGCGACACTGCCGAGCACCAGCCGCCGGACACCGCGTCGACCGTGCGTGCCGACCACGGCCAGATCGATCGCATGGTCGACGACGTATTGCTGCAGGCGCTCCGCGACGTCCTGACCGTAATCGGTCTCGATGATTTCCGTCTCGCCATTGACTGACGCGTGCGAGATCGTCCGGTCGGCATCCCGCAGGATCGCCGCGCCATGGCGCCGGATCTCGTCGAGCAAGGCTTCGGGTTCCATGCGGCCGCCGTAAACGAACAGGGTCGATTTGTCGACGACGAAAACGGCGAACAGCCGGGCACCGCACAGCCTCGCCATCCTGAGGCCTTCGTCGAGCGCCTTTTTCGCGGAAGGACTGCCGTCCATTGCGACCATGATATTCGTGTACATGCGAACCTCGCGGAATGAGCGGACGCGCTTGCGGCGTCCGGATTCATCAGAATTTGCTCCGAGAAACCCCGCCATTTCCCCCAAGGGGACTTCCTTCGGGGCGAATGGCGGGAAGGAAAGGAGTGCTGTTGACAGGCAGCTTCTTCCACGGGTTAGGATCACCAGCATGATCCTTGTCTACCGCTACCGGGTGAAGTCGCTCAACGGACTGCTTAACAAGCAAAGCCGCGCGGTGAACTACGTCTGGAACTTCTGCAACGACACGCAGAAGCACGCGCTCAAGTGGCTCAAGAAATGGCCGTCGGGTTTCGACTTGAACGTGCTGACGACCGGCAGCAGCAAGGCGCTCGGCATTCATTCCGGCACGGTCAACGCCACGTGCGAGCAATACGCGAAGTCGCGCAGTCAGTGCCGCCGATCCTACCTGCGCTATCGCGGCAGGAAATCGCTGGGCTGGGTGCCGCTGAAGGGCCGTGACCTGAAGCGCGAGGGCGATGCGTTTCGCTTTGGTGGCAACGCCTTTCGCGTATTCAATAGCCGACCGCTTCCCGACGGAAAGATCAAGGACGGAACCAACTTTGCGCAGGATGCGCGCGGCAACTGGTTTCTCAACATCGTGATCGAGATGCCTGATGTTCAGGCACGCCCGATCCGTTCGGGTGTCGGTATCGATCTCGGCCTGAAAGACTTCGCCACACTTTCGACCGGCGAGAAGCTGCCTAACGATCGGTTCGGTCGGCGCGCGGCCGAGAAGCTCGCGAAAGCGCAACGGGCGCGAAAGCACAAGCGGCATATCGCGAAGTTGCACGCCAAGGTCGCGAATGCCCGTGCCGATTCCCAGCACAAGCTCGCGCTCGATCTGGTCCGTCGCTTCGATTACATCGCGGTCGGCAACGTGTCGGCCGCGAAGCTCGCCAGAACCAGGATGGCGAAGAGCGTCTACGACGCATCCTGGTCGTCCTTTCGAAACAAGCTCCGTTACAAGGCGATCGCGCACGGAGCCACGTTCGAGGAAGTCGACGAAAGCGGTTCCACCCAGTCCTGTTCGGCGTGCGGGTCGAAAGACAGCACGACGCGGCCGAAAGGCATCGCAGGATTGCGAGTAAGAGAGTGGGCCTGCAGTGACTGTGGTGTCGTGCATGATCGTGATACCAATGCTGCTCTGAACATTCTCCGATGCGGACGTGCATCGCCAGGTGTGGGAATCCTCCGCCTTTAGGCGCGGAGGAGGACGTCAATTCCATCATCGGCACTCGGCGCAAGCCCGCGTTGACCAAGGTCAACGGTTTGAAACCACATCGAAATCGGCCGCGACCATACGGGCGGCCAGAGCCGCATGCCGGCCGAAGTCGTCTGCCGTCTGCCGTCTGCCGTTTGCCGTCTGCCATTGCCCCGGATCCGGGCATCCACGACATGAGAGGCCGCGTTGTCGCGGTGCGGCGGCATTCGCCGCTAACGGGGCGGGTTCTCGTACGACTGAAAACCGTTCCCTATCTCGAGGATTTTCCTGGCGCACGCATCGTATTGCCACCCCGGCCCGCCATTGCTGTCGTACATGCCCTTGCACATCACCTTGAGCCGGATCACCGCGCCGCCGTCGCCCGATGCCGCGCGCAATGCCCAGAGATAGACTGCGCCCGCGAGATACGGTTGCGCCGTTTCGATCCGGTCGGCACTCGCTCGCGTGATTCGGGTCGACGAATGGGCTTCGACATAGCGCCGCGTGCGACTCCACGCACGATCGCATTCCGACGGTGTCGAGCACTGCAGCGATGCTGCCTGACGCATCGCAAGCAGTTGCGTTTCCGTCGTCCTGAATGTTCCGGCCCGCTCTGGCCCCGCACATGCGCCCAATGCAAGCAGCACGCCGATCATCAATGCCCGTTGTTTCATCGTGAATGCCTCGTCGGGCCGTGAGTTCCGCCCGCAATCGAGCGACATGACCGCGCCCGGCGCCAATCCCGCCATCGCGCGGCGCGCATGCCGCATGCCGCGCGCTGTCACGCCTTCACGGGTGATGGAACCGACTGTATTGCCGCACTCGCGAACGCGGTTGACCTGCGTCAAGCGTCCTCTTGCGTGGCAGGCTTGACGCGTATCAAGTCGGCACGCGCGCTGCTCGGCTGCAATGGAGTCCGTCGAGCGGTGATGCTTGGCTTGCCCCACCGGTCCGGCAAAATCGAGCAGACGAGAACGTGCCGTTCTCGTGCGAACCCAACCCGCGGGGCGCGGCAACGAGGACGCGCGCCCCGCCACACCGATCCGTCCATCATGTCCCGAACGCCTCACGTACCGTTCGCGCTGGGCCGCGGAAATGCACGACGAAAGGCGATGCAGTTCGATCGCGCATTGAGCCGGCCCGTCACGTATCCGCACCCCGCGGGCCGCATCGAGCGGATCGAAACCCATCTGTCCGTCGTCTATCTGGCCGGGCGCTACGCGTACAAGCGGATCAAGCCCGTGCACTTCGCGTTCGTCGATCTCGTGCGCCCTGCACAGCGGCGCCGCTGCGCGCTCGCGGAGTGCACGCTCAATCGACCGTTCGCCGGCCCGCTGTACCTGGGCGTCTGGCCGCTCGTCGCGCGCGGCCGGCGCTGCACGTTCGGTGCGCCGGTACCGACCGGCGGGCGCCGGCGGCGGCAGACGGCGCCCGGCGAGTACATCGTGCGCATGCGCCGGTTCGACGCGGATGCGATGTTGTCGGTTCGCAGCGCGTCGCGCGACGACGGCCTGGCCGATGCGGACGCCCTCGCCGATACGCTGGCCCGCCATCATCTGCACGCGCCGCGCCGTGCGCCGCGCGGCCATCCCGGCAGTGCGGCGAGCGTCGCGGCCCAGTGCCGGCCATTGCTCGACACGCTCGACGTCGCCGTGCCGGACGAAGCCGCGCTGCGCGCCTGGTACGCAGCCGAGTTGACCCGCATCGCACCGCGGCTTGCCGATCGGCATGCGCACGGTTTCGTGCGCGCGTGCCACGGCGATCTGCATCTCGACAACATCGTCCGCTGGCGCAACCGGATTCTGATGTTCGACTGCATCGAATTCGCCGACGCGCTGCGCTGGATCGACGTGGCGAGCGATCTCGCGTTCGCGTTGATGGATTTCTCCGCCCACGGGCGCGAGGATTGCGCCCACCGCCTCCTGTCCGGATGGCTGGCACGCACGGGCGACCATGCGGCACTGGGCGTGCTGCCGTGCTACTTCGTCTATCGGGCGCTGGTGCGCGGGCTGACCGCGCGTCTGCGCGGCGACGAAGCGGTGCGCGCCCGCTATCTGCGCACTGCGTCGGCCATGGCCGCTACGCGACGCGATGCGCACCCGGTGCTGCTCCTGTGTCACGGCGTGTCCGGGTCGGGCAAATCGCTGGCCAGCCGCGCCCTGTCCGAGCGGCTCGGGGCGATCAGGCTGTCCAGCGATGTCGAACGCAAGCGCTTCGCGGGTGCGTCCGAGCAAACCCGCCTGCCGCCGGGCGCCTATTCGGACACGGCGATCGACGAAATCTACGAACGACTGCTTTCAGAGGCCGGCGTGGTGCTCGACAGCGGCTACACGGCGCTCGTCGACGCGACGTTCCTGCGCGAACGCAACCGCGCGGCGTTCATCTCGCTGGCCGCACGGCTCGGCGTGCGCGTGGTGATTCTTGATTTCACCGCGAGTCAGGCGACGCTCGCCGCGCGTGTCGCGGCGCGGGCGGCACATGGACGCGATGCCTCCGATGCCGACACCGCCGTGCTGGCCCGACAGATCGAGCATGCGGACCCGCTGACCGAACCGGAGGCTGCGATCTCGATTCGTTTCGACACCGATTGCGATGCCGCGGCGTACGGAAGCCACGCGTTCTGGGCGCCACTGCTCGCCTCTTTGCGTAAGTAAGCTGGCGGTGCGAGCCCCGCGGGCAACCGGCCCGGCCACCCGGGCCGGGCGCCGCCGCCGCGACGTCACGCGCGGAACCGCTGCTCCTCGATCTGCTGCAGCTTGCCGACTTCCGCGACGCCGCCGAGCAGCCCCGCGAGATGCTCGACGATATCGTCGAGCGTCACGATGCCGACGAGGCGGCCCGCGTCGTCGACGACCGGCAGCCTCCGGATGCCCGACCGGCGCATCTCCTCGAGCGCGACGCCGATCTCGTCCGTGTCCGACACGACGACCAGGCCCCGCGACATGATCTGCCCCGCCGTCACGTCGGCCGGATCGTCGCCGCGGGCCATCACCTCGATCACGAGATCGCGGTCCGTCACCAGGCCGATCGGAACGGCTTCGCCATCGCGGTACTCGATCACGACGATATCGCCGACATGCGCGTGCCGCATGCGGTCGGCCAGTTCAAACGCACTGCATTCGGCCGTGCACGATTCGACCGGCTGGGTACTGATTCTTCCGATGTGCATGATGAAGCTCCCGTTGCCCTTTGCGTGGACGATACGCACGTGCCCCGCGCGGCGGCGACACATGCTTCCGGAGTTCAGCGTAAGCGCGGCGCCCCGGGCAGGCTTGACGCACGTCAACGTGACGCTCGCGATCGCCGCGACGAAGCGCGGACGGCCAGGCTCGACCGGAACGCACCAGGCGGCGGCCGGCCATGATCTGCCTCAACGGCCGCGCACGTGCCACCGCTAACTTGACGGTATGTCGTGACGTTCGATCCCGGCCGCGCCGCTGGCCGGCAACGTCACTTCCGTCCCGCGGATTCCATCGCCATGACCTACGCATTGATTCTGGTGAACTTCGCCGTGTTCATCGCCGAGGCAAGCGGCGGCCCGGCGCTCATCGACCTGTTCGCGCTGTGGCCGCCCGCTCGCGCGGGAATGCCGGCGGCGCCGGGTTTCCACGTCTGGCAACTGCTGACCTACAGCGTGCTGCATGCCAGTCTCGCCCATCTTGCGTTCAACATGTTCGGGCTCTACATGTTCGGACGCGACGTCGAACGCGTGCTCGGGCGCGCGCGCTTTCTCGGGCTCTATCTGGCGAGCGTGCTGGCCGGCGCGATCACGCAGCTCGCGGTCATCCGGGCCTTGCCTGCCGGCGGCGCGCCGACCGTCGGCGCGTCGGCGGGCGTGTTCGGTGCATTGATCGCCTACGCCGTGCTGTTTCCGCAACGGCGCGTCGTCCTGCTGTTTCCGCCCGTGCCGATGCCGGCCTGGCTCTTCGCGACCGGCTATGCGGTGACCGAATTGCTGTCCGGTCTCAGCGGCGACACGAGCGGTATCGCGCATTTCGCCCACCTCGGCGGGATGCTCGGCGCGCTCGTGTGCCTTGCCGTCTGGAGAAAGCGCGCGGACGTGCGTGCCTAGCGGCTGTTCAAGCGAATAACGGGCCGTGGCGCCCGTTCCCGCCGATGCCTAGATGCTGAGATACCCCTGGAACAGCCACGGCGGGCCGGTTCGTTCGCCCGTCGCGCGACCGCTCGCGGCAGGCGCGCAGACCCCCGAGAAGCCGGGCGACCCGTCCTGCCAGAACGACGGCACGAACGAAAATTCGCCGTTGACCGTCACGACGAAGTCGCGATTGAACGGCGACGGCGCGAAGATCGTCACCTCGCGGAAGAACGACGTAGCCTCGTCGTGCGCCGTGCTGCGCGCGGCAAGCAGCCCCCGGGAGTCATAGCGCGCCGGCAGCGTGTAGATTTTCCCGCCGCGCTCGACCGCTTCCGCCGGCGTGAACACGAGTTCCACACCCGGGTACGGCAGGCGATAAGGCTCGCGACAGATCGGGCCGTCAGGCCCGAGCGCGAGTGGCGGATGAGCCCACAGCGAAAGCGACAACGGGCTCGTGCGCTGGGCGAAGTATTCGGCAAGCCAGTTCATGGTCAGTCCTCCCGTGAACGGTCGGTGGCATCGGGTTGCGGAGCATCTCCGCCGGATCGACGCGGCTGCGCCGACGGTACATCCAGCGTCGCACGCCCCGCCGCGCGACACTTGATGCCGATCAAGCACGCAACCGACATGCGGCCCGAACGGTCAGCGACCGAAGGTACGGGTATGGTCGTCGTAGTCGAACAGCCCCGCATAACGCCCCCAGTCGGTCACGACCCGCAGCGCCTGCTCCGCGCTGCGTGGATCGAGATGGTCCTCGAGCTCGAGCTCGAAGCGCGCGCGCGGCGCGCGATGCCCTTCGCGTTCGCCGAGCACTTCGTCGATATGCGCGGCGAGCGGCACGAACCGGACAATATGCTCGCGAAACAGACGCCGCCGGGCATCATCGTCGCTGTGCGCGAACACCTGGCCCGCGGCGCTCAGCCGGATGGTCCTGTCGTGCCATTCGGCAAACGCGAGCAGATGGAGCGCGGCCGCCGTCGAATACAGCGCGTCGACCCGGAGGGCGAGCGCCGACGCGATCGCCCCGAGCTCCACATGTCCGTCGTACGGCGCGGCCGCGAGCGTGTCGACGAACCCGGCGAGATGGTGGCTCGACACGTTGGGCAGCTTCATGGCCAGCGCACTGCCCGTCGCTTCCCGGCCTGCCGTCGCGTCGGCGATGCGTGCGGTCAGCGTCGCATAGATCTTGCCGACGATCGCCTGGACGGCCGGATCGTGCCGGCTGCGCGGACGCGGCAGCGGCACGTTCAGCGTCGCCTCGATGCGCGCCGGAGCGGCGCCGAGCACCAGGATGCGATCGCACATCAGCACGGCTTCCTCGATGTTGTGCGTCACCATCAGCACCGACCGGGTCGACAGCTGGCGCGCGTCCCACAGGTCGAGAAAATCGGTGCGCAGCGTTTCCGCGGTCAGCACGTCGAGCGCCGAGAACGGTTCGTCCATCAACAGCAGCACGGGTTCGCTGACGAGCGCGCGGGCGAAACCCACCCGCTGGCGCATGCCGCCCGACAGTTCGCGGGGAAATGCCGATTCGAACCCGTCGAGCCCGATCAGCTCGATCGCGGCGGCCGCGCGGGCGCGCACGTCGCGTGGGGCGAGGCCCAGCGCGTCGAGGCCGAGCTCGACGTTTTCGATGACGGTCAGCCACGGGTACAGCGCGAAGGTCTGGAACACCACCGCGATGCCGTCGGTCGGACCGGCGAGCGGTGCGCCGCGATACGCCACCGCGCCGGACGACGGTTTGACAAGGCCGCCGGCGATCCTCAGCAGCGTGGACTTGCCCGAGCCGGAGCGGCCCAGCAGCCCCAGTATCTCGCCTTCGTGCAGCGCGAGATCGATATCGGCCAGCACGTGCAGCGGTTCGCCGGACGGCTTCGTGAACGACTTGCATACGGCCAGCATCTCGAGCACGACCGCCGCCGTGTCCGAAGGCGGCACGGTCGCGCTCGCGACATTCCGTTCCGTGGATTCGTCGAGATTCGGCACGCGGTTCTCCCATGAGTAAAGGGCGCCAAAGGATCGAGTGCGGGCTCAATCGAGCCGCGTGCGGCGCTCCGCGAATGCGTACATCGGGCGCCACACGAGCCGGTTGGTCGCGATCACGAGCAGCGACATGACGGCGACGCCGAGCGCGATGCGCGGATAATCGCCGGCGTCGGTCATCCGCGCGATATACGCGCCGAGTCCGCCGGCGTTCAGGCGCGTGCTGCCCCAGCTCACCGCCTCGGCGACGATGCTCGCGTTCCATGCGCCACCCGACGCGGTAATCGCGCCCGTCACGAAATACGGCAGCACACCCGGCAGCATGACGCGACGCCACCACGTCACGGGCCGCACCCGGAAGCATGCCGCCGCTTCGCGCAGGTCGGCCGGGAACGCGCTCGCGCCGGCGATCACGTTGAACAGCACATACCATTGCGCACCCAATATCATCAGCGGGCACAGCCAGATGTCGGGCTCGAGCCGCAAGCGCACGATCGCGAAGACGGCGACCGGAAACAGCAGGTTGGCCGGAAACGCGGCGAGGAACTGCGTGACCGGCTGGATGCGGGCGGCCACGCGCGGCCGCAGGCCGATCGCGATACCGATCGGCACCCACAGCGCCGACGCGAGCACGACCAGCACGGTCACGCGGGCGAACGTGAGCCCCCCTGCGCCGACCACGACGCGCAGGTCCGTCCAGGTCAGCGTCGCGCGTCCGAGCCGGAACAGTGCGTACACCGCATACGCGCATCCCGCGGCGCACAGCGCGAACCAGAGCACGTCGCCCGTGTGCCGCGGCAGCGCGATCCGGCCGCGCCACGCCGGCGTGAACCCGCGCAGCCGCGCACGCGCCGCGCGATGCAGCAGCGCGCGGACCGGGCCGCTCGCGCGGGCGACCCATCGCGAGCGGTGGAACAGGTCGAGCATCCAGCTGCGCGACGCGACCGTGGGCGCCGCATCGCCGTACCGGAACCGCTCCGACCACGCGACCAGCGGCCTGAACAGCAACTGGTCGTACAGGACGATCGCGACGCTCATCGCGACGATCGCCCAGCACACCGCAGCCAGGTCGCGGTTCGCGATCGCCTGCGCGACATAGGCGCCCACGCCGGGCAAGTCGACGTGCAGGTTGCCGACCGCGATCGCCTCGGATGCGACCACGAAGAACCAGCCGCCCGACATCGACATCATCGCGTTCCAGACCAGGCCGGGCATCGCGAACGGCACGTCGAGGCGCCAGAAGCGCTGCCACGCGGACAGCCGGAAGCTGCGGCTGGTCTCGTCGAGATCGAGCGGCACCGTGCGCAGCGCCTGGTAGAAGCTGAACGTCATGTTCCACGCCTGGCTCGTGAAGATCGCGAAGATCGCCGCGCACTCGGCGCCGAGGATCCGCCCCGGGAACAGCGACAGGAAGAACAGCACGGTAAACGACAGGTAGCCGAGGATCGGCACCGACTGCAGCACGTCGAGCAGCGGGATCAGCACGCGCTCGGCGCGACGGCTGCGCGCCGCCGCGGTCGCGAAGACGAACGTGAAGGCGATCGACGCGAGCAGTGCCGCGAACATCCGCGCGACGGTGCGCAGCGTGTAGCCGGGCAGCGCCGCCGGGGACAGCGAGATGGCCGGAGGATGCGCCACCGTCAGCGGGCCGGCCATCTGGTGCGCCCAGGTGCCGGCCAGCAGCAGGAAACCGACGACGATCAGCGTCGCGACGAGATCCCGCCAGCCCGGCGCGGGCAGCGTCCAGCGCCCACCGCGCAAAACCTCCGCATGGTGCTCCACGACGCCTCCCCCGGCGATGATGGCGGTTCATCTTCCCGGGCCGGCAGGCCGGCGGGCTTGACCTGAGTCAACCGCCCTGCAACGGGCGGCGCCACGATTGCAGCGCGTACCCCCGCGCAACGGCCACCGTTCAGGAGCATCTCGATGACACCCGTTCCGGCCACACCGTACCGCCTCGACGAGCACGCCTGCGCCGGCTCACGCGGCGGGGTATGCGTTCGAGAGTGCGTCGACGAACGCGTCGAGGCGATCCGGCGCGAGCCGGTTGATGCCGGCCGCCCCTTCGCGGCCGCCGCCTTCCGGAAACGCGCGGCACAGACGATCGGCGCCGTACGGCGCGGCGACCGGCGCGCGAACGCTGACTGTGTAAACGCCTGCTGCCGACATCGTCAGCACCGCGTGAGCACGTGTCGCGTCCCCGCGCGCGAGCCGGTTGGCAAAGACGCCGCGCACGCGGCGCGCCCAGCGCGCGTCGGGCAGGATATAGACGTCCGCCCCGGGCAGTGCGATGCTCGCGCGCTGTCGCTCCGCACGCGCGATATCGCGCCGCCGGTTGGCGTCGAGCCGCCGCGCAAGCGGCGACGCCGCGAAATCGAGCGGGTTCGCATAGTGCCGCAGCACCGCATACACGGCCAGCGGCGCCATGAAAAGATCGTCGGGGGAATCGCCGTACCCGTTGTAGTTGACGGATTCACCGAGCCCCTGCAGCCGGTAGGCATCGGCATCCGTCAGGCCGGAGGCGGCGGCGAGGCTGGCGGCCACGCCGACGAGATTGTCGCCATATGCGCCGACCACCGCCCAGCGCCGCTGCCGGCCCGCCAGGTACCGGTCGACGATGACGCTCGTACAGGTGTCCGGCGCCGTATCGATATGCGCGCGAAGATGCGGATGAGCCGGCACGGCGCCGGGCATGTGGTGATCGAAATAATCGACGTCGACCCCGCGCGCCAGCAGTGCATCGAGGGCCGCGCGGTTCGCGTCGAGCGATACGTCCAGGACGGTGACGGTGTCGCCTCGGGCGGCCGGCACGCGCGCGAGCAACGCGATGTCGCGCTTGGGGCCCGTCACGAGCACCGAGTCGGCCGGCATCGCGAGCCGGAGCTGCTGGAGCGCGCAGATGCCGTCCGCATCGCCGTTGAACACGTCAAAGCGTGTCATGACGCGCAAGGCCCGATGACCGCGTGAATCGAGGTAGCCCTGCCATGGAACGTCTCCCTTTCAGCCCGTCGGCGTTCGCCGCGTGTCGCGCGTTCGGCGAGCGTGACAGGCGCAACGCGGCCACCTCGTCGCTCGGCGCGATCGCGCGGTCATCCGCGATACGGGCATCGTTCATGCCGCTTGCTGCCCCGCGTGCTCGCCCCACTGCGCGGCGAGTGCCGCCAGCGCCGGGGAAATCAGCGGCTGCAGCGGCATGACGGGCATCAGCGCATGCATGGGATCGGGCAGCGTGGACAGTTCGCGCAAGGCGTGAATGCGGCTCTCGCCGAGCGTGGGGGCCGCGAGCCGCGTCCCTGCGACCATGGCGGGCCGCAACAGTGGCGCTCCGTCGATGCACTCGCCGTCGAGACCGACGCAGTCGGCGCTGATTCGCCCATCCGAGCCGTATTGCCGGAACACCTGCTTGCGGCCGGGCAGCGTCGCCTTGCCCTCCGAGCGTTTGCAGCGCGCCCGGCCCGCATACTCGACGAGCTTGTACGCGCAGTCGAGGCACGGTGCGTCCGCCGACGTACTCAACTGCGTGCCGATCCCGAAACCGTCGATGGGTGCGTGCTGGCGGACGAGCTCCTGCAGCCGGATTTCGTCGAGATTGCCGCTCGCGAAGATCGTCGCATCGGTCAGGCCGCCGAGATCGAGGATCGCGCGAACGTTGCGTGCGTGCGCCGCCAGATCGCCGCTGTCGATCCGCACGCCCTTGATGCGCACGTTGTCGGGCGCGAGCCGCTGCGCAAGCTCGACGACCTTGCCCGCCGCATGCTCGGTATCGTACGTGTCGATCAGCAGCAACGCGTTATCCGGCTGCGAGCGCGCGAAGTGCTCGAACGCGAGCGCTTCGTCGTCGTGCGCCTGGACGAATGAATGCGCCAGCGTGCCGTACACAGGAATGCCGTAGCGCAATCCGGCGAGCAGGGTCGCCGTACCGGAGAACCCGGCCAGGTAGCTGGCACGCGCGGACAGCATCGCCGCCTCCGCGCCATGGGCGCGCCGCAGGCCGAAATCGACCAGCAGCCTGCCGTGCGCGACGAGCGTGACGCGCGCGGCCTTGCTTGCGACCAGCGTCGCGTAGTGGAGCAGGTTCATCACGCGGCTCTCGACGAACTGTGCCTCGCGAAACGGCGCCGTGATCCGCAGGATCGGTTCGTCGGCGAAGAACACCGTGCCTTCCGGCATCGCGTCGACGGTGCCCGTAAAGCGGAAGCCGGCGAGCGATGCAAGGAAATCCGCGCGAAAGCGCCCGGTTGCGGCCAGTCGTTCCAGCGCGGTGGCAGTGAAGCGCAGGCCCTCCAGATAGTCGAGCACCGGTTCCAGTCCCGCCGCCATCAGGAATGCGCGATGCTCCGGCAGCGCCCGTACGAAGAACTCGAAGCTGGCCGCGTCGTTCATTCCGCTATCGAACGCGGCCTGCATCATCGTCAGCTCATACAAATCCGTCAGCAGTACGTCGTCGACGTCAGCATCCGGCGAGGATCCGTTCATCATGTGCCTCCCGCGTCGCGTGCGCGCAGTCGTGCGGCCGGTGCCCGGCCGCTTCGATGCGGACAAGCGTCGCTTCAATCATTGCGGCGCCCGGCCCGGGCTCGACGGAACCGCGGTCCAGACGCCATTGCACGACGCGACATACGGATAGTATCCGCGCGGGTCGTTGCAGTAGTACCACGTGCGTGCCGGTGGAAGCCGGCTGGGCGTGGGCGGCGGCCGCTGCATGATGACCGCGGGCGGGATGTACGTCGGATACGGATACATGGGTTCCGGATAGAAATACCAGTAGCCGTCGACGATCCACCACCACGCGTAACGTCCGCCATGCCAGTCCTGCACCCAGTGGCCGCCGCGCCAGTGCGCGCGCTCCCTCGGTGCGAAGTGACGAAAGTCCCGGCCGTGGAAATCCTGGCGAGGGACATGGCGCGCATGCTGCGCATGTGCCGGCTGAGTCGGCACGCAGCACGCCGCAGCGCAGAGCACGAGCACGCGAGATGCGGCTGTGATCCTGTTCATGGTCGTCATCCGTCACGGAGATGCGATCCATCGTATTGACGTGGCGCCGCGCGGCATTGACCGCGATCAACGCATGTCCGCGGGCCGGCCGGATGCCGACGATGCGGCTTCCGGCGGCTTCAGCCGCCATCGTCGTTCTCCCTTCCCTGCTGCTTTCGCGCTGATCGCCGTCCCGCCTGGCCGCACGCATGTCGATTCACCGCGTCAGCGATCGACGGAAATCGGCCGGACATGCCGATGACGTTCACGCGTTGCCGCCGTTGCGACGATCGCCGCTCGTCCCGGGGCCCGAGCCGCGGTGGCGATGCCGGATGAACAAGAACGAGCCGGCGACGAGAAGCAGTATCGTCGCCCACAGCAAAAGCACATAGCCGAACAGCCGCCAGAATTCGCCGACCCGCTGCTGGAGGATCCACGTGCGGTACGACGCGACGTCGCTCGCGGCATCCGGATACGACGCGCGATACAGGAACAGCGGCAGGCAGATGTCGTGATCGGGAAGCGGCGCCGTCAGCAGCGATCCGGCCGGCCGCGCGCTCACGCGCCCGCATTCCGGCGCCGTCATGCCGGCCACGACACCCGCGCTCGACGGATGGTCGTGGATCGCGCCGAGCCACGTCGTCGCACTCGCCAGCAGCAAGCAAAAGCCGATGCCGCCGAGCCAGAAACGCAGCGGGGTGCGCGGACCGGTATGGCGGCCGCGTGTCATGGCGTTGCGCGTGCACGGGCGGCGCACCGCGCCGGTGTCGCGCCCGCCGCCATGTCGTGCACGGCGCGGCGCAAGCCGGACCGCACCGGATCAGTCACGCTGCTTCTCCTCGAAATACGTCTGGCGGGCGGCCACCAGACGCAACTCGTCGAGCAGCGTCGCAGCCGCGCGCAGCATGTCGTCGAGCGAGACGACACCGACCAGGTCACCGTCGCCATCGACGACCGGCAGCCGGCGGACACCGTGCTGGCGCATCCGCTTCGCGAGCAGCCAGATGTCGTCGTCGACGTTCGCGATCGAGACGGGCGTCGACATGATGTCGCCGACGAACAGCGAGCGGGCCTCCGCGTCGGCGCCGACCACGGTGAGCACGATGTCTCGATCGGTCACCATGCCGACCGGCGCACGTCGCCCGTCCTGTTCACGTACGACGACCAGATCGCCGGTGTGCGCGTCGCGCATCATTTCGGCCGCCTCGACGACGGTTGCCTGCGTCGTACATGTGGCCACATCGCGGGTGCAGAGCATCGCGGCATTCATGTTCAATCTCCCGGCCGGGGCGCAGCGGAACGTCGACCGACGTCCGTCGCCGCCCGAACCCTCACGCAACGGAAACGTCCGCGCCGATGCGCACCGCATCGATCCGCGGCTCCCTCTCGAGCGCCTGCTCGACACCCTTCTTCGGCTCGCGGTCGCCTTTCATGGCCATCGGCTCCTGTCCGCATCCGATAAAGACAACGGTAGGTGCGACTTCGCCGCACGGAATTGATGCAGGTCAGCGCGACGCGCCGATCGATGTCGCCGCCATGATCGTGCAACGCGCGATCGTGAAGTCGACGTTGCGACCCTGCCGGCCGCGATCTCGTCTGCCGAGACGCAACACCATCCGACGCCCGTCGGACGACAGGTCGACGGGCGCCTCCGCAAGCGGCGCGGCATCCAGTCGAACGAGCCCCCGATCGACGAGGCAGCGAAGGTCGGCCGGATCGGCCTGCTGGCGCCGCGGTTCGCTGGCGAGCACCATCAGGACCGCGATTTCGTGGGGACTCAGCAATCGGCCGGCATCGACGTCGAGCGGCTGATTCGGGTGCGGTGCGGCAGTGGCCACACTCGGCGCCGCGGCATCGGAACGGGAACGGATCTGGCGATGCGACGTGTTCGTGAACAAGGCGGGCATGATGGCTTCCATATCATGAACGTGACAACGCGGACGGCACGGAACATGTCGATCCCGATCGCGATCGACATGCGGGAACGTCGATCTTCGCGCCTGCCGGTCAATCGATATTGACGCGCGTCATGCGGCTAGCCCGGGCGATCGAAACAGTCGCCGATTCGTCTGACGCAATGTCGCCGAAGCATCGATGCGCATGCGTCGATCGCGCTCCCCATGCGCCAGGCAGTCACGGCCGATAGCCGGACCGGCACCGAGTGCCGCGCTTGACTTCCATCAATGGTCGCGTGCGACATCGCTCATAGATTTCAAGTGAACACGCGGAGCAATCCGCGCAACGAATCCGGATGCCCCTCATGCCAGACGAAACCGAAGCTCGCCGCGCGTTGCTCGTGCACCTGGGCAGCATCCTGCGCACGCTCAGTTGCGTGCTCGAATACGAGCCTGACGACAGGACGATCGACTCGCTGCTGGCCGCCCAGCCGATGCTCGCGGACGTTCCATTGCTGAATCAGGTGTTCGCGCACATGACCGTGCGCGAGTTCACGCGCGCCGTCCTCCACGCATACTGCCTGTGGCCGCAGCTGTTGCTCGACACGCCGCTCGATCGCGATGCGCTCGCCGAGCCCGTGTGCGCGTGGCTGTTCGCCGGCAACCCCGGGGGCTGGGCGCGGTATGTCGCGTCGCTCGGTGCCGAGACGCCGTGGTTCGGGCAAGGCATCGGACCGTCATCGTCGCCAGCCCGGCGTCCGGCGCGCACCTCGCCGGCCATGTGATTGCCCGTCACGCCCCCGGATGCCGGCACGCCGGGCGCACCGTCACGTGGCCCGCTCCGCATTCACGTCGCGTTCGCGATCGGCAGGCCGGCGATCGGGACGACGCTGATTCAGGTCAACCCTTCGCCACACGATCGGGCGACAGTAGACTTGTCCGAATCCCCGGCGATTCCCCGCACATGCGCCATGTGGTATGACCTGATCGAACGGCAACGGCAGTGGTTGCGGGCATGGGACGCGGCGGCGCGAGTCACGCGCGGTCTTTGGCCCGATGCCGCGTCGTCGTGCTACACGGATCTGTTCGAACCCTTGCTCGACCTGCGAGCCGACGTGCCACCGCTCTCCATCGATTCGGTCGACCTGGGCGGCCGCCGCGTCGACGTTGCCGACACGATCGTCGCGCACCCGCCGTTTTGCTCGCTGCGCCGCTTCGCGCGCGCGGGTGCGCAACGCGTGATCCTGCTCTGCGCGCCGCTCGCCGGCCATGCGGCCGTGATGATGCGGGAGACGGTCGAGACCCTGCTTGCCGACGGCGACGTCTGCATCACCGACTGGATCGATGCGCGCGACGTGCCGCGCGACGCGGGTCGATTCGGCCTCGACGAATACGTGTCGATGCTCGACCGCTTCATCGATGCGCTGCTGGACGACGCCCGGCCGCTGCACGTCGTCGCCATCTGCCAGGCCACGTTTCCCTCGCTCGGCGCGATCGCGCTGCGCGCGCAACGCGGGGCCGCGCTGCCGGCAAGCCTGACGTTGATCGGAGGCCCGCTCGATGCCCGCATCAATCCGAGTGCGCTCGGGACCGCGGCCCGGTCGCATTCGCTCGACTGGTGTCGCGCCACGCTGATCGACACGGTGCCGCAAGGCTTCGCCGGATACGGGCGGCAGGTCTTTCCCGCCTATCTGCAGCGTGCCGAGATCGCGGTCGTGTACCCGCAGCGCTACATGACGCTGGTCGAGCGCTATCGGCGGGCGGTGTCGAGCGGCGATGCCGACGCGCTCTCATGCGCACGCCGGGAACTGCGCGAATACATGACGCTCCTCGACATGCCCGCCGAGTACTTCCTCGATACGGTCGACATCGTTTTCCAGCGCGCGTGCCTGGCAAACCGGACGTGGGACGTTCACGGCCAGCGGGTCGACCCCGCCGCGCTGCGCGCGATCGTGCTGCTCACCGTCGAAGGCAGGTGCGATGCCGTCACCGGTGCCGGCCAGACCCATGCGGCGCTGGCCATGTGCAGCGGCCTCGCAGCGGATGCGCGGCAACGCGTCGACGTCGACGATTGCGACCACTACGGACTCTTTACCGGCGATCACTGGCGCAACGACGTGCATCCGGTGCTGCAGGCGACGTTCGCCCGCGCCGAAGACGGCCGGGCACGCTCGTGCGCGGCGTGACGCCGCCTTCAGCCCGGTCCGCCGGCCCGGTACGGTCGTCCAACCATCCGGCCCCGTTCACTCCGGCGACCCACGTTCGCCGGGCGCGGCCTGTTCCGCGGCCGCCACGCGGCGCTTGACCGCGATGAAGCTGTCAGGGCTGACGGAAACCGAGTCGATGCCGCACGCAACGAGAAAATCGGCGAATGCCGGATGATCGCTCGGCGCCTGGCCGCACAGGCCGACTTTCGCCCCGGCGTTGCGGGCGGACTCGATCACGTGGGCAATCATCCATTTCACGGCGTCGTTCTGCTCGTCGAACAACCCGGCCAGCTCCGCCGAATCGCGGTCGACGCCCAGCGTCAGTTGGGTCAGATCGTTGCTGCCGATCGAGAAGCCGTCGAAGCGCTGCGCAAACTGACTTGCCAGGATGACGTTCGACGGGATCTCGCACATCACGTAGATCTGCAAGCCGTCTTCGCCGCGCTTCAGCCCGTTCTCGGCGAGGACCTCGAGCACGCGGTCCGCCTCGTCGAGCGTGCGGCAGAACGGGATCATCACGACCACGTTCCTGAACCCCATGTCGTTGCGCAGCCGCGCGATGGCCCGGCATTCGAGCGCGAATCCGTCGCGATAGCGCGGCGAGTAGTAGCGCGACGCGCCGCGAAACCCGAGCATCGGATTCTCCTCCTGCGGCTCGAACTGCGCGCCGCCGACCAGATGCGCGTACTCGTTCGTCTTGAAGTCGCTCATGCGGACGATCGCCGGCGCGGGATGGCAAACCGCCGCGATACGCGCGAGGCCGTGCGCCAGCCGGTCGACGAAATAGTTCGACGGGTCGTCGTAGCCCGACGTCAACGCGGCGATCTCGCGCTTCGCATGCGGGTCCGTCAGCGCATCGTAATGGGCCAGCGCCATCGGATGGGCCTTGATATGGTTGCTGATCACGAACTCCATGCGCGCGAGCCCGATTCCGTCGGCAGGCAGGCGCCACCACCTGAACGCCGCGGCCGGATTGGCGAGGTTCAGCATGACCTGCGTCCGGGTGGCCGGAAGATCGGTCAGGTCGATCGCCTCGACGTCGTATTGCGCGATGCCCTCGTAGACGAACCCGGCCTCGCCCTCGGCGCACGAGACCGTCACTTCCTGCTGATCGTGCAGCATGTGGGTCGCGTTGCCGGTGCCGACGATGGCCGGTAATCCCAGTTCGCGACTCACGATCGCGGCATGCGACGTGCGGCCGCCATGATCGGTGATGATCGCGGCAGCGCGGCGCATCACGGGAAGCCAGTCCGGATCCGTCGTGTGCGTCACGAGTACCGCGCCATCGACGAAGCGCGCCATGTCGCGTGGACTGTCGATCACGCACACGCTGCCGGCCGCGATCGCCTCGCCGACACTGACGCCGGTGAGCAGCTTCCGGCCGGTCTGGCCGAGCCGATAGGTCCTGATGGCGGTGGCCTCGCGCCGCGACTGCACCGTTTCGGGACGCGCCTGCACGACGAACAGTTCCCCGCTGACCCCGTCCTTCGCCCATTCCATATCCATCGGCTGGCCATAGTGCGCCTCGATCGCGCAGGCCCAGTTCGCGAGCGCCAGGATGTCGCGATCCGCCAGCACGAAGGTGGCGCGCTCGGCTTTCGAGGTCGGCACGTTGCGGGTCGGCGCATCCTCGTCGCGCGCATAGATCAGCTTGCGCGCCTTGCCGCCGAGCGTCTTGCCGATAACAGGCGTGCACGCCGGATCGCCGAGCAGCGGCTTGAACACTTCGTATTCGTCGGGGTCCACGGTGCCCTGCACGACATTCTCGCCCAGCCCCCACGCCGCGCTGATCAGCACCACCTTGTCGAATCCCGTTTCCGTATCGAGCGAGAACATGACGCCGGCCGCCCCGACGTCCGAACGCACCATGCGCTGCACGCCGATCGACAGCGCGACGCGCAGGTGATCGAAGCCCTTTTCTTCCCGGTAGGCAATCGCGCGATCGGTGAACAGCGACGCGTAGCACCGGCGACAAGCGGCGAGCAACGCATGCTCGCCGCGCACGTTCAGGTAGGTTTCCTGCTGGCCCGCGAAGCTCGCGTCGGGCAGATCCTCGGCGGTCGCGCTCGAGCGCACGGCGACATCGACATCGTCTGCGCCGGACTGGCGGCACAGTTGCCGATACGCATCCCGAATCGCGTCGGCGATGTCGTCGGGCCAGTCTCCGTGGAGGATCGCCTGGCGGATCGACGCGCCGGCCTCGGCGAGCGCCATCTTGCGTGCACCGAATGCGTCGAGCGTGCGGCCAATCACCTCCCGCAATCCATTCGCATCGATGAATCGCCAGTACGCGTCCGCAGTCGACGCGAAACCGGGCGGCACGTTCACGCCCTGCGCGGACAGATTGCCGATCAGTTCGCCCAGCGACGCATTCTTGCCGCCGACGCGCGCCACGTCGCCGCGGCGCAGGTCACCGAACCAGACGATGTGTGCTTTCCCGTGATCCATGACGAGCCCTCCGATGGTCGCGGCCGGGCCGCTCGCGACAGGCGCGGTCCGGCATTCGCCGGCGCGGTCGGCCGGACACGCTCATCGTGGCCCGACGCCCCGGTGGCGCCCGTGACCTGAATCAAGAACGGCGGCCGACGCATGCAGGGCGACTTCGTGGCCGGGTGCGTCGGTGCGCGGTATCCAGTTCGGGATGATCGATCGCTTCTGGAAGGCGTCACCAGGCACCGCAAGGTCGAACAGGTTGAAGTGACTGAGCGACGCGGCGGTTCCGCATCGATCATGCACCGGCGCCGTGCGGCCGTTCGTCGAATCCGAACAGCCGCCGCGGCGTATCCCACTGGATCTGCCGCCGGATCGCCGTGTCGGGCACGATCGCCTCGAACAGCGTCAGAAGCGGGCCATAGTCGAGCCGTTCGGGCGCACGCAGAAACGGCCAGTCGGAGCCCCACACGCAGTGTTGCGGCCCGAACGCACGCAGCAGCGCGTGCGCGTACGGCCACGTATCTTCATACGGATGTGGGCCGTTCGAGTATTTCTGCCAGCCGGACAGCTTCACGTTCGCATTGCCGCCTTCCGCGAGACGCAGCAGCGCGTCGAAGCCGGCCTGACCGATCCCGCCGTCGCTGTGCGGCCGTCCGCAGTGATCGATCACGAGCGCCGCGGGTTGCCGCGCGAGCCAGGGGCCGAGCGCCGCCATCTGGTCGCCGGCCACCTGGATCTGCGCGATCATGCCGAGCTCCGCGAGCATCGCGAACAGCGCGCCCGCGCTCGTCACGAGCTCGATGCCCTCCATCGCCGGATTGAACGCGACGCCCGCCACGCCGGCGCGGCGCAGCGCGGCGAGTTCGCCGCGGCCGATGTCGTTGTCGACCACGGCAATCCCGCGAAAGCGCCCTTCATGCGTCTCCAGTGCATCGATCAGGCAGCGGTTGTCGGTCCGATAGCCACTCGTCGGCCCGACGAGCAGCGCGTGGCGCACGCGATACGCGTCCATCACGCGGACGAACTGGGCCGCCGTGCCGATCTCCTGCTGCGTGGGTCGATACGGCGTGTCGTCGCGATACGGAAAGCGCACGGGATCGAACACGTGGCAATGGCAGTCGATCTTGTCTTCGTCGAATACGCTCATCGTGCGGTGTCCCGGTCAGGTTCCTGTCGGCGCGGCAGCGCCCGCGCGCTCGACGACGCGCCGCGCGCCGCGATAGGCCAGTTCGACGCGCGCGTCGACCGGCAGCGACGGCATCGGCATCTCCACGCTCAGCGGCACATCCGCCGGCAATGCGCGCAGCAACGCATCGAGCGGCAACGCGCCATCGCCCGGCGCGAGCCGCGCGGTGCGCGCCTCGACGATCGCCTCGTCGTCGTTGGCCGGCTGCTCGGCGCGCGCGTCGCACAGCTGGGCGAAGCCGATCAGTTCGCGCGGCACCGCCGCGACGTCGGCCGGCGTGCCGCCCGAGCGCGACAGGTGCAGCGCATCGATCACCAGCGCGAGATTGGGCTGCGCCGCACGTGCGATCGCCGCGCGTGCCTGCGCGAGCGTGCCCACGCTGCGCCAGCGCATGAATTCCAGGTCGATCGACAATCCGAACGGCCTGGCGAGGCCCGCGAGCGCGGCAAGATTCGCGACGAGGCGCGCGGCGTCGGCGTCGTCGCCCGACACGCTCACGCAGCGGGCACCGAGCGCGGCGGCCGCCTCGAACAGCGGCAGGCACGACGCGGCATCGAGGTCCGGCACGACGGGAATGAACTCGACGTCGACGACCTTCATGCCCTCACCGGCCAGCACGTCGCGCAGCTCGCGATGCGCGGCGCTGCCGGCGGCGACCGGATAGGCGATACCGCCCGGCATGGCCGGATGGAGGCGCAGCCCGACCGCGGCGAACCCCGCCTTCGCGGCGGCCCGCACCCAGGGCACGGGCGCATATTCCAGCACCGTCAGATGCGCCGCCGCCAGCGGGCGCGCATGATGTTCAGCGGGTTTCAATACGTGGCCCTCCCGCCCGTCAGGTCGAACGTGAAGCCGGTCGTGAAGCTGCATGCGGGGCTGACGACCCAGCTCACCATGCGGCCGACCTCGTCGATCTGCAGGAAACGGCCCATCGGGATCTTCGCCTTGCTCGCGACGATGTGCTCGTCGGACATTTCGCGGAACAGCTCCGTCTCGACCATCGCCGGCGCGATGCAGTTGATCAGCACGTTGTCGTGCGCAAGTTCCTTCGCGGCGGCTTTCGTGAACGCGATCACGCCGGCCTTGGCCGCCGAGTACGCGGAGATGAACTGCACGCCCTCCTTGCCGGCGATCGACGCGACGTTGAGGATGCGTCCGCCGCCGCGCTCGCGCATGTGCGGAACGGCGACGCGGCAGGTGTAGAACACGCTGTTCAGGTCGACGGCCAGCACGCGCTGCCACGTGTCGACCGGATATTCCCAGCTCGGCGCCACCGGCCCGTTGATGCCCGCGTTGTTCACGAGAATGTCGACGTGGCCCAGCGCGGCGACGGTCGCGTCGAACGCGCGCTCCACGGCCTCGTGAGACGACACGTCCACGGCTTCGACGTGATCCGGTGTGAAGCCCGGGCCCTGCTCGTCGCAGCCGCCGACGTCGAGATCCCAGAGCGCGACGCGCGCGCCGTCCGCCTTGAGCTGCCGTGCGATGCCGAGCCCGATGCCGCGCGCGCCACCGGTAACGATCGCGACCTTGCCGTCGAGAGTGTGACTCATGGAAAACTTGTCCTTTCAGAATTCAGTGACGGGAGGATTCGCGGCCGGTCAGCACGATCCGCTGGATGTCGCCGACCACGAACACATAGGAGAGCGCGCCAACCAGCGTGACGGCCGAGATGAACGCGAGTGCGTACACGAACGAGCCCGTCGCGTTGACGATCAGGCCGATGACGAGCGGCGTGACGATGCCGGCGGCGTTCGCGAACAGGTTGAAGATGCCGCCGCTCAGGCCGAGCAGGCCCTTCGGCGCGATATCGGAAACGATCATCCAGGCGAGGGCCGACATGCCTTGGGCGAAGTACGCGACGCACAGAATCGCGATCACGGCTGCGGTCGAATCCACGTAGTTCGCGAGCACGATCGTCGAGGCCAGCAGCAGCCCGGAGATCACCGGCAGCTTGCGCGCCCAGTTCAGCGACACGCCGCGACGCAGCATCGCGTCGGAGATCCAGCCGCCCGACAGCGTGCCCGCCGACGCCGCGATGAACGGCAGCATCGCGACGATGCCGACCTTCAGCCACGGCATGTGGCGCTCCGTGACGAGATAGGTCGGGAACCAGGTCAGGAAGAACACGTTGGTGGAATTGCATGCGAACTGGCCGATGCAGATGCCGAACATGCTGCGGCGGCGCAGCAGCGCGCCGACATCGGACCAACGAAAGCGCATCACGTCGCGGCTGCCGTCGACGACGCCGCCGCCGTTCGCGATATGGTCGAGTTCGGCACGATTCGCGCGCTTCGACTGGTGCGGCTCATGAAAGCGCAGCAGCCAGACGGCGCCGAACGCGACCCCCACCGCACCGACGATGCCGAACAGCGCACGCCATCCGTAGTGTTGATCGATCCAGAACAGCAGCGGGCTGAGAAACGCCAGCCCCACGTACTCGGCGAACGTATAGACGCCCGTGGCGCGCGCCCGCTCACTCTGCGGAAACCAGACCGCCACGACGCGGCTGTTCGTCGGGAAGCACGGCGCTTCGGCCGCGCCGATCAAGAGACGCATCACGAGCAGCGACACGAACCCTGTCGCGAGCCCTTGCAGCCCGGTGAAGAACGACCAGAGCGTCAATGCGAAGAAATAGGTCCAGCGCGTGCCGATACGATCCAGCAACAGCCCGCCGGGGATCTGCGAGGCCGTATAGGTCCACGAGAATGCCGAGAAGATCACGCCCATCAACGCCGGCGTCAGCCCCAGGTCGTGGCTCATGCCGGGCGCGGCGATGCCCGCGACGCTGCGGTCGAGATAGTTGATCATCGTGCCGATCGCGAGCAGCGCGAGAATGCCGAAGCGCGTGCGCGTGCGTGCGACGGCTGCGCCGTGGGCGGCAGGCGCGGTTGGCGCCTGCGACGTCGGGGTCGAGTTCATCGTGTCTCCATCTTGGTCTGGTGGGCCGCCGGATCCCGGAATGCCTTCCGGGCGGCGCGTTCCTCGATGGAGATACTAGGGAGTTGCCACTGCGCTGTCGTATGCCGAGTTTCGGCTATCCTATAACCTTTGGTTAATGGTCCGGGCGCGGCGCGCGGCGGCGGGGAAAGGACATGCGCTTCAAGCTGCGGCAAATGGAAGTGTTTCGCGCGGTGATGCTCACCGGGTCGATCAACGCGGCGGCGAAGATGCTCTACGTGTCGCAGCCGGCCGTCAGCAAGCTCGTGTCGCACACGGAAACGACGCTCGGCCTGCGTCTGTTCGAGCGCACCAAGGGCCGCCTGATTCCTACCGCGGAAGCGCAGGCGCTGTTTCGCGAGGTCGAGCAGGTCTACCAGTCGGCGCTGCGCGTCGACGAGTTCGCGCGCGCACTGGCACTCGGGCCGGCAAGCCTGTTGCGCGTGTCGTGCAGCCCGTCGCTCGCGACGACGATCGTCGCGCCGGCGATCGTCGAGCTCAAGCGCAAGCTGCCCGGGCTGCGGGTCGACTGGCACACGACGCTGATGGCTGAAATGCCGCTGGAGGTGCTGAGCAAGACCGTCGACGTCGCCGTGACGTCGATGCCGATCGAGCACGAGCACCTCGACGTCGTGCCGTTCATGCGCGGACGCATGGTGTGCGCGCTGCCGGCGGACCACCCGCTGGCGGCGCGGCCGCGCATCGCGCTTGCCGATCTCGAAGGCGAGCCGATGATCCTGTTCAGGCGCGACATTCCGTTCGGCACGGTGATCGCGCGCGCGTGCCAGCAGGCCGATGTCGATCTCACGTCGGTCGTCGACGTGACGCGTGCCGACCAGGCGCTCGCGCTGGTGCGCGGCGGGCTCGGGCTCGCCATCGTCGACGAGTTCGCCGCGGAAGGCGCCGATTGCGTCGTGCGCCCGCTCGTCGAGAACCTCGAAATGACTTCCACGCTCGTCTATTCGAAATTCTCGCCGCCGACGCGAAACGCGATGCTGCTGATGCAGGCCATCTACCGGCGTGCCGAACAGCTGGGGCGGCAGACGGGCGTGCTCCCGTTCGAAGGGGTCGGCGCGGCAAGGCGCTGACCGGGACGCCGCCGCAGGCACGCACGACGACCGCCGATTGCGAATACCGACATCAACCGGCGCCACCCCCACGATCAACGCGTGTTCGCGAACAACTGCACCACCACACCGCGCAGCCAGCGATTGCCGGCTTCATGGTGATATCGCGAGTGCCAGTGCTGTCGAACCGCAAACCCCTCGACCTCGATCGGACAGGCATGAACCGCCAGATCGTTGGTCTGGGCCAGCGTCTCGCCGATATGGCGAGGCAGCGTCGTGATCAGGTCCGTGCTCTGGACGATCGCGCCCAAACCCAGAAATCCGGGCAGCGCCAGCACGACCTGACGCTCGATGCGCTCGCGCATCAGCGCCTGGTCGAGTAGCTGCGCGCCCGTTCCGGCGGTAATGACCACATGGCCCTCCGCCCGATACTGTTTCACGCCGAGGCGCGCGCGAATCCTCGGGTGATGGCGATTGGCCAGACACACCCAGTCCTGGTCGTACAGTTTCTGCTGGTAGATCCCGCCACCCAGCCACGGCACGTAGCCGATCGCGAGATCGGCTTCGCCCGACTCGAGCGCCCGTTCCGTGTTGCCGTCGATCCTCGCCGCCTCCAGCCTGACACCCGGCGCCTGCGCGCGAACGTGTGCCAACAGCCGCGGCAACAGCGTGACATGGCTCGCATCGGTCATGCAGATGCGAAACCGGCGCTGGGCTGTCGCCGGGTCGAACGCGATTTCCCAGGCCGCGAAACGCCGCAACGATTCGAGGATTTCGCGGCACGGGCCGATGAGCGCGTCGGCCTGAGGCGTCGGCGCCATGCCGCCGGGCGTTCGAATGAACAGCGGATCGTGCAGGTGTTCGCGCAGGCGTCCGAGCCAGATGCTGACCGTCGGCTGACTCTGTCCGAGTTGCTCGGCCACGCGGGTGACGCTGCGCGCGTCGTACAGCAGATCGAACAGCTGGAGCAGCTTCAGGTCGGGAAGATCGGTCGGAATCATGGAATCGTCGCTTTATTGTCTATTGCAATGACGCCATTGTAGTCATTGCATTGCCAGTATGACGGGCGACTTCTATCGTGCAGCGATACGTCAACCCTGCATGACATTGGAGACACCCCATGAAGATTGCAATGCTGGGCGCCGGCGCGCTGGGCTGCGCGATTGGCGCCGCCCTGACCGAAGGCGGCCACGAAACCTGGCTGATCGACCGCTCGCCGTCGCACGTCGGCGCGATGTGCCGCGACGGCCTCCAGGTCGACGATACGAGCGGATCCCGCCGCGTGCGCGTCCGCGCGACGACGCAGGCGGCCGACGTCGGCGTCGCGGACCTGGTGATCGTGCTGGTCAAATCGTTCAATACCGACGCGGCCATGCGCGGCGCGCAAGGGCTGATCGGGCCCGACACGCTCGTGCTGTCGCTGCAGAACGGCCTCGGGCACGAGGACATCCTCGCCGACGTCGTCGGCCGCGAGCGCGTGCTCGCCGGCAAGACCTACGTCGGCGGCGTGCGGCGCGGCGACGGACACATCGAATCCGGCGTGGCCGGCAAGCGCACCAGCATCGGCGAGCTCGACGGCCGCATCACGCCCCGCGTGCAGGCGATCGCCGACGCATTCAACGCCGCGGGCCTCGCGACGACGGTCAGCGACAACATCGTCGGCACGATGTGGGACAAGCTGCTGGTCAACGTCGCCACGGGCGCGCTCACCGGCATCACCGGCCTGACCTACGGGCAGTTGTACGACGAACCGCTGCTGAAGGCGACGTCGCTCGCGGCCGTCGCCGAGGCGATCGAGACCGCGCAAGCGGCCGGCGTCAGGCTGTCGATGACGGACCCCGAGCAGGCGTGGACACTGGCCGCCGAAGGCCTGTCCGCCGCGTTCAAGACGTCGATGCTGCAGAGCCTGGAGAGAGGCGCGATCACCGAGATCGACTTCATCAACGGATCGGTCGTGCGCTGGGGACAGCGATACGGCGTGCCCACGCCGGTCAACGCGACGCTGGTCGCGTGCATCAAGGGGATCGAACGCGCGATGGCCGATCGCCGGGCGCAGGAGGTTGCCGCATGAGCGCCACGAAAGCCTATCTGGAGCACGTCGCCATCTGGGTGAAGGACATTCATTGGCACATCCGGTTCTTCGAGGACGTGCTCGGCATGACGATGCGCGAGGTGGACGGCACCGTCGACGCGCCGCGGCAGTACTGGACGCTCGGCGGCATGCAGTTCATCCATGCCCCTGCGTGGGACGGCCCCGAGGGCCGGCTCGGCCATCTGGGCGTGATGTGCGAAGACCTGGAGGCCGCGCTGGCCGCGGCGCAAGCGTACGGCGTCACTGAAATGCCGCAGGGGCGGAACTGGCTGCGCCTGCCCGACGGCCTGGCCGTCGAACTCATTCAGGCAACGCCCGCCTCCTGTGTCGCGCAGGCGCTGGCGATCAATCCGCGAACGGAGGCATGACCATGACGATCGTCGAAAAATACTGGGACGACGCCCGCGAGGGCGACGCATGCACGAGTCCGAGCTACACGGTGACCCAAGCGCGCATCCTCGCCTACGCGGATCTCACCGGCGACCACACGCCGGTGCACGTCGACGAGGCATACGCGAACGCGAGCCACTTCGGCTGCCTCGTCGCGCACGGCCTGTTCGGGCTGTCGATCGCCGACGGCCTCAAGACGCAGAGCGACTACCGCTTCGTGCCGGGCATGTCGCTCGGCTGGACCTGGGACTTCCTGCTGCCGATCAAGGTGAACGACGTGCTGCACGTGACGTTCCGCGTCGGCTCGATGCGGGCGAGCAAGAGCCGCCCGGGCTGGGGCATCGTCGTGCTGCCGTCGGAGCTGATCAATCAGGACGGCCAGGTCGTTCAGCGCGGCGAACATCGGCTGATGGTGCCGCGCCGGCCGGGAGCGTTCTGATGCAGGCCCGCCCTCTCGAAGGTATTCGCGTCGTCGACTACAGCCATTTCCTGGCCGGCCCCTATGTCGGGCGCTGCCTCGCGGCGCTCGGCGCCGAAGTGATCAAGGTCGAGCGCCCCGGCACCGGCGACGCCGGCCGCCAGCACGCGACGGTACTCGACGACCAGCAAAGCGGCTATTTCCTGCAGCTCAACATGGGCAAGCGCGGCGTCAGCGTGAACATGAAGGACGCGCGCGGCAAGGCATTCATGCAGCGGCTGTGCGACTCCGCGGACGTGTTCATCGAGAACTACCGGCCCGGCGCGCTGGACAAGCTGGGGCTCGGCTATGCCGAGTTGTCGGCACGCAATCCGGCACTCGTCTATTGCTCGATTTCGGCATACGGGCACACCGGCCCCGACGCGCATCGCGCGGGCTTCGGGCTGATCGCCGAGGCCAGGAGCGGCATCATGCAGATGGTCGGCACGCCGGGCGAGCGGCCGCCGCTGCTGCGCATCTCGCTTGGCGACATGTACACCGGCATTCACGCGGTCGCGGCCATCAACGCCGCGCTGCTGGGACGCGTGAAGAGCGGCCGCGGACAGCACATCGACATGGCGCTGTACGACACGCTGGTCTCCATGCACGAATACGCGGTCCAGTGCTACACGCTGCAAGGCGTGCTGCCCGAGCAGACCGGGCACGACATGCCGACTTCGACGCTCTATGGCGTGTTCCGCGCGGCAGACGGCGATCTCGTGATCGCCGCGCAGGTCGACGACGCGTGGAAACGCTTCGCTGCCCTGATCGAAGCGCACGGCGGGCCGGCGGGCTTCGGCGCCGACACGCGATTTCACGACAGCGTCGGACGCAACGCGCACCGCGTGGAAATCCTGTCGGTCGTCGAGCCGTGGGTGGCCGCTCGTTCCGTCGCGTCGGTACTCGACCTGCTCGATCGCATCGACGTGCCCTGCGCGAAGGTACAACGCATCGACGAGGTACTGGCGGATCCGCAAATCCAGGCCCGGGGCATGGTCGTCGAGCAGCAGCACCCGCGCTACGGCACGCTGCGCCTGCCGAACCTGCCGTTCCGGTTCTCGGATTGCGATACGACGATTCGCGACGTCGCGCCCGATCTCGGGCAGCACAACGCCGACGTCGCTCGTTCGCTCGGGTTCGATCCCGCTGAAATCGATGCCATGCAGGCCGATGGTGTTCTCTACTCAAAAGCGAGCCAATGATGACTGACCAGTACGCGGTGATCGGCAATCCGATCGGACACACGAAATCTCCGCTGATCCACGGCATCTTCGCGCAAGCGTCGCGGCAGGACCTGCGCTACTCGGCCATCGAGGGGCCGGTCGAGCCGCAAGGCGCCTTCGCCGACGTGGTGCGGGCATTCGCCGCGAGCGGCGGCAAGGGCATCAACGTCACCGCCCCGTTCAAGCTCGAGGCGTTCGCGATGTCGGACGAACGCAGCGAGCGCGCATCGCTCGCCGGCGCGGCCAACGCGCTCAAGTTCGACGGCGGACGCATTCTGGCGGACAACTTCGACGGGATCGGGCTCGTACGCGACATCGAGATCAATCTCGGCCTGCCGATGGCCGGCAAACGCGTGCTGATGCTCGGCGCGGGCGGCGCGGCTCGCGGCGCGCTGCTGCCCTTCCTCGCGGCCGGGCCGGCCGAGCTGGTGATCGCGAATCGAGACGTCGACAAGGCGCGTGCGCTGTCCGGGTCGGTCGCCGGACGCGGGCCGCTGCTGGCGTGCGGCTATACCGATCTCGCCGCGATGGGACGTTTCGATCTGGTGGTCAACGCCACGTCCGCGAGCCTCGCCGGCGATCTGCCGCCCGTCCCGCCGAGCGTCTTCAGCCCGGCCGGAGCCGCGTACGAGCTTGCTTACGGCAAGCGGCTGACGCCCTTTCTCCGGCTTGCGCGCAATGCCGGCGTGCGCGGCATCGCGGACGGCGTCGGCATGTTGGTCGAGCAGGCAGCGGAAGCGTTCGCGTGGTGGCGCGGCGTGCGTCCCGAGACAGCCGCCGTGATCGAACGGCTCACGGTCCCGCTCGACTGACGGCCGTGCGGAAACCTGGATGAAGACGATGCGGATCGACGCCGCGGCACGGACACGCTGTCACGCAAGGAACCTGGAAAGCCACCCCGGCGCCGCCGCACGATCGAAAACCACGTGCAACTCCGGACTGAACGATCCGAATTCGAGCCCATGCCGCGTCGCCAGCAGCGTCAGTGCCTGGCTCGTGTAAAACGAAATATGCCCGTTGCGCGGCACGCAGTACCACCATTGCTCGATCCCTCGCGCAAGGATCTCCGGCGTGATCAGGGACGTCTGAAACAGAAGTGCGCCGGCACCCTGTACCCGATGATGTCGGCGAACAGGCTTCGAGGATCCGGATGATGCTCGAAGACCTCGAACGACAGGATCGAGTCGAACTGCCCCTGCGGCGCGACGGGATGGCTGAACGGGTCATACGAAGTCACGTCCGCGAACCCGCGCGCGGACAACTTCTTTTCCAGCAGCCCGAGCCCCGAGCCGAAATCGAGAATGCGGCTCTCCCGCATTGCCGGAAAGCTCGTGCAGATCAGGTCGGCGTGCTGCTGCGGACGATGCTCGAGGTACTCCGGATCGTGGCGCGCGTAGTCGTCGTTGTACACGTGACGCGCAAAATCGTCGTGCGTCCAGTGGTCGAAGGCCGGCGTGCACGTGAATCCGCATTGCCTGCACGCGTAGTAGTAGATCGGCACGCCCACGAACGGATCGACCTTTTTCCCGGCGATCGTGTCGGCGCCGCAGCGCGAGAAATCGACCACGCCGCAGATGTCCGCTTCGGCGGCGCACACCTTGCAGGCGATCGTCGCCGGATGGTGGGTCAGGTTTTCAATCATGTTGCAATCCCCTGGTTGGCTTCAAGCGCACGCGCCACCCGCTCGATCACATCGTGCCAGCGCCCCGGCTCCGTCTGCCGGAACATCGTCGCCGACTTTTACCACGGCGCGCGCGTCCCGTTCCGCGCAAGATACCCGGTTTCCGTCGAACATTTGTTAAATAGCTTGAATAGCCGACAACCAGTCGACAATTTGCCTTAACATCCGGCCACACGATCGAGCAGGGCCTTCGACAAGGAACACGGTCGCCATTTTCAACGGCCCGAGAACGGGCGCGGCTTTCATTCGAACGGACGGGCGACCATGTTCCAATCACCGGGAGATTCCTTCGTCGGCGGCTTGCTGCTCGGCCTGTGCGTCGAGGTGCCGCTCGCCGTGCTCGTTTCGCTGATGATGCATGGCGTCGACTGGAACGGGCCGCGCATCGCGATGCTCGTCGCGACGCCGGTGCTGATCGCCTGCACCGTGCTGCTGACCCGCCCGGTTGCATTCAGCACGGTATGGAAGCACAAGCGCTCGCCGTTCGAGCTGGACGACAACGTGCGCGCATCGATCTACGGCCGGCTGACCAGCATCGCGCTCGGCCTGGTGTTCGGCATCATGGTCGCGACGACGTTCTCCTGATCCGACTCGATCCGCGCCGGGCACTTTCGCTTCGGCGCACCGGCCTGCCCTTCATGTCGTGCGCCACGCATGACGCATCGCCCGCATGGCACGCGCGGCATCCTCGCACGTTTCCGCGAATCGACGGGCTCGCGCGCGTAGCGCATCGGCCTCGCGCCGCACAGCACCCCGTCGCATGAAAACATCGCCACGCCCGTGACCCGGCGCGCATCGATCGAACGATTCCATCGATCGATATGACCGCGATCGCCGGTCATCGCGCGTCGACGTTCGCCCACCGCGCGATGCGTCCGCGCCAGCAGGCAACGCGGACGCGATGACGCCGCACACGCCGGCATCTACCAGCTCGCGGCTGGTGATCCGAGCACCGCGACGTCGGGCGGCTATCGCAGGATCGCGGCGATCTCGAACATCGGCAGCGCATCGTCGACGAATCGCCAGGTCGCGTTCGTCAGCGGGCTGCGCGTGAAGTTCTGAGTGCCCGAGCGCCGGACTGCGTCGACGCTGCGATTCCGATACGTCTATCTGCTGCGGCGATAAAGATCGCTGCCCGGGCGGCAGGCGTGCCGGCCGGATCCCGCACCCCGGTCCGGCGCGGATCGTCCGGCACGATCTTGTGCGCGCCGCGTTCCTGCAGAATTTACAAACGCGGCCTCACCCGGCACCGCCGGCGCGGGCCGAGGCCGTGCCGCAAGGCCGCCGGGCCTCGTCACGCGCGCGGCACGCAGCTTGCTCACGCCCGCCCGGATATGGCGGCGCCACGGAATCGCCGGCCGCCAGCGGTATCGCGTGGTCGTGAGCTATGAAAACTGACTCTCCCCTGCTGGAATCGGCGCCGATGCGGACCGATCACTTCGTCCAGTTCTACGAGTCCGGCGAGCAGCTCGTGTCGGAAGTCGCGTCGTTCGCGGCCGATGCGCTGCGCGACGGCGGCAGCGCGATCGTGATCGCGCGGCCCGACCGGCTCGCCGCGGTGCACGAACGCCTGGACACGCTCGGCGCGGCGATCGGCGGCGCGGTTCGCGACCGGATCTTCATGTCCGGCGCGCAGGCATTGCTCGACAGCTTCATGGACGGCGACCTGCCAAACCCCACGCGCTTTCGCCGCTCGATCGGCATGATCGTCGAAGCGGCGGTCCGCGCCGGCCGGCCCGTGCACGCGTTCGGCGAAATGGTCGCGCTGCTGTGCGCGCAGAACCGGTACGCCGGGGCGCTGCGGTTGGAAGCGCTGTGGAACGAGCTGATCGAGCGATACCGCTTCTCGCTGTACTGCGGCTATCCGCACGATGCGTTTCCGAGCGCCGAGCAGTCGGAGATGTTCCGCCACGTGTGCGCGCTGCACCGCCGCATCCTGCCGGCCGCGTCGCTGCGCAACGACACCAACGAGCTGCACCTGACGCTGGCGCTGTCGCAGCAGCGCTCGCGCGCGCTGAGCGACGAGATCCGCCGCCGCGAGGACGCCGAACAGCAACGCAACGGCGTCCTGATGCACGCACCGTTGCCGATCGCGCTGCTGTCGGGCCCCGCGCACCGGATCGTGCTCGCGAATCACCGCTTCTCCGCACTGTGCGGCCGGACCGACATCGTCGACCAGCCGCTGACGTCGGTGCTGCCCGGCGGCGATACGCCCGCGATCGTGCGGGCGCTCGAAGCCGCCCGCGCGGAGGGCCGTTCGACGACGATCGGCGAACACCGCGACCGGCCCGAACCGGAGGACGGCGCCCGCGTGTACCGGCTGCATTTCAATCCGCAGCCGCTCGCGGACGGGCTCGGCGTGATCGTCAGCGCGGTCGAGGTTACCGAGCACGTCGCCGCGCGCGAGAAGCTCGTCGCCGCGAACACCGAGCGCGACCGGTTGCTGGGCGAGCTGCGCGACGCGAATCAGGCGAAAGACCAGTTTCTCGCGGTGCTCGGCCATGAGCTGCGCAATCCGCTGACGCCGATCTCGCTCGCGCTGGAGCTGATCCGCAACCGCGACGGCCACGCGACGCCGAACGAGATCGCGATCATCCAGCGGCAGCTCGATCACATGGTCCGGCTGATCGACGACCTGCTCGACGTGTCGCGCATCACGCGCGGCGAGATCACGCTGAAGAAGGAGGCCGTGCGGCTCGCCGATATCGTCGACCGCGCGGTCGAGATCGCGAGCCCGCTGCTCGAGCCGCGCCGTCACCGCCTGCATGTCGACACCGATCCGGACGCATGCTGCCACGGCGACCCGGTGCGGCTGTCGCAGGCTGTCGCGAACCTGCTGACCAACGCGGCAAAATACACGCTGACGGGCGGCGACATTACCGTGCGCGCGGCGCACGGCTCGGACGGTACCGCGACCATCGAGGTCTGCGACAACGGCGCCGGCATTCCGCCCGACCGCCTCGACAGCATCTTCGAACCGTTCTACCGGCTCGGCGGCGAGACGAAGCAGGCGCACGGCGGCCTCGGCATCGGCCTCGCGCTCGTGCGAAGCCTCGTGACCCTGCACGGCGGCACGGTGCGCGCGGACAGCGCCGGACCCGGCTGCGGCAGCACGTTTACGATCACGTTGCCCGAGTCCCGGCCGAAAGCGGTGGCTGTGGCGGTGGTCGCGCCACAGCCGCCGCCGGGCATCCGCGACATGGCGCCGGGCAGCATCGGCCGGCGCGTGATGCTGGTCGACGACCACGAGGATGCCGCGTCGACGCTCGCGCAATGGTTGCGCGAGGCCGGTCACGAGGTCGCCGTCGTGCACGACCCGGTGAGCGCGCTGGCCGCGTACCGCGCGTACCGCCCCGACGTCGCGATCCTCGATATCGGGCTGCCGGTGATGGACGGCTACGAGCTGCTGCGCCGGCTGAAGGCGATCAACGAAGTCACGCCGTGCATCTTCCTCGCGCTGACCGGTTATGGCCGCAACGCGGATCGCGAACGCTGTCTCGCCACCGGGTTCCTGCAGCATTTCGTGAAACCGGTCGACCCGGCCGCGCTGCATCTCGCGATGAGCTGGCCAGGGACGACCGGCGATGCGCACGACGGCGCCGGCGCGGAAGCCGGGCGCTGAACGCTGAACGCGGTACGGGGAACGCGACCGGCGGGACGCCAGCCCCCTTCCCCGCATCCGATCGGATACGGAAACAGCCTCTGTCACGATTGCGTGACTCCCCGTTCCCGATCGGGTACGCAGCGACGCACCCACTCCTGTGATCGCCAATTCGTTTCCGTACGGAAACGAAATGATGCCCGGACTGGCGAGTTGTGCAATACTGTTCCCGATCAGATACGAAGCACGGAGAACGTCATGTCGGAGTCCCAGTCCGTCGACACGATCGGCGCGCTCGCCCACCTCATCCGCGCGGCGCGGCTCCAGCAGGGGTTCACGCGCGACGAACTCGCGAACGCGACCGGGCTGTCGCCGAAATTCATCAGCCAGGTGGAAGCCGGGAAGCCGACCGCGCAAATCGGCAAGGTCATGCTGCTGCTCGGCGAACTGGGCGTGCGCCTGTACGCCGAGTCGTCGGTCGAGATTTCGGAAGCCACCGCGCTGAAGGCCGCGCAACGCCGCAGGAGCAGCCATGGCGGCTAGAACGCTGATCGCGTCCGCCAACGGCGTGCGCATGGGCACGCTGACCGACGACAAGGGCATCTGGTCGTTCGCGTACGACCCGCAATGGCTCGCGTCCCCGGCCGCCTATCCGCTGTCGCCGGCGTTCGCGCTGCGCGCCGGCACCTTCACCGACACGTCGACCGATCGCCCGGTCCAGTGGTTCTTCGACAACCTGCTGCCCGAGGAAGGCATGCGCACGTCGCTCGCACGAGAGGCGAAGATCGATGCCGCCGACGCGTGGGGCCTGCTCGCGTACTTCGGGCGCGAATCGGCCGGCGCGCTGACGCTGCTGGCCGACGGCGAACAGGAAGCGCCCGGCAGCCTGCAGCCGCTGCCGCTCGACGAGCTCGAACGCCGGATCCAGGCGATGCCCGAGCGCGCGCTGACGGCCACTGCGCCCAAGCGCATGTCCGCGGCCGGCGCGCAGCAGAAGCTGCTGCTGGTGCTGCGCGGCGACGCGCCCGACTACGCGCTGTACGAGCCGGTCGGCAGCGAGCCGTCGATGCACCTGCTCAAGCCGGACATGCGCGCGGCCGGCTACCCGCACTCGGCGATCAACGAATTCTTCTGCATGAAGCTCGCGAAGATGATGGGCCTCGACGTGCCCGACGTGCACTTCCTGCGCGCGCCGTCCGCGTGCTACGTGATCGATCGGTTCGACCGCGACGTCGCGTCGGCGCCGGCCGGGCGCGTGCATACGATCGACGCGATGCAGCTGCTCAACTACGACCGCGGCTTCAAGTATCAGCGCGCGAATGCGCAGGAGCTCGCCCGCGCGATCGACCGCACCAGCACGCGCGCGCTGGCGCGCCTGTCGGTGTTCCGCTGGACCGTGTTCAATGTGGTGGTCGGCAATGCGGACGCGCACCTGAAGAACCTGTCGTTCTTCGTCGACGCGCGCGGCTACCGGCTCGCGCCGTTCTACGACATCGTCAGCACGGTGGTGTATCACACGCCGACGCACCGGCCCGACCATCGCGGCGATCATTGGCCGCACTGCGAACTGACGATGCCGCTCGGCACCGCGACGCGGTTTGTCGATATCGATGCGGATGCGCTGATCGCGTTCGGTCAGGCGCTCGGGCTCAAGGAGAAGGCGGCCGCGAGCGAACTGCAGCGCTTTCTCGAACCGCTCGATCGCCACGTCGCGCAGACGCTCGACGAAGTGCGGGCGATCGCGCACCCGGACGCCGGGGAGACGCGGCTGCTGAATTCGATCGCGGCGATGCCGATCGCGGAGATGGGGCGCGCGCTTCGGGCCGTATCTTGATCGATTGCACTTGAGCGAACGATGCTGAACGGTCAGTGCCGTCATCTCGAGATCCACTGGCTGTGGCGCACCCGAACCGAATGCCGTGATCTCGCGAACCCTCTCCAGTCGGCGCTCGAAGTGACGTGCGCATTCTCAAGTACGTTCGCCCGCACGCCCGATTAAATATCAACAGAATTTAATACAGGGATCACTATCGCCATTACTTGAGTTTTATAACTCAATCACCCTCACTTGGCACCGACACTCAAAATACAATATTCGCCATTACTATGCAGTCCATAGTGCCTTCTATCCATTGATGCATTTTCTGATATCTGACATGCTCGAAACGTGTCGGCGGCGCATGGGATGTAATTGAAATGAACGAATTTGGTTTTGAGAATGAAAATAACCCTGCATGCAATACAGTCGACCCGGATCTTGCGGCTCCCAAGCGTTCGAAAGCAGGAGCTTCGGTTGTTTCGTCAGACAAAACTCGTCCCGCAAGCGCGGACGGACTCGAAATCATCGGCCTGATCGATGTTCTTCAGACGCCAGCATGCTATTTCGACGGGAACGGGGAAATCGTCAGCATCAACGACGCATGGCTTGTCTACGCGGATCGCCCTATCGGAACCACGCATCGAGTCCAATGGATAGAGTTGATCCATGCACAGCACCGATACACGGCGCTATCCACACTTCGCGCTGCACACCCGGACTCGGACCATACAGCGTTGGAGTGCCGACTGGCGGGTTCCCGCGGCACCGACCAATGGTTCATCGTCAATCTTCATCGTGTCGGCGCCGGGTGGCTTTGCACTTGCACGAACATCCATGACCTGAAGGTCAAGGAAGGCGAGCTGAAGCGTCGCGCATCGATACAATCAGATATGCTTAACGTCAGCATAGATTGCATCAAGCTGATTTCGCCGGCAGGAAATTTGCTGCACATGAATCGCTCCGGATGCCTGGCATTAGGCGTCGACGAAGACTCCGGATTCGGTATGCCGTGGCTGCCGTTGTTACCCGAAGACGTCTGGCCCGAGGGGAATAGCGCGCTGGATTCCGCCAGGCGCGGTGTATTCGGCAGATTTGCCGGGCGAAGCGAGCTCCCGGGACGCGATATTCAATATTGGGACAACATGCTGACGCCAATATTGGACGCCGACGGAAAGACGACTGCCATTCTCTGTGTTTCGAGAGATGTCACGCGCGAGCGCGTCGCGCTCGATCTGCTTCGGCGTAACGAGGAGAGGCTCGCGATCGCGACCCGGGTCGGAGGACTGGGAATCTGGGACTACGACATCGCATCGGACACACTGCAATGCGACGAGACCTGGTATCGAATCATGGGTCGTGCTCCGGACAATCCGATTACCTCGATTGACCAGTTTCGCCCTTTTATTCACCCGGACGACGTCGACAAGGTCATTCAAGTCACGCAGACCGCGAAAGCGTTCATTTCGTCCGGCAGGGATTATCGGTTCGAGTATCGCGTGGTTTGGCCCAATGGTGAAATCCGGTGGGTTCAGTCCACGGTCTATCCGCAGAATGAAAACGAAATCACCAAACGAACAATCGGGTTCGTGCTCGACGTGACAGAGATGCGTTTGGCGGAGCGTCGCCGAGAGGCGTGGCTGCACTTCATTTCGCACGACATGCGCTCGCCTCAATCGTCGATTCTTGCGTTGATCGATCTTCATCGAACCGCCGAACAACACACCGCCACACAGAACCTGCTCGATCGAATCGCCACGTATGCGCACCGGACGCTGGCGTTGGCCGACGACTTCGTTCTGCTGGCGCGCGCCGAGGCGCCGACCTGGTCCCTGATGGAAACGGATATCGGCAGCGTGGTGCTCGATGCGATAGACGAATTGTGGGCACTGGCTCAAGCACAAAGCATCCGCCTCGACGTGAACATCGGGGACGACATCTGCGTCGCACATGTGGAGCCCTTCCTGCTGGTACGTGCGGTCATCAATCTCGTCAGCAATGCGATCAAATTCAGTCCAAGGAACGCCACGGTAACGGTACGTCTGTCCTGCGTCGAACACGGCTATGCCATTACGGTTTCCGACCACGGCCCCGGCATTTCGGCTGAAGCTCAGCAACGTCTGTTCGAACCATTTCAACGCTTTCAGGCCGGACCTTCTCGTTGCCCGCCCGGCGCGGGCCTCGGGCTGGCTTTTGTGAAGACGATTGCCAAGCGATATGGCGGCAGCATCAAGTTGCACACTCGCCCGGGTAAAGGCTGCACGTTCATCCTGACGTTGCCGACAACTTCGTCGCGGATGTTGCCGCCCGAGGCTCGATGATCACGAACCTTGCCTCGCTGCGCGCTTGACGTCCCGATAATCGAAGCTTCGGCCAACCAGGCCCGACATGATTCCGGCTTTCGGTCCCTGAAAAATCGCAATGAAACTGCAACGCATCAATCTCGACAAGATAAGTATTCTTATCACAATGCCATGGTTTTCCTTCAAAACTCGACAGCGGACAAATGCGCCGGGCAACCCGATCCCCCGCCCGCTACCTCGTGCTTGCCGCACACGGCATGACGAAACGCGAAGGCACGCAAAAACACGGGAAGACGAACGCCACGAAACGCGCGCACGAAGCGCCGCTCCGGCGCCTCATCCGCGCGTATGCCGCAATTGATTCGCCGTCGATTTTCCGCGGCAGCCTCCCCAGGTTGAAGATCGGGCAAACCGCGGCGACGATCTGATGCAACGCACACGAGATTCAACCGCGGAACGCCCGCCCGCTCACCCGGTGGCCGACTGAAACGGCCATTCAGGCCCTTTGCAAAATATCTGTCGCCTGCTCGGCGTCGGCCAGCGAGTCGAGCGCGAGATAAGCAATGAACTGCGAGCCGAGCACGGCAGCGGATACGCCGCGCAGATTGATCCCGCCTTCCGACAGTTTCTGGGTCAGCTCCGCGATGATCCCGAGTTGGTCCAGCCCCATCACGCGGATGGAGTGCAGGCTCGTGGTCGTATTGAATCCCGCCTGGGTGGCTGCACGGATCTCTTTGTCCCCCTGCAGCGGCGCGACAAATACGACCCCTTTGCCTGGTGTTTCCGGTGCGCGCCGGGCGACAACGAATTGCAGATCCGCGCCCGCATCCCGCAACGCGTTCAACACGCGTGCAAGACCGCCCGGCTTGTCCTCGATGGTGGCCGCCCAGACGTCCACGCGTTCGACGAGCAGTTCCATGACCCCTCCGAATAATCGGACGTCGATTAAGACAATCTATGTCGCGCATGACCGGCGAGCAAGTCCGCTTACGCGAAGGGTGGCATGCACGTTCACCCAGGAGTCCGACGATTTCGCCGACGGGGGGTGCAAGCCGAGCGTTGCCGCCCGCCGATACCTCTATTGACGCGGCTCGTCGCGGAACTCATCGGATGATTGCACGGACGTCACCCGCAATGCTCCGGATTGAAAGGTTCTCGCAGCGTGCCAGAACGGCCGGACATCCGGTACGTCGCCGATGGCGGTAATCGGCAACTGGTACGTTCGATGCAGATGCGACAGGAAGGCGAGACCATATCCGCGGCGCCGCATCGACGGGCGAATGTCCAGTCGATGGACGTATACCCGATCGGTTCGAGGCGCCAGGCTGTATACCGCCGCGCCAACTGTGCCTCCGGACACATCCAGGATCGCGACTTCCCAGCCCGAATGCAGGGCACCGTCGATGCCCAGATCGATCGGCCTGGATTGAAAGCGAATCACGGGAAGTCGGCGAAATTTGCGTCGCGCAAAAAGAGACCGCAGATAGGAAAGCACGCTCAGCCTTTTGTCATGTCCGCAGCGGTACGCGTCCTCATGTTCGCGAGCGGCAGCGATCCTCAGCCGCACACTTCCGCGTTGACGCTTCCCATATCAAACGCAATCGCCCACGACATGAACAACCCTGCATGGATGTCCGGATCAACGCGACCGTGCGATTCCCGAGCGACGTCGACAAAAACTATTTTCGATTCCTCAGGAACGTCGGTCCGGCTGCTGTAATCGCGACGCTTCCGCGACCGTTCGTCGGATGGCGCACGCATCCTGCGCCGATGCGCGCTCGTTCAGTGGGACGGGGCGATCCGGCAGGCCATCAGAAACGCCTGGAACTCGATTTCCCATGCCGCGTTGCGCACGTCGATTTCGAAACCGGCGAGACGCTTCATTTCGTCACTCAGATACACGGCCCTGAGCAATCGAGGCGGCACGCCCTGCGCGAAACAGCAGCCATCTGCATCGAGAAGCAGGCGCGGGTGGTGTCGGAACCGCACACTGGCCACCGAGGTCGGGTCCATCACATGCCTGGCCGATTCCCGCGGATAAACGAAGGCCAGATGGATACCGGCTGCCGCAAGCCGTTCACCCGCATCATGGAAGCGGTGGACCATCTGGAAGCCGCGCTCGCCACCACGCCCGACACCCACGACGATCAGCCCCCGGTTTCCCGCGACCTCCGGCAAGGATACGGGCCGCCGATCAGGCAGCAGTAGCATCCCATCCAGATCGAACATGTCGACTACCTCCGCGAATCCGCCCTCAATTCCGGCGATCGGCGGCAAGAAGCGATTATAAGACAGCATCAACGAAATGTGTATTTCATTATAATCATCTGCGCATCAATCCTTGAGCTTGGCCCGTCCGCGAGCCAATGGCGCGGCGGCAACCTCGATGAGGAACGTGCACGTCCGCCGCCCCTGCCTGCCGACAATGCGCGATGGAAAACACGACTCGTGCGGCGCACTGACCGTGTGCACGGACTGCGGCCACGAATGGGCCGGCGCCCGCACCGAATCCCCTGATGAATCGGCCGGGTTGGTGGTCAAGGACGCGAACGGCAACGACCCGACGTGACGATCGACGCGGTCGAAATCAATCCGGAAGTGATCGCACTCCGCGACGTGTTCAGGATTCCTGCGGACGATGCCCGGTTCGAGCCGACCGCCCGGCGCATGAAGGAGGGAGAGCGCCTCGATCCAAAGCGGCTGATCCGGCATGCGCAGGGACACGCACACCGGGAAATCGACGTCCAGACGTCTCGCGAACTCAGCCCGCGCTACGCGTCATCCGCTTGCCGAGCGCGCTCTTCGTCTTGTAGGTCACGCCGTGTTGCTCGAGATACTCGCGAATCAACTGCCGCACGACTTGCGACGGCGTCAGGTCCTGCTCCGCGCAGAGCATGTCGAATGCTTCTTTCTTGGCGGGATCGATCAGGATGGTCAAGCGTGCGGTTTTCGTTTCCATTGCAGGACGGAATCGGCAAGTATGTTAATCAAATTATGATGCACCAGCCCTTGCGTACTGCGCCGGAAGGCATTCGGCACACGCGTGTTGATCAGGCTCGGCGACAGCACCTCAAGCAGGATCCGCCGCCGACACGACGAAGTCGGGTTTCGCTTCACCTTATGCGGGTTCATGACCTGCGGTCAGGCCGATAGAGATAGTCGAGCACGTCGTCGACAACGGGCACGACCGCCAGCGTGACGAGCGCCGCGGCAAGCGGCACGGTCGACACGTAGCCGACACGCTTGAAGCCGATTGCGCCGGCCAGCCCCCCGACGAAGAACGACGCCAGCATCGTTCCGTGAATCCTGAGCTTCGCGCGGTTTGCGATCACCGCATGCGCGTGCACATCCGCATTCGAGCGATTCCAGTAAAAGAGTTTGCCGAGTTCGATGCCGAGGTCCGTCACGATGCCCGTCATGTGCGTCGTGCGAATTTCCGCCCCGGATAACTTTGTGATCATCGCGTTTTGCAGCCCCATGATGAAGCACAGCAAGATGACCGTGACCGGCATGAAGAACGCTTCCCACAGCGCGAGATGGCTGCCGAGCAGCCCGAACAGGAGCAGGAGCGCGGCTTCGACCAGCAGCGGCAGCACATACTGGCTCTGCAGGCCGCGGCGGCGCCCCCAGTTGACGAGCACCGCCGAGCAGCCGGCGCCCACCAGGAACGACGCGAGCGAACCCACACCGGCCAGCACGAGCCGGATGTCGCCCAGCGCCGTCTGATCCGCAATCGCCGACACGATTCCGCTCATGTGGGACGTGTATTGCTTGACCGCGAGGAAACCGCCGGCATTGGTTGCGCCGGCGACAAAAGCAAGCGAAAACCCGAGCTGGCGGTTCGCGGCCGCGCTGCGGTGTTTTCCCGTCAGGCTTCGGAAGTACTGCGCTGGCATAGGATCTTTCCCCATTCGCCCGGATCGGGAGCAACGACGCCCTGAGCAGCGCCCGGCGCACCGCAGCACACCGCCACGGTCGCCCGTTCCATCGGGACAATGATGAGATTTTGATGATAACCACATTATCATACCTTGTTATCCGGATTGGTCTTTCGGTGCCATAATGCAACCTGGAATACGTCGCGGGGGATGCGGCCATTCCAACCACCTCGTCCAACCCGAGCGTACTGGAGACATTCCGGATGGCACCCGTGCCGGTCGTCCATTTCGTCCTGCTGGCCGTGGCCGCGTGGCTCGCGGTCGGCACGCTGGGGTTCGGGGCGCTGCATCGCACGCGACTGGTGGCCCACGGCCTGTTCCCGCTCGGCGCGTTGGTCGGACTGCTCGTCGGCGCGGCGGGCCTCGCCGGCATCTTCGCCGAACCGTCTGCCGCGGTGCTGCCGATCGGGCTTCCCGGCTTGCCCTTTCATCTTCGTCTCGATCGCTTGTCCGGCTATTTCCTGTTCGTGCTCGGCCTCGTCAGCACGGGGATCGGCGCCTTTTCAGCCGGCTACTTCCGCAAGGGTGAAGGATCCCCGCCCGGGCTGATCTGCTTCGAATACCACGTCTGCGTCGCGAGCATCGCACTGGTGTTGATCGCGGACGACGCATACGTGTTCATGGTCGCCTGGGAGATGCTGACGCTGTCCGCGACGTTTCTCGTCATGACCAACCACCGGATTGGCGAGATTCGCCGGGCCGCTTATCTGTATTTCCTGATCTCGCACGTCGGCGCGCTCGCGCTGCTGCTCTGCTTCGGCATTCTGCAGGCGCGCACCGGCGACTACACCTTCGCCAACCTGCGCGCGCAGTCGCTGGATACCTTCCCCGCGTCGTTCGCCTTCCTGTTCGCGCTCGTCGGGTTCGGCGCGAAGGCCGGGATCTTCCCGCTGCATGTGTGGCTGCCGGAGGCCCACCCCGCGGCGCCGTCGCCGGTCTCGGCACTGCTCAGCGGATTCGTGCTGAAAGTCGGCCTGTACGGCCTGTTGCGCGTCCTGTTCGACCTGTTGCACGTGCAGATCGCGTGGTGGGGCGTGCTGCTGATCATGATCGGCGTCGGCACCGCGCTGCTCGGCGTGGTGTTCAGCACCATCCAGGTCGACATGAAGCGCCTGCTCGCCTATTCGTCGATCGACAACGTCGGCCTGATGACCGTCGCGCTGGGTCTCGCGGTGCTGTTTCGCGCGTACGGGATGACGAGCCTGTCCGCGCTCGCGCTGACCGCGATGCTCTACCAGGTCGTCGCGCATGCGTCATTCAAGAGCTTGCTGTTCCTGGGTACGGGCGCCGTGCTCCACGCCACCGGCGAACGCAATCTCGGCAAGCTCGGCGGACTGATTCGCTTCATGCCGTGGACCGCGTGGGCTGTGCTCGTGGGTGTCGCGGCCAGCGCGGGCCTGCCGCCGCTCAGCGGATTCGTGGCCGAGTGGCTGCTGCTGCAGGGTTTTCTGTTCGCACCGCGGTTGCCGGATTCGGTGCTCGCCATGACGGTGCCGATCGCCGCCGCGCTGATCGCCATGTCGGCCGCACTGGCCGGCTACACGATGGTCAAGTTCTTCGGCATCGTGTTCCTCGGGCAACCGAGAGAAGCGAAGCTGAACCGCGCCCGCGACGCGAACACGTGGGAACGGCTCGCGTTCTGCTGGTTCGCGGCCGCCAGCGTGCTGCTCGGGCTGATGCCCGCGCAGTTCGTCAAATTACTGGATCGCGTCACGCACTCGCTGGTCGGCGCCGGCGTCGGCGCGGACAATCATGGCTGGCTGCTGTTCGCGCCCGTGTCGGCCGCTCGCGCGAGCTATATGCCGGCGGCGTTCATGCTGTTCTTCATCGCATGCTGCGGGCTCGCATGGGTGCTGGTGCGGCGTTTCTATCACGGCCGGCTGCGACGCGCGGCGCCGTGGGGCTGCGGCTTCCCGTTCACGACCGCGCGAATGCAGGATACGGCGGAAGGATTCGGGCAGCCGATCCGCGAAATCTTCGCACCGCTGCTGCACATCGAGCGGCAATTGCCGTCGCCATTCGACGCACGACCGGCCTACCGGGTGTCGGTGACCGATCGCACCTGGTCCGCACTCTACGCGCGCATCGCGGCACTCACGCAACGCACCGCCGACTGGGCGGGCCGCCTGCAGACGGGCAAGATCGCGGTATACCTGACATACAGTTTCGTCGTGCTGATCGTGCTTCTGATGTTGGTGAGACGATGGTAACCCTGTCCGGCGTCATCTCGCAGACTCTCGAAATCGTGATAGCGATCGCGGCCGCGCCATTGCTCACGGGCTGGGTCAACCAATGCCGCGCCTGGCTTCAGAACCGGCGCGCGCCGTCCATCTGGCAACCCTACCGGATGCTCCACAAGCTGTTCAACAAGGAATCGGTCATCGCGTACGGTGCGAGCCCCGTGTTCCGCGGCGCGCCCTATGTCGTCTGGGCCGCCATGACGCTCGCGTGCGCGATCGTGCCGACACTGTCGACCGAGTTGCCGCTGTCGCCCGCCGCCGATGCGATCGCGCTCGTCGGCCTGTTCGCGCTCGCGCGCGTCACGCTGTCGCTCGCGGCGATGGACGTCGGCACGGCGTTCGGCACGCTCGGCGCCCGCCGCGAAATGCTGATCGGCTTCCTCGCGGAGCCGGCACTGCTGATGGTGCTCCTGTCGGCCTCGCTGATTACGCAGTCGACGCTGCTGACGAGCATCGTCGCGACGCTCGGCCGCGGCGAGCTCACGATCTATCCGAGCCTGGCGTTCGCCGGCATCGCGTTCACGCTGGTCGCGCTCGCCGAAAATGCACGGCTGCCCGTCGACAATCCGACCACTCACCTCGAGCTCACGATGATCCACGAGGCGCTGATCCTCGAATACTCCGGGCGGCACCTTGCGTTGATGGAGTGGGCGGCAAGCCTCAAGCTGTTCGCGTATTCGTGCATCGGCCTCGCGTTGTTCGTGCCCTGGGGCATCGCGAATGCGGGCGATCCGGTCGCGCTGCTGCTGGCGGTGCCGGTGCTCTTCATCAAACTGACGGCAGGCGGTGTCGCGCTCGCCGTGGTCGAAACGGCCAACGCGAAGATGCGCCTCTTCCGGGTACCGGAATTCCTGGCGACCGCCTTCCTGCTGGCCGTGATCGGCATGCTCGTCCACCTGCTGCTGGGGGCATGAATGCACGCCTACGCGACACAACTGATCAATTTCCTCGCGGCCGTGCTGCTGATGCTGTCGTTCGCGATGCTGAGCCAGCGCCGGATCCTGTCCCTGATCCATCTCTATACGCTGCAGGGCGTCGCGCTCGTGTCGGCGAACCTGATCCTCGGCTTCGTCACGAACGACGTGCACCTGTATGTGTCCGCCGGGCTGACGCTCGTGCTGAAGGTCGGCGTGATCCCGTGGTTCCTGTATCGGCTCGTTCGCAGGCTCGACGTCAAGACCGACGTCGAGCCGCTCATCAACATTCCGACCACGCTGCTGATCGGCATCGTCCTCGTGATCGTCGCGTTCAATGTCGCCGCGCCGATCAGCCAGCTCGCGACATCCGTCGCACGCGGCACGCTCGGCATTGCACTCGCGTGCGTGTTGCTGTCGTTCATGGCGATGATCACGCGCGCAAAGGCCATTCCGCAGGTGATCGGCTTTCTGTCGATGGAAAACGGGTTGTTCTTCGCAGCGGCGGCCGCGACCAACGGGATGCCGATGATCGTCGAGCTCGGCATCGGGCTCGACGTGCTGATCGGCATCCTGATCCTGGGCGTCTTCATGTTCCAGATTCGCGAGCAGTTCGACAGCCTGGACATCCATCACCTCGAGAAACTCAAAGATGAATGACGCCCACGTCGTGCTCGCCGTGCTCGGCCTGCCGCTCGCGGGCGCCGCGTGCCTGGCCTGCGTGCGCTCGAGCCGGGTCGCGCGCCATCTGAACATCGGCTTCAGCTTCCTGACGTTCGCGGCAACAGGGGTGCTTGCCGCGCGCACCGTCGAGCACGGCCCGTCGTTCGCATTCGGACGCGCGTTCTTCGTCGATCCGCTCAATGTCTATCTCGTTGCGCTCACGGCGTTCGTCGGCTGGACGACATCGCTGTTTTCCCGGCCCTACATGCAGATCGAGGAGGCCCGCGGCCGGATGACAGCCGCGCGGATGCGGCTCTATCACAGCATGTATCAACTCTTCATGTTCGCGATGCTGCTCGCGCTGCTGACCGACAACGTCGGCGTGCTGTGGGTTGCCATGGAAGCCGCCACGCTCGCCACCGTGTTGCTCGTCAGCGTCTACCGTACCGCCGCGAGCCTCGAAGCCGCATGGAAGTACTTCATCCTGTGCGGCGTGGGCATCGCCCAGGCGCTGTTCGGCACGATCCTGCTGTACCTCGCCGCGAGCCGGCAACTGACCGACGGCGACGCGTTGCTGTGGACGAGCCTGGCCGCGGTCAGGACGCAGCTCGACCCGACGATCGTGTCGATCGCCTTCGTGTTTCTGCTGGTCGGCTACGGGACCAAGGTCGGCCTCGTGCCGATGCATAGCTGGCTGCCGGACGCGCATGCCGAAGGTCCGACGCCGATTTCGGCGGTGCTGTCCGGCCTGCTGCTGAACGTCGCGCTGTATGCGGTGCTGCGCTGCAAGGTGCTGGCCGACGGCGCGCTCGGCAATGGCCTGCCGGGACGGTTGCTGATCGGGTTCGGGCTCGTGTCGGTCCTGATCGCGTCGTTCTCGCTGTTCCGGCAGAAGGACGTGAAGCGCCTGTTCTCGTACTCGTCGATCGAGCATATGGGCTTGATGACGTTCGCGTTCGGGCTCGGCGGCCCGATCGCGACGTTCGCCGGGCTGCTGCACATGACGGTCCATTCCCTCGTCAAGTCGGCGATCTTCTTCTCGGTCGGCCATGCCGCGCAGAAGGCCGGCACGCAGGCGATCGACGGCATTCGCGGGCTGCTGCAGGTCAGCCCGACGGTCGGCTGGGCCATGATGCTCGGCGCGCTTGCGATTCTCGGCCTGCCGCCGTTCGGCGTGTTCGCGAGCGAATTCCTGATCCTGACGACGGCCATGAACACGCTCCCGTGGACCGCGCCGTTGCTGCTGCTCGGGCTCGCCGTCGCGTTCGCGGCGATCTTCGCGCGCGTGCAGCGGATGGTGTTCGGCGAAACGACGACGGCGACGCCGCTCGAACACCGGCCGGCGCTGCTGCCGGTGTTCGTGCACCTGGGACTCGGCCTGATGCTGGGTCTGTACGTGCCGCCCTATCTGGCGATGTGGTATCGCCAGGCTGCAACGATGCTGGCAGGATAAACGATGCGACTCGACTTGATTCAGGCGAACGGCTCGACGCGCCTCCGGCACGAGGCAGGCCAGGTTCCGGCGACCGTCGTCGACGTCGACGAACCGCGCTGGCTCGACATCGCGCATGCCGCCCGGATGGAAGGAAGCCGGCTCGTTGCGATGTGGGGCGGCGAAACGCCCGAGCGCGCATTTTCGGTCAACGCGGCGTACGAATGCGACGACGGCGTCCTGTGGGTCCGTCTCGCGACCGGGCAGGAACCGCGCGCCGACGGCGACTATCCCGATCTCGCGGGCGTGTTTCCCGCCGCCACCCGCATGCAGCGCGCCATTTTCGACCTGACCGGCCTGCGCGAGCGCGATGCGCGCGACACGCGCCCGTGGCTCAATCACGGCAACTGGCCCCGCGACTACTTTCCGCTGCAGAAGCAGGCAACCGGAATCGAACGATTCGAATCGAGCGAAGCGGATTATCCGTTCGTGCAGGTTACTGGCGACGGCGTGCACGAAATCGCGGTCGGGCCGATTCACGCCGGCACCATCGAGCCGGGCCATTTCCGGTTCTCCGTCGTCGGCGAGAAGGTGCTGCGGCTCGAGGAGCGACTCGGCTATGTGCATCGCGGCGTCGAGCGGCTGTTCGAACGGACGGCCGCATCGAACGGCCATCGCGTGGCGGGCCGGATCGCCGGCGACTCGACCGTCGCGTTCTCGTGGGCCTATTGCATGGCGCTCGAGCAGGCATGCGGCACGGCCGTGCCGGCGCGTGCGCTGGCGCTGCGCGCACTCCTGCTCGAACGCGAGCGCATCGCCAACCACCTCGGCGACCTCGGCGCGCTCGGCAACGATGCCGGATTCGCGTTCGGTCTCGCGCAGTTCTCGCGGCTCAAGGAGAACTGGATACGGGCCAACGGCGGCATCTTCGGGCATCGCTACCTGATGGACCGGATCGTGCCGGGCGGGCTGGCCGTCGACATTGATCCGGAGGACGCGGCCTTCCTCACCGAACAGTGCGAACGCATCGCACGTGACGTGCACGTGATGCGGAAGATCTATGAGGACCAGTCCGGGCTGCAGGACCGGTTTCTCGGCACCGGCCGATTGAATGCCGACGTTGTCGCGCATTTCGGCGTGCGCGGCCTGGCCGCCCGCGCCAGCGGCCAGACATTCGACGTACGCGCGAACCTGCGGCCGGCCCCTTACCACGACCTGGACGTCAAGGCGGCAAGCGATGCGCGCGGCGACGTTGCCGCGCGGGTCGCCGTGCGATTTGCTGAAATCGACGAATCGCTGCGCCTGATGGCTGACCTGCTGGCGCATCTTCCGGAGGGGCCGATCGCCACCAGCGTCACGCCCGCGGCGGCGCCATCCACGGGCGTCGGCTGGGTGGAGGGCTGGCGCGGCGACGTATTCGTCGCGCTCGAGACAGCCGCGGGCGATGCCATCGCGCGCTGCCATTGCCACGATCCGTCCTGGCAGAACTGGCCGGCGCTCGAGCACGCGATCATCGGCAACATCGTTCCCGATTTCCCGCTGATCAATAAATCGTTCAACCTGAACTACGCGGGGCACGATCTCTGATGTGGCAACTCATCCGTCAATTCGCGCGCACTAAATTTCCCGACGAACCCGTGCCGGCCACCGAAGCCGCCTGGCGACACGAGGCGCAGCAGATTCGTCAGGACATTCTCGACCTCCTCGGCCGCGCATTGTGCATCCGGCAGATCGACGCGGGTTCGTGCAACGGTTGCGAACTGGAGATCCACGCGCTGAACAACCCGTACTACAACATCGAAGGGCTCGGGATCAAATTCGTCGCCAGCCCGCGCCATGCGGACCTGCTGCTCGTGACCGGCCCCGTCACGCTGAACATGAAGGCCGCCGTGCTCGCCGCGTACGACGCCACGCCGGCGCCGAAACTGGTCGTCGCAGCCGGCGAGTGCGCGTGCACGGGCGGCATCTTTGCCGACAGCTATGCGGTGTGCGGTCCCGTTTCGTCGGTCCTGCCGGTCGATGTGACCATCCCCGGATGTCCGCCCCCTCCGATCGATCTGCTGCGCGGCATTTTGACCGCTTGCCGATCACGCGAAGTTTGAAGCGGATGCCCACGGCGATCCTTCAGTCGGGCGATGAGGTCCGGATATCCGGAGCGATGACGTCGTCTTGTTCGAACGCAAGCCGGTCCCGGCGCACCGATCCGCCGGCAGCCGCACGCACATTCACGCGGCAGGGTGCGTGGCGCGCCGGTCGACGCGCGCGCGAATGCCGCGCATCACCGCCCGATCGGCAGCCCCGTCGGTTCGATCCATCCGAGCCGATACGCGATCAGCAGCGACAGGAACAGCGTGATCGACAATCCGACGCGCGCCGCCAGCGACCACGCCATCCGCTTGCTTCCGCCGCGGTCGTGATTCATGAAATACAGCGCGAAAACCAGGCTTCCGATAATCATCACGAAAGCCGCCGAAACCAGCGCAATCTTCATTGTTTGTGTTCCTCCAGACCCGAATCGGTCTTCAGCAGTTCGGCCAGTCGTTGCCGCTCGGCGGCGACGTCGGCAACGCCCGACGCCGGCCAGTCCAGTGCCACGCCATTACCCAGCGAATCGCGCACGAGCGTCTGGTAACGCCGGTCGCTGATCCGGCCCTGCTCCATCGCTTCCGATATCTCATGCCGAAACGGTAGCGGAAAGCTCGCGTATCCGCGCGACAGCGCCGCATATTGCCGCGCGTCGATCTCTTTCGACGACGGCACGACGGCCCACACCACGACGGCCACGATGGCTGCGAAGGGAATCGCCGTGTAGCGAAGAACGAACTTGATCGGGGTCATGAGGCGAATATCGAAGTGGCGGCGAAGTGGCGGCACACGCGGCCCGTGTGGAACCGGAAGCAGGGACAACCGGTCGCGCGGACGACGGGTCCGCCCGGACCAGCCGGGGCCGGCCGTGCCGGCCGATATTGTACTTAAAGCGACTCACAGAGCATGATAATCTCGTTATCACATGTTGCAGATGATGCGCGCAACCCGGCGCCTTGGGCGGGCGGACCGCGTGGCGTGACGCTCGCGGCCATGCCCGTGATCGACGACCTGTTCGCGTGACGCGAACGCCGGTGTTGAACCCCCGCACACCGCAATCGCGCATTCGGACATGACACCGAAAGCGGATGGATTATAATTTGATTAACATATCGACCACCCCTGCCTCACGATGGAAACGAAAACCGCCCGCCTGACCGTCCTGATCGACCCCGCCAAGAAGGAAGCGTTCGACCTGCTCTGCGCGGAGCAGGATCTGACGCCGTCGCAAGTCGTGCGTCAGTTGATCCGCGAGTATCTCGACAAACACGGCGTCACGTACAAGACCAAGAGCGCGCTCGGCAAGCGGGTGAAGTAAGCACGGTCGAACCTACGGCGCCGTCAGGCGCAGATTTCCCATCGTGCATGTTCACGCGCGCGCCAGACGAGCCGCTCGGGATCGATGCATTCCCCTGCCTTCATGCGTCGGGCGGTGGACGACAGCTTGAGCTCGCCGGCCGATCCGAACCCCAGCGCGCGCTCGAGCAGGATCCGCAGCGACGGCAGCGGGTTGCCGTTCTTCCACGCAAACGCGATGAAGTTGTTGTCGTCGCCGCACGGCACCAGTGCGTACGAATCGTCGAACACCGCGCGCAGTTGCTCGAGATGCCGCGGCAGCGCCGGATCGTCGTCCATGAAGTTGATCGCGAGCACGCCCGTTTCGCTCAGCCGTGCACGGCACGCATCGAGAAAGGCGGTGCCGGTGCAGCGGCCCCGCATGCCGTCGGCGACGAACGCGTCGTGCAGGATCACGTCCGCCCGGACCTCCGGCCTTGCCACGTAGTCGGCGCCGTCCGCGCAGACCACCGCGAAGCGCGCGTCGTCTTGCGGAATCCTGAACACGTCGCGCAGCGCGATCACCTCCGGGCTGATCTCGACCGCGTCGATCGCCGCGCCGGGCAGGTGCCGATAGCAGTATTTCGCGAGCGATCCACCGCCGAGCCCGATCATGCAGATGCGCGCGGGCACCGGCTGCAGCAGCAGGAAACCCATCATCACGCGCGTATAACCGAGTTCGAGCCGGACCGGATCCTTCAGCGACATGAAGCTCTGCGTGCCGAAGTGGTCGAAGTGCAGCGACACCGCGTGTTTCGTCTCGAGCACGAACGGACGGCCGTCGTTCAACGGCATCGCCAGGAACCGCAGGAACGCGTCATAGGAAATTCGATCCTCGCTCATGCTCGGCAGGCCCGGTTGATCGGAGAGTCGTTCGTACCGCGTGCGGTCATACCTTCTTCAGGTAGCAGGCCTTCAGCATGAAGCCGCCCATGTCGGTCTTGCAATCGACTTCGTGATCGCCGCCGACGAGACGGATGCTCTTGACCTTGGTGCCCATCTTCAGCGTGATCGACGAGCCCTTCACGCGCAAGTCCTTGATCAGCACGACCGAATCGCCATCCGACAGCACGTTGCCGTTCGCGTCCTTGACGACGTCGCCCGCCGGTTCGTCGCCCGCTTCGGCGCCGGCGCCGGCCGACCATTCATGGCCGCAGTCCGCGCACACGTACAGCGTGCCGTCCGGGTAGGTGTTTTCCATCGCGCATTGCGGGCAGGCGGGGGCGGCGTTCATTGCAGCTTCCATTCAGTGGGAGTTCGGGTCAATCGATAAAAAATGCCGGGCATGCAAGCGCGGCCCGGGCTGCGCGCGTCGCGCAGCCGTCGACAGACCGACGGGCCGGGCATCACGCACACAACATTATAATGCAATACACATAAACCGGTTGCCGTATTATAATCCTTCACTTTCGATCATTCGCCGGACTTGATGGCGGTTTCGCTGAGGATGTCGACATGTTCGAGATGAATGATGCCCCGGCACCGGGTGCACAACGCCCGGCGCCCCGTCGGGAAGCCGCGCGCCGCGCGTTCCCGCCGTGCTGCCGGCCGGCCATTGCACGCCGTTCCGGCAACCTTCCCCGAGGCTGATCCGCATCGTGGCAACCGTCGTCTACGTTGAAATCGGCCCCGCGTGGAACCGCAGCCGTGCGATCGCGTCCCGTGACGCGATCGTCGCGGCCGCACACCGCTTCGAAAGCGACATCCTGCTGCTCGCCAACGGGCTCAGCGGCAGCGCGAAGGACGCGACGGCCATCGCGACGCTGCAGATGCATGGCGGCACGTCCGCGCAGGTGCTCGCCACCGGCCCCGACGAGGAAGCCGCGCTCCAGGCGCTGTTGCCCTTGCTGCAGGCGGGTTGACGCTGCGTCGCCCGATCCCACGGCCTCGTGCCGTTCACCCTGAATCACCACTCTCCGAGGAAGCGATGAACGACAACGTCACGTCCAACACCCCCAACCTGTCGGCCTCCGCGATCTGGGCGCTCGAGCGCCTCGCCGATGTGCGCTACGGCCGCGATGCGCCGGCGCTCGGCTGGTCGGTCGCGCAGGAACTCGTCGGCGCGGGCTTCGTCAGCCATGCCACGAATGGCCGCTCCGGCGCGTCGATCACGGCGCACGGACGCAACTTCCTGAAGAGCCGCAAGTAGGCATCGCCGCCACCGCCGCTTCATGGGAGGCACGCGGGCGTGTCGACGTCCTCCATGAAGCAATCCGCAGCCGGCCATCCGGGCGATGCGATCGCATGCCCCGCTGCAGGCGGGGATTTGCGGCCGCGCCGAGGTTTCCGCGGTATCGTACGGGGCCCGAACGCGGCGCACGACGCCGCCTTCGCCTTCCCTTCCTCATGGAACGCCCGATGACATCCAGCGCCCTGCCGCCCGTCACGTCCCCGCCCGTGCTCGACACCCCGCGCCTGATCCTCGAAGGCCATCCGCTCGGCGACTTCGACGCGCTCGCCGCGATGTGGGCCGAGCCGACCGTCGTCGCGCACATCTTCAACGGCCAGCCATCGGCGCCGCGCGACTCGTGGATGCGGCTGCTCGCGTATCGCGGGCTGTGGCCGCTGCTCGGCTACGGCTACTGGGCGATTCGCGAGAAGGCATCGGGCCGCTACGTCGGTGATCTCGGCTTCGCCGACTTCCACCGCGCGGTCGCGCCGTCGATTCGCGGCGTGCCGGAAGCCGGCTGGGCGCTCGCGAGCTGGGCGCACGGCAAGGGCTATGCGACCGAGGCGCTGTCGCATGCGCTCGGTTGGCTCGATGCGCAGAACCGGTTCGAACGCAGCGTGTGCCTGATCGCGCCGACCAACATCGCGTCGATCCGCGTCGCGGAGAAGGCCGGGTATGCCGATCCGGTGCCGATCCGCTTCAACGACGCCGATTCGCTGCTGTTTTCGCGAGTGCGCCGGTAGGTACGATACCGCGTCGTGCAACAGCCGGTACGCGCCGCGCACGCCGGGCGCGACGTGTTCGTGCTCGGACGGCTTCCACGCGCCGATGTGATGCATCGCGTCGGCGGCCGCGAACACGGCCTTGCCGAACTGCTCGGGCGGAATGCGCGACAGCGCCATCAGGAGCCCGGCGAGATTCCGCACGCCGCACTGCATGCCAGGCTTGTCGAACGCGCGCGAACCGCGCGGTACAGGGCCCGTCCGCCTCACTGCAGACGCTTTCATGGTTCGGCGTCAAGGCGATGCGGGGCGACGCCACGCTCACGCATCCGTGTCGCGTGGCGGCAACGCGAAAGACCGTTAGTTGCGAAAACAGGCCGAGGCCCGGAAAGCGGAAACGCGGTGTCGATCGCGCCCTGGTGGTGCGGCGCCATGTGCGACACGAAATCGCGATCGGCGTCGCCGGTGTGGCGCGCGCCCTCCAGGCGATCCGGTGCATCAGTCGATTTCGACGTCGTCGTGCTCGGCGCCCTGCAATGCGAGCGCCGTGTTCACGAGCCCGACCTGCGCGAGCGTGAACGGGAAATTCCGGCACATGCGCCGCGCATTCACGTCGTATTCCTCGGCCAGCAGCCCGACGTCGCTGCGCAAGTCCAGCAACCGCTTGAACAGCGCGTGCGCGTCGTCGTCCCGGTCCTGCATCCGGTACACCTGCGCGAGCCAGAAGCCAGCCGCGACGAACGCACCCTCGTTGCCCTCGCAACCATCGCGGAAACGCGGCGGGCGATAGCGGAACGGCAAGCCGTCCTCAACCAGGTCGCGCTCGATCGCGGCGACGGTCGCGGCGACGCGCGGGTCGGACGCGTCGAGCATCCCCGTCCCGCGAACAGGCAGGCGGCGATCACGGCAGCGGGCTGGCGATCGTGACGGTCGGCTACGCAATCTCGATCGTGCTGCTGTCCGGCGCGCTCATGTCCATGCCGCGCGTGCTCGGAGCGGTCGCGTCGCCGCGGCGTCCGCCCGCGCTCACGATCGTCGTGACCGCGCACGACTGGTGGTGGACCGTCCGCCGCCAGCTGCTCAGAACATGTGGCGAATCCCCGCCATCACGCCGACCTGGTTCTGTCCCGGCGCGGGCGTCGTGCCGCCACCGCCGGCGCTGACCGTGAATGCCGCGTGCGCGCTGTTCTCGAGATACGCGCCCTGCAGGTACACGGCCGTCTGCTTCGACAGGAAGTAGGTGCCGCGCAGCACGCCCAGCGTCGCGCGCGCATCCTGGCCGGATACGTTCACGTGATAGACGCCGCCGTCGACGAGGAAGGCTGGTGTCACGTAGTAATTCGCGGTGAGGTAATAGATGTTCGAATGCAGGTTCGGGCCGCCCGATGCGCCCGTGTCGACCCAGCGGCCGATCCAGCCGCCGCCGAACTTCATCCCGAACGCATTGACGTAGCCGTTGACCTGCGCGCGGTCGTCGCGGTCGCCGTTCGACGTGAGCGGCACCGGCTTCACGCCGTCGAAGAAGTTCGCGGCCGCGCTCGCGCCGCCGCCGCGCTGCTCCTCGTACGACGCGGCCATGCCGAACGACGTCGCGTCGTACTTGAGCAGCGCGGACCACAGGCGGCAGGTGGTCATGTCGCCGGGCGTCGGGCCCGCGCAGGTGCCCTGCCCCGGCGAGTTGCCGGTGCCGGCCGAATCGCGGCCGAACGAATACATCGCGCCGGCCGTCAGGCCGCCGAACTTGCCGCGCCATGCGACGGCGTTGTCCGCTCGACCGTTCGGAATGTACGCGTCGAGCGACGGCAGACCGTAGATGTTCGGGCCGAGCAGGTCCGAGTCGAGCACCGCGTAGTACGTCATCGTGTACTGGCGGCCGAACGACAGCGTGCCGTACGGGCTTTCGATTCCCACCCAGCTTTGACGGCCGAACAGGCGGCCGCCCTGCCCCATCGTGCCGTTGGCGACGTTGAAGCCGCTCTCGAGCGCGAACACGGCCTTGTAACCACCGCCCAGATCCTCCACGCCGCGCAGCCCCCAGCGCGACGGCAGCTCGCCGGTGATCGACGGCATACGCACGATGCCCTTGCCCTGGGCGTTCGCGTGCGACACGTATTCGACGCCCGTATCGAGCACGCCGTACAACGTCACGCTGCTCTGTGCAAAACCGGTCGTCGCGAATGCGAGCAACGCTCCGCCAACGAGATGCTGAAATCTCATGCTGTCTCCAAACCTGAAGGGGAATTCCGTCTATTGCTATGTATGACTAATCGATCGAGATAGATCGGATCGGCTTGTGCCCCGGCGCTTCGGGACCGCGACGACGATGGGCCGTCGCCCCGAAATGCGGGTGCAACTCATGAAAGGCACGACTGGACCGGACGCCGCGCACGCCGTGCGATGCGTGACATTCCGGCAATTGAGGAATGTGGTGGGGGATGTCTCCTTGTTGCATGAATGTTATTCGGTCTGCAACCTGTTTGAGCCGATACTATCGACCGCAAAAAGCCGCGTCCAACACCGATTGGGTATCGGTTGATATCTGTGAGGTATGCCTGCGCGATTCGCCCCGCCTTGGTGCAACGTCAACACGTCATTCAGCGTTTTCAACCCTATGAATCCAGCACGAAATCGCTCACGCTCAAGTAAAATACGGATCACTAACTCATCGTTCGTCCCCTTTCGTTCGGCAGTGTCCGGCCCGGGCATCGCATCGCCCCCCACTCGACGGCAAGGACCATGGAGCTACGTCACCTGCGCTATTTCGTTGCGGTCGCCGAGGAACGCAGCTTCACGCGCGCCGCACAACGGCTGCATATCGCGCAGCCGCCGCTGAGCCGGCAGATCCAGCAGCTCGAGCAGATCCTCGGCATCGTGTTGTTCGAGCGCGATTCGCGTCCGCTGAAGCTCACCGAAACCGGCCGCTTCTTCTATCAGCATGCGGCGCAGCTGCTCGCGCAGACGGCCGAGCTCGAATCGATGACGCGCCGCGTCGGCAAGATCGAGCGCAGCCTGTCGGTCGGCTTCGTCGGCTCGACGCTCTACGGAATGCTGCCGAAAGTCATTCGGCGCTATCGCCAGCAGCATGCGGAGGTCGAACTGAGCCTGCACGAGATGTGGACGATGGACCAGATCAAGGCGCTCAAGGAAGGCCGCATCGACGTCGGCTTCGGGCGCATCCGCCTGGACGATCCGAGCGTGCGCCGCGTCGTGTTGCGCGAGGAGCCGATGATCGCGGCGCTGCCGCTCGGCCATCGCCTATGCACCGCGACGACACCGCTGTCGCTGCACGACCTGCTCGACGAAACGCTGATCGTGTTTCCGAAAACGCCGCGCCCGAGCTATGCGGACCAGGTGCTGTCCGCGTTCCACGATCGCGCGCTGAAGCCGGCGCGCGTGCTGGAAACGCGCGAGCTGCAGGTCGCGCTCGGGCTCGTCGCGGCCGGCGAAGGCGTGTCGATCGTGCCGAAGAGCGTGCATGGGCTCAAGCGCGACGACATCTCGTACCACGATCTCGACGATGCGCGGCTCGTGTCGCCGATCATCATGAGCATGCGTCGGCTCGACGCGTCCGAAGACATCGAACGGATGCTGCGGCTGATCTACGACCTCTACGAAGAGGAAGGCATGGCGTATCTGCCGCCGTCGGCCGAACGCGACGATCCGGCCGCGCAGGACTGAGCGGGCCGGACCGCACGGTTCACGCGCTCAGTGCGTGATGGCCGGCGCGACTTCGACGCCGGACCGGTCCAGGCGCAGGCTGAGCGTGGCAAGCGCGGCGCCCGCGAGCGGCACGGCCAGCGCGAGGAAGAAGCCGGACGGCCCGCCCCACGACAGGAACGTCCCGCCGACGGCCGAGCCGGCGATCGCGCCCGCGCGGCCCATCCCGATCGCCCAGCCGGTCGCGGTCGCGCGCAGCGCGGTCGGATACGCGCCGACGATCAGGTAGTTCAGCGCGATCTGCTGCCCGCCGATGCCGAACCCCGCCGCGCCGACCAGCGCGAACACGAGCGCCCAGTTCGTGCCGGCGTAGCCGAGGCCGATCGCGATCGCGATGCCGAACGCGAACATCGCGCCGAGCAGGTTGCGCGTATTCACGCGCGGCAGCACGATCGACAGCGGAATCGCGCACACGATGAACACCGCATTGACGATCACGGTGCCGACCGGCGCCTGCTGCGCGGTCAGGCCGGCCGCCTTCAAGACGGTGGGCAGCCACGACAGCAGCATGAACCAGGCGATCCAGTTCAGCAGGTAGATCGCCCAGATGCCGAGCGTCTTGCCCGCGTAGCCGGCGCGGAACAGCGCGGCGACGCTCGCTTTCGTCGTGGACTCCTCGGGCACGGTCAGGCGCGCGTCGGCCGGCAACACCTGCACGACGATCTTCGACAGCGTCGCCCGCACCCGCTGCTGCGCGCGTGTATCGCCGCGCGACGCCAGGTAGAACAGCGACTCCGGCAGCAGCAGCGCGACGAGGCCGAGCACCGCGAGCGGCGCCGCGCCGCCCACGACGAAAATCCCCGGCCAGCCGATCACCGGCAGCATGCGCGCGGCGAGCAGCCCGCCGAGCATCGCGCCCGCGGGCAGGCCGAGCAGCACGCCCGTCATCACCGCGCCGCGCAGGCGGGCCGGACAATATTCGGCCGCGAGCGCGAGCAGCACCGGCGTGCAGCCGCCCATCCCGAGCCCCGCGACGAAGCGCAGCGCGAGAATATGGCGCGGGTCGCCCGCCCACGACGTCGCCAGCGTCGCGCTGCCGAACAGCGCAAGGCCGATCATGATCGCCGGCCGGCGGCCGATCCGGTCGCCGACGAGGCCGAGCGTCATCGCGCCGATCGTCATGCCGACGATCCCGGCGGTCAGGATCGGTGCGAGCGCCCCGGCCGGCAGCCGGAACGACGCGAGAATCGCCGGGCCGGTAAACGCGATCGCCTGCGTGTCGAAGCCGTCGAGCAGCGCGATCAGCACGCACAGCGCGAGCACGCGAATCTGCAATGCGCCGAGCGGCGCGTCGTCGATCAGCGCGGGAATCGAGCGAACGGAAGAAGGGGGCATGATGCGTCTCCAGGACCGACCCGCTGTTGCGGGGCGATCCATTTATCGTTTTGAAATACTGAGTACCAGCGTGACGGATCAGCCCGCCAGCACCGCAACGGCCTTGATTTCGACGATATAGCCGGGCGAACCGCCCAGCATGTGCGCGCCGACCGCGGTCCACGCGGGCCGCGGATGCGCATGCATATAGCGGTCGCGCACCTCCATGAACAGCGGCAGGTCGCGCATGTCGGTATGGAAGGTCGTCAGGTCGACCACGTCGTCGAGCGATGCCCCGGCCGCCTCCAGCACCCGCTTGAGGTTCTCGAACGCCTGCACAATCTGCGCTTCGCGGTTCTTCACCAGTTGCATTGCCGCATCTCGGCCGATCTGGCCGGACACGTACACGGTATCGCCGACCTTGATCGCCGGCGCATAGCCGATTTTTTCGTACACGGCTTCCATTCCGGCGGGGATGATGGCTTCGCGCTTGGGCATGAGTATCTCCGTGGCCGGCGTGTCGACGCCGACCGGTTGTTCGATGGTCGTGGCACGCACGCCTGCCTGCGGCGCGCGCACGTAAGAGGAAGCACGCGAATCGGCAGGCGCGCCGCTCAGCCCGTATCGCCGCCCGCGACCGGCAGCACCGTGCCGGTGATGTAGCTCGCATCGTCGGAGGCGAGGAACAGGATCGGCGCGATCTGTTCGTCGAGGGTCCCGTAGCGCTTGAAGAACGTCGACTCGGTCACCTGCCGCACCGCCTCGGCCATCCACGCCTGTTCCTGCGCGTTGTCGCCGGCCGCATTGCGCGGCACGCGGCGCGGCGGCGCCGTGGTGCCGCCCGGCGCGGTCGCGACCACGCGGATGTTATGCTCCGCGTATTCCATCGCGAGCGCCGCCGTCAGCGCATTCACACCGCCTTTCGCGGCCGAATACGGCACGCGGCGAATCCCGCGCGTCGCGTTCGACGACACGTTGACGATCGTGCCGCCGCCCCCGGCCAGCAGATGCGGCAGCACCGCGTGGCAACTGTAGAGCGTCGGCATCAGCGAGCGGCGGATTTCGGCATCGATCTGCTCGGGCTCGAACTCGGCGAACGGCCGCATCCGGATCGCGCCGCCGACGCCGTTGATAAGCACATCGATCCGGCCGAACGTCGCGACCGCGCACGCCATCGCCGCGTGCGCGCCGTCGTAGGTCTCGAGATCGGCGACGAAGCCGGCCGTGTTGCCGCCCGGCGCCTCGGCGGCCACCTCTGCCACGAAGTCCGCGCGATCGACGAACAGCACCTTGCCGCCCTCGGCCGCCGCGCGCAGCGCGACGCCGCGGCCGATGCCCTGCGCCGCGCCGGTGACGACGACCACCTTTCCGGAGAATCGTTGCATGGTCATGCCGCCTTTGCCGTCACGTTCGGGGTGAACTTCTCGTAGTGGAAGCTGTTGGGCTTCACGCCTTGATCGTCGAAGTACTGGCGCACCGCGTCGACCATCGGCAGCGGCCCGCACAGGTAGACATCCACGTCGCCGTCGTTCAGCGCGTCGGCCGGAATGTGCTGCGTGACCCAGCCCTTGCGTTCGTGGCTCGACGCCGCATCGGCGATGACGGTCGCAAAGCTGAAGTTCGGCAGCTTCGCCGCATACGCTTCGATCGCGTCGACCAGCACCAGGTCGAGATCGCGCGTCACGCCGTAGATCAGGTGCACCTTCTGCTGCGAGCCGCTGCGCGCGAGCACCTCGAGCATCGACAGGAACGGCGCGAGGCCCGTGCCGCCCGCGAGGAACAGTAGCGGCCGCGCCACGTCGCGCAGGTAGAAGCTGCCGAGCGGCCCGTTCAGTTCGAGCGTGTCGCCGGGCTTGGCCGATTCGAGCCACGTGCTCATCACGCCGCCCGGAATCTTCTTGATCAGGAAGCCGACCTTCGTGTCGCCCGGCGCGGACGAGAACGAGTACGACCGGTGCTGGCCGCTGCCCGGCACGCCGATGTTCACGTACTGGCCCGGCAGGAACGCCGGTGCGGCCGCGTCGACGTCGAGCTCGAGCACGATCGCCGCGTCGTTGTGCGGCTCGACCTTCGTCACGGTCGCGGCAAACGCGCTGTGCCCGGTCTTGCAGGCAACCGACGACGTCGGCACCGCGATCACGCAATCGCTTTGCGGCACCATCTGGCAGGTCAGCACGAGGCCGCCGTCCTTCTCGTCCTCGGTGAGCGCGTCGTCGATGTAGTCGTCGCCGAGGTCGTAGCTGCCGCTTTCCGCGCGGCACTTGCAGGTGCCGCACACGCCGTCGGAGCAGTCCATCGGCAGGTTGATCTTCGCGCGAAACGCGGCGTCGAGCACCTTCTCGCCGGCCTTGCAGTCGATGAAGCGGGTGACCCCGTCCTCGAAGTTCAGTGCAATCTTGTAGGTGGACATGACATCGTCTCCCTGTGTGACTTGTCGAAACAATCGGTGTCAGACGTGGTACACGTCGAGCACCTGCCGGATATAGTCGTTCTTCAGCACGATCTTCTTGTTCGAGATCAGCAGCGCGTCGCCCGAGCGGCGCAGCGTGACGAACATCGTGCCGAAGAAGTGATCGGTCACGCGGTAGCGGTGGTTCAGCGTGTGGAAGTTGTAGCGCACGTCCACCTCGCCGTCGCGCTCGGCCAGCACCTCGACGTTCGTCACGTTGTGGCTGGTGCGCGGCTCGGGCGTCGACGCGCCGCTGCGCTCGGTCTTGATCCGGAACACGCGATCCTCGAGGCCGCCGCGATCCGCGTAGTACATCAGCGAGATCTGGCTGTGCGGATCGTCGGTCGGCCGGTCGTCGTCATCCCACGCGGGCATCCAGTACGTGACGTCCTCCGTGTAGCAGGTCAGCCATTCGTCCCACTCGCGATCGTCGAGCAGGCGCGCTTCGCGGTACAGCGCCGCGCAAATGGTCCGGTAATCGATGTTCATGCCTCCACCTCCCTGCGTTCCTTCTTCAGCGCATCGCGCATCACGTGCACCCAGTGTTCGTGCTGGCACACGAACAGCCCTTCGTCCTCGCTGCGCTCGCCCGACATGCGCGGGTTCAGCCCCATCTTTTTCGCGTTCTCGTCCGGTCCGTCGATCCACAGCGGCGCGCCGCGCGACAGGTCGTTCCACATCGCCGTGATGCCCGCGTAGCCGGCCTGGCATGCGCGGAATTCCTCGAGGTCGTCAGCCGTGCCCATCCCGGTCACGTTGAAGAAATCCTCGTACTGGCGAATGCGCGTCGTGCGGTCGGCCTCGCTCTCGCCCTTCGGCGCGAAACAGAAGATGCTGACCTCGGTCTTGTCGACGCCGAGCGGACGCACCACGCGGATCTGCGTGCTGAACTGGTCCATCAGGAACACGTTCGGGTACACGCACAGGTTGCGCGTCTGGTTCACGATGAAGTCGGCCTGCACTTCGCCGACGCGCGCCTTGATTTCTTCACGGTGCTGATACACCGGCCGCACTTCTGGGTTCATCGTCTTGGTCCACAGCAGGATGTGGCCGTTGTCGAAGCCGTACACGCCCGCGACCGACTTGCTCCAGCTGTTCGCGTCGACGGCCTTGGTGCCTTCTTCCTTGCGGCGGCCCATCGTCGCCGCGTAGTTCCAGTGCACGGTGCTCACGTGATAGCCGTCGCAGCCGTTCTCCATCTGCATCTTCCAGTTGCCTTCGTAGATGTAGGAGGAGTTGCCGCGCAGCACTTCGAGCCCGTCCGGCGCCTGGTCGACGATCTGGTCGATGATCACGCGCGCCTCGCCGAGGTAGTCCTCGAGCGGCAGCACGTCGTCGCTGAGGCTGCCGAACAGGAAGCCGCGATAGTTCTGGAAGCGCGCGACCTTCTTCAGGTCGTGCGAGCCATGCGTGTTGAACTGCACCGGATACTCGGTCGTCTTCTCGTCCTTCACCTTCAGCAGCTTGCCGGTGTTCGAGAAGGTCCAGCCGTGGAACGGGCACGTGAAGCTACCCTTGTTGCCGTGCTTGCGGCGGCACAGCATCGCGCCCTTGTGCGCGCAGGCATTGATCACCGCGTGCAGCTCGCCGGTCTTGTCGCGCGTGATGACGACCGGCTGGCGGCCGATCCACGTCGTGTAGTAATCGTTGTTGTTCGGGATCTGGCTTTCATGCGCGAGGTACACCCAGTTGCGCTCGAAGATATGCGTCATCTCGAGCTCGTAGAGCGCCTCGTTCGTGAAGATGTCGCGGCGGCAGCGGAAGACGCCGGCCTCCTTGTCGTCCTGCACCGCGGTGGCGAGCAGGTGGTCCAGTTCGGTGGTGTGGTCGATCGTGGCGGACATGTTGGTTCCTCCTGTGCGCGTGCCGGGTCCTGCAAGCACGCTCGCATCGGTATCGATTGAATCTCGCGGGGACCCGGCCGGCGGCGGCGCAGGCGCGCCGCCGTGCCGTCGGGCGGTTATGCCGTGGCGGAAGCGCGCAGGCGTTCGACGATCTGGTTGTCCTTGCCCTCGACGCGCGGCGTCAGGACGAGGTTGAACTCGATGTCCTGGTACGCGTCGGCCTTCAGCCCGAGCGCGGCGCCGCCGGTCTTGCCGGTGACGGGCGGAATCAGCTCCTCGCGCGTCGCATACGCGAAGTCATCCCAGATCAGCGGGTCGCCGTCGATGTTGAACTGCGTCGTCAGCTTGCGGTGGCCGTCGCTGGTCACGAAGAAGTGCACGTGCGCCGGGCGGTTGCCGTGACGGCCGAGGCGGTCGAGCAGCTGCTGCGTCGCGCCCTGCGGCGGGCAGCCGTAGCCGACCGGCATCAGCGTGCGGAATTCGTACTTGCCGTCCGCGCCCGTCTTCACCGCGCCGCGCAGGTTGAACTCGCTCTGCTTGCCGGTCGGGTCGAAGTGCGAATAGAAGCCGTGCGAGTTCGCGTGCCAGCACTCGACCAGCGCGCCGGCCACCGGCTTGCCGTCGAGCCCCGTGACCGTGCCGTGGATCACCAGCGGGCCCGCGCCTTCGTCCGCGTCGAGGTCGATCTTCGCGACGCCGTCGCGCACCGGCGCGCCGCCGACGTACAGCGGGCCTTCGATCGTGCGCGGCGTGCCGCCGTCGAGGCCGATCGCCTCGTCCTCGGCGTCCATCCGGATGTCGAGATACTTCTCGAGACCGAGGCCGGCCGCGAGCAGCGCCGCTTCGCCGTCCTGGCCGAGCTTGTTCAGGTAGTTCACGCCGGCCCACACTTCGTCGGGCGTGATGTCGAGATCGTCGATCGCCTTGAACAGGTCGCCGAGCAGCCGCAGCACGACCTGCTGCGTGCGCGCGTCGCCGCCGCTGGTGCCGTTGGCGCTCGCGTTCGACGCGGCCTTCAGCAGATCCTGCACTTCCTTCGTATCGAAAACTTTGACGCTCATGATGGTGTCTCCACGTGTATTAGGGGAAAAGTGACCCGGGGTGCTCGCTGTCGCGGAAGAAGCGGCTCCGTGGCTCAAACGTCGCCGTCGTGAATCGACGACGGGTGGCGACACAACGGCGTCACCGAAATCTTCATGTACGGGAACAGCGGCAGGCCGGTCAGGATCTCGTGCAGCTCGGCGTTGCCCGACACGTCGAACACGCTGTAGTTCGCGTACTCGCCGGCGATGCGCCAGATATGGCGCCACTTGCCGCTGCGCTGCAGGTCCTGCGAGTAAGCCTTCTCGCGGGTCTTGATCTCGTCGGCCACCCCGGCCGGCATGTCGGCCGGGAGGTTGACGTCCATGCGTACGTGGAAAAGCATCGTGATGTCCTGATACGTAATCGGGTTAGCGCGGGTTAGCGGGAGACTTTCGTCAGCCCGTCGCGGGTGAAGCGCGCGACCTTCGCTTCGTCGAGTTCGATGCCGAGACCCGGGCCGCTCAGCACGGTCAGTTCGAAATCGCTGTAGTCGAGCGGGGTCGCGAGAATCTCTTCGGTGATCAGTAGCGGTCCGAACAGTTCGGTGCCCCACTGCAGGTTCGCGAAGCTCGCGAACAGATGCGCGGATGCAACGGTGCTGAACGCGCCTTCGAGCATCGTGCCGCCGTACAGCTCGATGCCGGCCGCATCGGCGATCGCCGCGACGCGCTGCGCGGCAAAGAGGCCGCCGCTCTGCTCGATCTTGATCGCGAACACGTCCGCGCCGTGATGCTTCGCGATCTCGAACGCGCTGTCCGGGCCCTGCAGGATTTCATCGGCCATCAGCGCGACCGGGAAGCGGCGCATCAGCCGGGCGAGCGCCGCAGCAGACGCGACCGGCTGCTCGACCAGTTCGCAGCCGGCATCGGCGAGCGCCGGAATCGCGCGCGCCGCCTGCGTTTCGCTCCATGCCATGTTCACGTCGACGCGCACCGATGCGCGCTCGCCGACCGCCCGCTTGATCTCGGCCACGTGCCGGATGTCCGCGTCGAGCGCCTTCGCGCCGATCTTCAGCTTGAACACGTTGTGGCGGCGCAGGTCGAGCATCCGTTCGGCTTCGGCGATATCGGTCGCCGTGTTGCCCGATGCGAGCGTCCAGGCGACCGGCAGGCGATCGCGCCGGCGACCGCCGAGCAGTTCGCTGACCGGCACGCCGAGGCGCTTGCCGTGCGCGTCGAGCAGCGCGGTTTCGAGCGCGCTCTTTGCGAAATGATTGACCTTCGCGAGCTTGCCGAGGAACGCCATCAGCGTCTGGATGCGCGTCGCATCCTTGCCCATGATCGCCGGCGCGAGGTACGCGTCGATCGCGAGCTTCATCGCTTCCGGGCTTTCCGGGCCGTAGGCCATCCCGGCGATCGTCGTGCCTTCGCCGAGGCCCGTCACGCCGTCGCTGCAGGTCACCTTCACCAGCATCAGCGTCTGGCCGTGCATCGTGGCGACCGACAGCTTGTGCGGACGGATCGTCGGCAGGTCGACGAGGCGGGTTTCAATGCGTTCGATGGTGACTGAGGACATGGGGCACGCTGCGTGTGGGAAGTTCATGGAACGGATTTATACGCGGCGGGGAAATGGACCGTCCAATACTTTTGGTCTCGTTTTTTGATACCTGAGAGGTATTGAAATGCAGCTAAAGGCGCGGAATATTGCAGTGCGCCATACCTTGTTTGGCTAGATGTACGGGCTGAGAAGCTTGCTGGAGCGCGGTCGCGCGGGTTCGGGGTATCGCTTGGGCGGGGGTGCGATGCGGCTGCTTTCAGCGGTGGGGAATCCGGCTGAAACCGGCGGTCTGCCGGAGGGTGATCAGGGTTTTCCTGAGGGGAAACGGTGGGGTTGGTCGTCCGGTCTTCGACTTCGGCGGCAGTTTCTACGAACGGCCGGATGGAGGTCGGTATGCGGATATCGACGCTCGTCGCCGATGCGACTCGTCCATCAGAAGCTGACGGTTGCTATCGGTCAACCCGCCATGCGGGGAAAATCCTATCTGGATTGCAGATAGGCCGCCACGGCCCTGGCCTGTTCGTCATTCAAGGTATGCGCCACTGCGCTCATCACGGGCGCATTGCCACGCGTGCCGTTTTTGAAAACCTCGATCTGATGCAATAGATACTCTTTATGTTGCCCGGCCAGCCGCGGAAATATGCCGACCCCCTGGGCCTCTGGGCCGTGACATGATGCGCAAGCTGGCACGCCCTTATCCGGCACGCCGCGTTCGAAGACTTCCTGCCCTCTGGCGATCAAGGTGGCATCTCCCGTCGCACCGGGCGTTGCCGGCTGGTGCGAGAAATAGTCTGCCAGCGATTTGACGGCGCCGGCGTCCAGCAGCGCGGCCATACCCCACATGTAATCGCGGGCGGTGTTTTCGCCGCGCGCGTGCTCGCGGAATCCCTTCAACTGGGCTTCGATGTATTCGGGTGTCTGCGCATTGAGCTTCGGAAACATCGGCGATTCGCTACGCCCGCCTACACCGTGGCAGCCGGAACAAATCTGCATGGCTATACGGGCGCCATCCTGGCTTTGTGCGAAGGCTGACGTCCAGGTGAGGCCAGCGGCAGCAAGCAACGCGATCAAGGGCATTCGTGGACCGAGCATCATTTTTTATCAGCCTTGTCCTCAAGTCGAGCGGATGGAAGATATCAACCCGTCTAGGCAGCATATGATCTTTCCGAACGCAACACATAGGAAAAGTCGAAGGCGGACGTGTTCTGCCGCACATGCGAACGGTACGCGTCTCGATCACGATCGAGCCGGTTCGTGTCGCGCTCCGGCATGGCCCTTCCCGCCAAACAGGCTCGGCTGGTTCATTCTGGCGGTGCAGCAACAATCACGGCGCAGGTACTGCTGCATCATTGGGGTGACGGTTGCAGGTGCTGCTGCGGGTTGCGTGCTCATGTGACCGGGCAAGGTTGCTTTGGCAACCCGAGTGTACCGGCGGCCCGCACGGGATCAGTCGAAGTTCGCCGGCCGGTTGGATGTCGGCGACGGGGCGAGAGGCGGCTACCGGCCAGTTTGAGCCGCTCGAAAACGGCTTGCGACCGCCTGCTTGCGTGTTGACACGAGTCATTCACGGGGCCCGAAACAGACCGCCGAACCGCACGATCGCGGCCCTTCGCGCCGACAGGCCACCGCGCTGGGAAAGGTGCCTGCAAAGGCGGGTTGTAACGCAATGAACCCACTCAACGATCCATGACACATAGCGCGAGGCGCCCCCGCGCTATGCGGATCCGGCGACACAGCGTCATTTCTTTCTGGGATCGTCGGCCGGGTCAATGTAGGTGATACCCCATGGCCCGGTTACGTTGACCTGAATGACGGTTTCCTCCTTGGTCCAGCCAAAATGGTGCATCTTGGGCGGCATGATAACCATGCTGCCCGGGCCGAGCGGCGTGGTCTTCTCTGGATCCAGCTTGTCACCCATGCCCAAGTTGAACGTGCCGGAAAGGATCGTCGTCCGCTCGACTCCGGGGTGAAAATGAGCAGGCACCTTCGTGTCGGCCGGAAATTTGATCCGGAACGTAAGTGGCCCCTTCTTACCCATTTCTCCTTCGATGACGGCGAGTTTGGCGTCGGCGTATCCGGGCAGATTCACCCACTGGATCTTGTCAGGAGTAACCACGAGTGCCTGTTCCACTGGCGCACTCGACGCCGCCGACATGTTCAGGCACACGCCCATGACCAGGATCGCAATTGTGCAAGACTTGTTCTTCATATACGGCTCCCTCCTGACGTAATGACCAATCTGACCCATGGGCACCGCATGCGGTCCGAGCAGCGATGACGCACGCCATCCGGCGGCACTGCATCGCGCAATTGAAAAACCACGCATGTAGCGCGCCATGTGCCGGAGCAGACTGCGTGGCTGGCGCCGGCCATCGGCATTGCCTTGAGAAGGTTAGCGAAACCGCGGGAAACGCTTCAATCGTGAAACACTTCTGCAGTCGGAATGGCCATTGACGCCGGGAGGGCAATCTCCAATAGCCACGCGCGAGCAGCCGGTCCGCAGATAGCGGGAGCAGCATTCGGTCGCGTTGCAGTCGCACCCTGTTCGTTAGTGCTAGGATCCGATGACGACCACGCTGGAGACGAACATGGCCCGCGCCGAGAACACGCACAACGGCTTTGAATATTCAGTTCAAACGCTGCCGAAACATGGCGTCGGAGGGGCGGATTTGCAGATATTCGGGTTCCACGGCTTCGTGCTTATCCCGAACGACACTGATGCTCAGCCCGCCACGCAAATTCCGGTTCAATGTCTTGAGGAAGAAGGCTATCGTCGCGAAGACTGGGCGTTGGATGCCGCCATTGACGAAGCAAAAGCCATCATCGATAGCAAGCGTCCGCTGAAGGGCCCGAGGGCGCTTCGATAAGGGTGGCTGACTTATGCCGGCCTGAAATCGGCCGTTCGCTGCTTAAGACCGAATGGCCGAACCGGGTGATTTGCGCCTGACGCGCGTCACTGGGCGGTGGCCGGCCGAGTTCGGCCAGGAAGCGACGCTCGATTCGTCAAACTGACCGTCCGCAGGATTGCGCAAAAGAGCCGCTCGCCAAAGAGCAATCGCATCCTTTGAGCACCGACAGGAATCGGCGGCAGGCGTAGTCCATCCCATCAGCCTTTCACTCCGGCGGCGACATAAACGGCCGGGGCACTGAATGGCCTTCAGCGGCGGCTGGAGGGTCTTCGCTGGTGGTAGAGACGGCGGCTTTACCGGTTCGAGAATCTTTACATCCGCCGATTCCTGCCGACCGCTCGCACGCCAGCACCCGATCCTCGGATCAGCGATGGTCGCGGCCATCGATCTCGGTAAGCTGCGCACGGCGGTCGCGAGGCGGGTAGACCCTCGGCGGCCGTTATCGGCGCCGAATCCAGAGTCCTGCACTGTGGCGCACTGCCAGTATGGTCGAGCGCATATGGGCTAGACGGGTGAGCTATCTGGAAGAGCAAGCAGCGCTTCACCCTTGGCGGCAGCCCTTTGAAAGGCATCTCGCTGGGTAACCCTGCCAACATACTCCAGGAAGGCGTCACGCTTGGGCAGCGTCCCGAGCCCCAGACCCCAGCCAATATGCGATCCGACGTAGACGTCGGCTGCAGTGAATCGCTCTCCGGCAATGAAAGTGCTTGAACGCACTGCGCGTTCGAGTTGGTCCACCGTGCGCTCATAGCTGCCGTGGCCGAAGAAGAACTCCTGCTCCGCAGCCGGCACGAACCCGGCTCGATGGTTGGTGACAGCCTGCTCGAGCGGTCCCGCAGCGAAAAACATCCACCGGTAATAATCAGCGCGCTCCGCTGCAGTGGGCGCCAGCCTTGCGTCCGGGAAGGTCTCGGCGAGGTACGCGCAGATGGCAGCACTTTCGGTTATCACGCGGCCGTGATGCACGATCGCGGGCACCTTGCCCATCGGGTTTACCTCCGTGAAGAAACGACTGCGCTCGTCAAAAACGTCATACGAACGCGCGAGCGCTGCGCCACCCCATCGGTCCGCCTCGCTGGAGCGTTCGTAATCGAGCACAACCGTTTCGTACTCGCACCCTGCCTCTTCGAGCATCCAGTGCACAATGCGGCCGCGGGAGTTGGGGTTGGTGTAAAAGGTCAGTGGCAACGTTCCACTCATCCGAACCGAATCTTTTGCTCCGTTACGCTCTCTCGCCTGCATGGTTACTCTCCTCTGGACATTCCGCCCGCTACGTGGGTGACGGGACAAAGATAAAACATTGACCGCATGGTCGCATCGACTTGACACGCCAGATAACTTGCGGAGTACGCCAATCGCGAATACAGTGCGGTCCATTGCGCGATTGCAGACGAAAGTTGCGATCAAATCCTCGCTGAGCGGACGGCCTCCTCTATCCAGCACGGGCGCAGCGAAGGGTTTCTTCGCGTTCGCGAGGAATCTTCGATGTGGGCGGGGACCAGGCAGTCGAAGCCCTTGATTGCACATGGCGCCATCGAAGGGAAACTCAATGAAGGATGTTCGCGGGGAACGTTGCAAAGTGCCGGAGGCCTTCTGGCGAGCCGTTGAGCTACAAGGACTGCGCGCCGAGGCGGTCCTTAGCGCGGCCGGTCTTCCTGTCATGCTCCGCCACGATGCAGCGGCGAGCATCAGCACCGCTCAGCTGTTCGCAATTTGGCGAGCCATCGAATTGCTGTCAGGTGATGCAAGCTTCGGCATCAAGATGGTTCGTGACACCAGCACCGCAACGCATAAGCTTGCGTTCCTCGCCGCGACCTATGCCGAAAATTATCGTGATGGTCTGGCGAGGGTTATACGATTCAAGCGGCTTTGCAGCCCCGATAAGCTCCATTGCGACGAGAAGAACGGCCGGGTCTCGATCACGATCGAATGGCCGCCGGGCACGGAGCCGGAGCCTGATCTCTCAGTCGATGCCAGCTTTGCAATGCTGATTGAGTTGGGACGGCGAGGAACGGGTCAAAATCTAGCCCCCGTCGCGGTTGAGTTCAAGCGGGCCGGCCCCGTCATGGACTTGCACGGCACCTACTTCGACTGCCCCATCCGTTTCGGGGCGGCACAAAACCGGTTCGTTCTGGCTTCCGCCGATCTTGATCGGCCGTTTATCCATCACAACCCGGAGCTGTTGAATATGCTAGCCCCCGCCCTTGCGCAAGCGATGGGCGAACTGGAAGCGGAAAGCACGTTGGTGGAGCAAATCAAAACGGTGCTCAAGCGGATTATGCCGAGCGGCCGTCCCGAGATCGCCAGTGTCGCTCGCGAGATCGGCATGAGCGAACGCACTTTACAGCGTCGGATCACAGCGGAAGGCACGACGTTCCGTGCGCTCATCGGCGATGCTCGTCAGGAGCTTGGCATGCAACTGCTGTCGGACCCCGCTTTGGATATCCAGGAAGTAGCTTGGCTCTTGGGATACCAGGATACAAACTCGTTCTACCGTGCCTTCCGGGAATGGGCGGACACGACGCCAGGGAGATGGCGTCAAATGAAACAACGATCGGCAAATAGCAGAAAGCACCTTGGTTGAGCAAATCAAGACGGTGCTCAAGCGGGTTATGCCGGGCGCGACGTGCGACGTGCGGGGATTCGCATGTAGCGATGGCGGCCACGCCGCCGCCCTGCCTCATCCTTGCAAACCGGACCGGCATCGCGCCCGGATCGCCGCCGTCGCACCGTCCGGTCAGAATGCGTAGTTCACCGATACCAGCGTGACGAGCGGATCCAGCGTGATCTTCGCGACGCTCTTGACCACGGCACCGTTCGGCAGCCGGGTGGTCAAATTGGCTTTCGTTCCGAACGGCAGGTACGAGACTGACAGCCCGGCCGACCAATGCTTGTTGAACTGGCAATTCAGTCCCGCGTTGAAGACCGGCGACCATGCACTGTCGACGTCCGCGCTCGTCGACAGGCCCGTCGTCGCGCCGTGCGTCAATTGCGCGCTCAACGCCTGCTGGAACGCGGGACCGACATGCGCATTGGTGAACCAGATGTAGCTGACGCCGATGCCGAGATAGGGTCTCCATCGGGCATCCGCCTGGCCGAAATAGTATTTCAGCAGCAGCGCCGGACTCCACTGGCGAACATCGCCGAGCGGATTGATCGCCGCGGACGACAGCACACCGGTGCCCGAGAACTGGAATTTCGGCGGAATGCCGGCGACCGTCTCCACGGCGACATGGTCGGTCAGGAAATGTGTAAACGTAATACCGAGCGTGTCGGCGTTATCGACGCTCGCGCCCGTATCGGGCACGGCGTGCCCGCCGATTTCAAGCGGATCGCTCGAGGTTTGAGGGGCGATTCTCAACCACCCCATTCCCATCACGTTACTTCCCGCGGACTGCGCATGCGCTGCCGCACTCGCAACCAGCATGGCGGCAGCCGCCGCCAGTTTCATCGACTTCATCGAGCGGTATCTCCATATTTATTTTCTCGACACGGGCGCGTATGCCGGCCGTGTCGTGCCGCCACTATGGCGGCCGACCGGGGCTTTGGAAATGTTTGAAACGGACGCGAAAATTGTCCGCGTTCGCTACCACACGGAACCGGCGGATTGCCGTAACGTCGTCACTGCGGACGCAGCCTGCGGCGCATCGATGCACGGCATTGCCCGATTCCGGGCCGCGACGAGAACCGACGACCAGATGCAAGGATGAGCAGCAGCACCATGCGATTGAACCCGACGCAAGCCGGCCCTGGCGCCGGCCTGCCGTCGTCGCCCGTCGATCTGGCCACCCTGTCGGAAAAGCGCGCGTCCCCGTCGAAGCTCGCGGCGCTGATGGAAGTCGCGGCGCATCTGGAACTCGACACGTCCGCGGTGCTCACCGGGACCGACCTCGATCCGAACGACGTGTCGAACCCGTTCACGCTCACGTCGGCGCAACAATTCCTGACGGCCGTGCGCAATGCGCTCCGGTACTATCCCGGCTCCGACCTGGGTGTGCGGGTCGGCAGGTTGCTGCATGCGTCGAGCTACGGGATGTACGGGTATGCGACGCTGTGCGCCGAAACGCTGGGGGAGGCGTTCGATGCGGCGGTCCGGTTCCACCGGCTCGCGAACGGCCTGCTCGGCATTCGCTGGGGCATGGAAGACGATCTGGCGTCCTGGCATTTCCCCGCCCGCGAAGACGTGGCGCTGCCCGAACTCGACGCGCGGCTGTACGCGTTCCTGCTCGACATGCAGTTCGTGCTTCACGCGACTTTCGTCAAGGACGTGATGGGATCGTGGTGCGTGCCGGTCCGCGCACGGTTTGCATGCAGGCAACCGGCCCATGCGGCACTGCTTGCCGAAGCGCTCGACTGTCCGGTTGCATTCGATCAGGAATGCCATGCATTGAGCTATCCCGCCGCGTGGCTGTCGAGGGCGCCGCAGCTTGCCCACCCGATCACGGCGGCCCAGGTCTCGCGGCACTGCGCGCAACTGCTCGACGAACTCCAGGATCGCTCCGGAATCACGCTGCGTGTCTACGACGAACTGACGCGCATCCCCGGCAGATTCCCGGACATCGATGCGATCGCCGGCACCCTGCACATGACGTCAAGGACGTTGCGCCGCAAGCTCGACGCCGCGGGCACGTCCTACAACGAACTGCTGACGGGCGTGCGCAGGGCACTGGCGATCGACTATCTCGGCACGACCGCGTTGAGCACCGAAGACATCGCATCGGTATTGGGATTCAGCGACGCCGCGAGTTTCCGGCATGCATTCAAGCGCTGGACCGGCACGACGCCGAACGAGGTGCGCGGCAACGCGGATCCAGCGCCGCGGCCGTGGAGCACGACGGGTTGACGCCGCGATCGCGGCGTTATCGCCGGCATGGCGGATGAAGCGGCACGCTACGCCAACGCCCGCCGCTCGTGCAGCCGCAACGCGGCCCACGCGATCCCGGCCGAGAAGATTCCGACCACCCCGCCGAACGTGCCGATCCACGGCAGTCCGAACGCTCCGGCGATATGGTTGCCGAGCAGCGCGCCGGCGCCGATCCCGACGTTGTACAGCCCGGAAAAGATCGACACCGCGAGATCGGTCGCCTCCGGTGCCAGCTTCAGCACCCACGCCTGCATCGCGAGACCGAAGCAGACGATCGCGCCGCCCCACACCAGCGTGTGAACCGACAGCGTGACGATGTTCAGCGCGCTCGGGAACAGGATCAGCAGACAGGCCGACAACGCGATGATCGACGCGAGCAGGAAGTCGGCCGGCCGCTCCGGAAACACGCGGTTGAAGCAGATCGCGGCCGGCATGCCGGCGACGCCGAACAGGATCAGCACGTAGGTAATCCGGCTGCTGCTCGCATGATTGACGCTCTGCACGAACGGCTCGATGTACGTGTACGACGTGAAATGCGCGGATACGACCAGCACGGTGATCGCATACAGCGTCACGAGCGCGGGCTTCCTGAGAAACGTACCGATGCTGGACAGCGACCCGGCGCCCTGGCTGGGGAGTGTCGGCAACGTCGCGCGCAGCAATAGCAGCGCGACGGCCGCCGCGCCGCCGATCACGAGGAACGTGTCGCGCCAGCCGAGCGCCTCGCCGATCACGCGTCCGAGCGGAATGCCGGCGACCATCGCGATCGCCGAGCCCATCGCGAGCAGGCTCAACGCGCGGCTTTTCCGGTCGCTCGGCGCGAGGCGCACGGCCAGCGGGACGGAAATCGACCAGAACACCGCGTGCGCGCACGCGATGCCGAGCCGGCCGATCATCAGCACCGTGAAATTCCACGCGACGCCGGTGACGACATGGCTGCCGACGAACACCAGCAACGCGCAGCTCAGCAGCTTGCGGCGCTCGACGTGACGCGTGACGAACGTCAGCGGCAGCGACACCACGGCGACGGCCCACGCGTAGATCGTCAGCATCAGGCCGACGGCGGTCGGCTGCATCTGCAGGCTGTCGCCGATCGCGCTCAGCAGCGCGACGGGCACGAACTCGGTGGTATTGAAGATGAAGGCAGTGAGTGCCAGGGCCAGAACGCCCCACCACGACTGTTCGGAACTGACGGCGTCCGGGGTTGCCATACGGGAATTCGACGAAGGTTGGGTGCGCGGGCAGCCGGCCCGGCGCATCGGCGCGATTGTACCAGCGGCATATGACACGCCGTGGCGGGCCGCATCGCCGCGACATGGCGATGACACGGCCATGCGCCGATAATGTGACGAATTGGGTTTGACGGACGATTCGCCCGAACACCATCGGGCCAGGAGATTCACATGCGCATTGAAACGTCGTTTCTGTTCGATCTCGACGGCACGCTCGTCGACAGCGTCTATCAGCACGTGCTCGCGTGGAAGGAAGCGCTCGATGCGGAAGGCATCGAGCTGTCGGTGTGGCGCATCCACCGCAAGATCGGGATGAGCGGCGGCCTGTTCCTGAACCAGCTGCTGCGCGAGACGGCCGGCGACATCGACGCCGAGCGCGTCGAACGGCTCGCTCGGCTGCATGCGGCCGCATACCAGCGGCTGCGCGCGCAGGTCCGGCCGCTGCCGGGCGCGCGCGAGCTGCTGGCCGCGCTGTCGAACGCGGGCATCCGCTGGGCGATCGCGACGAGCGGACGGATGGAAACCGCCGCGATCAATCTCGAAGCGCTCGGCGTCGATCCGGCGAGGAACGTGGTCGTCACGCGCGACCAGGTCAAGTATGCGAAGCCGGACCCCGACCTGTTCCTGACCGCCGCCGCGAAGCTGAACGTGCCGATCGAGCATACGGTCGTGGTCGGCGACAGCATCTGGGACATGCTCGCCGCGAGCCGCTGCCGTGCGCTGGGCGTCGGGTTGCTGTCGGGCGGTTACGGCAGCGACGAGCTGGAACGCGCGGGCGCGCTGCGCGTGTATGACGATCCGGCGGATCTGCTGTGGCATCTGGACGAGATTGCGGCGCGGCCGTAGGCCATTCGCCTGACCCGCATCGCCCGGATCGCCGCCCCCCTTCGTCGGATTCAGTCCCTTCGGACCCGCGTCCGGACAGTTCCCGATCGTCCGGCCGCGAACATGCGCAAGCGCCGCGCCGGCCGGATCGCGCCGGCTCAATCGTCGTCGACCCGCTTGTCCACCAGATAGCGCCCGCGCTCGACGCCCGCCCGCAGCGCCTCGTCCTCGGTCGGCCATTCGAGACCGGCCGGCTCCGGCACGATCAGCTCGATGCGCGCGCCGTCGACATACACCTGCACCTCGACGTCCCACGCGCCGCGTTCGTTGCACCGCGCCCATACGCGAATCTCGTGACCGCGATACGGGTCGCGAACCTGTGCGTCCGGTTGATGTTGCATCCTGGCCCCCTTGTACTTATCTGCGATGGCGATGCAAAAAATGCGCGCCGCATGATCGCCGCGCGCGCCGCGGGCCCCGTGCGCACGCGCCGTGCCCGGTATCGGCCGGCCCGGCACGCGCCTTGCGTCCCTTTTGAGCATCGAACGCTCCAGAACACCCGACAAAATAAGGAGGCCACGATGATCGGCCATATCGAACTCCTCGGACGCCTGCTGCTCGCCGCGCTGCTCGGCAGCGTGATCGGACTCGAACGCGAGCGGCTCAACTGGGCGGCCGGATTGCGCACGCACATGCTGGTGTGCGTCGGCTCGGCCCTCGTGATGCTGGTTTCCACGTTCGGCTTCGAGGATGTGCGCGGGCAGAACGGCGTCGTGCTCGATCCGTCGCGGGTCGCCGCGCAGGTGGTATCGGGCATCGGCTTTCTCGGCGCCGGCTCGATCCTGCTGCGCGGCGAAGTCGTGCGCGGGCTGACGACGGCCGCGAGCCTGTGGGCGGTGGCGGGCGTCGGTCTGGCAGCGGGCGGCGGCATGTATGTCGCGGCGCTCGGCGCGACGGCGATCGTGCTCGTGATCCTCGCGGGCGTGAAGCCGCTCGAGCACCGCTTCATCGCGCAGCGGCAGCAGCGCACGCTGCGGCTCGTCGTCGAGCGCGGCGGCCTGACGCTCGGCGCGCTGCACGACACGCTCGGCACCGGCCGCGTGCGCGTGAAGCGGTTCATCGTCCAGCAGTCGGACGACGATCCGGATACCGACGACATCTCGGTGTCGTTCTCGCGCACGAGCGGCGCGGAATTTGCGGCGATCTGCGAGGCGCTGCAAAGCATCGCCGGTGTGCGGACCTGTCATCCCGACACCTCGACAAGGAGTCTCGCGTGACCCAGACCGACCTGCTCTCCTACCTCGTGACGAGCCAGCTGGCCGCGCGCATGCGCGGCGGCGCGTGGCTCACGACCAGCCAGGTGGTCGGCGCGCTGCGTGCGTGGCTCGCGTGTCATCACGCCGAATGCGGCTGGCTCGACCGGATCAGGATCGCCAACGCGTCCGCGACGATCGCGCAAGGCATCCACGAGATCGTGGCCGCGCACGGCGATCCCGACAGCGGCGCGGGCACGCTGCGCGTGGTCGTGACCCACCTCGGGCTGTCGGCGAACGAACGCAGCGCGCACGTGCAGCGGCTGCTCGCCGCGTTCGGCACCGGCGCGATGCCGGTGATCCTGATGGGCGGCATCAACGCGTGGTTCGTGCGCGGCCGCGCGCTGCAGGCGCTCGTCACGCGGTTCCGCCGCGCACCGGCGCCGCGCACGTTCCCGACGCTGTACCCGGTGTTTTCGCTCGACCGTATCTGGATCCATCCGGGTGAACTGCTGGTCGATGTCAACGTACATCGCAGCGTGCGCGCGCGGCACGCGTCGGATCACTATCCGCTCGTCGCGAGGATGCGTGCAACACCGGGCACGCCGCTTGCGCGCTGAGCGCCCCGGCCTGACGGAACCTCATGGAGCTTGCCGATGCGAACCGACGAACTCGCCGGAACGGCCCTCGGTTACTGGTGCGTATCGAGGCGCCGGACGGCACGATGCGGCTCGATCGGTGTCTTGCGGCATTGCCGGTCGCGGTGCTCGTGGCAACCGATACGAAGGGCCCGCAGCCGTAATCGATTTGGTGCAAAGACGGGTGGCACCCGAGACCCACCTTCTCGCTGCGTTCCAGCAAGTCCGCTCAACACGCCAACAACATCGCCGTGGCCGCGTCCGGACATACGCCTTGAAACTGGCTCGACGCCAGCAGCGGCCGCGGGACATCCTCGCGGGCAACGGGCACGAAACCAAAACCGGTGAAATAGTCTTCCGCGGTCGTCGTCAGTAACCCGATCGACCGGACGGCGCGAGCGCGGCACGCCGCGATCAGCCGCGCAACGATCGCGCGACCGAGGCCGTTCCCTTGCGCATGCGATGCGACGGCAATCGACCGAATCAACGCGAAGTCTTCGTAATATTCGATACCGCCGCATCCGGTCACGTCAGGCGGATCGGCGAGCACGATGAAGTTTCCGAGGTGCTCCGCGACACCCGCGACAGGCAGGTTCGACGCGCGAAGCAATGCCTCGATCGCGGCCAGGTCGGCCAACGCTGCAGAGCGAAGTTGCATGACATCGACTCCCGATTGGTTCGGCGGCACCGGTACGGTTCAGATCCCGCGCTGATTCACCCGCTTCGACAACGCCTCCGCGCTTTCCTTGCGCTCGCTGTACCGATCGACCAGATACGGGCCGATGTCGCGCGTGAGCAGCGTGAACTTGACCAGTTCCTCCATCACGTCGACGACGCGATCGTAATAGGCCGACGGCTTCATCCGCCCCGCTTCGTCGAATTCCATGAACGCCTTGGCCACCGACGACTGGTTCGGGATCGTCAGCATGCGCATCCAGCGGCCCAGCACGCGCATCTGGTTCACCGCGTTGAACGACTGCGAGCCGCCGCTGACCTGCATCACCGCGAGCGTCTTGCCCTGGGTCGGCCGCACGGCGCCGACCGACAGCGGAATCCAGTCGATCTGCGATTTCATGATCCCCGTCATCGCGCCGTGCCGCTCCGGCGAGCACCACACCATCCCTTCCGACCACAGCACCAGCTCGCGCAGTTCGACGACCTTCGGATGGCTCTCCGGCGCATCGTCGGGTAGCGGCAGGCCGCTCGGATTGAACACGCGCACCTCGGCGCCCATCGCCGTAAGCAGGCGCTCGGCTTCCTCGACCAGCAGCCGGCTGAACGAACGCTCGCGCAGCGAGCCGTACAGCAGCAGAAGACGCGGCGGATGGGTGGACGGCGATGCCGGCCGCAAGCAGCTCGCGTCCGGCACGCGGAAGAGTTCAGGATCGAGTTGCGGCAGATCGGTCAGTCGGTCAGTCATGAATGGATTTCCGTGGTTGGCTCAGGCACGCTCGTACCAGCCCTTCGACCGGTTCACGATGCGCACCACCAGCAGCATGACCGGCACTTCGATCAGCACGCCGACGACGGTCGCCAGCGCCGCGCCGGAGTGAAAACCGAACAGGCTGATCGCGGCCGCGACGGCGAGCTCGAAGAAATTGGACGCGCCGATCAGCGCGGACGGGCACGCGACGTTGTGCTTCTCGCCCACCGCGCGATTGAGCCAGTACGCGAGCGCCGCATTGAAGAACACCTGGATCAGGATCGGCACCGCGAGCAATGCGATCACCAGCGGCTGCTTCAGGATCGCTTCGCCCTGGAACGCGAACAGCAGCACGAGCGTCGCGAGCAGCGCGGCGATCGACCACGGGCCGATCTTCGCCATCGCGGCATCGAACGCGGCCTGTCCGTTGCGCAGCAGCCGCTTGCGCCAGATCTGCGCGAGGATCACTGGAATCACGATGTAGAGCACCACCGAGGTAAGCAGCGTCGCCCACGGCACGGTAATCGCGGACATCCCGAGCAGCAGCCCGACCAGCGGCGCGAACGCGATCACCATGATGCTGTCGTTCAGCGCGACCTGCGACAGCGTGAACAGCGGATCGCCGCCCGTGAGCCGGCTCCACACGAACACCATCGCCGTGCACGGCGCGGCGGCCAGCAGGATCAGGCCGGCGATATAGCTGTCGAGCTGGTCGGCCGGCAGCATCGGCGCGAACAGCTGCCGGATGAACAGCCAGCCGAGCAACGCCATCGAGAACGGCTTGACGAGCCAGTTCACGACGAGCGTGACGCCGATCCCCTTCACGTGCTGGCGCACTTCATGCAGCGCGCCGAAGTCCACCTTCACGAGCATCGGCACGATCATCACCCAGATCAGCAGCCCGACCGGCAGGTTGACCTGCGCGTACTCGATGCGGCCGATCCGCTGGAACAGGCCGGGCAGCACCTGGCCGAGCGCGATGCCGGCGACGATGCACAGCGCGACCCAGACCGTCAGGTAGCGTTCGAAGAAGTTGATCGCGGGCCTGGCAGCGGCGTGGCGAGGCGGGATGACGTTGGATGTGTTCATCGGACAGGATTCGGGCTGGAGAAAGGCACGCGGCACGCCGGTTCACGCATGCCGCCGTGCGACCGCTCAGTTACGGGAGATGGCGACCAATGCCGCCTGCAGTTCGGTGTCGCTCATGCGCTCGAGCGGCAGCGCGAGCAGCTGCAGCATCCGGAAGCCGAGCGCCTCGCGCGTCAGTTCGAACGCGAGCTGCTTGCCCGCATCGCCGCCCGCCGCGTTCGACGGATCGGCGTAGCCCCAATGGACTTTCACCGGACTGCCGGGCCAGTACGGGCACGTCTCCGCGGCCGCGCTGTCGCATACCGTGATGACGATGCGCATTTCCGGCGCGTGGTCGCCGACGAATTCGTCCCAGCTCTTGCTGCGGTATCCGGTGACGTCGACGCCGGCGCGCGTCAGCGCGTCCAGCGCGAACGGATTGAGCCGGCCGCTCGGCGCGCTGCCGGCGCTGTAGGCGCGCACGTCGCGGCCGAGCTTCGCGGCCCAGTGGTTGAGCATGCCCTCCGCGAGCACGCTGCGCGCGGAGTTGTGGGTACAGAGGATCAGGACGTTGGTGGTCATCGGCGGGGGCGTGAACGTGTGCTTACGTTGGGTCGGAACAGGAGGTCGAACAGGCGGAAGCCGGCGAGCACGGATTGCCGCCGCAGCAGTTCTCGGTGAGGTAGCCGATGAGCCCGTTCATCGTCGCGAAGTTCGCGCAATAAAACACGAAGCGGCCTTCCTGGCGGCTCGTGACGAGCTGCGCGTGGGCCAGTTCCTTCAGATGAAACGACAGCGACGACGGCGGCACGTCGAGCAGCGTCGCGATCTGCCCGGCCGCCAGGCCCGACGGGCCGGCCTGCACGAGCGCGCGGAAGACGGCGAGGCGCGACTCGTGCGCGAGGGCCGCAAGTGCGGCGATGGTCTGGTTCGTTTCCATGTTTCGATAATACTCGAAATATGGAAGCGATGGAAAGCGGCGCGCAGGTTGCCGATGATTGCCCCCTTGATTCCTGCTACGTAATCGATCTTGTGCAAATCGGCCCGCGCATGATCGTTTTTGTACGCCCGTAATCGGTTTGCGCACGGAACGTGCCGTCAATGATCGATTTTGCGCGGCGACGTCACGACCACTCTTCCGGCGGCATCGCGCCGCCGTCGTCCTCCCAATGCGGGTCGCCCGTCTCCGCACGCCCGCTCGTCGTCTCGGGCTCGTTCGTGCCGCCGTGTTCGGTCCGCTGCTTGCCGCCGCGCGACGTTGTCGCACGCACGCGTGCCCGCGTGCGCGTCGGCGCCACGGTTCGCTGCTCGCCGCCGCGGCCCTCGCCCGTCGAAGCCGCATCCTGGGTCTGTCGCGCATTCGAAGCTGCGTTCATTTCGCTCTCCGATGTGATTGAAGGAAGCCGATCGCCCGAATGCGGCAAGTTCGGTGCCGCGCGCCGGGCAAGCGCCTTGCTGCCCGCGTTCGTACCGCGCCCCTTGCCGGCGGCGACCTGTACCAGGCGTACCTGAGCGCGTACAACCATCACCGCCGGCATGTGCCGGTGCGCGGCACCGTCACGCACGCGTACCGGGTCGACGGCACCTACTACTCGGTCGCCGAGGCGGAAGGCCCGGACCCGGCCGGGCTCAACGACTCGCAGGGCTACATGACGGCCGTCGCCGCGCGCGCGGTGGTCGCGATCGAGAGCAACGATCCGGGGATCGGCACGGTCGCGGCCGTGTTCGTCGGGATGGGCGACGTGTCGTCGTGCGTGATCGAGGTCGTGCCGGGGCAGCGCGTCGACAAAGGCGCCGAGATCGGCTGTTTCCAGTACGGCGGCTCGACCTGCTGCCTGCTGTTCGAGCCCGGCGTGATCGAGCGCTTCCTGTACGCGCCGCCGTTCGACGGCGATACGCCGGTCGTGCAGGTCAACGCATCGGTCGCGATCGCGCACTGAGCGACGCGGAGCGACCTCATGCGTCGGCACTGCTGAATCCGCGCCCGACGTGCCGCTGCATGCACTGCACGATCGACAGCCCGTTCGGCGTCAGGGCAAACCGGCTCGCGCCCGATTCGTCTGAATGCATCTCGATCAGGTGTTGCTCCATCAGCGAGACAATATCTTCGTGGTCGGCCCGGATCTGTTCCGGCGCGCGGTGTACCAGGAACAGCGCGGCAAATTCATGTGCGGTCAGCATGTTGTCTCCCTATTGACTGCGTGGGGCGATACGGCGGCTGCATCGCGATGGCGCAAGCGCAAATCGTGCGCCGCAATCGGGGATACACGCAGGGAGCGTGCCAGTATGTGGGACGAAGAAGCCCCATGAGCAGCCGGCGCCCGGCGCGATGTGTCACTGCAGGCCGTTCGGGAGCCGCTGCAAAGTTTTCAACGGCGTGTAATGGCGCGCCAAGGGGGCACGATGCGTTGCATGCGCGCAACCCGCGCCGCGTGAATCACGACTTCCGCGAGCGGATCAGCCCGGCGCGTGCCGTCTTGCCCGCCGCCTTATCGCGCACGCGGAAGTAGCCGCTGTGGAGCTCTACGCCACCCTTGCCGTCGGCGAGCACTTCCGCGCACGCGGCCTCGATGCGGGAGCGGCCGCGGTCGAACGCGTCGCGCAGATCGGCTTCGAGCGCGGAACGCGCGCCGAAATGATCCTCGAGCGCCTCGACCGTGATCGCGCAGGTGTGCGGCTTCCCGTCGACCTCGACGACGAAGCGCATCTGCAGCGCCGCGCCGTCGAACACGGGCGGAGCGTCGGTCAGCGTCACGCGGCGAACGGAATCGGCCGGCATCGCTCATCCCCCCCGCGACGCGAGGCACTGCACCAGCGCGCCGTTGAATGCGGGCAGGTCGTCGGGCTTGCGGCTCGTGATCAGGTTGCCGTCGCGCACGACCTCCTGGTCGACCCACTTGCCGCCCGCGTTGCGGATGTCGTCCTGCAGGCTCGGCCAGCTCGTCATCGTGCGGCCCTCCACCAGCCCGGACGAGACGAGCAGCCAGCCGCCGTGACAGATCGCCGCGATGGGCTTGCCCGCGCCGACGGCCGCGGTCACGAATTCGCGCGCGGCCGGCAGCATCCGGATCGCGTCGCCATTGACGACGCCGCCCGGCAGCACGACCGCGTCGTAGCCGCCTTCGCGCGCATCGTCGAACGTGCGGTCGACCTTCACGCGATCGCCCTTGTCGACGTGCCTGAATCCCTGGATCTCGCCGCGCTGCTGCGAAATCACGTCGACGTGCGCGCCTTCGGCCGTCAGCGCGCGCTGCGGTTCGACGAGCTCGGCTTCCTCGAAGCCGTCGACCGAGAGTATCGCTACCTTGCATTGATCCAGCTTGCCGATCATGGAACGCTCCCTGTCGTGTTGCGGCACCGGTCGCGCAGCAATCGGCGTGCCGCGCCCCCTGTGGACTCAAACCATACGACCCCGCTTCGGTGGGGCGCGACCCGCAATCGGCGAACGATGGCGTGTGCATGTGCCGCCCGGTGGTGTGTACGGGCCGTGTGACGTCACGCCGTGCGGCGTCTGCAAAGATTTCAACGGAATGTGTAACGCGTCCGCATTCAGCGGGGCCGCGAGCGGCCTTCGTGCGAGGCTGCGCGCCCGGACCGCCCCGCCGCGCTCACTGCAGGTGACGCGCGGCGTCGAGCATCGCGTCGGTCAGTTCGACCGTCAGCGTCAGGTCCTCGGTCACGTCCGGCAGCGCATCGAGCGCGGCCTGCACGCTCTCGTGCAGCATCGCGTGCACGCGCATCCGCGCGCCGTCGTCGAGGTCCGCATAGCGCTCCATCGTGTCGCAGTCGAGCGCGAGCACGACCGCGTGCCGCGCGGTATCGGGCGGCGCATCGGGCACGAGCACCCACGCCGCCTGAAACGTGATCCTGCCGGTCTCGACGTCGAGATGCACCGTCGTATCGAGATCGTCGGTGTCGACCGCTTCGGTGTCCTGCTCGTAGTCGTCGAGCGAGATCCGGTCATTCGATTGCATGATGTCCTCCTGCGTGGTGGCGGCGCGCCGCGGCGATCAGCGCGACGGCCGCGCACGCGAGAATCCGGCGCGCGGCGGATTTCGATTCGGATGCTGCGTTCATGAAACGTTCTCCCTCAATGGAACCGCTGTCGTGAAGTTCCTGCGCATACGGTTCAGCAAGGCCCGTGCCATCGGCGATGGGCGGCACGCGGTTTGCGGCGCTCACGCCCAGCGATCCATCTCGATCCCGTACGGAGCCCGCCATGCCTTCAGCTTCCGCTTCCCATCCGCACGGCAAACGCGCGACGCGCCGCCCGGGCCATGCGCGCGGCCACGATCCGCATCACCGCAAGCGCTGGTCCGCCGAGGTCATGCAGAAAAGCGATGTGCTCGACATCGAGCCCGAAATCTTCAAGTCCGACGACCCGGGCAAGATCGCCGCGTCGCTCAAGCGCTCGGCCGAACACAGCCGCCGCCGCAAGGGGACGCCGTTCCAGTCGGCGATGTCGATGCTGAACTTCTATGTGAACCGCGCGGGCCGCAACCTGCCGAAAACACGCCGCGCGACGCTCGAACGCGCGAAGCGGAAACTGCGCGAGGCGTTCGGCCGCAAGCTGTGACGGCACCCGATTGCCCGCATGCATGAAACGCTGTGGTATCTGATCGTCGGCACGGTGCTGCTGGGCATGGGCGTCGCGACGTCGGCGCTGCGCCCACAGCTCTTCCTGCCAGCGCAGCGTGTCGAGCGCGAGCAGCGGCCCGACCGGAATCAGCGCGCCGAGATGCTGGCGGTCGCGCATCACGACGAGCGCGATGCCGATCTTGCCGCTGTCCTTCAGCGCGTCGCGCAACAGCGCGTAGACCTTCTCGCCCTTGCGGTCCGGCACGAGGTAGCAAGGTGGTAGTAAGGCGTGTCGAGATACAGGAACGACACCGCGCCCTCGTCGACGAACGTGAGGATGTCGACGGTCTGCGTCGATTCGGGGTTCGCCGCGCGGATCTCTTCGTCGGTCAGGACGACGTAGCGCTCCTTCTCGTACTCGTAGCCGCGCACGATGTCCTCGCGCATGACTTCCTTGCCGGTGCGCTTGTTGATCTGCCGGTAGCCGACGGGGTCCATCGAGCGCTTGTCGAGCAGCCGGAACGACGGCTTCACGGTGCGCGTCGCGGGAAACAACTGCACGGGCACATGAACGAGCCCGAAGCTGATCGCGCCTTTCCATATCATCCGCGGTGCCATGTCTGCCCTCCTTTGCTGCGTGCGTGCGCGCCGCCCGAAGCGGCGGGCGCCCGTGCGCCGCTACGCCGGCGGCTCGGTCGCCTGCTCCTCGCGCGCCCGCACGCGATGCCGGCCAAGGTCGTCCGGGAACGCGCGGCGCGGTGCGTCGGGATCGGCCGCACGCCCGACCCATTCGGGGAGCCATGCGGGAGCCGTTCGGGGGCCGTTCGGGGCCCCGTTCCGGGATCCGTCACGGACGAGCCGTGCGGCGCGTACCGCCGCGGTCCGGCCGTGGTGTCGCTGCGGTGTCGCTGCAGGCTGCGTCAGCTGCGTCAGGGCGCGCGCAATGCGCGATCGAGTTCGGCGCGCGTCACGTCGAGCGCGACGTTGCATTCGATCTCGGCGTCCTCGACGCGCGGCTTTTGTTCGTCCACCGCGCGCCGCGCGAGGTCGCACAGCTGGGTGCGCACGCGCAGCCGGTCGGCCGCGCCAAGTGACGCATAGCGCGTGAGCACATCCGGATCGAAGCGCAGGTCGACCACGCAGCGCCATTGACGCGCGTTTTCCTCGGCCGGCACGCGCACCCACGACACCTGGATCGTCAGTCGCCCCGATGCGTCGTCCGCGTGCACGACGAGGGTCGACTGCGACGGAAATCCGTTCGCGAGCGCATGTTCGAGTTCCGCGATGCGCTGCGAACGGTCGGGGGCGACCGTCATCGTCGCACGACGCCCAGCAGCAGCGTGACCAGGAAGATCACGACGAAAATGTAGAACAGGATCTTCGCGATCTCGGCCGCGCCCGCCGCGATGCCGCCGAAGCCGAACAAGGCGGCGACGATCGCGATGATGAAGAAGATGATGGCGTATCGAAGCATGAATGCCTCCTGGAGTCCTGAAGAACGGCGATCGTCGACGCGTGTCGCCGTCGATCAGGAATCGTGCTTGTGCCTGGGTTTGCCATGGATCGGCGTCGACGCCATTTTCTCGAGCTCCTTTTCGGTCATCGACTTGGCCATCGACTTCGAAGGCGGCTTCAGGTCCTTCATTTTCGTTTCGCCGCGCTTGGCCGACAGGGCGGCCCCGGCGGCGCGCTGCTGTGCCTGGGACTTGGCTGGCATGGCTTTCCTCCTCTCGGTGGCGCGCGCGACGGCCGCAGCCCGCGGGCCGCGCGCGGTTCGGACGGCATCGTCACGCGGGGTCGCGCCGGCGCAGTTCGGCCGGCGGAATCTTCATCGCCTGGCGATACTTGGTCACCGTACGACGCGCAAGAAGGATGCCGCGGCCCGCGAGGTTCTGCGCGAGCGCGACGTCGGACAGCGGCTCGGTGTGGTGCTCGGCCGCGATCATGTCGCGGATCAGCACCTTCGCGGCCGATGCCGAACACACGCCCTTGCCGGCCGCCTCGAGCTTGCGCGGGAAGAAGTGCTTGAACTCGAACGTGCCGTGCGGCGTGGCCATGTACTTGTTGCCCGTCGCGCGCGACACGGTCGATTCGTGCAGGTCGAGTTCTTCGGCGATGTCGCGCAGCACGAGCGGCTTCATCGCGATCTCGCCGTAGCGGAAGAAGTCGCGCTGCCGCGCGACGATGCATTCGCCGACGCGCTGGATCGTGTCGAAGCGCTTCCGCACGTTGCGGATCAGCCAGCGCGCTTCCTGCAGCTGCTGGCCGAGCGGTGAATCGCGCTCGCCGCTCGACTGCGCGAACAGCGTCGCATAGCGTTCGTGCAGCCGCGCACGCGGCAGCACGGCCGGGTTGATCGTCACGATCCATTCGTCGCGCACCTGGCGCACGATCACGTCGGGCACCACGTAGTCGCCGCGTGTGCTGCCGTAATGGTTGCCGGGGCGTGGATCGAGCCCGCGTACCAGCGCGCACGCGGCATGCATCGTCGCCTGGTTGCAGCCGACGCGCCGCTGGATCTCCGCCGTTTCGCGCCGCGCGAGCCGTTCGAGATGTTCGCGCGCGATCGCCTTCGCTTCCGCGAGCGCCGGCGTGCCGGCCGGAATCGCGTCGAGCTGCAGCACCAGGCACTCGGACAGCGAGCGCGCTGCGATGCCCGGGCGATCGAGCATCTGCACGAGCCGCAGCGCGACCGCGAGATCCTGTTCCGACAGCAGCAGCGCCGGATCGGCCGCGACCAGCAGCTCGGCCAGCTCCTGGCGCAGGTAGCCGTCTTCGTCGAGCGCGTCGATCACGATGCGCGCGGCCTCGCGATCGCGCTTGTTCAGCGGATAGAGCCGCAGCGCGTCGTGCAGCTGCTGGTGCAGCGACGGCTCCGCCGCCATCCATTCGCCGGGTGACAGGTCGCCCGCGTCGTCGGCCTGGCGGCCCGTGCCGCGCGGCGCCGGGGCGGCCGTGTACGACACCTCGCCGTCCGGCGGACGCACCTCCTCGCGCTCGGGCACCGGCTCGGGTGCCGCGGCTTCGGCGGTACGTTCGGGTGCGTCGGCGGCGGCTTCGTCGTCGCCCTGCCCGTCTTCGAGAAATGGATTCGAGTCGAGCGCCTGCCGCAATTCCTGCTGGAATTCGAGCGAAGACAACTGCAGCAGGCGAAGCGACTGCTGAAGCCTCGGCGTGAGTGCCAGATGCTGCCGCATCTGCAGCGCAAGCGTGACTGACATCGATGCCCTCCTGACGGTGTGCGCAATTCGCATACGGGAATCCACGCAGCTTCCATGCCAGCCGGGCAAATCGCCGTCCGGCGCGGTTCTCGTGCGTTCGTACCCCGTCGCGCCGCGTCGTCGGAGCCGCTTTTTTACAAGCGGCGGGAAGTTAGGGGGCACGGAATTCGCGCAGGGCCATGCGTGGGCGCCCCCCGGGGTGGCCGGTGCGTTGTGTCGCTGCCGAACGGTTCGCGCGGTCTCGCCATCGCGCTCCTCAGCGCGCATCACGCTGCGCAGCGCGTGACGCGCGCGCGGCGTCCGGTCAGTACAGCGCCGGCGGCGGCGTACCCGGCATCGACTGGCCACCCTGCACGCCGTTCGGCCCGGGCGGCGGCACGTCGGCCGCTTCGCCGCCTGTCGCGCCCGGAGGCATCTTGTTTTGCGGCGACGGACGCGTGTCGTAGCGCGTGTTCGCATCCGGCATCGTCGTGGTCGGCGACGCGCCATGGCCGTCCGGCGGCGCCGGCGGTGCGCCGCGCGTGCCGTAGGTGGCTTGCGGTTGCGTGCATGCGCCCAGCGCGCACGCGGCGGCGAACGCACAGGCGCCCATGCGTAGCGTCTCGATCGGTTTCATCGGAATCCTCCCTGGAGTCGGCGGCACCGGAGCCGGCCGTGACGGCACGGCTCAGAGCCGGTTGAAATGGAAATCGCCCGCATACGCGGTCGGCGCGCGGCGCGCCATCATCGTGTCGAACTCGGCCGCGACGCGCGTCAGCGCGCCGCGTTGCCGCTCGACATCGGCCTGTTCGAGCGCCGCGAACGCATCGGCATCGAACGTGACGGTCAGCGACGCCGGATGGCCGTCGACACGAAAGCCGAAATGCAGTGCGCCGGCCGGCTGCTCCTCGACATGGAACGGCATCGCGCGTGCCTCGAAATGGCGACCGAGCGTCTCGGCCACGTCGCGCAGCATGCCGGGTTTCACGGTGATGCTCATCGTGTGCCCTCCGTGGATGGGATAAACGCCACCGGCGGCACGCCCGTCGGCGGCGCGTGAATCGGCGGCTCCCGCGTCGGCGGCTCGCGTTCCGGTGGCGGGTGCTCCGGCGGGTCGCCCTCCGGATCGTGATACGGTTCCGGCGTGCCGGGCGGCACGTCGTCCGGCACGGGCGGCACGGGAACCGGGTCGACGTTGGGCACCGGCGGCTCGGGCCGGTGCAGCGACTGGGTGGGGTCTCGGTTCATGGGCATTCGATCGTTGCGTCGTCCTCACGGGACCGGATCGCTTGCGCGGCGTGCGCCGCTCGATGGTCCGCGTACGGCAATGCCGCAAACTGCGTGCCGTCTTGCGCGCCGCCTTTCCGCGCGCCGACGCGCGACCGCGCATGCCACCGCGCCGTACGCCGTGCCTTCGCTACACCGCGCGCTGCAATTCTTTCAAGGGCATCGCGCTACGCTTCGTACGCGGCCATCACGAGCCACAGCTCGTGGTCGTCGTCGCGCACGCGCGCGGCGAGCGCATACGGATCGGCCGGCTCGCACGCGCGCTGCAGCGCGAACCGCGCCGGCTCCGTCGAGCCGAACGTCTCATCGAGCGGCCGCACATCGGCCTTGCCTTCGAACATCCGGCGATCGGGCCGGTAGATCAGCGGCTCCGGCTTCCATGCGCTGAAATGGCTCTTCACCGAGTCGAACCTGCCGCCGCATACGTTGACTTCGTAGCGCACCCCAGGTCGCCGTTTTGGAATCGTCATCGTGCCTCCCGCTTGATCCGCGTGTGTGTGCGGCGCGTCGCGCCGTGCGTTGTCGTGTCGTCACTTGCCAAAGCGGCAAGTCGCGTGCCGCCTGAACGCAGCGGGCATGGCCGTTGCGCGCTCAGCGCGTCATCGTCACCGACACGGAGGCTTGCCATGAAGGATTCGACCCGGTCCGGCCGCGACGCGCCGGCGCACGAACAGCATCCCGACCCGTCGCCGCCGCTGAAAGACCAGGACCAGACGAAGACGCGCCACTCGGAGCGCCATATCGACAAGCAGCTCGAGGACACGTTCCCCGCGAGCGATCCGCCCGCGACCGGCGGCGTCACGCGCATCGAACCCGACACGCCGCCGGGCACGCACGACGACGGCCCGTGGCAGGACCCGGCCAAGCGCCGCGGAGAATGACGGCCGATACGATGCGGCACGCCGCTTGCTGAACCGGACAGCGCCGCTTCAACTCGCAAGGAGAACTTCATGCATCGCGTCAACGAAATCATGTCGCAGGACGTCGTGCACATCGCGCCGACCGACTCGATCCGTCATGCGGCGCAACTGATGGAGCGCTACGACATCGGCGCGTTGCCCGTATGCGACAACAACCGGCTGATCGGCATGGTTACCGACCGCGACCTCGCGGTGCGTGCGATCTCGGCCGGCAAGCCGCCGGAAACGCGGATTCACGAAGTCGCGTCGGCTCCGATCGAATGGTGTTTCGAGGACGATTTGCTGGACGAAATCCAGCACTACATGGCCGACGCGCAACTGCGCCGCCTGCCCGTCGTCGACCACGACAATCGCCTCGTCGGGATGCTGTCGCTCGCGGACATCGCGACGCGCACGGCCGGCTCCGCGCGCGACGACGTCGCGAACACGCTCGAGGGCGTATCGCAACCGAAACGGACGTGACGGGGCGACCCTCGCCCCGCCTCGACCACCCGCGCGACCCGCAGGGCCCATCCCGGGCACGGTCGCGCCCCATGCAGCCTGGAGGACAACCATGCAGACTCCCGATCAAGGACGGACCCGCATCATCGGCAAGGGCGCCGCGACGGCAGCGGGCCCCGGCCCCGACGTGATGGCAGCCGACACGCTCGAAGGCGACAAGGTCTATACGACCTATGGCGACGACGTCGGCAAGATCAAGGACATCATGCTCGACGTGCGCTCGGGCCGCGTCGCGTACGCCGTGCTGTCGAGCGGCGGCCTGCTCGGCATCGGCGACAAGTTGCTCGCGATCCCATGGAGCGCGCTCACGCTCGATACCGAACGCAAGTGCTTCCTGCTGTCGGTATCGTCCGAGCGGATCAAGAACGCACCCGGATTCGACAAGGACCACTGGCCGGCGATGGCCGACCCTCAATGGGCCGAGCCGCTGCACGAGTACTACGGCAGCACGCCGTACTGGAGCGGGGGCGACGAGCTCGGGCTGACCGATCCGACCGAGGAACTGAACGATCCGCGCACGCGCGGGCGGCATTGACCGGTCACGATTTGGCGGTGGTTTAGCCGACAGGCCCCGCGAATGCGGGGCTTTTTTGGGGTTCTTGGGTGGATTTCGGCGCCGGCAACGGCCGGTTGAGGGTGGCGGCATCGGGCCACGCCGCGGCAGGGGGATTCAAACTTATGTGCGACTCAGCATGATGGCCGTCGTGCCATAGGCGGGCCACTGAACAAAGGCACATGGAGAGGCAAGAAGCCGGCCTTGAAACGAGGTCCCCGCGACCCCGTCCCAACACCGTTGCGGTCGGTCTTGTCCCCCTGACAAATGAATCGGCGGCTCATGCTGGAAGCCCGTTGGCTGGAGTCTCTGCATTGCAAGCCCGCTCGACCTCGTCTGGCCACACAGGTTCACGGCACGTCAGTTGCGCGACGTAATACATGGTGGCCTGGATAAGACTCGGCATGGTGGTAACAGCTAACAGGAGCCACAAGATGGGATTGTTCGAACGGGTTATGTCGGAGACATCCTCAAACTGCATTCGCAGAGAATTCCGGAACGATACTTCCGTGGAGAGAAACTCAGCGACCGGCGGCACCGATGACGGACCTCCCTCCATAAACCGCCGGTAGTATTCGAAGTCTTGGTATAGCTCTTCCATGACTTGCTGGCCGGCGTTGGTGTTTTCAGCGAACGCGAGTACGACTCGTTTTCCGATGGAGAATGTGTCCACAACTTGCCCGGCTTCATCGAGGACGAGACAACGCACGACCCGAGGTGCGGTTCCCGCGAGCCCAGCTTTAGGTTTGCGTTCAACGTAAAAAAACGCACGTTCCCATGGAACCGAGAGAACGCCTCCCGGCCCGTTGTGGCGAAATGCGTATATCGTGCGGTTCAGACGGTTAAACCGTATCGGCTTGCGGGTGTAATTGAAGCAATCGACGAGCAGCGCTCGCACCGTTACTGCAAACCCACCGATGCCAGCCAAGGTGAAAACGACCAGCAGGATGTATAAGATATCCTCCTGCCCTTTTGCACGGACAGCGATCGGAATATGTGTCGCCATCCACATAAACATCACGACTAGACCTAAGAAGACGGTACCGGCGGTCAAGAATGTAATTAACCCCCAACCCTTTTCGCGATAGAGTCCGTCACATACTTCGAGATAGGAGTCTGTCGCCTTGAAGACCGTACCCACGCTCTTTGGCGTCTCTGCGCAGCGTTCGGTCACCAGAAGCCTTGCCGACGACTCAGAATCCATTATCGGTCTCTTGAGCCTGTGCCCTTCTTGACGAATGCTCCGTCGGCTCATGCTGTGAGTCCATTAGTTGATTGCTCAGCGCTACACGCGCGTTCGATACTTTCGGGCCACACCGGTTCTCGGCAAGTCAGTTGGGCGAACCACTGCATCAGGGAGAAAATGAATGCGGGAAGTACCCCAATCCCCATTAGCAGCCACACCATCGGATTGCGCGAGTTAGTCAGGGCAGACCAGCCTTCAAAATTCAACCTAAGCGAATTGCGCAGGGATGCTCCCTTCGGCAGGAACTCTGTCACGGCAGGCACGGAAGCGGGGCCTTCCTCCATAAACCGCCGGTAGAACTCGAAGTCCTGGTAAAGGATTTTCATGACCTCCTGGCCTCCGACACTGTTCTCATCGAATGCCAAGACGACTCGTGTTCCTACCGAAAACGTGTCCTTGACCAGTCCCTTGTCGTCAAGAACAAGGCAGCGAACCATACGCGGCGCGGTGCGCGCGAGGCCCTGTCCGGGTTTGCGTTCAACGTACAGGAAGGCACTATCCCAGGGTATCGATACAACCCCGCCAGGACCATTGTGCTTGAACGCATAAATCATCCGGTTTCGCCGGTCAAAGCGGACGGGCTTGCTGGTGTAGTTGAAACAGTCGCGCGTCAATGCCCAAATGCCAAGCCCCGAGAAACCGAACCCGACAAGCAGGAAAAAGCCCAACGCACCATAGATAAGGCCCAGCTGTCCCCGCTGCTCATAGATTGGAGGTATATGAGTCAGCATCCAAAGCAGACCTGCAGTGAACGTCAACGAGCCGAGCCCCGGCAGCATAAACGCAAAGACCCCCCAACCCTTTTCCGAGTAGGTTCCATTGCGCACCTCGAGGCATGTATCGCTCATCGAGAATACGGAACGGTCATCCTTGGGCGTGTCAGACGCGCGCTGTGCGATTGCGAGGCGAGCCGCCTGTTCTTCCTCGCTTACCGGCCGATTCAGGCGGTACCATGAGAGTCCATCAAATACCATCTCTTTTCACCATCACGACAGTCACGTCTTAATGGAACCCAGAGTCTGGGATGCAACCAGCTTCGGTAGCGGCTCGCATTTACATTGGCACAAATCGTTCTCCAATGCGACCTGCATACCCATCATCGTCATCGTGCGCGGCGAACCGTCGCTTATGATGACGCCCGTCGTGCCGCAAGCGGGACACTGAACCAAGGCGCCCAGATAAGCGAAAGGTTGGCCTTGAAACGAGGTCCCAGAGATACCGTCAACCACAACACCGTTGCGGTCGGTCTTGTCGCCCTGACGAATGAACCGACGACTCATGCTGTGAGGCCGCTAGACGGCGTCGCAGCATTGCACGCCCGCTCGACGTCCTCTGGCCACACAGGTTCACGGCAGGTGAGTTGCGCGATGTAGTACGCAACCGAAAGGATGAACGTCGGTAGCACAGCAATAACCGTCACCAGAAACATTACCGGATTCCCCGACTTCAACAGGTCTGATGCACCATCGAACTGCAACCTTAGAGAATTTCGGAACGAGACCTCTGTAGTGAGGAATTCGGCTACCGGAGGTACCGCGGATGGCCCCCCTTCCATGAAACGCCGATAGTATTCAAAGTCTTGGTAGAGATCTTCCATCGCCTGCTGTCCAGCCGGGCTGTTCTCGTCAAATGCCAGTTCTACATACTTCCCGACAGAGAAGGTGCCTACAACCAATCCCTTGTCGTTAAGCACAAGGCAACGGACCACACGAGGTGCCGTTCCCGCGAGGCCGGCTTTGACCTTGCGCTCAACGTACAAAAATGCGCTATCCCACGGAACCGAGACGACGCCGCCTGGCCCGTTGTGACGAAAGGCATATATCGTGCGGTTCTGACGGTTAAATCGTATCGGCTTGCGAGTGTAATTGAAACAATCGACGAGAAGCGCTCGCACTGTTACTGCAAGTCCACCGATACCAGCTACGGTGAAAACGGCCAGCAGGATGTATACGATACCCTCCTGCCCTTTTGCACGGACCGCGATTGGCATATGTGTCGCTATCCACATAAACATCGCGATCAGACAAACGAAGAGGACGCCGGCTGTCGAAAACACCAGTACCCCCCAGCCCTTTTCACGATACAGGCCGTCACATACCTCTAGGTAGCAATCGGTTGCCTTGAAGACCGTGCCCACGCTCTTTGCCCTGTCAGTGCACGGCTCGTTTATGTGCAGCCGTGCCGATGACTCCGTTTCTGTTACCGCTCGATTGAGCTTGTACCGGGAATGTCCGTCAAAAGCCATACTGGCTCCAGTCAAGAAAAAATTACAGAGAATGCCTTCCGGTCTTCTTCCAGGCGCTCAAATCTTTCGCTAGTCGCCTTGATACCGAAATAGCACTGCTCGAGCCAATCGTCCACTTCGCGACTCTTAAAATAGTTGATCAACACGCCGATAAGAGCAGCGAGAAGGAGCAACGGCAAAGTCAAAACACTTCCTAAAAACGCGGCGACGACCAAAGCCCCCCCGACAAATGCCGATGTAGTGTAGAGCACAAACATCAGAATGTTGCCGTGCTCGAGTTCATCGTAGGCGTGGTATGCATCGATAGCTGCTGATACCAACCCGACAATAGCCCCACCGAATCTCGCAACGATTCCCAGCAACCGCCCCATCTTGGCCACGCCTTCGGATAGCTTGACGCCGGTTTTCTCCAACTGCTCAAGCGCAGATGAACCATACTGCGCAACGCCTGCCACGAGTCCACCAACTGCGTTGTCAAATTTGATGCCGGCTTCCGTTCGATTGAACCGGTTCGCTTTCTTCAACTCCTCGCGAGCAAAACGAAGATTGATTGCGCTGAATATCGCACCAACACCCGCAAACCCGGGCTCTCCCTTCGTCATAAGCCGGAATTTCGGCATGTAAATCGTCTCGACCACATCGGGCGTCAGCGTCGCGCTGGCCAGCTTTTCGAAGCCGGGTTTTGCCTTGACGCTTGCCAGGGCAGTTGCCTCTGTCGCCGGGCTTTCGACTGGCACGAACTGCTTCGCCTTGATTTGCGGGTCGGCATCCCCGCCTACGGTGGCCTTGTCCTGAAGCTGCTTTTTCAAGTCCTGCACACTGACCTTCTGCCGTCCCGGCATCATTTCCTGCATCTGCATGGCGATGTAGTTCACCCACTGGTTGGCTGAACCGTAGACGGCCTTAAACTCAAACAGCTGTTTCGTTCGCATGCACAGCGTGACGTACAGCGCCTTCGCCGCCGCCGTCTCCACCCCCGTACTGACCGCTTGAACGACCGGTCCGCCTGTCTCGTGCAGCAGTCGCGCCAACGCCTTCGCAACGGCCACCTTGATGCCCTTATCCTTCGACTCTTCTACCTGCTCGATCTTGCTGAATGACTCGATGAGCTTCGCCACAAACTCCCTCAGCTCCATGTACGGATAACCGGAAACTTCCTTGACCTTTTCCGCCAGCACCGGACTATTCAGAACAAACGCCCTCAGCAACGGATTGCGAGTATCGGATACGCTGCCTTTGGCCCATTTGACAAGCACGTCGACCGTTTCCTTGCGGTCCGCCGAGCCTTCGATGCATCGCGTAAGTGTGTTGGTGTAGTTCAACCCGCAACGCCAGTTCCCCGGCTCATAATCCAACTCGAAAACATTCAACAATGCGGAACTGGCCAGCCACGCCTGATGGTCCTGCGACAGCGGCACAAGCGTACTCGTCTGTTCCTGCTTCAGCGCCTTCGCCATCTTCTCCCGAAAGTCGACGATGGCCTGCTGCCGATAGTGGGTCGTATAGGGTTTCCATGCCTCCGGCCCGGCGGTAGCAAGCTCCGCGTTCTTCTTCTCCTCAATACTTTTCAGTTGCTTTTCGAGTGCCTTGCCACCATCAAACAGCGCACCGAGCCCCATCCCCTCATAGGTGTTGGCTTCCAGCATGCTGGCGCCACGCTCCACGTCCTCTTTTGCCGAAACCGCGACCGCTTTTTGCAGTGCGTCGATTGCGCTAGCTGCCCAGATGCCGTGCTCATACGGCTCGAGCGCAGCCCCGAAAGCGAGTCGCTGCTCGAAGTTGAGCTCCTGCGTGATACCAACCGGATCCCACAACGCAAAGAACAGCCCCTTGTTCGGCAGGATGGAATCCATCGCCTTTTTCAGGGCCGGCTGCTGTCCGGCACGGTCATGGTACGGAAAGCATCCCGTGACGAGCGCATCGGGACGGCCGCCCTTGTATTCGCTCAGTAGTCCATCAAGATGATCCAGACTATCCGCGTGCGGCTGGTTCATGCTGCCGTTGTACCAGGCGGTCGCATCGAACTTCTGCATCCGCTTGTCACGGCAACCCATGAAATTCTTCGCATAGGTATCGCGGACTCTCTGCGTCCAAAGCTCGTCGCTGAACGCCAGATACACAATTCCGGCATGTTCCGCGTCTTCAATGGTGATGCATTGGGCCAGTTGCGCATGCCCGGGTTGTTGACAGCTGAATGGCTTCTCGAAGCTACGGTCGAGCTTGATGCCGACCGGATAGTCGTACAAGTACCCTTCCGCCGTAACCGCATAGATCTGCCACCGCTGTGTTTTCGGATAGAAGATATACACGTAGCCGTAGCGCAGGGTGCGCAGCGTGTACTTCGCCTTCTTGAGCGCGATGCCGACGACGCCGTCGCCAAACTTGCCGCCCATGAGCGACATCGCGCCAGCAGAGCTGTGAGCCTTGGAGGTGGCCACGACCCCGTAGCGGACGGGCAGGATCGGCAACCCCTTCTTCTTGCACATGTTGCATGAATTCGGCGCGCGCGAGCTTGTCTGCATCGCGGATTGCGTGAGCTGGGAAATACTCGCAAAGTTCGTGTCGAGTGCCATTCTTTTTCTCTCTTTTGCCGCCACCCGGGCTCATTGATATTGGATGCTCTCACGCGCAATCGTTTCCCAGTCTGCCGCGCTCCAGTTCGATACCGCTTCGGTATACGGGCCTTTCCGCGGCGTTTGCAGGACGGACTGGACACGCGGGTGACGATCGAAGCACGGGGAAACGAGTGTGCCGTGAAGGGCAAAAGCAAGCAGGTCCCCGCCGGCGAGTCCATGAGATTCACCTTTCGCCAGCTGTGCATCGAGCAGCGCCGGCATATCGGGACGAGACACCGTACCGTTGCACCGGAGCAGGTCGAGCGCGCGCTGAACCAGCTCGATGCGGGCAATTCGCGCGTGCTGGTCTACGGTAGTGCCGAAATCCGCGTCCGGTTCGGCTACGCCGCTCACCACCGCCCAGTCGCCTGCAGGATCGAGGTACGTCCACGTTTCAACGGGCCCCAGAAGCGCCCCCATCTGCTCGGCCTTGAGAATGCGGCGCAGGTGCGGAAACACGCGCGGGTCGTAATAGCGGAAAACCGCATCGCCCGATGTCGGTGCCTGCAGTATCAACCGGTCAGCCAGATGCCGCTGCAGCCGGCCCGTCGCCTTTCCGCATTCGACAATCGCGCAAACGACGGGCGGCAAACCATTCTCCAGGTCCGACTCGGCGCGTTCTCTCAGCGCTGGCAATTGCAGTTCGGGATGCTCGGCGCAGTACAACACGGGAGCCACGCCCTCGAGCTCGGGACGCGCCTCCGGAACCAGCTCACCGACTTCATAGATCGGCGGCACGCCAGACAGCTCAAGCTTTCCGTTGACAGCCTCAACGATGACGTAATGAACCATGCCCATGCCCTACACGAGCGCCGAGCCGGCCTGCGCTGCGGCGGCGAACTGTTGGGCGCACGACTTCGAAGACGCCAACTGCGCCGACACGTTTTCGCCAGCCGGGCCATCGAAGACGAGGGGGCTGCCCTTGACCTCGACCGTACCAGGCGCATGGACGTAGATGTTGCCCCCGGCGATGCGGATGGTGGCACCGCCGGCGCTCAGCGTGATTTCCTTCTCGGCCAGCACGTTGACGGCATCTGCAGTGGAAACGACCTTCACGGTCTTGTCGGCCGTGATTTCGATGTTGTCCGACTGTGCCTGCACTTCGACCTTGCCTTTGCCGGCAAACAGCTTGATACCGGCGTTCTGCACGAAGAAGCTCAATTTCTCGCCAACGCTGGCAATCCACGACCTGGCCGCCGAAACGTAGGTGCTCTCGCCGCTGACCAGATTGACGTGCTGGGTCGCTGCCGCATGGAGCGACTTCTGCGTCGACAGGCCCATGTCCGCCGGGCTCGCGAGCAGCATGACGGGTTGCGAAAACGCGTTGGCACTCCCCGTGCCTCCGCCCGCTGTCCTGCCCCCCGCCATATTGCCCTGCGCATCGCTCTGCGTCGCCGCGGCGAAGTCCTTGATGGCGTCCTGTGCATCGTCCAGGGTGTCGGCCTTGCCGTCGGCTGCTGCAAGCGACCGATGCTGAATCACGCCGCTCGAATCGAGAAGGTGCTGCGTGGCTTCCTTCACATCCAGCGGCTGACTCGACGTGCCAGCGCGGGCATAGGTCGACACGTACAGTCCATGTCCGGCCCGCAGCGCGCCTGACGCCTCGGTCTTCAGCTCGAAGCCCGTGCCAAGGTAGTTGCCGCGCGAATTGCCGTTGTGGTCGATGAGATAACCGACGTGCAGATACGAATTCGCCGTCGAACTGTAAAGCTGCGCCCGGTTCTGCGACGTGGCGTCGTCGAATACGAGTTGATTGAAACCTTGGCCGCCGTACTCCTGTGACTTGAAACCGGACAGCAGGCCATTCGAATGCCAATGCGGCGAATTGACCGAGTGAAAGAGCACGCCGCTGACGACCGGGCGGTCGCAATCCCCGTCGAGGTAGTTGACGGCGACTTCCTGACCGATTCGCGGGACGAACACACCGCCGAATCCTTTGCCGGCGTGCGGCTGTATCACGCGCATCCAGCAGGACGACGCCTCGTTGCTGCTGCCCAGACGGTCCCAGTGCATCTGCGCCTTCACACGGTTCAGCTCGTCCGTGTACACCTCCTCACCCGCCGGTCCCACGATAGTGGCCGTCTGCATGTGCATGACCGGCTTTCTGTGCTCGAACGGGCTGCGGAACGGTACGGAGCGGCGCTGCACCTCGATTTCGGCCAGCACGAAGCTTTCATTGCCTAATGGGTCTCTGGACACGAATGCGGCTTGCCGGTCCTTGTACTCGGCACGCAGACGCGACAGGCGCCGCTGCAGGCTGCCCGGGAACGGGCGGCTGTTGCCCAGCGGCAGATTGTTCTGGATAGCCCAACGCACGCCGAGAATCGCAAACTCGCGGTCCTCGGGCTTGTCTTCGTTGTGCTCGGGATGGTCTTCGAGCGAGAACCATCGACCGGCGTCCATGCACGGCACACTGCCCACGCCGAAAAACCGCTTGCTGCGGGAGGCCATCTCCTCAACGCGAATTCGCATGGCACGCTCGCCACGGTCGCGTGAATCGCCGGTAACCGGGAAGCTATAGTGACCTGCGTATTCGTAGACCTCCAGCTGCTGCGGGATCTCGCCTTGGTCGACCGAGGACAGGTCCGCCCGCTGCAAGGCGCGTGTCGGACGTTTGTAATCCACCGTGCTGAACGCATAGCCGACGCTCTGCGTCCTGCGTTCGCCGCCCCATTCGACGAGCGTGCCGGCCTGACCGTCCCGGTCACCGCGATAGAACGGTACCCGCTGGGTTGCGAGAGCCTTGCCATTCAGGAGGTCGTCGGACACCACAACCGTATGCGACTTGCCGTCCTCGGCATGCTCGACATACGTGAACCATCCCTCCGACTCCATCAACCGATGGACGAAATTGTGGTCGGTTTCGTACTGTGTACAGTAGGATCGCACCGCGCCCGGGTCTTTCACATCGAGCCGGAAGTGTCCGCGTGCCTGCGCATGGCCGTTGAATACCGCGGTCAGGATGTCTGCGGTCGTCAGTTCCTGAAAGATGCGCGCATCCTTTCGATACTGAAGGAAACGCATCCATGATGCGAACGAAAGCTGGTAGTAGCTGAGCCCTCCATCCGCGCCGAGACGTCGCGTCGCATGGACGTAACCGTGCCACGGAAGGTACGAGTCGTCGGCCTGACGCACCCATAACGTGACGGGTTGTGCCATCAGCCTCTTCAGTTGGAGCGCATGCTCCTTCGAAACAACGTCGACAATGAGTTCGAAGTCCCTGCCCAATCGGGATTCGCCGACAACCCGCTGCGGCAAAAGCACTTTCGCCCCGAGGGGAGTGTCCAGGATGAGCGTCCGGTCCGTCTGCTCGATACCAGCATCGAGCATCAACGAATTGGGCAACCTACCCATATCGAATATCTCCTCGGGCAATGAAAATAAATATAAATTGGGGAAGCCGAATGGCAGACGAGATTTTGCCACACTGCCCAACCCCATTTCATAACAAACGTTAAAACGTCAGCACAGAAAACCGGCAACATTTCCCGAATCAGCAGATTTTCGATCGCGGCCCAACAGTATTGGTATTTTTTACCTTCTTCACGGCTGAAGCAGTTCGAGAGCCAATCCGGCGCAGTTCATGATGAATCATCTGGCGCGCCCATCGAGCTGTAAGCGGCATTCCGCAAATGTTTCCTATATCGACTTCCGCAGAATTCCGAGTAACCATTTGGTTTCCAGGAAAACATTGCCCTTACAGGTCGCATTTAACTGTCAACTGTCGGAAATAACAGGCCATGGAAGTCTCATAAGGTATTGCCTTCCGATGGCGTCGGCGGTGCTTGAATTGCGCACCTTCGGACTGCTCGATTGTGGATCGCCGCGGACAACGAGTATCTCGTTCGCCAGCACGCCAGATCAGTCACCTTTTTGTCCGCGAGCGCTCCGCCGCGGATACGACTACCTGGCTCGCATCCCCCGTCCCCACGCATCCATGCCTCATTGATAACCAAACAACATCAATCCTTCCAAAATTCGCACTTAACGTTTCCCCGTCTCCGGGCGAACATTGCCGAAACGACAATCGACCGCTCCCCGCGCATTTTCCCGATTCCCTGGAGACACCCTGATGCACCCCTCGCCCAGCCTTCCGACCGGACGTTCGAAGGCCGCCGCGGTATTCCGCGTGACGGCCGGCAACTTCCTCGAGCAGTTCGACTTCTTCCTGTTCGGCTTCTACGCGACGCAGATCGCGGCCGTGTTCTTTCCGGCCGCGAGCGAGTTCGCGTCGCTGATGATGACGTTCGCGGTCTTCGGCGCGGGCTTCCTGATGCGGCCGCTGGGCGCGGTCGTGCTGGGCGCCTACATCGACGACGTCGGCCGCCGCAAGGGCCTGATCGTCACGCTGGCCATCATGGCCAGCGGCACCATCCTGATCGCGTTCGTGCCGGGCTACGCGACGATCGGCCTGCTCGCGCCCGCGCTCGTGCTGATCGGGCGGCTGCTGCAGGGCTTTTCGGCGGGTGCCGAGCTGGGCGGCGTGTCGGTCTATCTCGCCGAGATGGCCACGCCCGGCCGCAAGGGCTTCTTCACGAGCTGGCAGTCGGCCAGCCAGCAGGTCGCGATCGTCGTCGCGGCCGGCCTCGGCTTCGCGCTCAATCAATGGCTGAGCGCATCGGCGATCGCCGCGTGGGGATGGCGCGTGCCGTTCTTCGTCGGCTGCATGATCGTGCCGTTCATCTTCATGCTGCGTCGCAACCTGGAGGAAACGCAGGAGTTCAAGGCGCGCCGGCATCGTCCCGGCATGAAGGAAGTGTTCGGCACGCTGCTGCGGAACTGGGGCGTCGTGGTCGCCGGCATGATGCTGGTCGCGATGACCACCACGAGCTTCTACCTGATCACCGTCTACGCGCCGACCTTCGGCAAGACCGTCCTGCACCTCAGCACCGCCGACAGCCTGCTCGTGACGCTGTGTGTCGGCGTGTCGAACTTCGTGTGGCTGCCGATCGGCGGCGCACTCTCGGATCGCATCGGCCGCCGGCCGCTGCTCGTCGGCATGACGTTGCTCGCGATCGCGACCGCCTATCCGGCGCTGTCGCTGCTCGCTCACGCGCCGTCGTTCGTCAACATGCTGCTCGTGCTTCTGTGGCTGTCGTTCATGTACGGGATCTATAACGGCGCGATGGTCGTCGCGCTGACGGAAGTGATGCCGGTGGAAGTGCGCGTCGCAGGGTTCTCGCTCGCCTACAGCCTCGCGACGGCCGTGTTCGGCGGCTTCACCCCCGCGATCTCGACGGCGCTCATTCACATGACCGGCGACAAGGCCGCCCCCGGCTACTGGATGAGCCTCGCCGCGGTGTGTGCACTGCTGGCGACGTTCGTACTCTATCGCCGCCAGCCGGCGACGCTGACGCCGGCGCACTGAAGCCTCAGGCCGAACAACCTGCCCCGACTTCGCACGACCCAGACCACGTCCACGACCATGAAAAACCCGCTCCTGAAACTGTGCGCGACCGCGCTCGTCGCCACCCTCGCAGTCACCGCGAACGTGCAGGCCGCCGACCTGCACGTGATGAGCTCGGGCGGCTTCACCGCCGCCTACAAGCTGCTCGGCCCGCAGTTCGCGTCGAACACCGGCAACACGCTCGACACCGCGCTCGGCCCGTCGATGGGCAAATCGCCCGAAGCGATCCCGAACCGGCTCGCGCGCGGCGAGCCGGCCGACGCGGTGATCATGGTCGGCTACGCGCTCGACGATCTGATCAAGCAAGGCAAGGTGATCCCCGGCTCGCGCGTCGAGCTGGCCGATTCACGGATCGGCATGGTCGTGCGCGACGGCGCGGCGAAACCCGACATCAGCACGGCCGAGAGCCTCAAGCAGGTGCTGCTGCATGCGAAGTCGATCGCCTACTCGGACAGCGCGAGCGGCGTCTACATCGAGCGGGAATTGTTCAGGAAGCTCGGCATCGAGGACCAGGTGAAATCGAAGGCGAAGATGATCCCGCGGATTCCGGTCGCATCCGTGGTCGCGAACGGCGACTACGAGATCGGTTTCCAGCAGGTGAGCGAACTGCTGCCCGTCCAGGGCGCGACCTTCGTCGGCAAGATTCCCGAATCGCTGCAGTCCGTCACGCGCTTCGCCGCCGGCGTTCCTGTCGGCGCGCAACATCCGAAGGAAGCGAAGGCGCTCCTCGACTATCTCGCGTCGCCCGACGTGCAGCCGGAAGTGAAATCGACCGGGCTGGATTCCGTCTCCGCTCGTTGAGCACGAACCGCGGGAAGGCGTGCATCAGACAGCCTTCCCGTCGCGCCCGGCATCGTCGATACCGTTCGGGCCCGCCGGCCCGGCCGTGCTCAGCATCAGTGCGAGACGCGCACGATCGCACGCCCCTTCCCACGACGACACGAAGATCACCGCGCACGCATTGCTGATCACGCTCGTCAGCGCGCGCGCTTCCGACATGAAGCGATCGATGCCGACCAGAAGCGCGACGCCGGCCACCGGCAGGTCGGGCATCACCGCGAGTGTCGCGACGAGTGCGACGAGCCCGCTGCCGGACACGCCGGCCGCACCCTTCGACGTCAGCAGCATCAACGCCAGCATCGCCGCGATTTGCGGCGCGGAAAGCGGCACGTCGCACGCCTGCGCGATGAACAATGCGGCGAGCGTCAGGTAGATCGCGGTGCCGTCCAGGTTGAATGAGTAGCCGGCCGGCAGCACGAGCCCGACGACACCCTTGTCGCAACCCAGCGACTCCAGCTTGACGATCAGCCGCGGCAATACCGGCTCCGTGGACGACGTCGCGAGGACGATCAGCAATTCCTCGCGGAGATAGCGCAACAGCCGCCACAACGCGAAACCGTGCAGTCGTGCGAGCGGTGCGAGCACCAGCGCGACGAACAGTCCGCAGGCCACGTAGAACGACGCCATCAGCCGCGCGAGCGAGCCGACCGAGCCGATGCCGAAGCGGCCCACCGTAAACGCCATCGCGCCGAATGCGCCGAGCGGCGCGAGCCGCATGATCATCGCCAGCACGCGAAAGACGACCTGCGCGACACCGTCGATCAGCGCCAGCACGGGCCGCCCGGCCTGCGGATACGCATTCAGCGAAAAACCGAACAGCAGCGACAGCAGCAGCACGGGCAGCACCTCGCCCTTCTGGAACGCGCCGAGCATCGTGTCCGGGATCACGCTCAGCGCGAACTCGACGAGCCCGTGCGGCTGCGCATGCTGCACGTATTGCGCCAGGATGCTCGAATCGAGATGGCGCACGTCGACGTGCATGCCGGCGCCGGGCCGCAGCACGAACGCGGTGACGAGCCCGAATGCGAGCGCGGCGGCGGTCAGCAGATAGAACAGCGCCAGCGCGTGGACGATCGTACGTCCGATGGCTTTGCCGTTCGCGAGCGACGTGATGCCCGAGACGATCGTGCAGAACACGATCGGCGCGATCATCATCCGCACGAGACCGACGAATGCATCGCTGAGCGGCTTGAGCATCGCGCCCGCCGACGGCCAGACGTGGCCGACGCTCACGCCGAGCACCATCGCCAGCAGCACCTGCACGTAGAGCGAACGAAGCGGTCTTGCCAGCCTCACGATGCGGTCTTCCTCGATGTTCCTGTTGTATCGGTCGTATGCGTCACTGACTTCGATCCATCGCCGCGCGCGGTGCCGCCGCGCTTCGCGCCGACGACCGCCCGGTGAAACTCCTCCGCCGCCGGCGTCAGCGGGCGTCCCCGCCGTTTCACGATGCCGACCCGGCGCTTGACCACCGGCTCGACGAGCGGCACGCTCGTGAGCAGCGGATGATCATCGCCGGGCATCGCCATTGACGGTACCGCGGCAACACCGAGCCCCGCCTCGATCAACCCGAGCATGGTCGTCACGTGGCGCGTCTCGCACACGCTCGGCGCGCGCGGCGCGACGGCCGTCAGCGCCTGGTCGAGCAACAGTCGGTTGCCGGACGTCTTGTCCACCGACACATACTCGTACTCGTAAAGCTCGTTCCAGGTCACACGCTTCTTGCGCGCGAGCGGATGGTCGCGCCGGCACGCGGCGACGAACCGCTCCTGCAGCAGCAGCTTGAACTCGATCTCGGGCTCCTGGCTGCCCATGAAACTCACGCCGAAATCGGCCTCGCCGCTGATCACGGCACTCAGCACCTCGTTCGCGCTCGCATCGAGCAGCTTGACCCGGATGCGCGGAAAGCGGCGATGATAGCTCGCGATCACGTTGGGCAGAAAGTAGTAGGCGACCGACGGCACGCACGCGATCGTCACGTGGCCGAGGCGACTCGATGACACGTCGCGGATGCCGAGCAGCGCGACGTCGAGATCGTCCAGCAGTTGCTCGGCGCTCGGCGCGAACACGCGGCCGACGGTGGTCAGCGTGACGCTGCGCGTGGTGCGCTCGAACAGGCGCACGCCGAGCGCTTCCTCCAGCTTGTCGATCCGGCGACTCAATGCGGGCTGCGAAATGCTGATCGACTCGGCGGCCTTCCGGAAGCTGCCCAGCTCCACCACGGCGCGAAACGCCTGCAAGTCGGTCAAATCGAAGTTGATTCCCACGGGGCTGGTCTCCGCATCTCAGATGGCGGGTATTGTGCATGATCCGGGCACGCGCACCCAGCCCGGAGATGCCCGGCTCCGACGCCCCGCTATGCCCGATGCCGCAACGCATCGATCACGATCGAGAACGCACGCGACGCCTGGCGGCGGCTCGGATAATACGCGTGATAGCCGGGAAACGCCGGACACCAGTCCGGCATCACGATCCGCAGCCTGCCGTTGCGCACGTGGTCGAGCACGATGCCCTCGGTGACGAACGCGATGCCGACTCCGTCGAGCGCCGTCTGAACCAGATGCGCCTCCGTGTTGCAGGTGATTCGGCCGTTCACGCGCGCCTGGATTTCGTTCCGGCCTTTCTTCACTTCCCACGCATGGATGCCCTTCGTGGTCGAGCGCCGCGCGCGGCTTTCCCGGCACAGTGCCGGGCGTGGCAATTGCTGACGGCACACACAACGAGGCCCGTCGGTGCGTCCCGACATCGGGAGCACCACCAGGAAAGGGATCTCGCTGATCAGCGAAAAGGGGGCCCGCCCGGGATGAGCGGCGGCGTCGAAGCCGGTGGGAGGTCAGTCGTCGCGCTGCGTCACGAGCGCGATCTTGTGCGCGAGCTCGCGCACGTCGACCGGCTTGCACAGATAGCCGTCGAAGCCCGCCGCGAGCGCACGGCGCTCGTCGGCGAGGCCGGCATGCGCGGTCACCGCAAGCACCCGCAGGTCGGGCGGGCTGCCGCCATTCGCGCCGCCGCGGCGCAACGCGTCGAGCAGCCAGAAACCGTCGCCGTCAGTCATCGCGAGATCGGACAGCACGACAGTCGGCTTCATGTCGGCGGCAACGGCGACCGCTTCGCGGCCCGACGACGCGATGGCAACGGCTGCCCCCAGCGTCGTCAGTGCGGCGGTCAGGCTCGCACGCGTGGTCGCGTCGTCGTCGACGATCAGGATGCGCTGCGAATCGAGCATCATCGGATCGCGCCGACCGTCGGCGTGCATGCCGCCCCACGCCATCGCGCCCATCGGCTGCCAGCCGGCCGGTAGCGTGACCGTAAACGTCGCGCCGCGATTGCGGCCTGCGCTCTCCACGCATACCGTGCCGCCGTGCAGCTCCGCGATGTGCCGCACGATCGACAGGCCGAGCCCGAGCCCGCGCCGCGACGATGCGGGCGAATCGTCGGCACGGCGGAACATGTCGAACACGTACGGGATGAACTCGGGCGCGATGCCTTGCCCGGTATCGGCGACGGTCAGCATCGCGTGCGCGGCGTCGCGCGACAGCGTGACCGTCACCGTACCGCCGTCCGGCGTGAATTTCAGCGCGTTGGACACGAGATTCGAAAGCATCTGCCGCAATCGCTCCGCGTCGCCCGACACCACGCAGGCATGCGCGGTGCAGTCGAATTCGAGCGCGATGCCGGCCAACGATGCGGCCGTCCGGAACGCGCCCGTCGCATCCGCGAAGAGCCGCACGACGTCCACCGGCACCGCGTCGAGCTGCAGTTTGCCGGTGGCCAGCGACGACGCATCGAGGATGTCGCCCACCATGCGCGTGAGCGAACGCGCGCTGCGGTCGATCGCGTCGATCGCCTGCTGCTGCAGCGCGTCGTCGCCGGAATTGCGCAGCACCTCGATCCAGCCATAGATTACGTTCAGCGGCGTGCGCAGTTCGTGCGACACAGTCGCGAGCAGTTCATCCTTCAGGCGATTCGACGTATCGGCCTGGTCGCGTGCGTCGCGCGCGCCCTGCAGCGAGCGCTGCGTGCGCAGGTCGCGGCGGCGCTGCGCGCCCGTCTCGCGCAGCGTCAGCGACAGCGCAACGCAACCGCGCGCCTCGCCGCGCACCGGACACGCGGACACGGTTGCCCGAAAGCGCCGGCCGTCGCGTCGCACGCACAGCAATTCGAGCGGGCCGATCGCGTCGCGCATCGCGTCGAGCGACTTGGCGAGCGGCTTGTGGCGCAGCCAGCGCATTGCAATCAGCGTTTCCAGCATACGACCGCGCGCGTCACTTTCGTCATACCCGAAGATCCGCTGCGCGGCCGGGTTCCAGCTGACGATGCCGCCATGACTGTCGATCCCGATGATCGCGTCCGGCGATGCGTCGACCACCGCGCGCTGAAGCCGCGACGCATCGGCAAGCGCGCGCTCCGCGCCGCCATCGCGCAACAGCAGCACCGCGCCGTCGATATTGCCGTTCGCGTCCGCGATCGGCGATGCGGTCTCGACGATCGGCACCGGTGCGCCGCCGTCGGCGTCATGCAGACAGTGGCGGTCGGACATGACGTGCGCACCGCCGAGCGCACGATCGAGCGGCGTCGTCCGCACAGGCCGGTCGTCGCGATCGAACACGCGCAGCACGTCGCGCACGGGCCGGCCCGCCGCGTCGTCAATGTCGAAGCCCGCCAGTTCTCCCGCGGCCGCATTCGCATAGGTCACCCGGCCCTTCGCATCGATCGCGATCACGCCGTGCGGCAGCGCCTGCAGCACGGCTTCGAGCTGCCCCCTCGCGGCGGCCTCGCGCCGGCGAGCGAGGTCGTTCGTGAGCCGCGCGTGACGCAGCATCGCCGCGACCGCGCAAACCAGCGCGCCCACCAGCATGAAGGTGCCGAGGCGCACGAGACGGTTCGGCAGCGGTTCGGTATACGAGGCAGGATCGGACAGGAACAGCGTCCACACGAGTAGTCCGCTGACCGCGGTCGACACGATGCCGAACAGAAATGACGTCAGCCATACGGCACCCGCGAGCAGCGGGTAGTACAGGACCAGCGGCAGATTCACGCCGCCGAAGCGGATCGCCAGCGCTTGCAGCACCGTCGCGGTCGCGACCAGCATCACGGCGGTAGCGTAATTTCCGGCCTGCGGCCATGCACGTTCAATCATCGGACACGCTCCTGCCGGATGACCGGCGGCCGCCCGCCCGGGTGAAGGAACAGGCGCGGCAGATGCTCGCAGACCGCCACCACTGCCTCGCCCGCTTACCCGGGAGGCTCACCACCCGACCGCATGCGTCGCGGCATCAGGCGTCCGGCTTTTCCGCTTCGTCTTCCAGTTGCGCGAGCCGGTTGTAGATCGTCTTCAGGCTGACGTCGAGCACTTCGGCCGCCTGCGCCTTCACGCCGCCGCATTGCGCGATCGTGCCGAGAATCAGCTTGCGATCGACTTCCTCGAGCGGCGTGCCGAACGGCACCGTCACGCGATCCTCGTGCGCGTCGACCATGTTCGAGAGCTCGTCCATGATCGGCGGCGGCAGCGTGTCGATCACGTCGGTGTCGCTGAAGATACTCGCGCGCTGCACGAAGTTGCGCAGTTCACGCACGTTGCCGGGCCACGCGTAGGTCTTCAGCGCTTCGCGCGCGGCCGACGAGAAGCGCAGGTTGCGCCCGCTTTCCTCGTTGTAGTGCTGCAGGAATGAGTCGGCGAGCATCGGGATGTCGTCGCCGCGCTCGCTCAGCGACGGCAGCGGAATCGGGAACACGTTGATCCGGTGATAGAGGTCGGGCCGCAGCTTGCCGTCGGCCATCGCAGCTTCCGGATCGCGATTGGTCGCCGCGACGATACGCACGTCGACGTCGATCTCGCGTGTCGAGCCGAGCCGCGTAAGCCGCCCGGTTTCCAGCACACGCAGCAGCTTGACCTGCGATTCGACCGGCATCTCGGTGATTTCGTCGAGGAACAGCGTGCCGCCGTCCGCACGCTCGAAGAAGCCCTTGTGCTGCCGCTCCGCGCCGGTGAAGCTGCCGCGGTCGTGGCCGAACATCTCGCTTTCGACGAGGTTCGCGGCGATCGCGCCGCAGTTCACCGCGAGGAACGGGCCGCGCCGGCGCAGGCTCAGGTCGTGCACCGTCTGGGCGGCGAGCTCCTTGCCGGTGCCCGATTCGCCGGTAAGCAGCACCGACGCTTCGGTCCGCGCGACGCGGCCGATCGCATCGTAGACGGCCTGCATCGCGGGCGAGCTGCCGAGCATCCGGCCGAAGCGCCCGAGGCGCTTCAACTCCGAACGCAACTCGGCGATCTCCTCATGCAATGCGGTGGTGCGCGGCACGCGCGCGAAGATGCTGTTCAGCCGCTGCATGTTGAGCGGCTTCACCAGGTAGTCGGTCGCGCCGCGCCGCAATGCATCGATCGCGGTTTCGAGGCTCGCGTGACCGGTGGTCAGCACCATCTCGCAATGCCCGCGCTTGGGCAATGCGTCGAACAGATCCATCCCGTTGCCGTCCGGCAGCACGAGATCGCACAACACGAGATCGGGGGTATTCGTCGAGACGAGCGTGCGCGCTTCCTCGAGCGTTGCAGCCGTGTCGCACACGAGCTGCTGCGTCTGCGCGAGCGTCGCGAGCATCGCACGTGTATCGGCATCGTCTTCGACGATCAGGACGTGAGGCATCGAAGCTCCTTGGGATGCGGCCCGGCAGATGGATCGGCCGAAACCGCCGCGGGCATGCGATGCGGGGTGCGACACCGGGCATTCGGCGACACATCCGCACACCGCCCGAACGAGCGGCCAGGCTGTTCGGCCGGGACCAACAAGTGCTTAGCAGTATAGAAGAAGCGTGTCGTGCATTCGCGGCTCATCGAATAATTCTATCCGTCCGCGGTGGTCGCATTGCGAGATTCAATCTCCCGCGATCGGTATGACCGTATGTATTTTTCGCGGAAGGCGTGGCATTCCACGTCATTTCTTCACCTTGTCTCGCCCGAATCGGCCAAAACTGCGCGCCACGGCGCGGTCGTCAGTCGGCGACTGCGTCGTCGCCGTCTCGCGCATGCGAGATCGCTTCGACGCGTTTCCGTTCATCGTCGATCAACAACGTGGTGTCGGTGACTTCGCCGCCGAGCGGTGCGAGCGCGACGCTCAGCGAATGGACATCGCGCTGCGTCCCGGCAACGTCGAGCGACACGGTGCCGGGCCGAGCCTTGCGCGCGATGCGCTCGATCAGCGCATCGTCCACCGGCCGCTCGCGCGATGTGTCGAGTGCCGTTTCGATGCGTGCGATCGCGACCTTCAGGTTCGCGACGATCATCTTCATCGCGATCGCCGCGAGAATCATCTCCATCAGCTGCTGTGTGACGGCCGTCACGCGTGGCGACACGATGCAATCGATCGTCACGCCGACCGCAGCCGTCAACCTTGCTGCGCGCGGTGTCGGCCGCGTCTTCGGTCAGCGACAGGAACACCTTGATGGAGAAACTGAAGTCGAGGTTCCTGGACGGGCCCCGTCGGTGCAACGCGTATCGAATGCCGGTTTCGGTGCGCGCGTCGCACGATGCCGCGGCACGTCACCGAACCATCCCGCCATCACACGTGCGGCGCGCCTTGCTTCTCGAGCGCTGCTTCCGCCCGCAGGCAGTCGAGATCGCGGCCGATCGTCGCGACCGCGAGCCGTGCATTGCCGCGCCAGAACGCCACCGAACCGTCATGCGCGCGCAAATCGCCGTCGATCTCGACGCGGTCCCATTGCTCCGCATGTCCGACATAGCGGACCGTCTGGTCGTAGTGCTGGCTCCAGAAGAACGGCACCGCGTCGAACGGCCGCTGCTGGCCGAGCATGTTGCGCGCCGCGGCGATGCCCTGCCGCTCCGCGACGACCCAGTGCTCGACGCGAATGCGATCGCCCGTCAACGGATCGGGCCAGCGCGCGATATCGCCGGCCGCGTAGATGTCCGGTGCGCTCGTCTGCAGGAAACGGTCGACCGTCACGCCGCGATCGACGGCCAGCCCCGCGTCCTGCGCGAGCGCGACGTTCGGGTGCACGCCGATGCCGACCACCACCACGTCGGCCGGCAGCGCGTCGCCGTTCGACAGCGTCACGCGGTCCGGCGCGATCTGCGTGGGCGTCGCGCCGAGATGGAACACCACGCCGTGCGATTCGTGCAGTGCACGGATCGTGTCGCCGAGCGCGTCGCCGAGCACCTGCGCCATCGGATGTGCATCGGGCGCGACCACCTGCACGTCGAGCCCGCGCGTGCGCAGCGCGGCGGCCGCTTCGAGGCCGATGAAGCTCGCACCGACCACGACGCAGCGCTGCGCGGTCTTCAGCTTGCCGATCAGCGCATCGCAATCGGCACGCGAGCGCAGCACGCACACGTGCGGCAGATCGGCGCCCGGGATGGTCAGCCGGTTCGGCTCGGCGCCGGTGGCGAGCAGCAGCGCGCCGTAGCCGAAGCGGCTGCCATCCGCGAGTTCGACCGCGTGCTGCGAGGGGTCGATCCGCGCGACGCGTGTGCCGCAACGCACGTCGATGCGCTGGTCGGTATAGAACGACGCACCGCGCAGCGGCAGCCAGTCGGCCTCAGCCGTGCCGGCCAGATAATCCTTCGACAGGTTCGGCCGGTCGTACGGCGGCTCGCTGTCCGCGCTCAGCAGCGTGATCGCGTGCGGATAGCCTTCCTGTCGCAGCGTCACGGCCGCCGCGATCGCGGCCGCGCCGCCGCCGACGATCACGACCGATTCGGGCAGCCCGGCCGCGTTCAACACGGGCGGCGACGCGGCAGGCCGCGCATCGAGCACGACCGCTCGGCCGTCGCGACGCTCGACGCGCCAGCACGTGAGGCCGTCGAGGGCCGGCGCGCGCAGCAGTTCGCCGGTGCGCAAGCAGAACGCCGCGTGGTGCCACGGGCAGCGGATCGTATCGCCGACCAGTAGCCCTTCGGCCAGCGGTGCGCCGTAGTGCGGGCATTGCCCGCCCACGGCGAACAGTTCGTCGGCATGGCGCACCAGCAGCACCGTTGCGTCGCCGACCTGACCCTCGATCATCGCGCCGTCGGCGAGGTCGTCGAGTGCAATTCCCTGCGAGAGATCGGGACGTGAAGACGCGGCGTCGCTTCCGGACATGGCGTGGCTCCCGGAGTGAGAGGTAACAATCTTATTATCGGCGTCCTGCCTGAAAAGAACAGGTACGGACTGCCCCGCAGCGCACGCAAACACGGACCGTGGCCTGTACGCGCTCCACGACCGGCGTAGCACGTCATCGACGTTGCGGCGCAACACGCCGGATGCGCATACGCGGGTGTCCTGCAACCGAAGCAATCCACATGCCGCGCCGTCAGTCCATGCAGGCCGTCGCGAGCTCGCCGACCGTGACGATCGCCCGCTCGATCTCCGGCGACCACGGGCTGCTGTAGTTCAGCCGGATGAAATTGCGGTAGGTGTCCGTGATCGAGAACATGTAGCCCGGCCCGATCGTGATCCCCTGCTCCGGCGCGAGCTGGTACAAACGCATCGCATCGTCGAGAACGATGCGCAATGCAGCACGATCCCGTTGCGGTCGCAGGACTTCAGCGCGCTGGGATGCGATTCGCCGAAATACAGTTCGTTGTACACGCCGCTCTCGATCACGGGCATATCAGACTTCGTTGCGAATTCAACCAGTTCGCGCTTGCGCTCGTCGGACATCTGGAAACCGAGCGGATTCTGGAAGTTCGGCATCACCATGCATGCGGCGATCGGCTGCGACTTCGCGATCGCCGCCAGCGCCCCATGCCGATCCGTGCTTCACGATGCGCGGCGTCGCACGTTACCGCCGCGCATGCGCATCCTCCTCGACATCGTCGACTTCCGCCGGAAAGCGATGCTGACCGAAGCTGAGGATCAGCACCCCCACCGCGAGCAGCACGATCCCGAACGTGGTCATCAGCATCCGCTCGGGGCTGTCGGTGGCGCCGCGCAGGATCAGGTCGCGCGCGAGCGACGTCATCGCGATGAACAGCGGAAAGCGCACCGGCAGCCGGCCGAGCCGCAGGTAACGCACGTCCATCGCGAGCACCTCGAGATAGAGAAACATCAGCAGCAGGTCGGTCAGCGACACCTCGCCCGCGAGCACGACCTTCCACGCTTCCTGCGTCATCGCGAACGCGGTCGCGAGACCGATCACGATCAGCCCGGCCAGCTCGGCTGCATGGAGGAAGTGTCCGAAGCGGCGGCGGATGCGTTCGGCGGCCGTATCGGCGGAAGCAGTGGACGTATTCAAGGCGATGACCGGTGCAGTGACGTGTGTGCCGCGCTCGACGTTCCGTCGACACGGCGGAGGGTTTCGGGCGGCGGGAAGCCCGCGACGGATGCATCGGGAACGGTTGCGCACGCACCGGCCGCGGTGCTGGCCTGCGCGATCGCGGCAAGCGTCCGCCGGCAGCACTGGTGGAACGCGACGCCGGCATGGGTACACGCCACGTCGTCGCCCGCGCGCTCCAGCAACAGCCGGCGGCCGAGATACCGCTCGAGGCAGTCGAGCCGCTCGCCGACTTGCGCGTCGCCGAGCTTCAGTTCGGACGCCGCGCCCGACACCCCGCCATGCTCGACAACCGCGACATAAATACGCATCGCTTCCAGCAGGTTCATCATGATGGTCCTCGTCGGCGGGCGGAGCGAACCTAATCTACTGCACGCGCCACACTCGCTCAAGAGCACAGCGCCGCGGGTTTCAGGAGTACAGCTGCACATCCGCGACGCACAATCGACCCCCGATCAATCCATTCGAATGACAGATTGCCGATACGTGTTCCAAAGACCCGCCGAAGCTGCTAGATTGCAGGCTCGACGACGTTACGCGGTGCGGAAGGGTCACGCGCAGGGCGAACGCGCGGCCACCCTGTCTGCCTCCCCGTTGGCGCGCCCGGGCGGCAGGCCGCCGCCGCCGCGGCCCGTTGCGCGATGCCCGCGCAACGTCCTTCATCCGCATGTCACAAAGAGAACCGTCGCATGACACAGTCCAACCGTTCGTCTTCGCGCGCCGCGGCAATCGCGGCCCGTCCGTCCCGACATGACTGACCGGCAGGCCGCGATGCAAACCCGTCCCCCGCTTTCCCAGGCCGTTCACAGCCCGATCACGCGCAGCGCGATCTTCCTCGTCGCAACCGTCAACCCGGGCGCCGACCGCGCCGACACGATCCGCGCGTGGTGCGGCGACATCGCCGCGCTCGTGCGCTCGGTCGGCAAGCGCGTGCCGGGCGGCAACCTGTCCTGCGTATGCGGCTTCGGCGCCGACGCATGGGATGCGCTGTTCGGCGATCGGCGCCCCGCGTCGCTGCATCCGTTCCGCGAATTCGGCGCCGGCCAGCGCGTGGCGGTCGCGACGCCGGGCGACATCCTGCTGCACATCCGCGCCGACGCGATGGACCTGTGCTTCGAGCTCGCAACGCAACTGCTCGGCGCGCTCGGCGACGCGGTCACGGTCGTCGACGAGGTGCACGGCTTCCGCAACTTCGACCAGCGCGCGATGATCGGCTTCGTCGACGGCACCGAGAACCCGGAAGGCCGCGAGGCGGTCGACTTCACGGTGATCGGCGACGAAGATTCGGAATTCGCCGGCGGCAGCTACGTGATCGTGCAGAAATATCTGCATGACATGGCCGGCTGGAACGCGCTCGCGGTCGAGACGCAGGAGCGCATCATCGGGCGCACCAAGCTGTCCGACATCGAGCTGGCGCCGGACGTGAAGCCGTCGTGCTCGCACAGCGCGCTGACCACGCTCGACGAAAACGGCCAGGAAGTGAAGATCCTGCGCGACAACATGCCGTTCGGGCGCCCCGGCTCCGGCGAATTCGGCACCTATTTCATCGGCTACGCGCGCTCGCCGGCGCCGATCGAGCAGATGCTCGAGAACATGTTCGTCGGCCGCCCGCCCGGCAACTACGACCGGCTGCTCGACTACAGCCGCGCGGTCACCGGCTCGCTGTTCTTCGTGCCGTCGGCCGACCTGCTCGAAGCGCTCGCCGATCGCGCCGTGCCGGCCGCCGACGCCCCCGCCGCCGCGCAGCCGGCACCCACATCGCCCGAGTCGCGTCGTGACGGCTCGCTGAACATCGGATCGTTGAAAGGAGCCAAGGCCCATGAATAACCTGCACCGCGAACTCGCGCCGATTGCCTCGTCCGCCTGGGAGCAGATCGAGGAAGAAGTGGCACGCACCTTCAAGCGCTCGGTGGCCGGGCGCCGCGTGGTCGACGTCGAGGGCCCGGCCGGCCCCGAGCTGTCGGCCGTCGGCACCGGGCATCTGCGCGAGGTCGCCGCGCCGCGCGAGCTGGTGGGTGCAAGGCTGCGCGAAGTCCGCACGATCGTCGAGCTGACGGTGCCGTTCGAGCTGAGCCGCGATGCGATCGACAGCGTCGAGCGCGGCGCACGCGACGCCGACTGGCAGCCGGCGAAGGACGCCGCGCAACGGCTCGCGTTCGCCGAAGACGGCGCGATCTTCGACGGCTATCAAGCCGCCGACATCGTCGGCATCCGTGAAGGCACGTCGAACCGCAAGCTCACGCTGCCGACCGACGTCAGCGCGTACCCGGACGCGATCAGCGATGCGCTCGAAGCGCTGCGGCTCGCCGGCGTCGACGGCCCGTACTCGGTCGTGCTCGGCTCGGACGCCTACACGGCGCTCAGCGAAGCGCGCGACCAGGGCTATCCGGTGCTGGGCCACATCAAGCGCATCGTCAGCGGCGAGATCATCTGGGCGCCGGCGATCAGCGGCGGCTGCGTGCTGTCCACCCGCGGTGGCGACTATGAACTGCACCTCGGCGAAGACGTGTCGATCGGCTACACGAGCCATACCGACAAGGTCGTTCGCCTGTACCTGCGCGAAACGTTCACGTTCCTGATGCTGACGAGCGAGGCATCGGTGGCCGTGGCGCCGCAGGCCAACGCGGCGACCTGACGTCCCGCCCGCGCGCGAGGCCTGCCGGGTGTCGCGCGCACCGGTCGCATGGCCGGCCGCACGTTCGTCGCCGACCGAACCCTCCTGCATGGAGCGTGACATGAGCGAATCGAATGACGCATTACAGGCGCTGCAAGCGTCGGTCGACAGCCTGAAGCAGGCCGTCGACGCGAACGCGAGCCGCCAGGCCGGCGACACCGCCGTATTGTTCACCGTGGTGTCGCTGATGCTGGCCGAACTGCCGCCCGATACCCGCAACCTGATCGAGGATTCGTTCTCCGTCTGGGCCAATGGTCTGCCGAATGCGCCGCTATCAGCCGACGTGAAGCAGATCGCACGGCATCGGCTCGCGATGAAACTCTCCGACTGACACCGGTTCGCCACGGTTGCGCCATATCCGGCCGGCACCGTGCAACCCGCCTTCTTCGTCTTCGGCCCTGCGCCACGCACCGGTTACGGTGCGCGCGGGGCCCGGCGAAACCCGCCCGAACACGCCACCGCACCGCGTCATCGCACCCATGCGCTTGCGCAGCCGCGTTTCACTTCGCGCACGCCGTCCCGTTTGCTCTCCACCGGCGCCCTGCGCGCCGATGTCGCACCGCGCTTCGCGCGCGTCGCGCGCCGCCACGTTTCCGTCTCTCGCATGCCGCACCCGCATGCGCGCTCGTCTGTACTCCTTGCGTCTCATGCTCGCACGCATGTGAGGGTGCAATTCCCGGCCGGGCCGATGCGGAACTGTGTCTTGGAGGCCATTGTTCGATTCGCTATTTTGAACGGAGTCGAAGTGACGCCGCGGGCCGAGCGAAACACCGGTGTTGCCGGCGTCGAACGCGGCCGGTATTCCGGCTATCAACCGGAATTCGGCGCGCGCGAACTGAAGCGGCAGGTGTGCCAGATCATCGAGACGAAGCTCGCGAAGGACATCCTTGCGGACGAGCTGACCTTCGGCGATCACATCGAGGTCGATTACGACAAGGCGAGCGGCGAAGGCATCGAAAGATGAAAAGGATGACGAAGCGAAGGCCGAGACGCCCCCGCCGGTCGCGAAGGCATCCGGAAAGAAGTCGTCCAGTGCGAAGAAGGACGCACCCTGAATCACCGATACCAGGCGGGCCCGAACGCACGGGCTCGCATGACCGGCGCCGTCCGCCCGACGGCGCCGCCCCACGCCGCGACGCGGCGCAACCCGAGCCGCCCGCAGCGGGACAAGGCTCATGGAGACTCAAATGACAAATCGACGCGAAGTGCCAGGCATCAGGAAGTACGATGGGCCCGCCGGCGGTTGGGGCGCGCTTCGCGCGACAGCCGAGGCCGTGCGCACGCAGATGGAAACCATCGAGGCGCCGATCGTGCTGATGCGGACCAACCAGCCCGACGGCTTCGACTGTCCCGGCTGCGCGTGGCCCGACAAGGAACACAAGTCGACGTTCCAGTTCTGTGAGAACGGCGCGAAGGCCGTCACGTGGGAAGCGACGACCAAGCGCGTGACGCCCGAGTTCTTCGCGGCGAACACGGTATCGTCGCTGCTGCGGATGTCCGACTACGCGTTGGAGAACATGGGCCGGCTCACGCATCCGCTCGTCTACGATCGCGCGACCGACACGTTCCGCGCGGTCGAATGGGACGACGCGTTCGCGCACATCGGCGAGGTGCTGCGCGCGCTGCCGCCCGAGCAGGTCGAGTTCTATACGTCGGGCCGCGCGTCGAACGAAGCCGCGTACCTGTATCAACTGTTCGCGCGCGAGCTCGGCACCAACAACTTCCCCGACTGCTCGAACATGTGCCACGAGCCGACCAGCGTCGGCCTGCCGCAATCGATCGGGATCGGCAAGGGCACGGTGTCGCTGGAGGATTTCGACCACTGCGAGCTGATCATCTCGATCGGCCACAACCCGGGCACGAACCACCCGCGGATGATGGGCACGCTGCACGAGTGCTCGCGCCGCAACGTGCCGATCATCGTGTTCAATCCGCTGCGCGAGCGCGCGCTCGAACGCTTTGCCGATCCGCAGGACATGATCGAGATGGCGTCGTTCGGCTCGACGCGTATCGCGTCGACGTACTACCAGGTCGACGCGGGCGGCGACGCGGCCGCGCTGAAGGGCATCATGAAGGCACTGCTGCAGCTCGAGGCCGAGCGCGGCGACGTGCTCGACCGCGACTTCATCGCGCAGCACACCAACGGCTTCGACGCGTTCTCCACCGACCTGCAGGCCACGTCGTGGGACGACATCGAGCGCGCGAGCGGCCTGAGCCAGGCGCAGCTCGAGCAGGTCGCGCTCGCCTATGCGAAGTCGAACGCGACGATCGTCACGTACGGGATGGGCGTCACGCAGCACAACAAGGGCACCGCGACCGTGCGCCTGATCGCCGACCTGCTGCTGATGCGCGGCAACTTCGGCAAGCCCGGCGCGGGCGTGTGCCCGCTGCGCGGCCACTCGAACGTGCAGGGCAACCGCACGGTCGGCATCACCGAGAAGCCGTCGGCCGAGTTCCTGCAGAAGATCGAGGACGTATGCGGCTTCAAGCCGCCCGCGCATCACGGGCACGACGCCGTGCAGGCGATGCAGGCGATGGTCGACGGCCAGGCCAGGGCGCTGCTGTGCCTCGGCGGCAACTTCGCGGTCGCGCTGCCCGATCCCGAACTGTCGTTCCCCGCGATGGCGAAGCTCGACCTCAGCGTGCATCTCGGCACGAAGCTGAACCGCTCGCATCTGCTGGTGGCGAAGGAAACCTATATCCTGCCCGTGCTCGGCCGCACCGAGCTCGACATGCAGGCGAGCGGCCGGCAGTCGATCACCGTCGAGGATTCGATGTCGATGGTCCACGCGTCGGCCGGCAAGCTCAAGCCGGCGTCCGACCAGTTGCGCTCGGAGCCCGCGATCGTCGCGGGGATCGCCCATGCGACGCTGCCGGCCAGCAAGGTCGCGTGGCTCGACCTGATCGCCGACTACGACCGCATTCGCGACCTGATCGACAAGACGGTGCCCGGCTTCGAGGCGTTCAACGAGCGGATCCGCACGCCGGGCGGCTTCCGCCTGCCGCTGCCGCCGACCGAGCGCGTGTGGCCCACGCCGACCGGCAAGGCGATGTTCTCGGTCTACAAGGGCGTGAAGGAAGACGCTGACGTGCTCGGCGCCGAGCAGGTGCTGCGGCTGATCACGCTGCGCAGCCACGACCAGTACAACACGACGATCTACGGGCTCGACGACCGCTATCGCGGCGTGTTCGGGCGTCGCGACGTGCTGTTCATGAACGCGGCCGATCTCGCGAAGTACGGGCTCGAACACGGCGACCTCGTCGACATCGAGACGATCACCGCGTCTGGCCGCACACTGCGCCTCGAGAAGATCACCGCGATCGAGTACGACATCGCGCCAGGATCGGTCGGCGCGTATTACCCGGAGGCGAACGTGCTCGTGCCGCTCGACTACATCGACAAGGAAAGCGGCACGCCGTCGTACAAGTCGGTGCCGGTGCGGGTCGCGCGCTCGGCGGTCGTCTGATCCGCGGGCAGGCTGGTTCGCGACGCATGGCACGCTGCGCCATGCCGCGAACCTGAACCTGCCCGTTCCCCTCTCCCGGCCGCGGCATCGCATCCAATGCCGCGGCCGCGTCGGGTAACGGTATGACGACTGCTTGATTCGCCACGCGCCTTTCGACGGTCACCTCCGGTGAATCGCACGAGCGCTCAACGACGCCTCCATCGCTGTACCTCGGAGCGCATGCGTATCCAGCCTGCGGCGACGGAGACATTGTGCGTTCCGACACCGGATCGGCACTGGCGTCGAAGAGACGCGGCGGCATGGTTGAACTAGCGAGCGAAGCGTCTGCCGCTCCATATGGGAACAAATCATGCTCGTCTTCAGGTATTTAATGGAGGAGAGCACGATGAAACCCATGACAATGGCAATACGTCGAATTCTGCCGACACTCGTGGCAGGCGGCACACTCGTCGCGGCCAGCGCGGCCTTCGCGCAAGTCTACGTTGCACCGCAGCCCGCGTACGAAGAGCGTCCGGCCCCGGCGGCGGATGTGTCGATCACGATTGGCATGCACGGCGACCGCTACTGGGACGGCCATCGCTACTGGGAGCACGACGCGTGGATGCATCGTCATCCGCGTGAACGTGATCCGTGGCGCGAGCACGAACACGAGCGCGACCGCGAGCATCGTGACTATTGACGCCCCGCCGCCTGAGACGGCTCCTGCTCAAAATTTACGTAATTTCGCACTGCGTGATTTCTTCTGACCATTTCAATCCTGGAGAATGGCCCCGGTTGCTTCGGTTGAACAATACCGCTGCTTGAACGGGTCGGGCGTCGAGAATCTCGATGCCCGTCCGACCGGGGATGACGATTGGCGATTCCCGCCATGCATACCGCGAGCCGATCGCTCAGAGCTGGCTGTTGGTGTTTATGCCGGCGCTAACCGCTACGCCCTCGTCACGCTTCGACAGTTAAATGCAGACTTTCCGAACCGCCTGACCGCAGCAATTCGTCAGGTGGTGCCCCCCCGTATCACCAGAGCGCGGCTACCGCTCGGTTAGTGCGAACGTACCGCCGGTCAGTGACGAGCGACAATGTTGTCAGGTGCGCAAACGGGGCCAGCAACAATTTCAAAGACACATCCCGCGCCCCCGAGTTGCAGCAACGCATTCAGCCGCCGGCATCGCCTCAATACCGCATCGAAGCTATAGCACTCCTGGAACAAACTCATTTGCAGCATACGCGGCTTGATCGCAAGGCGAGACGCGAGCGCGCTGATCGTCCATGGATACTCCGGCAACAGAAACATATTCTGCGCAAGAACAAATCCCAAGCCACCTTTACCGTTTTCATAGGCTGCCGCAAGCGCGCACCAATCGGGTTCGCTGTTTCCGCCTTGCGCAGGAAGGTCGAGTTGCAGTTGCCCAGCGACCGCGCCCGTCTGATCAGGGCTCATCGCGACATCAAACAATTCCTCGCGTCGAACATGGGCGAAACCGTCTCGGCGAACCAGTTCGCTGCCGTACCTTTTCGACAACTTGACAACGCCACGCTCTGAGTACCATCGTGCTGTAAACGGGAATCGAAGATCCGTCAGCGTGACTTCGCGCAGCGCAAAAAATTGATATGCCAACACACCTAATCATGCTGTCAAATGATTGAGATTGTCCGGCACCGATCCGGCGCGGGGCTGCCGGGTCAGATTCGGTGCGACGTGTCTGCAGAAGCAGCGACGCATCGCACCATCCTGCTTGAATGATCCCGGCGAAACGTATCGGGCTCAGACGCGATAGCCGCCGCCGTCGCGATCGAGAAGACGCAGCAACGCAGTCCACTCCCGATCGAGATGCACCGTATCCAGGTACGCGTAATCGTCGTGTTGCTTGGCCGCGTGCTCGCATACTTCCGGCGAAGGAATCGTCACCTTCTGTCCCGCCGACAACGTTGCCACCTGGATCTCGCACGCCTTGTTCAAGTAGTACATGCGCGTGAATGCCTCTGCGACCGAGCGTCCCGTCGTCAGCAGCCCGTGATTGCGCAGGATCAGGTAGTCCTTTTCCCCGATCGATTTGACAATGCGCTGACGTTCGTCGAGATCGAGCGAGATTCCCTCGTAGTCGTGGTAGGCGACACGATTGTAGAACTGCATGCTGATCTGGTTGAGCGGCAACAACCCGCACTCCATCGCCGCGACTGCCATCCCGTACGTGGTATGAAGATGGACGACGCACTCCACATCGTGCCGCGCCTGATGAAGTGCGCTATGGATGGTGAAACCTGCCGCATTGACTTCGAACCGGTCGTCGCCAATCGGTTTCCCGTTCACGTCGATCTTGACGAGCGACGATGCCGTAATCTCGTCGAAGAACCAGCCGTGCGGATTGATCAGGAACTGGTCATTCGTACCCGGTACGCGCGCCGAAATATGCGTATAGATCAAGTCCGTCAACTCGAACTTTGCCGCCAGACGATATGCAGCAGCGAGTTGCACGCGCGTATCCCATTCCGCCTGAGAAATATTGCGCGGTTTGCGATTGATGTGCGGATCGGTAGTGGAAATCATGAGGAATACTCTCCATTAAATGCGGCTATCGCCGCTGACGATTTGATGCGGCTGACTAGGTTTGAATCCGGAATCTGACATCGTCCGGATTCGCGGAAAAATGCAAAAATCGTTCTACAGGATCTCGATCAACGCAGGCACCGCGTCGAACAGGTCGCTCACCAAACCGTAGTCGGCCACACTGAAGATCGGCGCTTCCGGATCCTTGTTGATCGCGACGATCACCTTCGAATCCTTCATGCCGGCCAGGTGCTGGATCGCACCCGAGATGCCCACCGCGATGTACAGCTGCGGCGCGACGATCTTGCCGGTCTGGCCGACCTGGTAGTCGTTCGGCACGTAGCCAGCATCGACTGCCGCGCGCGAGGCACCGAGTGCTGCCGACAGCTTGTCGGCCAGCGGCTCCAGCACCTTCGTATAGTTCTCGCCGCTGCCCAGACCGCGGCCGCCTGACACGATGATGCTTGCGGACGTCAGTTCCGGACGATCCAGCTTCGTCACCTCACGGCTCACGAACTGCGACTTGCCGGCGTCCGCTGCCGCTTCGATCTTCTCGACCGCCGCGCTGCCGCCTTCGGCTGCAACCGGGTCGAAACCGGTCGCACGCACCGTGATCACCTTGATCGGATCGCTCGACTGCACCGTCGCGATCGCGTTGCCCGCGTAGATCGGGCGCTCGAACGTGTCGGGCGAATCGACCGCCGTGATGTCCGAGATCTGCGCGACGTCCAGCTTCGCGGCAATACGCGGCGCGATGTTCTTGCCGTAGGCCGTAGCCGGCGCGAGGATGTGCGAGTAATCCTTCGCGATGTTCAGCGCGGTCGCTTCGACGTTTTCCGCCAGGCCCGCTTCGAGCTGCGGCGCGTCGGCCAGCAGCACCTTCGACACACCTGCGATCTTTGCCGCTGCGTCGGCTGCCGCTTGCGCATTGTGGCCCGCGACCAGCACATGAATGTCACCGCCGACGAATTTGCCAACCTCGGCTGCCGCTGCCACCGTATTCAGCGTCGCGGCCTTGATCGACGCGTTGTCGTGTTCTGCAATCACCAGAATCGTCATCTCTTTCCGCTCCCTCTTACAGCACCTTGGCTTCGGTCTTCAGCTTCTCGACCAGCGTCTTCACGTCCGGCACCTTCA
>NZ_QTPO01000010.1 GCF_003853645.1 Burkholderia sp. Bp9143 | reverse complement strand
CGGCACTGGCGGTCGTGGTCGAGATCGGCGGCTCGCTGTGCGTGGTGTTTCGCCGCTTCACGTGGCTCGGCGCCGGCAGCCTCGGCATGCTGACGCTCGTCGCGATGGGGGTGGCGAATGATTTCTGGAACCGCTCGGGCGCCGAGCATTTCATGGCGCTCAACAGCTTTTTCGAGCACCTGGGCTTGATCGCGGCACTCGTCCTTGTCACCATCGTCGGCGATACTCAACGCGGGGAGGGTGACGGCAGGCCCTGAACGCCGGGTCGGACGTCGAAACCAACGGGAATGACGCATTGAAATCTGAAGACACCATTCTTTCCGCGGTCGCCGGGTTCGTCGATACGCTGAGCTTCGTCTCGCTGTTCGGGTTGTTCACCGCACACGTGACCGGCAACTTCGTGCTGATCGGCGCGGGCGTTGCCGGGTTCGGGCAGGGCATTCTGCTGAAGCTGAGCGTGTTTCCCGCATTCGTGCTCGGCGTCGTCGCGGCGAGCCTGATCGCGCGGTCGCTGTCCGGGCGGCCGGCATGGCAGGGCGCGCGTGCGCTGCATACGGTCCAGGCCGTGCTGCTGCTCGGCTTCTGCGCGGCCGGCGTGTGGGCGACGCCCGTCACGCAGTCCGACAGCCTGCCGGTGCTGGTGGCCGGCATCGTCGGCACGTTCGCGATGGGCATACAGAACGCGCATCCGCGCGTGATTCCGCGCGCCGGCGGCGTGCCGAACACGGTGATGACGGGCAACGTGACGCAGGCGATCCTCGATGCCGTCGACCTGTTGTCCGCCGGCACGGCCGACAGCGTGCGTGTGGCCGCGCGCGCGCGATTCGGCAAGATGTTGCCGGCGATCGTCGCGTTCGCGCTCGGCGCGATGGCCGGCGCGCTCGGCTTCCGCTATGTCGGATTCTGGGCGCTGCTCGCGCCGGCCGGCGCGCTCGCGGTGCTGGCATCGACGTCCGGCGCGCACGACACGGCGCCTGCCGCGCGGAGCTGAGACCGCGACACGTTTGCCGATTCCGGCGTGACGGCGAGCAAGCTGCTGTTCGCCACGAGCGCCATGTGCATTGAGGCGAAGTGGACACCGCGAGCACCGAGCTCGCGGCGTCCCGATCTCAATGTTGAACGCCCAGGCTTTCGCGTTTCCCGTCCTTGAACGTATAGAGCGTCAGCGTGGCGTTCTGCAGATCGCCCTTCGCGTCGAAGCGCGTTTCACCGATGACGCCCTTGTAGTCGGTCTTCTTCAGATACGGAAGGTACTTCGCCGGGTCGGCCGAGCCGGCGCGCTTCATCGCGTCGACCAGAATCATGATCGCGTCGTACGCATACGGCGCGTAGATCACCACGTCCTGGCCGTATTTCTGCTTGAAGCGCTTCCTGAAGTTCTCCATCCCCGGTGCATATTCAGGCGTGATGCCGCCGGCTTCCGCGCAAATGACCTGTCTGCCGTTGAGCGCCGCCCCCGCGAGATCGGGCAGTTCGCCGGTACAGATGCCGTCGCCGCCCATGAACTTCGAGGCCATCCCGAGCTGCTGCATCTGCTTGATCATCGGGCCGCCCTGGGCGTCCATCCCGCCGTAGAAGACAACGTCGGGATTCTCGCCTTTCATCGCGGTCAGCACGCCCCGAAAATCGGTCGCCTTGTCGGTGGTGTACTGGCGGGACACGAGTTTCGCACCGGCGGACGTCGCCGACTTCAGGAATTCGTCAGCGATACCTTGTCCATAGGCGGTTCGATCGTCGATGACCGCAACGGACCGGGCATTCCATTTCTGCACCGCATATTTGCCGAGTACCGAGCCGAGCTGGCCGTCGTTGGCGACGAGGCGGAAGGCGGTGTCGAAGCCTTGCTGCGTGTACTTCGGGTTGGTGGACGATTGCGATATCTCCGGGATGCGTGCGTCGTAGTAGATCTTCGAGGCCGGGATCGTCGCGCCCGAGTTGAAATGACCGACGACGCCCTTGACCCCCGCATCGACCAGGCGCTGGGCGACCTGGGTCGCCTGCCTCGGATCGCCCGCGTCGTCCTCGACCTGCAGCGCGATCCGGACCTTCCTGCCGCCAATCACCGGCGGATTCGCGTTCAGGTCGTCGACGGCCATCCGTGCGCCGCGCTCGACGTCCTTGCCCAGGTTCGCGTTCTGGCCCGTCAGTGGTCCGGCAAAACCCAGTTTGACGACCTCTTCCTGCGCATGTGCGGCGCCCGAAGCGAGAGCGATGGCGGCGCTGCCGATCGCGATGACCGAATTCAAGCGTTTCATTTCCGTTCTCCAACCACGATATGTTTCGTCCAGCTGTCTTGTGTTTCGGTATCCGAAGCGAGTGAAGCTAATGCCGTGAATGCCGAACCGAATCGGGCGGCGCATCGCGCCGACCCTGGGCTGCCCTGTATCGCCTCCCGATCGTCAACGCAGATAATGCAGGGCGGAAAATTGCCGGCGGTACTCGCTGACGGCCGGCGCCACGTCCTCGGGTGCCTTGCGGCCCAGCAGGACGTCGGCGATGAAGGCGGCAAGTTGCGGCATGTCGCGAACGGTCATGCCCCAGCGAACGAGCTCCGGCGTCCCCATCCGAAGGCCGTTTACATCGCCGTCGATCTCGGGGAGCGGCAGCCCGATGCCGCACGCCAGGATGTTCGCTTTGCGCAACAGCTTCGCCATTGCTTGACCGCCATCGAACCGATGCGCCTCGATCGCGAACTGGTGCGACGTCGTGATGCCGCGGTTGCGTGCGAACACCGGCAAGCCCGATTCGACGAGCGCCTCGGCCAATGCCTTGGCGGTATCGGCCATCGCTGCCGCGTAAGGCCGGCCGCACGCCTGCCAATCGAGCATCGTCATCGCGATCGACGCCGACCTGGCCGCATCGAAGTTGGCCGTCATGCCGGGATAGGCAATGGCGTCGAGCTTCCGCGCCAGCCCGGCGTCGTCGGTCACGATCAACCCGCCGGCCGCGCCGGCCAGGCTCTTGTACGTGCTCATCGTCATCAGATGCGCGCCTTCGGCAAGCGGCTGCTGCCAGGCATGGCCGGCGATCACGCCGCACAGGTGCGCCGCATCATAGAGCACCACTGCACCGATCTCGTCCGCGATGGCGCGCACCTCCCTGATCGGGTGCGGGAACAGGTTGAGGCTCTGGCCGAGGGTGATGACCTTGGGCCGCAGGCGCAGCGCGTCCTCGCGCAGCGCATTCAGATCGACCGTGTAGCGAGCGGCATCGAATGCCATCAGATGAGGCTTGACGCCATACATCCCGGCCGCGCCGTTGGCGTGGTGGCTGAAGTGGCCGCCAACCGTGGCGGACGGCACGAACACGGTGTCGCCCGGCCTGGCCACGGTCATGTACGCGTAAAGGTTCGCCAGTGCACCCGAAGCGACCCGGATCTCCGCATAGCGCGCGCCGAAGACCTGCGCCACCAGCTCGGCACACAGGACCTCGATTTTCTCGACGCCTTCCAGCCCCATTTCGTACTTGTCGCCGGGATAGCCGAGCGACGGCCGTGAACCGACGCCGGCGGCCAGCAGCGCTTCGGCCTTCGGGTTGATGGCATTGGTGGCCGGGTTGAGGTTGAAGCAGTCGCGCTCGTGTATCACGCGATTTTCCTCGACGAAGGCGAGCAGATCGCGCTCGTTCTGATCCGGGTTCTGGCTGGCAAAGCGTCTGACCAGCGACTGGATGTAGTTTTCGGGATCCCTGGGGACCCACGGGCGGGCTTCCAACATGACGATTTCCTTATGACTAGGGGCGGCGGGAGAGCGGTCCCCGGGGGTGATCCGGTGCCTTTCGGAAATCATCGTAGGCGGCAAATATGCTTACGTATATTTATCGTTTTTGACGTAATACATTAGCGATTTTGGTGAATGGCCTGGTTTTTCTCCTGGGATGAATGCCATGGAAATCGGACGTCTTCGCGCGCTGCTGGAACTGGCGCGGTGCGGCACGATGGCCGCCGCCGCGGAAGCGCTGTTCCTCACGCCATCGGCTGTCTCGCAGCAAATCACGCAGCTCGAGGAGGAGGCCGGCGTCAAGCTCACGGAACGCATCGGCAGGGGCGTGCGGCTCACCCCGGCAGGCCAGGCGCTGGTGGGATACGCGGAGCGGGTCATGGTCGTGCTGGACGAGGCCCGCTCGGAGCTGGCGGTGCTGCGGCGCGAGATCGCCGGCGAGTTGCGCGTTGCCGCCTTTCCGTCGATCGCATCGGCCGTGCTGCCCGATACGGTCAAGGCCTTGCAGCGGGTCTTTCCGCGCCTCGAGATCATCCTTGAAGAGATGGAGCCGATTGACGGGCTTGCCGCGCTGCGGTCCTGGCGCGCGGATATCGCGCTGATCGACGATCTCTCCATCGTCGTGGGCGACAAGCAGGAGAACGTCGGTGTCGTGCAGCTGGCCGAGGACGTGCTGTACGTGGCACTCGCGGCCGATCATACGTTGAGCAGAAGGCCGTCGCTGAGCGTGGCCGACCTGAGGCACGAAACCTGGGCAATCGATTCGACGTCGAGCATATTTGGCGACTTCATCGCCAACTTGTGCCGCCGCGCGGGCTACGAGCCACGGATCAACGCCAAGTGCGGCGGCTTCGAGATGGTCGGTGCGATGGTGGCTGCCGGCTGCTCGGTGTCGATCGTTCCCGGACTCCGGCGGGCGCGGCCGCTGGCCGGTGTCGCATGGGTCAAGCTGAAGCCGGAAGTGCGCCGCAAGATCTACGTCGCCTATCGCCGCGGCGAGCGCAATCATCCTGCGATCAAGGTATTCGTCGAGGAGATCGTCCGGACGGCATCGAGCCTGCTCGGCTAGTACCGAATCGGCTCGCGAAACCGTCGGGCGCATCGCACGCCCCTGTCGCCGGCGCTCGGAACTTGTGCCGCAGGCCGACGGTGACGCATCGCCGCATGAGACGTCCTTGATAAAGCCCGTGAAAAGCCGCGCGATGACGGCGAACGCCACGCGCGGCGACGGGTTCGATACACGATTACTGACCGTCGGAGAGAAGCGCGGCAGCCTGCCGCCGCGCGCCGGCCATGGCGGAACTCACGCGTCCCGGTACGTCCCTTTTGCTTTCGCCGTCTGCGTCGCCAGCGCATCCATCAGCGGCGGGCTCAGGCAATCGTAGGGCTCCAGCCCCTTGCCGCGCAGCGTGTCGCGCACGTCCGCCATCAACGACGGCGGCGTGCCGCTCTCGATGATCGACGACACGAACGCGGCGAAACCGGGGCCTTCCCAGCCGGCATCCGGCGACAGTTCGGTATGGATGAAATCCAGGCCGTAAAACGCATGGTCGGCATTTTCGATGCGTCCGAACAGATGCGCGCCGCAGGCGGAGCACGCATGGCGCTGGATCAACGCCTTGTCGTCCACGACGTGCAGTTTCTCGCCATGTGCGGTCACGGTGACCTTGTCGCGCGGCACGACGCCCACGACGGAAAACAGCGCGCCAGCCGGCTTCCAGCACTTCGTGCAGCCGCACGCGTGATTGAAGGCGACCTGGGAATCGACCCGAACCTCGACCGGATCCTGCGTGCACAGGCAGCGCAGCGTACCGCCCGCGAACTCGGCGGCGCCCTTTTGAATGCCGCGATCGACGGCGGGATGAATGGCGACGGACATGTTCATGCTCCTTTTTCAGTGCTTCGGTAGTGAACGACGGTACGGATCGACTTCCCTTCACGAATCGGATCGGGTGCGTCGTCGATGTCGGAGAGCGATTTCGCGTGTGTCACGAACGGCGCAGGAACCCGCGTCAATTCTGCGCCTTTTATGGCGCCTCCCGATCCTCGGCGGAAACTGGGGGGGAGTATAGGTCAGATACTGGTGGGGAGTATACCCGGCGATTTCCCGATTCCGCGCTCAGCGCGCCGGGGCACGCCGAAGGTATGTCGGACGAAAGAGGATGGTATGAGGAAAGACATCGACGGGCCGGACACGCGGGAGCTGCGTGCCGGCGCGGAGGCAGCATCATGACTACCGGCTGCCTCGAGTGCGGGAGGGACGCTCGAGGACATTCCGCCCGTCGGCGCACACGCGCGGGTGCGCCGACGGTATGTTGAACGCCCGGGCCGGACCCGGCATCGCCGGGCCGCGCCGACGATGCCGCTATTTCACGGGCGTGAGGACCGGCGCACCCTTGTTCTTGATCAGGAACACGACGAATCGGGCGGGCTTCGTGCTGCTGGCGTTGCGTCCGACCGTGTGCACGTCCTCGGGCCCTTCGTGGAAGGTGTCGCCGGCGTGGAGCGTGACCTCCTTGCCGCCGTTCAGGCCCATCACGATGCTGCCGTCGAGCACATAGACGAATGCCTGCGCGTCGTGACGATGGACGGGATCGACGCTGCCGGGCGGATAATCCACGACGATCATCTCGACTTCCTTGCCCGGATACTCGGGCAACGGCTCCGTGGTCAGCTGTGTCACCTTGGCTTGCGGTGCGGCGGCGGCCGGCTGAACGGGCATCAGCAGCGACAGTGCAAGCGGCGCGAGAGCGAGCATGATGCGTTTCATGACGTTACTCCAGGTTGGCCTTGTCGAGCCCGAACATCTTGTCGAACGAGCCGGGCACGATGCGGAACGCGACATTCAACCGGTTCCAGCTGTTGATCGCACCGACGAGGACGGTGAGATCCGACAGCTCCTGCTCCGAATAGTGGGCCCGCACGCGTTCGTAGAGATCGTCCGGCACGCCGTGCGGCGAGAGCTGCGTCAGTGCTTCGGTCCATTCCAGCGCGGCGCGCTCGCGCGGCGAAAACAGCGGCGACTCGCGCCAGATCGCGACGTGATGCAGGCGCAGTTCGCGCTCGCCGTGGATCCTGGCATTCTTGATGTGCATGTCGACACAGAACGCGCAGCCGTTGAGCTGTGACGCCCGAATCTCGACGAGCTCGCGAACCGGCACCTCGATCGTTGTCTTTTGAAACAACCCGTCGAGCTCGACGAGTTTCCTGGTCAGTTCCGGCGATTGCTGAAAGTAGTTGATACGTTGCGTCATGATCCGTTCTCCTGATGTGTGGAAGCGGTACTACCGGCGCTGCGCATGGCGATGCATCGCACGACCGGCCTGACAATCATCGTAATCGCGGGTCTCGCGGGCCAGTAGTGCCGGGGACGTGCGCACTCTGTTGCCCCTTCGGCACCAATCACGGGTGAAGGGTATCGGCGTGACCGCACGCCGCCGAAGTTCAGTCATGGCGACACGACGACGACACTGCAGATCCCCTGCCGCGCCATCTTCGTATAGGGGCACAGGCGCTCCGTGTCGCGGGCCAGACGTTCCGCGACCTGCGGGTCCACGCCCGGCATGCGGAGGGTGATGTTGGCGGTCAGCGCATATCCGCCATCCACCGGATCACGACCAAACGACACTTCGACGGCCACGGTTGTTTCCCGGATGTCGATCCGTTCGCGCTGCGCCAGAAGGCTCAGCGCACCGTGGAAGCAGGCGGCATAGCCGGCTGCGAAAAGCTGTTCGGGATTGGTGCCACCGCCCGGACCGCCCAGTTCGGCGGGCAACCGCAAATCAAGGACGAGACAACCGTCGTCGGATCTCGCGACGCCTGATGCACGGCCGTGCCCGGATTCACCACCCGAGACCGTGACCGTGGTCGTATAGAGCACGGCGAATTTCCGCCCGCGGTATTTGTCGAGCAGTGTCAGCGGCGGAGGTTGCAACCTCTCGTTCTCCATATGCCTCCCGGTTGTTTGTACTGGCCAACGCGAGCACCTCGAATCTTGCGTATCGGGGCGATGCGTTGTTTCTCGAAGCGAATTCGCGCAATGGTGCAGGTCGTGTCTGCAAGTCGATCCCCATGACTTCCATCCGAACGATGAGCCAAACGCTCTTGCATGCTAGGCAAAGACGAGTCGCCGTACCAGATCGCGCCGGGATGCATGGTGTTGCCCACTCCGCACCAATGAGGCGAGAGGCTGGCGATCGGGTGCATCGCCGTGACGGGAGCGGATTGGTGCCAACGAGGAACGGGAAAGTGTCCCGATACAGGTCTACCTTCGGATGGCTTCGGCTCCTAGCATGACGGTACGGCAATGGACGCGATCGGCGTCGCTGACGAGCCATCGATTTCGAGCGTGCCAGTTACACGCGTGCTGGATCGCGATGCTCCGTCGCCCATGAAACGTTGCGAATGCAACGGCAACCGTTCCCGGTGTTTCGGGCGGCGACGCGACAGGCGACGCCCATACGAAATCGGAGGCCTGCGATGGAAACGTTGGATATCGAGTGGCTGTCGCCTTCGCCGGCGCCGATCCGGAATGATCCGCGCATCGAGGCGGGCGCGCATCTCGTCAGTGAACGCGATGGGTATGCGCACCACGGAATCTACGCGGGAAACGGCCTGGTTATCCACTATGGCGGCTTTCATCGCTCCGCGAGGCGGTGCCCGGTGGAATGCGTTTCGTTGGGTTGCTTCGCGGCGAACAAGGGAATCCGCGTTCAGCCGGAACCGGGTGCCGCCTATACCGGAATGACCGTCGTCGAGCGGGCCAGGTCGCGCCTTGGTGAAGACCGATACCAGCTTCTGACGAACAACTGCGAACACTTCTGCTCCTGGTGCGTGCGGGGTGTCGGACGCAGTGAGCAGGTACGCCGCGGCTTGAGGAATCCGTGGATGGGCATCAGGACACTGTTCGCGCTCGCGAACGAGGTAATGGCGTCTCGTGCATGCATGAGGTCGCGTTGCCGAGATGAAATGCCCCCGGGACTCGTCGCGCCTGCGCGGATACCGGAGCGAACCCGAATGGCGATTTTTCTGCAAATGGCTTTCGTGGCCTACTACGTGACGAGACGACCAATGAACCTATTTTCAATCGCCGGGCGACACACGTCGCGCGTGTTCAAGGCGGGGGTGCCGGCGATCGTCGCGGCCGGGTTGTCGGCATGTGTGAATTACGCCGGCATTCACGGCGATGCGGCGATGACCGAGCCGCGGCAGTACGCGACGCAACAGAGCCTTCCGTTCGAGCAGGGGCATTGGCCCACCGCGGATTGGGCCGATCAGTTCGGCGATGGCCAACTGAAGTCGTTGATCGACGAGGCGCTCAAAGGCAGCCCGACGCTCGCTCAGGCGCGTGCGCGCGTAGCGGCCGCGCAGGCCTTCAGCGAATCCGCGCGAGCCGGGACGATGCCGCGCATCGACGCCAGCTATGCGCTCACACGCCAGCAATTTTCCGGAACGGCGCTCGTGCCGCCACCGTATGGCGGTTCGTGGCAGACGGAGAATCGCGGCATCCTCGGCGCGTCGTACGAACTCGACCTCTGGGGCAAGAAGCGCGAGGCGCTGAAGGCGTCGGTGTCGACGCTTCAGGCGAGCCGCGCCGACGCGGAGACGGTCAGGCTGACGCTCACGACGTCGATCGCGCGCACCTACAACGAGCTTGCCCGTCTGTACCTGCTGCGTGACATCGCGCAACAGGAGATCGACAGGCGCGAGAAGATCGACCGCATCGCCGCGGGCCGCATCGCGACAGGGCTCGACACGCAGGTCGAGCGCGAGACCGCTCGCGCGAACCTCGCGACGACCCGCGCGTCACTGAAATCGCTCGACGGCCGGATTCTGGCAACGCGCTATCAGATCGCCGCACTGCTCGGCGCGGGCCCCGATCGCGGCCTGCGGATCGCGCGCCCGATGCTCGGCATCGGCAACGAGGTTCGACTGCCCGACAATCTGCCAGCCGATCTCGTGAGCCGGCGCCCGGACATCGTGGCTGCCCGGTGGCGTGTCGATGCGCTCGCGCACGACGTGAAGGAAGCCAAGGCCGAGTTCTATCCCGACATCAACCTGAGCGCCGCGATCGGGCTCGATGCGTTCGGCTTCGGGCGCTTCCTGACGGCGGCGAGCCGCACCGCGTCGATCGGCCCGGCGATCCACCTGCCGATCTTCGATGCCGGCGCACTCCGCGCGCAACTGAAGGGACGCTACGCGGACTTCGACAACGCCGTCGCGGCCTATAACCAGGCGCTCGTGACTGCGTTGAGCGAAGTCGCGACGCAAATTGCCGACGTGCGTTCGACGGACGCGCAACTCGTCGATGCGCAGACCGCGCAGCAAGCCGCGCTGAAGGCGGCCGCGCTGGCGCTGACTCAGTACAAGGCCGGTCTCACGAATCAACTGACCGTGTTGAACGCCGACGTCAACGCGCTTTCCGCCGATCAGGGCGTCGCGAATCTGCGCATGGACCGTCGTGATCGCCAGATCGCGCTGGCGTCCGCGCTGGGTGGCGGCTTCGTCGACACGTCGTTCGCAGACTCGGGGGCCGCGGCACGTGCCGATGTTCCCGTGTCGGCCGCGCCTGCCGTCGCCGCGCGTTGAGCGGCGATCCATCGAATCTGCCAGGAGAATCGAAATGAGCGAAATCAACCCGCCGGTTCGCAAGCCGGTCGAATCCGCACGCGTGAATCATGATCCGTCGCCGTCGGGAGGCGACGATGTCGCAAGCGAAGCCGCCACGCGACGGCGCAGGCTGTTGCTGGCGCTGCTCGGCGTGGCGGTCGTCGCGTCGTCGGTCGCGTATGGCGCGTACTACCTGACGTATGCGCGCTACCACGAATCGACCGACGACGCTTACGTCAGCGGCAATCTCGTGCAACTGACGCCGCAGGTGGCCGGCACCGTCGTGGCGGTGAATGCCGACGACACGCAGATCGTGAAGGCGGGCGACCCGGTCGTCACGCTCGACGCCGCCGATGCGAAAGTCGCGCTCGGCAACGCCGAAGCGGCGCTGGGGCAGACCGTGCGGCAGGTGAGCAGCCTGTACGTGAACAACGATCTGTATGCCGCGAACGTCGCGCAGAAGCAGTCCGATCTCGCCCGCGCGCAGGACGATCTGCGCCGCCGCCAGGCCGTTGCCGATACGGGCGCCGTGTCGGCCGAGGACATCGCGCACGCGCGCGACACCGTGGCGGCCGCGCGGGCCGCGCTCGACGCCGCGCGTCAGCAGGCGGAGGCCAACCGCGCATTGACCGCCCGCACGACGATCGACCAGCACCCGAATGTGCAAGCGGCCGCGTCGAAAGTGCGCGATGCGTATCTGGCCTACGCGCGCAACGTGCTGCCCGCGCCCGTCACGGGCTATGTCGCGAAGCGTTCGGTTCAGGTCGGCCAGCGCGTGTCGCCCGGCACGCCGTTGATGGCAATCGTGCCGCTCGACGGCGTGTGGGTCGACGCGAACTTCAAGGAAGGCCAGTTGCGCAACATGCGCATCGGTCAGCCCGTCACGCTGACGGCCGACGTGTACGGTGGCAAGGTCAGGTACCACGGCCGCGTCGTCGGCTTTTCAGCAGGCACGGGCAGCGCATTCGCGAGCTTGCCCGCGCAGAACGCGACGGGCAACTGGATCAAGATCGTGCAGCGTCTGCCCGCGCGTATCCAGCTCGACCGGAAGGAGCTCGACGCGCATCCGCTGCGTATCGGACTGTCGATGGATGTCGACGTGGATACGCGCGACGACACCGGCCCACAGCTCGGCGCGGCAATGAACACGTCGTATCGCACGGACGTGTTTGCCGAGTACGGCGCACAGGCGGATGCCGAGATCGAGAAGATCATCGCGCGCAACGTCGTCATCGAGCATGCGGGGGCGGTGGGGCCCGCCGGATCGCCGACGGCTTCCGCCAGGCACGACACACGAGACACGCGCGACACCCGCGACACGCAGGACACGACGCCGCGCGCAAGCTGAACCGTCGACCCGGTGCGCGTGACGGTCGCGTTCCGGTCGATCCAATCGCCTGACCGGCCGGATCGATACGCCGGCGCGGTCGAAACTTCAGAGTGGAAACAAAATGCATTCCTCGACGCAACCTGCACCGCCGCCGCTGACGGGCGGAAAGCTGGTCCTGGCGACCCTCGCCGTCGCGCTCGCGACGTTCATGAACGTGCTCGATTCGTCGATCGCCAACGTCGCGATTCCGACCATCTCGGGCAACCTCGGCGTCTCCGTCGACGAAGGCACGTGGGTCATCACGCTGTTCTCGGCGGCCAATGCCGTCGCGATTCCGTTGACGGGCTGGCTGACGCAGCGCGTCGGGCAGATCAGGTTGTTCGTGGCCGCGATCGTGCTGTTCGTGTTCTCGTCGTGGTTGTGCGGCGTCGCGCCGAACCTGCTCGTGCTGCTCGCCGCGCGCGTCTTGCAGGGCGTCGTCGCGGGGCCGCTGATTCCGCTGTCGCAAGCGATCCTGCTGGGTTCGTATCCGAAGGAGAAAAGCTCGACCGCGCTCGCGCTATGGTCGATGACCGCGACGGTCGGTCCGATCGCCGGCCCCGCGCTTGGCGGCTGGATCACCGACAGCTACAGCTGGTCGTGGATCTTCTACATCAACATTCCCGTCGGCCTGTTCGCGGCCGGCGTCACGTGGATGATCTATCGCGACCGCGAGACGCAGGTGCGCAAGCTTCCGATCGACAAGGTCGGCCTGATGTCGCTCATCGTGTGGGTCGCGACGCTGCAGATCATGCTCGACAAGGGCAAGGACCTCGACTGGTTCAGTTCGCCGGTGATCTGCACGCTTGCGGTCGTCGCCGCCATCAGTTTCCTGTTCTTCCTCATCTGGGAGTTCACGGAGCGGAACCCGATCGTCGACATCCGGCTTTTCGCGGTGCGCAATTTCCGTGGCGGCACGATCGCGATCTCGGTTGCATACGCGGTGTTCTTCTCGAACCTCGTGATCCTGCCGCAATGGATTCAGGGCTATCTCGGCTATCGATCGGTGGACGCCGGGCTCGTCACGGCGCCGCTCGGGATCTTCGCCGTGCTGCTGGCGCCGATGATGGCGAAGATCATGCCGAAGTCCGATGCACGGGTGCTCGCGACGCTGGCCTTCCTCGGTTTCGCGGGCGTGTTCTTCATGCGCTCGCATTACACGACGAGCGTCGACCCCTATACGCTGGTACTGCCGACCCTGTTGCAAGGTATTCCGATGGCGCTGTTCTTTACGCCGCTGACCGCCATCATTCTGTCGGGTTTGCCGCCCGAACGGATTCCGGCGGCCGCCGGCCTGTCCAATTTCGTGCGCGTGTTCGCGGGCGGTGTCGGCACGTCGTTGATCGCGACGGGGTGGAACGACCGGACGATCCTTCATCATGCCCGGCTCGCGGAGCAATCGAGCGTGAACAACCCCGCCTATACGGGCGCCATCGCGCAGCTCCACGCGACGCTCGGCGGCGGCGTGGATCAGGCCACCGCATTTTTCGAACGTACGCTCAATGCGCAGGCCGCGATGCTCGCGCTGAACGATATCTTCTGGGTGTCGTCGATCATCTTCATCGTGATCGTTCCGCTGGTCTGGCTTACCAAACCGGGGAAGGGCGGTGGTGGCATGGCCGGCGGCGCGCATTGAGCGAGGGCGCGTCGAAGCAGACTGCGTCAGATCGTCTGACTCGGTTCGGCGGCGGATTCCACCGGTCGATGCAACAGCTTGATGGAATCGTTCAGCCGGTGTATCGAAGTTTAGTGTCTTGCGTGGACGTTCGCTTGAGCTGATCCGCGTTATAGGCGTTCACTGATTTCGAGCGGCAAACCTCCGGGCCGCCTCACGGACGGGGGCCACGAGCGGTTCGAGGCGGATGACTGCGGCGTCGAGAACGTCCGGGGCAGCCCTTTCCGGATCGCCCGCATCGAATGGCGGCTTCGGGTCATACTCGAAGACGAGTTGAATCATCCTGGCAACGTCACTCCCCCGCAGGATCGCTGCAAGATGTAGGCCGAAATCGACCCCGGCGGTCACGCCGCCGCCGGTCACGCGATTGCGGTCTACCACGAACCGCGCCTTGTCCGGAATCGCCCCGTAGTCGGCCAGGATTTCGCGATAGGCCCAATGCGACGTTGCGCGATAGCCCTTGAGCAACCCCGCGGCAGCGAGGATTAACGATCCCGTACACACGCTGGTAACATAGGCCGCCTTTTCGCCAATCCTCGCCAGGAATGCGAGTGTCTCGGCGTCTTCGACCATCAAATGCGTGCTGATGCCGCCCGGCACGAGGAGGATGTCGTAGTCAGCTTCGCACTCCGAAAAGGACTTCACCGGTGTGATCGTAATCTGTCGGTCGGTCACGACGGGGTTGGTCGTTTTGGCGACCACGTCGACATGCAGGCCGGGGAGACTGGCAAGAATCTGATGCGGGCCGATCAGATCCAATGCCGTGAAATTCGGGTACGCGAGCATTGCAGCGCGCGTCGAGCGGGCGATCGTCGTAGACATGCCATTTCCGTTTGATTTTGAATCGATCTTGGTGAGGTCGGCGGACGCTTCTCGCACCGCTGCGAGCACGTCCGCAGGCGTTGTTTCCGGCGTACCACGATCGAAAGGTTGATCGGGCTCGGTACTGCGCCCGTCAAGCCGATGCGCTGTGTCCGGCAGCCGCCACAGCCTCCGCCACGGCGGGAGGCCGGCTGGATGATTTTCAATTGACCGCGGATCAACGGCCCTTTCTCACGGAGCATGGCGGCTCTCCGCCCGCCGCCCTCGGCAAATCGCTAAAGCCGATGTCGTCTGGATGCCCTTTATGCGAACGACGCTGGATCGGCGTTGCCTCCGCAGATGATCACGGCGATTTTCTCACCGGGCGAGATAACATAGGCGCCCGAAACCAGCGCCGCGAAAGCGGTCGCGCCTCCGGGTTCCGAGGCGATCCTGAGCTTTTCCCACAGAACCCTCTGAGCATCGCGGATCTGCTCGTCCGACACCAGCACGGAGTCGCTCACGGTCGGAAGAAGAACGGAAAAAGGCACGTTGCCGATACGCCTGCACCCGAGAGAATCCGCGGCGATGCCCCCAGTCTCGACATCGACAGGCGTTCGAGCCTGCAACGCGCGATTCAATGTCGGACATTGCTCCGGTTCGACAGCGACGACCTTTACCCGTCCGGAAAACCACGCTGCGATACCGCCAATAAAGCCACCACCGCCAACGGAAACCAGCACGGTGTCGATGTCCGGTAGCTGCGCTTCGAGTTCCATCGCAATGGTTCCTTGCCCAGCTACCGTTGCGGGATGGTCGAACGCGTGCACGTTCAGCGCGCCCGTTTCAGCGGCGCGCGCTTCGCTGGCCGCGAGTGCCTCGACATAGGTATCTCCTGCTACAACGACCTGCGCACCGAGATCCGTCAGCATCTTGCGCTTGAGCGCAGTCGCAAGGCGCGGCACATAGATCTCCGCACGGGCGCCGAGCTTTTGCGCTGCGTAGGCGACGGCGATGCCGTGGTTTCCACCGGACGCCGCGATGACGCCCGCGGGAGGAATAGGTTCGCTCAGCAGACGATTAAAAGCGCCACGTGGCTTGAACGAGCCGGTGACCTGCAGCGATTCGAGCTTCAGGAACGTGTCGCCGGCAACGTCGAACCAACTGTCCTCCAGCCGGATGACGGGCGTCGTACGAATGTACGGGGCGATACGCTGCGCGGCCAGGCGGATGTCTTCATGCGTGATCATTTGGGTCGATCCTCTCAATGGGCTTCCGGTTCGCGCGTCGAAGGGATGACGGTCACCGGCGCCTGGTGACGCTCGTCAACCGTCAGACGAAAAATGTCCGGGCGGCTGTAGTGGCCTGTCACGTCGAAATCAAACTTGCCGCGTGCAATGTTTCGCAGGTCAATTTCCGCTGTGAGAATGGTTTCTTCGCCGAACGCGGGACCTGCCAGAATTTGTCCGAACGGATCGACGATGCAGCTTCCCCCAGCCTGAACCACCGTTTCGGGATCGTCCCCGAACAGACTTGTGTAAGTGTCGGGGAAATCGCCGCGCCGAAGAAACTGATTGCTGGCAAGGACATAGCATCGGCCCTCGACAGCAATGTGTTGCATCGACGCGACCCAGCTCGGCCTGGAATCGGCCGTCGGGGCGCAGTAGAGCTGAATGCCCTTGGCATACATGGCGGTGCGCATCATCGGCATGTAGTTCTCCCAGCAGATCACGGCGCCGAGTTTGCCAAGTGCGGTGTCCAGTACGGGCATCGTCGAGCCATCGCCATACCCCCAGATAAGACGCTCTGAACCAGTCGGCATCAGCTTGCGGTGTTTGCCGAGGAATTCCCCGGTCGGACCGAAGAAAAGAACACAGCAATAGAGCGTTCCCGCGTCGCGTTCAATCACGCCGATCACCATATGAACGCCGTGACGCGCGGCAATTGCGGCAAGTTCGTCCACGCACGGCCCCGGTACGTCGATCGCCGCTTCCCAATACTCGCGATAGGCGTCCCTGCCTTCGTCGCTGCGTCCGCCGACGTACGATCCAAACGCATGCCCTTTGGGATAACCGCCCACGAACGCTTCCGGGAAAACGACCAGCCTGGCGCTTCGGGATACAGCAGAAGCAACCAGATCGTCGACCTTTGCCAAGGTTCGACGTTGGTCAAAAGGAATGGGCGTTCCCTGGATGACGGAAGCGATCCACGGCGCCTGCGTGCTCGACTCACTCATTGCTGCCTCCTTGTGTATCAATAGTGAACATGATAGAATCAGTAATGAACATGCTACGCGCTTGTCCGATCTTGGGCAAGTGCCGCGTGTCCTTTTGCATCTACTGTTGAGGAGAGAGGTGATGGGAGAGATCGTGACAGTCAACAGCGTTGACCATGCCATCCGTCTCGTCGAATTGATGGCCGGTTCGGAGAGCGTTCTTGGCGTCAGTCAGATGGCGCAGTCTCTTGACCTGCCGCGGGCGACGGTTTATCGGCTGCTCAAGACGTTGGCCCAGCGGGAGTGGGTCATTCAAGATGACAAGACTTATCGTCTGAGTTTTCGTCTGACTGGGCTGTTTCGGGGCGCTAGTGCAAACGCACAGGCAGCTTTGGCCGAGCAAGTGACGCCGCTATTGCATCGCCTGGTGAATGAAACGGGGGAAACGGCTCACTTCGCCGTGCTCGACGGCGATCGCGTCGTCTACCTTGCGAAAGTCGATTCTCCCCATCCTATTCGCATGTTTTCCCAGATCGGCTGGCGCGGACCGTTACATGCGACCGGCGTGGGCAAGGTCCTGCTTGCTTCGACAGAAGCGAAGCTGCTTCCGCGAATTTGCGATCAGGGACTAGAACGATTCACGCCCAATACGATCGTTGGCAAAGAGCAGCTTGAGGCAGAACTGGCGCAAATCCGCAAGCAAGGATACGCGCTGGATGCTGAAGAGCTGATTGCCGGTCTGACGTGCGTTGCGGTGCCGGTGGTGAGCGGAGAACAGGTTCGCGGAGCGATATCCGTTGCAGGTCCAACGGCCCGACTCGGAAATCCGGAAGCATTGGCAAAGATCCTGCAAGCAGCCGCGAAGACGTTGCCGGCAGCGTCGTAGTGCTCGCGAGGGATTCCGTGGTCGAACGACAGACATGTGTCTTGCGTGAGACGCACCGCGGTGGATTCGTAGTCCGGTATCGAGTGCCTCGACCGTTCGCTTCGGGTCGATCTCGCCGGTCGCGCGTCGCTGGGCGGTGGCCGGCCGAGTTCGGCCAGTTATAGCCATCCGCTTGAGCGCTGACATGGACACTCGAACGTCAAGTTCAATCGGATAGCGGCTCTTTTGTACTGCACAGATCGAAGGCCGCCCGCACTCGTCGGAAACTTCATGCAGTCGGGCATCGGCAGCGAGCAAGGCTCCTTCGTCAAGGTGCATCTCACGTGATGTCCACTACGATTTTTCCGCGTGCGGTGGCGTCCGTTATCGCGTCATAGGCGAGTTCCGCGGACCCCAGATCGAACCGGCGAGGATCGAGATTCGGCGTGAGCTTGCCGGCTTCCGTCAGCCGTGTGGCTTCGCGCAGCATCTCTCCGTGGTGCGCGCGATGCTTGCCCGTCAGGAGCGGATAAAGGGTGAACACGCCTGAATATGTCGCTTCGCGAAACGACAGCGGAGCGAGCGCATGCGTACCCCAACCCAGCGCGCTGACCACATGACCAAAATGCTTGACGGCGGCAAACGAAGCATCGAGTGTTGGGCCCCCAACGTTGTCTACCACCAGGTCAAAGCCTGCGCCCTGCGTCAATGATTCGACGTATTGGTCGACGGACTGCGCCCGATAGTCGATTGGCGTAGCGCCCAGGCGTGCGACGAGATCGTGGTCGCGCGAACTCGCGGTTGCGAAGACCTGGGCGCCGAGCGCGCGCGCCAATTGTACCGAGACATGTCCGACGCCGCCTGCGCCTCCCTGAACCAGCACGGTTTGCTCGGCCTGCAAATGCGCCCGGTCGACGATGCCGGAATACGACGTGATAAATGCGAGGGGCAGTGCCGCGGCTTCTCGCATCGAGAGGTTGGCTGGCTTGATCGCGAGCAAGTCGGCGTCGACTGCCGCGTACTGGGCCAGCGAGCCTTGAATCCCGCCGACGCCGCCCGTCATCCCGTACACCTCGTCGCCGACTTTGAACGCGGTGACGCCGGGGCCAACGGCATCGACTACGCCAGCCATATCGATGCCCAACACCAGCGGCAGCGGATGCTTTGCGTGCGCTGCGCTGCCGGCGCGTATCTTGGTGTCGAGCGGATTGAGGCCGCTTGCCGCAATACGCACCCGTACCTGGCCATGCGCAGGCTGAGGCATCGAGATTTCAGTCAATTCGAGCGGGCCGTTGTAGCGATTGAGGACGAGCGCCTGCATGTTCATGATCATTTCCTTTTCGGTGGAACCAACACGTTGACGGGTTCATAATGGGTCATGCGATAAGGCATGTAAATAAACATCTTTTAACGGTAGCCAAACAAAAATGAATGATTCGGGGTTGGAATGGAGCGATGTCCGGATTTTTTTGGCGATTGCCCGCAGCGGCACGCTGGGGGCGGCTGCGAAGCGCGTTGGGCTAACCCAGCCAACCATGGGCCGCAGGTTGCGCGCGCTCGAGGAAGCCCTTGGACACACGCTGTTTCAGCGCACCAGCGATGGTTTCGTCCTGACGGATGACGGCGCGGCCGTGTTGGCCCATGCCGAGAGAATGGAGGAGGAAGCGCTTGGCTTCACGCGCGCCCTGACGGGCAAAGAGACGCAGCTGACCGGTCTGCTGCGTGTCTCGTCGTCGGACTGGTTCGGCATCCACGTACTCACGCCGGTGTTCGCGCGCTTTCTGGCGAATCACCCGGGTATCTCGCTGGAGCTTGTCACGGATTCGCGCCTCTACAACCTCGCGCGGCGCGAAGCGGATCTGGCGTTCCGCATCACGCCCTTTGACGAACCTGACGTCATCCAGCGCAAATTAATGCACCTTGACTACGCGTTGTATGGACATGTCGATCTGGTCCCGCCGCCGTGCGGGCAGGGGGACGGCATCAGGCTGATCAGCATGGACAGCGCGTTCGGCTCGCTGCCCGACGTCGAGTGGGTCAAGCGAATGCTGCCCAAGGCGAAGATCATGTTCGGCAGCAACAATCGTGGCGTCCAGGCGCGCATGTGTGCTGAAGGAGGTGGCTTCGCCGTGCTGCCTTGCCCGCTTGGCGATGCGACGCCGGGACTTAGTCGGATCGATCTGGGCGAAGCGCCGCCGGGACGCGATGTCTGGCTTGGCTACCACCGTGATCTGCGCCGCGTCGCGCGACTGCGCGCCCTTCTGGATGTGACCATCGAGGCGCTAGCGAGCGTTTGAGTGAGCGATTGAGGACCCCGCGGCCTTCGCAGCGCCGCTGTCCGCGTGAATGGCCGTCGTAGCCTAGAGGTCGTCGTTTGGTACACGACGGTGCGAAGGGCCGCAAGGGGTCGATCACCGCCCTTGATGAGACGACATCCAAGCAATCTCAATCCTGATCTGATACTGACCGAGAGATCAGATCCAGACACATGTCAACCAACCGCCGCATCGCTCATCGCGATCATCGGCTCGACGTCGAAGCCCGCGGCGCGCCATGCATCGATGCCGCCTGCGAGCGGCAACGCCAGCTTGATGCCTGACAGCCGCAATTGCCTGGCCACCGACACCGCGGACACTTCGTTCGGGCACGCACAATAGATGACGAGTGTCCGGTTCGTTCCATGGCGCGCCATGATCTGCCGGGTCTTTCGTTCATCTGCGATCACCGCGCCCGGAATGACGAATGGATCGAGCGTCCTTCGCTCGGCGGAGCGAATATCGATCACGACCGGCCGCGGATTGTTCGCGAGCAATGCATGCAATTCGCCAGCGCTGATCCGTGCCTTGCCGAGCGCGTTGGCCAACATGAGTCTGCGGCAGTAGCGGTACAGGACATACAGCACCGGAACCATGCCGACGAAGATGAGCGCACGCCAGCCAAGACGGGCGACAAACGCGAAGATCACGTCGATCTGCGAAGCGAATAGCGTGCCGATCGCCAGTCCGATCGACGCCCACAGTGCGATGCCCGCACAATCGTGCAACACGAACGAGCGCAACCTGACGGCCATCGCACCGCATAGCGGAACGGCAACGAGCGACAGGCCGGGAACGAACCGCGCAACGATGAGCACGCGAACGCCCCAGCGCCCGAAAAAGCGCTCGGTCGTCCTGACGCACGCTTCGCGCGACTGCGACAGCTTGCAGACGGTATGAAGCGTGCGCTTGCCGTACCGCTTGCCGCCCTGAAACCAGACCAGGTCGCCGAGAAAGCCGCCGATCACGGCGGCGCCCAGTATCGTCGAGAAATGCAGCAACGTCGACGACGCAACATGCGTGACGAGCGCAATGCCAGCCCCGACCGTGATCAACGTCGGTATCGCGGGCAGAGGCAGGCCGAGCGAAGACCCGAGCACATTCAGGAATACGACCAACGTGCCGTACCGCGCAATCATTTCATGCGACATCATGATGCTCTCCTTGAGGCTCGCACTTTCCTGTTCACGGAGGGCGTCGCCACGCTTCACCTGGCGACGGACAACACCTTCTCCGGCACGTGTTTCGCTGCCGGCAACGCGTCCGTGCCCCGGCCTTCCGCTTCGTCGACGTCCTGCCGATAGCGGTGAACGTCCCGCGTGACGAAGCCGATTTCGCGGCTCGGGATATCGAACCAGCTCGGGTGTCCGAACGATCGCCGAATGTCCTCGAGGCCGCTCGCCCAATGCTCGCGCATGGTGTCCTTGCTGAACTCATAGTCCTTGTAGTGCCCCTCGAACGACTTGTTCTTGTAGATCAGGTGCACGACGTTCACCGCACTGCCATCGGCCGTCTTCTGCGCCTCCCGCAACAACGGGTGCGCAAGCCGCACGTGTTCGGGAATGTGTTCGAGCAGCGCCTTGATCATCTGCGCATGCTTCTGGTTCTGCGACATGAACGCGGTGATGGCGCGCGTGCGGCTTGAATACTGAATGTCCTTGGTGCGCTCGCTGACATCGAGGAAATCGCTCGGCAACTTGCCGCGCGAACTCCACAGATCGATCTGGAAAACGAGCGTGTCCTTGTGCTGGCTTTCCCTGATGATCTCGGTCAGCGGCGTGTTGGACACCAGTCCGCCGTCCCAGTAGAACTCGCCGTCGATCTCGACGGCCGGAAAGCCCGGCGGCAGCGCGCCGGAGGCGATGAAATGCTCCGGCGCGAGACGCATTGTCGAATTGTCGAAATAGACGAGATTGCCCGTTCGCACATTGACCGCGCCGACGGATACGCGAATGTTTCCATCATTGATGCGATCGAAGTCTGCGTACCGCAACAGCGTCTCACGCAACGCCGAGGTGTCGTAATAGCTGACCTGGTCGGGGCGCTTCCTGCCGAACCCGGCGAAAGGCGCATGCGTGCGCGGGGAGAAAAAGCCGTCCTGGCCTTCCATCAACGTGCGCGTTGCGGCCCATGCGCTCGACCACCTGCGTCCCATTTCTTCCAGCCCGGACCACGCCGACATGTAATTGCCGAAGTGCGAGAGCGGATCGGTCGGCTGACTGATGGTGTTCCAGAAGCCGCGCAGTGCTTCCGTTCGATCCGTGGGCGCATTGCCGGCGATGATCGCCGTGTTCAGCGCACCGATCGATACTCCGGCGATGCGCGTCGGTTCCACGCCGACCTCGGCCATGCCCTCGTATACGCCGGCCTGGTATGAGCCGAGGGCGCCGCCGCCCTGCAGCACGAGCCCGATTTCGTCATAGGCGGGAAGCTTGATGTGATGGGGCTGCTTCAGCTTGTTACGCTGGCTCGAATACATGGCGTTCTCCTTACTGCATGAACCAGCCGTGGCTGACGACGATCGATTGCCCGGTGAGCGCGTTCGATTCGAAGCCGGCCAGGAAGGCAACCGTGTTCGCGACATCGGCCAGCGACGTGAATTCGCCGTCGACCGTCTCTTTCAACATGACGTCCCTGACGACCTGTTGTTCGGAGATGCCGAGGACCTTCGCTTGCTCGGGGATCTGCTTGTCGACCAGCGGCGTTCTGACGAAACCGGGGCACACGACGTTGGCACGCACGCCACGCGGCCCACCTTCTTTCGCGACGACCCGCGCGAGACCGAGCAACCCGTGTTTCGCGGTCACATAGGCGGATTTGAGCGGCGAGGCCTCGTGCGAATGCACCGAGCCCATGTAGATCACCGTGCCACCCTTGTTCGACGCGTACATATGCCTGATGGCGGCCCGGGTCGTCAGAAACGCACCGTCGAGGTGGATGGCCAGCATCTTCTTCCAGTCCGAAAATGCGTAATCCTCGATCCGGTTGACGATCTGGATGCCTGCGTTCGACACGAGCACGTCGATTCCGCCCAACCGGCTTACCGTTTCGGCCAGCCCCGCGTCGACGGCTTCCTCGCTGGTGACGTCCATGGCGATCGCCAACGCCTTCCCGCCGTTGCCGACGATGTCGTCGGCAACCTTTCGCGCAGCCTCGAGATTCAGGTCAGCGATCACGACGGTCGCGCCGTCCATCGCGAGCTTGCGCGCGCACACCGCGCCGATACCGCTTGCCGCGCCCGTCACGAGCGCGATCTTGTCATTCAGTGCCATACGTCCTCCGGGAGCTTATTGGTTGACTGCGAGTTTCAGCGACTCGGCAGGGGCGAGATAGTCATAGGCCACTTCGCCGATATCGAGCGTGAGGTTTGCAATGACGTGGCGTGCGCCGATCACGCGGCGAACCGGCAGATCGGCGACCGATGCGAGTGCATGCGGATGCAGTTCGAGCGCGGCAGGCCCCTCCCATGCACCGAGCACGTCGACGTCGCGCAGGAAGAAACGCACCAGTTCGCAGATGCGAGCCGAACCGTCGACGTGCGGAATGACCTTGAGCAGGTAGTTGGGCGTGTCGGCGAGCTTGCGGCGCTCGGCCGCCGTGTCGAGGGCGCGATACTTGTAACCCATCGTTCCGGTGGCGATGCGCTGCGTGCCATAGTCGAGCGTGCCGAGCAGCGTGTCCTTGCCATCGACGCAGAGCTTCGGCGACGCGAGTTTCTTGGGGAATCCCCAGATTTCGCGTCCGGCCGCGATCGGGCCTTCGTCGTCGAGGTACATCGCGTGCGTGAAATTGGCTCGATTGCCGTCCTCGTCGAGCACGGAGATCACCTGACCGCTCTCCGTGTAGTCGCCGAACCCGGACGAATCGGGCATGCGAATGAATTCGTAATGGACGACGGGTTGGTCGACCTTCAGCGGCTCCGGAACGACGGCACGAAGGGCGTCCATGTCCGTCTCGTACGAAATGATGAAGTACTCCCGATTGATGAAGCGGAAGGGCGGACGCGGATACGCCGGGTTATGCACGGGCATCGCAAATGCGTTGTCGCGGATATCTTCTTCTTTCACGGATCGTTCCTCGGTTATAGACGTGCTGTGTCACACCCATCGCGCCAGCCTCGGCTGGCACGGCCAATGACGTGCGAGGACGCAGCGCGACGCGGACTTGCCGCGCGCGGTCGCACGTTGCTCTTGCGGTGCCGTGTTGGTTACCCGGATGCATCAGGCAGCATTTGCGGCCACCGTCAGCGCCAAGCGTAGGCGATGCGGCCTTGCGGCAGTAGCGTCGCAAACGACCTCACCATGTTGTCCTGGCGACAACAATCGACGACGGGAGGTGTGGGAAGCAATGATCGAGGGGCGGCGATCCGGCGCGCCGCTCGAAAGACGACATCGGTCGTTTCGCTATAGCGCAATGACGGCGTGGCTCGACGAACCGGCTGCGTGTTCTCCGAGCATCGCTTTCAGATCTCGCTCGATCGTGCCGCACAGCGTCGAAATGGGAACATCGTTCGCGCCGCCTTCGAACGGATTCTCCGTGCTTTCGCCAACTTGATCGAGCGACGTGTACATCCACGACACCGCGACACTGCAGGGCACCACCAGCCAGACCATGTTGCCGTGCATGAAGCCGCTCACGCTATCGTTCAAGCGGTTGAATTCGCTCAGAAGACCGAACGGAAGCGACAGGCAAAAAAACCGGACGAACAGGGCGCTGACAGTCGCGTACTGACGCGGATAGGGGAAATTCTTGAAACGTTCGGATCGCGACTGGAGATCAATGAAGTCTCCAATGGTTTTCTGAAGTTCCATATGGAAATTCGAATTCAGATGGCCGGCCAGGTGAAGCGCTTTTAGCGAAGTGCCTTGCAGGCCCAGCACGAATGTCGTGATGGAAGCGCAGGCGAGCGCCTGTTCCGCTTCAGAAGGAGACAAGTATTTGGGCAGTATTTCCTTGATGTCCTTTTCCCATTCCGGCACGCGATAGAAGCGACGATACTCCGCGTTGTGGCGCTTGTCCGTGCTTTCCCAGACACGCGGGCGGCGCAGGTCGTATCGCAGCGCGGTCAGCCAGGCGAGGTGTCGATAGACCAGCTTTCGGGCAACCTCTTCGTCCGTCACGAAGTCGCGCGTGAATTGCCCCCAGCGACGGCTTTTGCTCTGGATGTCGGTCCATATGTCCAGCGCATCCATTGACCGGTTGTACGTCTGGACGTTCTTGAAACCAACGATAAAAGACGTCGCGGTTCCGAGGAGCGCCACGATCGTCAGGGGTATCGACAGCCATGTGACGGAAAAGAATTGATACAGAACGACCGGCACGGAACCGAAAATCAGAAGCTCGTAAATCTTCCAGCGAGTCCAGATCAGAAATTCCGACAGTTTGTACGATTTGCCGAGATGCATTTTATTTGCCTCGTCGATGACTCAGGTGGGTGACGAATAGCGCGCGTTGGTCGCGCGCGATCTTTCGTCACGCATCATGCCTGCGATCGATTCGGCCGGGATGGGGTCGATTGGTGCGCAAGAGGCAACATCGTGAGCACGCTTGAGGATCTACTGCGCAATGCCGCGTCGACCTACGATGACTTCGCACGACGACGTTTTCCTTTTGCCTGTTCGACTTGCAGCTGGCATCCGTCGACATCGCAATTCACCAACCGAGGGCAATCATCATGTCGCAGAAAATCCTGATAGTGGGTGCCGGCTTCGCCGGCGTGTGGGGCGCACTAGGCGCGGCTCGCGTGCTGGATGGTGCCGGTGTGACGAGCGGCGACGTTGAAATCACGTTGATCTCGCCGAAACCGGAATTGCAGATCCGGCCGCGGCTGTACGAAAGCGAGCCGCAGCAAATGGCCGCGCCGCTGCTGCCGCTGCTCGACGCCGTCGGCGTGAAATTTCTCGAGGGCAGCGTCGAAGAGATTGCAGTCGACGAGAAGACGGTCAGTGTGGCTTGCGCCAGCGGCCAAAAGCGCTTGCTCTCGTACGACAGGCTGTTGTTGACCAGCGGCAGCAAATTGAGCCGGCCGCCGGTGCCGGGGCTGGCTGATCACGCGTTCTCGGTCGATCGTATCGAGGACGCGGTGGCGCTCGATGCGCACTTCGCGGCGCTGGCCAAACTTCCGGATTCGCCGGCACGCAATACCGTCGCGGTCGTCGGCTGCGGCTTTACGGGTATCGAGGTCGCCACCGAATTGCCGAGGCGATTGCGCGAGCGGTTCGGCCCGGACGCGGCGATTCGCGTTGTCGTGATCGGTGCGCAGGGCGAGATCGGCCCCGATCTCGGCCCCAATCCTCGGCCTTACGTCGCTGAAGCCTTCGACGCGCTGGGCGTCGAGGCCGTACTCGGATCGCGCGTCGTGTCGGTGGGGGCGGACGGCGTTCGCACCGCGTCGGGCACGCATATCGAAGCCATGACCGTGATCTGGGCAGGCGGTATGCATGCCAGCCCGCTGACGGCGCAAGTCTCCTCGCATCTCGACCCGCTCGGACGTGTCGAGGTCACGCCTGATCTTCGTGTCGCCGAAGCACCGCATGTGTTCGTGGCGGGCGATGTGGCACGCGCGCGGAGCGACCATGACGGGAACTATGCCTTGATGTCGTGCCAGCACGCGATCGTGATGGGGCAATTCGGCGGGCACAACGTCGCCGCGGACTTGATTGGTGTGCCGACGCTGGAATACACGCAGCCGTTCTATGCAACCTGCGTCGACCTGGGCGAATGGGGTGCTGTTTACTCGGAAGGCTGGGACCGTCAGATCAAACTGACGCATGCCGAAGGAAAGGCGCGCAAGCAGATGATCAACACGCAGTGGATCTATCCGCCGGCGCCGAATCGCGCCGAGGCGTTGGCGGCAGGCAAGCCGCAGGTCTCCTCCGACTGACCTGCCGGCGCCCCCGCACGTGTCGCGCGATGCGCGGCGGGGGCGGTCAGGCACGTGGCAGCGACAGCAAACGCTATCGATGCACGAGACGCCACCGCCGCGCGACCGGCGGTGAGTCAGTCAACGACGGTCACGATATTGACGGTGCCTTGCCTGGCCATCTTGGCATACGGACACAAGCGCTCCGCGGTTCGAACCAGCTCTTCCGCGATGTCGCGATCGATACCGGGCATCCGGACCCGGACATCGACAAGCAACGCATAGCCGCCGTCCATGGGATCGCGGCCGAACGAAACCTGCACCTCCACGACCGTGTCGGTGAGTTCCAGGTCGGCGCGTTTTTCGAGCAGGTTCAGCGCACCATGGAAGCACGCGGCGAAGCCCGCCGCGAACAACTGTTCCGGATTGGTCCCGTTGCCGGGCCCGCCGAACTCGGTGGGCAGGCGCAGATCGACCGCGAGATTTCCATCGTCCGAGCGGACCACGCCTGAAGCACGGCCGTGTCCTGTCTCGCCGCCGGTGACGGTGACGCTCGTTGTATAGAGCGGCTGAAAATCCCGGCCCCGATACCTGTCGAGGAGGGAAAGCGGAGGGGCCTGCAGCTTCTTGTCATCCATGATGCACGCTCGAGTTCGACGACGCGCTCCGACCCTCGGTCATTCGTTCGTCGAAGCGTCTTGCAACCGGGGCTGCACTGCCTGGGCAGATGGCGTCTTCAAGAAACGATGTGGAGCGAACTGTCGTATGAGGAATGCGGCAATCTTCCGGCACGGCCCGATTGATGGTTCGTCTACGGGAGAAAGATGCCTCCATGCTAGAGAAGCGCGAATGACGACGGTATAGCCATCAAAGGCGAATGTATGTTTCCCGTTGGACACCAATCCGAGCGCTGCCATGATGGTCCGCCACGAATTTTCACGCGGCGCTCGGTGGCGGCGGCCGCCGGTGCGCACTGATGCAATGCACGCGGTTGCCGGGTGTCGCGCGTCAGCGATCCAGACAGGCGCGCAGCGTTTTGGCATGACGTCGCGCTTCGTCCGCATCGGCGATGTTCGCGAACCCGATGATGAGCCCGCGCGGCGTTTGCTCCGTGTGGCTGTTCGAATACCAGATCGATAGCGGCAGGACCGCGATGCCCGCGTCGCGGGCACGCGCGGCAACGGCCACATCGTCGACCGGCCCGTCGGGCCCCTCTGCGAACCGCACCGCGAACTGAATGCCGCCCTCCGGCAATTCGACGATCAGCCGTTCGCCGAACGCCTGCCGCAACGCATGCACGATCAGCATGCGGCGCTCGCCGTACAGCGTGCGCATGCGCTTCAGATGCCGGGCAAAGTGCCCCTGCTCGATGAAATCGGCCAGGGCCGCCTGCAGGAGTGTCGGCGAACCGGCATTCATGCTGCATGCCACGCGTTCGACGCGCTCCACGGCGCGTTCCGGCACGACCGCGTAGGCGAGCCGCAAACCGGGGTACATCGCCTTGCTGAAGGTGCTGCAGTAGATCACGTGATCCCGCCGGTCGAGGCTCTTCAACGCCGGCAGCGGACGGCCGAGATAGCGAAACTCGCTGTCGTAGTCGTCCTCGACGATCCAGCCGGACGTCTTTTCGGCCCAGTCCAGCAAAGCGATGCGACGGGAAAGCGACAGCGTATGCCCGAGCGGGCTCTGATGCGACGGTGTCACGAGCGCGAAGCGCGCGTGCGGGTCCAGCTGCAGGCCGCGCCCGACGTCGATCCCGTCGGCGTCCACCGGCACCGGGACGAGTTGCACGCCGGTCTCGGACAGGAAGCCGCGGGCGAGCAGATAGCCGGGATCCTCGAACCACACACGGTCGTTCGCGCGTGCGAGGCTGCGCAGCACGAGTTCGAGCGTCGCGCGGTAGCCGCCGGTGACGAACACCTGTTCCGGCACGCAGGTGACGCCGCGCGACAGGGTCAGATAGGTCGCGATGTGTTCGCGCAGCGGCCGGTAACCGGCCGGATTCGGGTAGCCCAGCAGCGCGCGGTCGCAGCTGCGCGCACGCAGCGACACGAGCCGGTGCCAGACCTTGCGCGGGAACGCATCGAGCGCGGGGAGCCCCGGTTGCAGCGGGCGCGGCTCGCCGCTCATCGCGACGGCGATCGGCTGCGGGCGCCGTGGCGGCGGATCGTCGCGCGAGAGGCCCGCCTCCTGGCGCGGGCCGGCGGGGCCGGTGGCTTCGGCGTGCGCCGCCGGTGCGCCGCCTCGCGCGGGCGCCGCGCGGGTCAGCGCGATCGGCAGGGACGGCGACACGAACGTGCCCGCCGCGCCGCGCATTTGCAGGTATCCCTCGTCGACCAGGATCGTATAAGCCTGCTCGACGGTGCCGCGCGCCGTGTTCAGTTGCGTCGCCAGACCGCGCAGCGCGGGCACGCGATCGCCGGGGCGCAGGTGACCGGCGGCGATCGCGGCCCTGAACCGCTCGCAAATCTGCAGATAGACGGGCAACTGGTGGTGCCGGTCGATTTCGATGGTCAGCGGGGGCGTTTGCGTGGACATCGCGATCTCCCGGGTAACGCGAACAGATATGGCATGGACTAGTCCGATCGACGATTCTTGGCACTTATGGATAGGACATGATTCTTCCACAATTGCGCCACGTGATGCGACGGTCATGGCCGCCTTCACCGGATCCGGTATCCGTCACATCCGCTTCGCATTCCAATGCAATCCATTCGTCAGGAGATTTTGCGATGAAGATCGTTGTCATCGGCGGTTCGGGCCTGATCGGCTCGCGGGTCGTCACGCTGCTCGGGGAAGCGGGCCATCAGGCGCTGGCCGCATCGCCGCGCACCGGCGTCAACACCATCACGGGCGAAGGCCTGACCGACGCATTGACGGACGCGGACGTCGTCGTGGACGTGGCGAATGCGCCGTCGTGGGAACCGCAGGCGGTGCTGGACTTTTTCCGCACGTCGGCGCGTAATCTCGGCAAGGCCGAGGTGGCCGCGGGCGTGCGCCATCACGTTGCGCTGTCGATCGTCGGCTGCGACCGCATGCCGGAGAACGGCTATTTCGCGGCCAAGGTCGCGCAGGAACAGGCGATCGAGGAGGCGGGCGTGCCGTACACGATCGTGCGCGCGACGCAATTCATGGAATTCATCGGCGGCATCGCGGATTTCGGCACGCAAGACGGCACGGTCCGGATCGGTGATGGGCTGTTTCAGCCGATCGCCGCGGAAGACGTGTCGGCGCTCGTCGCGCAAATCGCGCTCGCCGGGCCGCTGAACGGCACGGTCGAGATCGCGGGCCCGGATCGCGCGCCGTTCGCGGAGATCGTCGCGCGCTATCTGAAGTCGGTCGGCGACACGCGCGCGGTCGTGACCGATCGCGATGCACGTTACTACGGTGGTCGCGTCGAGGAAAAATCGCTGGTACCGCTTGGGCCTGCGCGGCTTGGCCGCATCAGTCTCGACCAATGGCTCGCAGAAATCTGATTCGCGTTCGCACATTTGGCGGTGCGCCGGCGCAGGCCGGCGACGGACAGTCGGAATGAGCGGCATGCGTTGGGGGCAGCGGAAATGAATCAATCGGAACCATCGGAGCATGGCGTTCGGCACGACCTGGCGGGTCGCGCCGATGCACTGTCCGCGAGCTTCGGTGCGAGCTATGCGGGCATCCTTGCATTCGTCGCAGTGGCGAGCGAGGGGAGTTTCACCAAGGCTGCCGAACTGCTTGGCGTCGGCCGGCCGGCCGTGAGCCGGAACGTCCAGAAGCTGGAGGCGCAGTTGAGTACGCGGCTGTTCCAGCGGACCACGCGCACGACCGAACTGACTTGCGAAGGCCAGCGATTCTTCGAGAACTGCCATCAGGGCGTGGCACAGATCGTCGAAGCCATGAACGACATGCTTGAGTTGCGACAGGGGCCGCCGCGCGGCCTCATTCGTATCAGCTCGGCGGTGGGGTTCGGCAGGAAGATCGTCGCACCGCTGCTGGAAACGTTCGCGGAGGCCTACCCCGACATCGTCATCGACCTGTTGCTCGACGACCGGCCGCTCGACCTGGTGTCGGAACGGATCGACGTGTCGTTCCGCAATGGCCGCATCGAGGACTCCAGCATCATTGCCCGGCAACTGATTCCGATGCAGTTGGCGCTCTGCGCGGCACCGTCGTATGTGGCCAGGCACGGGCTCCCGAAGAGCCTGGAGGATCTCGGCCAGCACAAGTGCATCAATTTCCGTTTTGCCAGCGGTCGCGTCTTCGAATGGGAGTTCAATGTCGACGGCCGCGTGCAAAAGTACCTGCCGACGTCGCGCCTCACGTTCAACGACACGGATCTGGTGTTGCGCGCGGTGCTGAACGGGTCGGGCATCGCGCAGATGGCTGGCTACCAGATACGCGACCATCTCGCGTCGAACGAACTGGTCGTCGCGCTGGCGAAGCATGTGCCTGAGGATCGCGGCCACTACATCTGCTATCTGAGCCGGCAACATCTGCCGACGCGCATCCGCATCTTCGTCGACTTCATGACCGAGCAGATTCGCGCGCTCGATCTGAACTGCATGACACGGTTCAATCCCGATGTCCCGGGGGCTTCGTCGGCGGGGCTGGCGGCCTGAAGCGTCGATAAAGCGTGTCGCGTCGGCCGTTCACGCATATCACGCGCTGTCCCGATCGATGATCGTGAAACCCGTATCGATGCGTACCTTGCTCTTCGGCGCATCGGGCCTTGAATCCGCCGCGAAGCGCGCGAGCAGCGCCTCGGCCGTCTTCATGCCGATCGTCCTGCCGTCGACGCGCACCGTCGACAACGACGGGTAGACGTGCGCGGCGGTCGACAGATCGCCGAAACCCATCACCGCGATGTCGCCCGGCACATCGAGCCGTCGGCTGGCAGCTTCGGCGAGCACGCCTTGCGCGAGCGTATCCGAGCTGCAGACGACCACATCCGGCGATGCAGCGGCCAGCATCCTGCCGAGGCCCTCGCGACCGGCCTGCAAGGTCGCCGGCGCCGGCAGGATTTCGAACGCGGGCGGCGCGATACCTTGCCGGGCCAGCTCGAGCTTCAGGCTTTCGCACCGTCGCAAGCCGCGCGGATCGTCGACCGAGATGATGCCGAAGCGCTTGTATCCCTTGCCGACCAGATGGCGCGCGACTCCGGCGCCGACCTGTTCGTGCGAGAACCCGATCATCATGTCGATCGGTTTATCGGTCAGGTCCCAGATTTCGACGACGGGAATGTTCGCTTTCGACAGCCGCTTGATCGTCGCCCTCGTATGGCTCGTGCCCGCCAGCACGATGCCGTCGGGCCTTCGCCCGAGAAGCGCTTCGACCAGCGCCTCTTCGCGCGCCTTCGAATAGGCGGTCAGGCCGAGCAGCGTCTGGTACCCCGACGTCGACAGGCCGTCCATGATTGCCTGGACCGTGTCGGCGAAAATCGAGTTCGCGATCGTCGGCAGCAGGATGGCCACGAGCCGGCTTCGATTGCTCGCGAGGCCGCCTGCGAGCAGGTTGGGTACGTAGCCGGTCGCGCGAACGGCATCGAGCACCTTCTTCTGCGTGTCGCCGCGAACCAGCTCCGGACGATTGAGCGCACGCGACACGGTCATCGGCGCGACGCCCGCGACCCGTGCCACATCGATCAGCGTCACGCTTCCACTCGTGTCTGCGCCGGCGGCCGACCGGCTTTCGTTCTTTCTTGCCATCTCCATGCGTCCTGCGTTGGGCTATTTCCATGTCGTCCGTGACGGCGGGCGGGGCCCGGCACCAGATCGGCATTAGAGCATGAAGCCGGTCGTCGCCGGGAATGGGGCCGGAACTCGCGGGCGCCAATGTCGGTGTAAACGATGATGATTGCGCAATCATTGTATGATCCTGTTCACCAACACGAGATGCAACGAACATCAAGGAGACGACAGTGGCAACCGACCAGCGCGCCGGCAGGCGAACCAACGTCCGATGGTTCATCCTCGCGATGATCTTCATCGTCACGGTGTTCAACTACGTCGACCGGGCGACGTTGTCGATTGCGGCGCCCGGCATGCGTCACGAGCTGGGCTTCGACGCGCTCACGATGGGGATCGCATTCTCGGCGTTTGGCTGGGCCTACACCGCGCTGCAGATTCCTGGCGGGCTGATTCTCGATCGTTTCGGCGCGCGGCTCGTGCTCGGCGCGAGCCTGATCGCGTGGTCGGCGCTCACGTTCCTGCAAGGCTACGTTCACCTGTTCGCGTCCGCATTCGCGGCGTTGTTCGCACTGCGATTCCTGATGGGGGTGGCCGAGTCGCCGGCGTTCCCGTGCAACAGCCGGCTCACGGTGATGTGGTTTCCGAACGCGGAGCGCGGGCTCGCGACGTCGATCTTCCAGCTCGCGCAGTATTTCGCGCTGGCCGTGTTCACGCCGGTGATGACCTATACGGTCAGCCGCTGGGGCTGGCACTACGTGTTCTTCACGACGGGGGCGGTCGGGGTGCTGATCGGGCTCTGGTGGCTGAAGTCGGTACGGGAGCCGCAGCGCGACCACCGCGTGAATGCGGCGGAGCTCGACTACATCGCCTCCGGCGGCGGGCTGCCGACGATGGGCGACAGCCCGCGGCCGTTCAAATGGCGCGAGGTCGGCGCGATCGCGGCCAACCGGATGATGATCGGCGTCTATATCGGCCAGTTCTGCCTCACGTCGATCACGTGGTTCTTCCTCACCTGGTTTCCGACCTACCTGATCGAAGCGAAGGGCATGTCGATCCTCAAGGTCGGGCTCGTCGCATCGGTGCCCGCGATTGCCGGGTGCGTCGGCGGCCTGATCGGCGGGCTGTGGTCCGACTGGATGCTCAAGCGCGGCTTCAGCCTCACCGCCGCGCGCAAGACGCCGATCATCAGCGGTCTCGTGCTGTCCAGCACGATCGTCGCGGCGAACTACGTGCACTCGACCACGATCGTCATCCTGGTGATGTCCATCGCGTTCTTCGCGAAAGGCGTCGGCAACCTCGGGTGGTGCATCGTCGGCGACGTGTCGCCGAAGCACGCGATGGGTATCAGCGGCGGCATCTTCAATTTGTGCGGCAATCTCGCGAGCATCGTCACGCCGCTTGCGATCGGCTGGATGATCAAGCGCACCGGCACGTTCGAAGTCGCGCTCACGTATGTCGGGGCGCTCTCGCTGCTGGGCGCGTTCTCGTATCTGTTCATCGTCGGCAGGCTCGAGCGGATCGAGGACCCTGCAGCCGAGTCCGATGCTGGCGCTGAAGGCGGGGCCGTGCCGGTGTCGCTGAAGCCGACGCGCGGCAGCTGAACGACTTCACGTATCGAATTTCTCTCGCCAAAGGGCATCTCCATGAATACCTCGTCTTCCCTCGTCTGCGCCGCGTCGAACGACCGGATCAAGTGGGTTCGCGTCGCGTCGACGTTCCTGCCGCTGGCCAACCCGATCAGCGACGCCAAAGTGCTGACCGGGCGGCAGAAGCCGATGACGGAAATCGCGATCCTGTTCGTCGAGATCGAAACGGCCGACGGTCATCGGGGCCTCGGCTTCAGCTACTCGAAGCGGGCGGGCGGCCCCGGTCAGTTCGCCCACGCGAAGGAGATCGCGCCGACGCTGATCGGCGAGGACCCGAGCGACATCGCGCGCCTGTGGGACAAGCTCGCGTGGGCCGGTGCGTCGGTCGGACGCAGCGGGATGGCGGCGCAGGCGATCGGTGCATTCGACGTCGCGCTGTGGGACTTGAAGGCGAAGCGGGCGAACCTGTCGCTGGCAAAGTTGCTCGGCGCGCACCGCGATTCGGTGCGCTGCTACAACACGTCAGGCGGTTTCCTGCATACGCCGCTCGATCAGTTGCTGATCAATACGGACGCGTCGCGCGAGAAGGGCATCGGCGGCATCAAGCTCAAGGTCGGCCAGCCGGATTGCGCGCTGGATATCCATCGTGTGCAGACCGTGCGCAAGCATCTGGGCGACGCGTTCCCGTTGATGGTCGATGCGAACCAGCAGTGGGACCGGCCCACCGCGCAGCGCATGTGCCGCACGTTCGAGCAGTTCAACCTGGTCTGGATCGAGGAGCCGCTCGACTGCTACGACGCCGAAGGTCATGCGGCACTCGCCGCGCAGTTCGACACGCCGATCGCGACCGGCGAGATGCTGACCAGCGTGTCCGAACATTGGGAATTCATTCGCTTGCGCGCGGCCGATTACCTGATGCCGGATGCGCCGCGCGTGGGCGGCATCACGCCGTTCCTCAAGGTGGCGACACTCGCCGATCATGCGGGACTGATGCTGGCCCCGCACTTCGCGATGGAACTGCATGTGCATCTCGCTGCGTGCTATGCGCGCGAGCCGTGGGTCGAGCATTTCGAATGGCTCGAACCGCTGTTCAATGAACGGCTCGAGACGCGCGACGGCAGGATGATCGTGCCGACGCGTCCGGGGCTGGGGCTGACGCTCAGCGAGCGTGTCGCAGGCTGGACGGCCGAAGAGGCGGAAGTCGGAACTCGGGCTTGACGTGTCGACCGGGCGGCGTTGCAGCGGCGAACCGTGCCGTCCGACGAACTCTATTTCGCGCTGAAACCGCAATCGCGCAACCTCGGCGCGGTCGACTACGACGACCTCGTCGCAGGAAAGCCGCGGGCCGTCGATCGAAACCCGAATGGCCGGTTCGCGCGCTTCCGGATCGGCGACGCCGTATCCGCGCGCAATACGCACGCGGCCATTCACGACGCGCTTCGGTTGATGAAGGACATCTGATCTTCCCCGTCCGATTGCGCCGCGGCGGACCGCGGACCTTCGCGCCGCTGCCGATCGTGCCTTGCGCCGGTTGCCTAAGCGGCGCTTATGATCAGCACAACCCGGGCTAAATCAGATCGGCCGGTCATTCGACCGGAGTATGTTGCCTCATCGGATCGATGACCATGACCAGGACGGAGCAGCGCCGTCCGGTCGTGGGAGCGACGTTGCGCGGTGCGCGGACACGCTCGCGCAACGCCGAGCACGATCCTTGTCGGTAGAGAACGTAGGCAAACAGGAAGATCATGACCTTCAAGCGCACTTTCCATGCCGTCGAGACTCACTCGGGTGAGCCGATGCGCGTGATCACCGGTGGCGTTCCCCATATCCCGGGCAACACGGTCTACGAGCAGATGAAGTGGCTCGAGCAGAACGACGACCAGATCCGCATGCTGATGCTCCGGGAGCCGCGCGGCTATCCGCCGCTCTGCTGCAATCTGGTGGTGCCGGCAAAACACCCGGATGCGGCGGCGGGCTACATCATCATGGAGCAGGTCGAATATCCGGTGATGAGCGGCGGCAACACCATTTCGGTTGCAACCGTGCTGCTCGAAACCGGGATGATCCCGATGCAGGAGCCCGTGACCGAGTTCCAGCTCGAAGCGCCGGCGGGACTGATCGGTATCCGCGCGGAGTGCAGCAACGGCAAGGTCACGTCGGTCACCTTCAGGAACGTGCCGGCGTTTGCCGCCCACATCGAGCAGGTCATCGACGTGCCGCATCTCGGCAAGGTCACGGTGGATGTGGGCTGGGGCGGCATGTTCTACGTGATTGCCGACGTTCGCCAGTTCAAGGGCCTCGAACTGAAGCCCGAGCACGGCCGGGAAATCACCCGGGTCTCCGCGCTGATCCTGAAGGCCGCGCAGGAGCAGTTGCCCGTCGCGCACCCGCACTATCCGGGATACGGCATCACGATCGCGCAGCTGTCCGGTCCGACGGACAATCCGAATGCGGACTGGAAGAACGTCGTCACGGTGGCCAGCGGCGCAATCGACTTCGACAATCCGGCGACGTGGACCGGCGCCGTCGACCGGTGCCCGTGCGGAACGGGCACGTCCGCGAAGATGGCCACCCTGCATGCCAAGGGCCAGCTGGACCTGAACCAGCCATTCCGGCACGAAGGCGTGCTGGGAACCGTGTTCACGGGCAACCTCGTCGAGCGGGCCAGCATCGGCGACATCCAGGCTGTCGTGCCGACGATCTCCGGCCGCTCGTGGATCTACGGCTACAACACGTACGTGCTCGATCCCGACGACCCGTTCGTCAACGGCTTTACGATGGGCGACATCTGGGCATGACACGGGGCGGCCTGGCAGGCCGTCGATCGGCAGGACAGGCAGGCATGCGGGCGACCCGGGCACGTCGAAACGGCTCGGGTCGTCCATTGCATTTGGGGACGAGACGATGAAATACGAGCGTGAAGCGGCGCGGCAACTGGCGTGCGACGCGATCAAGGCGGTGGGCGCGAACGATGCGATCGCGCATTCGCTCGCCGAGGCCGTGATATCGGCTGAACTGGCCGGCAGCAAGGCGGTGGGTTTTGCCCACCTGCCGGATTACCTGGACGGTTTCGCGAAGGGCAGGATTGCCACGCGTGCCGAGCCGGAGGTGAGCTTTCCGGCCCCGGCCGCCGTACGGGTCGACGCGTGCGGCGGAATCGCGCAACTGGCCTATGACCGCGTGTTCGACGAACTCGTCGACCGGGCGAAGACTTACGGCGTCGTCACGCTGGCCGTGTCGAACAGCTTCACCGTCGGCGAACTCGGCTACTACACGCGCAGGCTGGCGGAGTCGGGCCTGGTCGCGCTCGGCACCTGCAACGCGACCGCGCAGATGACCACGCTGGAGAGCGGCAAGGCTGTGTTCGGAACCAATCCGGTGTCGTTCGCCGCGCCGGTTGCGAACGCGCGGCCGTTCGTGATCGACCAGGCATCCAGCGCAACCGCATTCGTCAACGTACGCAAGGCCGCGGAAACGGGCGAGGCGATTCCCGACGGGTGGGCGGTGGACGGGCAAGGCTTGCCGACCACGGACGCGCGCGCGGCGATCAGCGGCCTGCTGTTGCCGTTCGGCGGCGCACGCGGCGCCAACATCGCGATGATGATGGAGATCCTGGCCGCGGGCGTGACCGGCGCCAACTGGTCGATGGACGCGCCGCCTTATGCGCGAGGGAGCGAGACGCCGGGCGTCGGGCTGTTCGTCATGGCCGTGAAGGCCGATGTGTTCGCCAGCGATTTCGAAGCGCGCCTGGCCACGCAGATCGCCAGGCTGGCGCAAGCCGGCGTGCGGATTCCGGGCAGTCACATCAAGGTGCGCGAGATCGACGTGCCGGACGATGTCATGAACCGGGTTCGTGCGTTCGGATCGGCTGGTTGAACCTGAGGCCGCCCCGGTCGGCGGGGCGGCGGAACGCGCGGGCGGTCGTAGTCGGTAGTCGATCCGGTTGCGCTGCAACCCTGCATCGACGTCACTCGGCGGACGCAGCGCCCTGGATGAATCGCGACTGCTGCCGCGTGCGGTGCTGGCGGCCCGCTTCGAGCATCGCGATGCTGCCGAGAATGAGGACGGCGGCCATGATCTCCGTTAGTCCTACTGCTTCACCGGTGCTCCACCCGATGAGCAGCGCGACCACGGGCGTGATGTATACGGCGCCCGCAGCCGCCACGGTGCCGAGTTTCTGCAGCAGGTAGTAGTACAGAATGAACGCCGAGCCGGTGCCGAGCAGACCGAGCCCGATCACGATCCCGGCCGTCGCACGGCTGTCGTCGAAGATCCGCCCGATGCCGTGGACGTCGGTCAGTGCGGCAAGCATCAGCAACGCGACGCCCATCTGCCAGGTCACGATGGCCAGCGGCGCGAGGCCGGTCGGCGACAGGAAGCGCCGGGCGTAGATGTACGAGAATCCGAAGAGGGCCGATCCCGACATCATCCATGCGACGCCCGCCAGGCTGATGGCGTCGCCATTGCCCACGCCGGCCCACGGCCGCGCGATCAGCACGATGCCTGCCATGCCCAGCGCGACGCCATATTGCGTCAGGCGATTCATCTTCTCGCTGCGCAGGAACAGGCCCGATGCCAGTGACGTAAAGAGGGTAGACGATCCGCCCAGCACCCCGGCGATGCCGGACGGGAGTTGCGTCGTCCCCTGTGCCATCGCGAAGTAGGGGAACGCCGCGGCCAGCGCGGCCATCACGGCGAAATGATGCAGGTAACGTATCTGTCCTAGCCGGACCGCGCGTTGATGCCACGCGAGCACGGCCAGCGGCGCGAAACCGAACAGGACGCGAAGCAGCGATATCTGGCCCGGGCTGATGAATGCCCCTGCCCATTTCATATAAATAAAATTGGATCCCCAGAACACGCCGAGGAGGACGAAGGCGCAATAGGTTCGTATCAAGATGGATCCTGTCCGGCGGATTGGCGATCGATGCGGGTGCGCTTCTCGTCAGGCGGGGCGCGATGGTTCGGCGCAAAGCTCGCCCGCGATTGCCCAGTCGCTGGCGGGAACGTCCTCGAAGATGACGAAGGTATGCCTGGGTTCGATCCCGGCATGGCGAAGCAGGCTCTCCGTGATGTCGGCCGCGACGGCCTTCTTGGCGGACGCTTCCTTGCCCGCGAGCCAACTGACGCGAACGACCGGCATGGGCATCTCCTTTCTGACGCAGATAGTGATTGATCGTGGCGCAGCACCGGCGTGGCGCTGGCGTACGTTTCGGGCCAGTATCGGAAGGATGAAAGGGCGGGTCAACGGACTATATTTTCACGGTCGCATTACATTAAGTTATGGGGGCGGGACTGCAGGCAACGACCGCAACGCGACACAGTGAATGCGCGCAGGCGGGAAGAAGTCGACCAGCGTCACGGACGCGATGCCGGTCGAGCTACGACGGGTGCGGAAGGTCGAACGGCGCGGTTCAGCGAACCGGGAGATCCTCGCGCAACCAGTCGATCAACTGGTTGACTGCAGGCGTGATCGAGCGGCCGTGCGGCACGACGACGAAATAGGCGTCGGTCATCTTGCAGGACGCGATCGACAGACGGACCAGCTCGCCGGTCGCCAGCAGGTCGTGCACCATCCGGCTCCAGCCGAGCGCGACCCCCTGCCCGTATCGCGCCGCCTGGACGGCGTCGGTATAGAGGCTGCAGCGCAGCACGTAGTTCAACCGGCTCGGGCGGTGACCCACCGAGTGGAACCATGCGTCCCAGCCCATCCATCCCTCGTAGGTCGAATCGGATTCGACGAGCGGCAGCGCGGCGAGCGCCTCGAGCGTTTCCGGCGTGCCGTTTTCCTCGAGGAACCGCGGCGAGCAGACGGGAAACACTTCCTCGTCGAACAACAGGATCGACGTGCCGTCCGCCCACCGGCCGTCGCCATAGCGGATCGCGACATCGACCTCGACGTGCCGGAGGTCGGCCGTGAACATCTGGGTGGTCAGCCGCAGCTGCAACGGGGGATTCAGTTGCTTGAGCTTGGGAAGCCGCGGCAGCAGTCGAAACTGCGCGAACGGCGCGGTCGACGCGAGGACGAGTTCCTGCTGCTCGGCGCCGGTCGACAGGCGATCGAATACGCCGGCGATCTTCTGCATGGATTCGGCCACTGTCAGGTACAGCATTTCCCCCTCGGTCGTCAGCGCGATCGAGCGATGCAGGCGATGAAAGAGCCGGACATTCAGTGTTTCCTCGAGGAACCGTACTTGCCGGCTTACCGCCGCCTGCGTCACACCCAGTTCGGTCGCGGCGAGCGTGAAGCTCGCCAGGCGCGCGACTGCTTCGAACTCGACCAGCGCCGTCAACGACGGGACGATGCGTCGATACCCTTTGGTTCGTTTTGTCATGTTCATCAGGTTGGTGTCATGCGGGGGGCAGGCTCGCGGCCGGCCGGAGCCCGGCCATCGGAAATCCCGTGGCCGCGCCGCATCGACCGGCGCGCCGGCGCGACATCCTGTGCTGACAAATTGCAGGGGTCAAGCCGGTGCGCCGCGGTCGCCGAAAGGCGCCGGATGCCTTCCGGGCCAGTCGAATCAGGGTAAATCAGGACGGGGAAAAGGTCGCATAACTTAAAGTAATGCGAAGCAGAAAATAAGGCGCGTTGACGCTACGAATCGGCACTCCAATACTTCCGGCAAAGCGCAATACAAGCATTGCGAAAATCAACCGATTGGAGGAGTACATGTCCGCGATCCCGCTCAAGACCCACCGTGAGTTGCTCGACAGCCGCAAGCCCGGATACGGGATGCCGGCCGGGCTGTTTGGCCGCCAGGACGTGTTCGAGACGGACGTCGAGGTCTTCTTCGAGAAGCTGTGGATCTTCGTGGCCGTGACGGCCGACGTTCCGGAGCCCGGCGACGTCTATGCCGTCGATATCGGCAAGTCGTCGATCATGATCGTGCGCGACGACGACGAGAACATCCGTGCTTACCGGAACGTCTGCCGGCATCGCGGCGCACGCCTGATGAAGGGCGGCGCCAAGGCGACCGTCGGCATGGTCGTGTGTCCGTACCACCAGTGGACGTACGACCTGGACGGCAGCCTGAAACATGCGACTCACATGGGCAAGGAATTCGACACGAAATGCCGCAGCCTGATCCCGGTGCACGTCAAGGTGGTCGGCGCGCATGTGTTCGTTTGCCTCGCCGACGAGGCGCCGGAAGATTTCTCGACGCTCGAGACGGTGATGGCGCCGCGCTTCGCGCCGCATGACATGCAGCGCACGAAGATCGCGCACGAGATGACGATCGTCGAGAACGGCAACTGGAAACTCGTGATGGAGAACAACCGCGAGTGCTACCACTGCGGCGGGACCCATCCCGAGCTCACGCAGTCGTTCCTTGCGCACGACTTCGGCTTCTGCCCGGACGGGCAGAGCGAGCAATCGCTGCGTGAGTACGACGAATACCTTGCGCACAATGCCGCCCGCAAGGAAGAGTGGGAAGGGGCCGGCTATATCTGCGAGGCGTTCGAGTCGCTCGACGAGAGCGTCGACACGAACTTCCGTTCTCAGCGGCTCGTCATTGCCGGTTCCTGCGAATCGCAGACGATGGATACGAAGGTGGCGTGCACGAAGCTGCTCGGCGGCCTGGCGCGTCGCGATCTGGGCGATGTCCATATGTGGACCCATCACTCGTGGACCCACGTGATGAGCGATCACGCGGTGGTCGCGTACGTCCTGCCGCTCGCGCCGGACAAGACGGTGGTGCGTACCGTGTGGCTGGTGCATCAGGATGCGGTCGAAGGTGTCGACTACGACCTGAAGACGCTGACGGAAGTGTGGGATGCCACGACGCGTCAGGATGCGGATCTGGTTGGGATCACGCATAGCGGCACGCAGGACCCCGCCTATGTTCCCGGCCCGTACTCGACCTACACGGAAGCCGCGCTCGATCAGTTCGCGCGCTGGTACGACGCACGCCTGAAGGCTCACGGTATCTGAGTTTCGCCATGACTGTCAGAGAGAATTTTTGCGTGTCCGGGCCGGCTGCGGAAGCAGGGGATCGCTTCTCGGACCCCGGTACCTGGGAGCGCACGGCGCCGCAATGGTCGAGCGGCGAACGCAAGACGCTGGTGTGCTGCAGGGTGCGTGCCGAAACGCACGACGTCCGGACGTTCGTGTTCCGTGCGAAGGACGGACAGGCCTTCAGCTTCGAGCCCGGTCAGTTCATCACCGTATCGGCCGACATCGACGGCGTGCCGGTCAGCCGCTGCTACACGATCTCGTCGCCGCCGACGCGGCCGTATACGTTGACGATCACGGTCAAGCGCACGCCCGGCGGGATCATGTCGAACTGGCTGCACGACACCATGCGGCCCGGGGTCGAGCTGAATGCGTTCGGTCCGTCCGGCATCTTCACGCCGGCCGCCGCGCCGGCCGTGAAGATGCTGTACCTGTCCGCCGGCTCGGGCGTGACGCCGCTGATGTCGATGACGCGCGCGGCGATCGACCTCGGCCTGAACCTCGATATCGTGTTCGTGCACAGTGCGAGAACGCCCGACGACATCATCTTTCGCGACGAGTTGAACCGGCTGCGCGAGGATGCGGACCATCTCCAGGTGATTCACGTATGCGAAGCGCTGGGGTCCGAGGCCGGTTGGAGCGGCCCGATCGGCAGGCTGAGCGTCGAACTCCTGAGCCAGTCCGTGCCGGACTATCGCGATCGCGAGGTGTTCACCTGCGGCCCGTCGGGCTATATGAACGCCGTCAGGGATCTCCTCGTTCAGGGCGGCCACGATCCGGCCCGCTACCATCAGGAAAGCTTCAACTTCGCCGAAACGGTGGCGCCGCTCGAGGACGTTGCCGGCGCAGCCGACGGATCCGGTAACGCCGCGCAAGTGGAGAGCGGCACCTACACAGTGCGGCTGGCCAAGTCGGGAAAGACGTTCGAGATGAATGCGTCTGAGACGGTGCTCACCGCCGCGCGCAAGAACGGCGTCGCGTTGCCGTCCTCGTGCAGTCAGGGCATTTGCGGCACATGCAAGACCGCGGTGCTCGAAGGGTCCGTCGACATGCAGCACAACGGCGGCATTCGTCAGCGGGAAATCGACAAGGGCCTGCGTCTGATGTGCTGCAGCCGGCCGACGTCGGATCTCGTGCTGGATCTGTAGCCCGCGCCGGACCTTCGGGTTCCGGTTTCCCCGCCTTCAGTCGGACAGCGTCCCGGGCAGCTTCGCCACGAAGCCGTCTCGGGACGTCTTCATCCAGGTCCGACCACTCCCTTGCGTTGCAATCGTGCACGACGTCTCGCCTGTTCCGGATTCGAAACCGCGCCATTTCGGGTTTCTCATGCTTCCGTCATATTCGATGATCGCGTTCACGAATGCGCTGGAAGCGCTGCGCATCGCCAATTACGTGGACCGTGTCGAGCACTATCGCTGGTCAGTCTTCTCCGTCGACGGCGTCCCCGTCGAAGCCAGCAACGGCATCGCGATCCGGCCCGTGCAGGCGCTGGATCCATCCGGCGATCTGCCGGACGTGATGATCGTATGCGGCGGCACGCACATCCGGGAGACGGTGGACGCGCGGCTGCGACAGGCGCTCGTCGCGCTCGCGAGCCGCGGGATCGCACTGGGTTCGCTGTGCAGCGGTGCGTATGCGCTGATGGCGGCGGGTTTGCTCGACGATTACCGTTGCACGGTGCACTGGGCGGATCTGTTCAGGCTGCGCGCCGAGTTTCCGGACGTCCGGATCACGCGTGAATTGTTCGTCGTCGATCGCGACCGCATGACCTGTACCGGCGGCACCGCTCCGCTGGACATGATGCTCAACCTGATGTCGAAGCATCTCGGCCCGCATCTGGTCGTTCGCGTGTCGCAACACCTGATTCTGACGCGGCTTCGAGGCGCGAGCGAGCACCAGCCGATACCGGTCGGCGCGCGTCTCGAGTCGACGCGTGCGGAGCTGGTGGAGGCGGTGAAGTTGATGGAGGCGAACGTCGAGGAGCCGCTGTCGTTCGACGATCTCGCGCGGCTCGTCGGACTGTCGGAGCGCCAGATGCAACGCATGTTCAAGCAATATCTGAACGCGTCTCCGCGCAAATACTATCTGAGCGTTCGCCTGAAGCACGCGCAAGGGCTCTTGCGCGCCGGCAACGATTTCATCACGCACGTATCGAGCCGTTGCGGATTCCCGTCGGCATGCAGTTTCAGCAAGGCATATCGACGGGAATTCGGCCATGCGCCGATTGCCGAGCGTCGCGTTCCGCGTCAGGCATAGCCGGTCGTCGAGATCGCAGCGGCACGATCGTCCGGACGGCAGGGCGGGGCGGGCCGTTCGCGATCCGGCGCACGGCCCGCCCCGCTTCACGGTTGCGTCGCCTGCTTACTTCTGGCCGAGCCAGACCGCGAACTTCTGGTTCAGGTCGTCGGAATGATCGGCCCAGAATGCGATGTTGGTGTCGATCGCATTCTTCTGGTTCTGCGGCGCGGTCGGCAGGAAGGGCGCGACCTTCGGATCGACCAGCTTGACCGACGACTGGCGCAGCGGCCCGAGTGCCGTGGCCGAGGCCAGCTTCGCGAGGGCTTCGGTCGAGGTCGCATGACGAATGAAGTCCTGGGCGGCCTTCTGGTTCTTCGACCCCTTCACGATCGCATAGCCTTCGATGTTCTTGACCTCGCCATCCCACAGGAATCCGAACGGCTTCTTGTCCTGCGTGGCGGCGACGTAGATCCGGTTGTTATAGGCGCTCGTCATCGTCACCTCGCCGTCGGCCAGCAGCTGCGGCGGCTGCGCGCCGGTTTCCCACCAGACGATCGACGACTTGATCGTGTCCAGCTTCCTGAATGCGCGTTTCAGGCCGTCGGGCGTCGCGAGCGTCTTGTAGACGTCCGCGGCGGGGACGCCGTCGGCGAGCAGTGCCCACTCGAGCGCGGCTTCCGGCGACTTGCGCAGCCCGCGCTTGCCGGGGAACCGCTTCAGGTCGAAGAAGTCCGCGATCTTCGTCGGTTCGCCGCCCTTGAACGCGTTCTTGTTGTACGTGATCACCGTGGACCACGCGACGTTGCCGACCAGGCAGTCCGACAGGCCGCCCGGCATGAAGTCGGACTTGGCCGCGGCACCCGTCGACGCGGCCGGCAGGGACGCGGGATTGATCTTCTCGAGCAGGCCTTCGTCGCACGCGCGCGTGGCGTCGGCGAGCTGCATGTCGACCACGTCCCACGTGACGTTCTTCGTCTCGACCTGGCTGCGGATCTGGGCGATCCCGCCGTTGTACGTATCGGTCTTGACGTTCGTTCCCGATTGCGACGCGAACGGACGCACCGCGGTCGCGTTTTGCGCGTCCTGATACGAGCCGCCCCATGACGAGAAAACGAGTTCGGCGGCCGTGGCAGGCAGCGCCGCCATGCCGATCACGACGAGTGCCAGCGCCTTCAAAGAGTGATTCATTTAAAGCCTCACCAAGAAATGTGCAGAAGTCTCCGCGATAGTTTTCGAGCGGCAGACGGCTTTCGATCGAAGCCGAAATGGTGCGTCTGCCGCGGTCGGCACACCCATCTGAATCTCCGCCGCGCGCCCTTTCACGTGATCGGGCTGGCGGCGGGGACTCATACGTCGTGCTTGCGAGCTGCCTTCGATGATGCCGCGATCCGCAAGCCCGCATTCCGGTCGCGAATCGATCTTGGGGTGGACGAAATTGCATCGACGCTTCCCAACGGACGCTTATGCATAGATAAAGGCGCGCTTACGATATCGCGCCGACCGGTCGCGACGCGTAGTGTTGACCGACGCGCGAACATGAACACGCGTGTCAGCGGTGCGTGCCGCGTGACACGCGTGCGGACACGAAATCGAGGGCGACGCTATGTACGATGAGGCCGGCGGTCAGATCTATCGCGGCGACGCGCCGATACTGGTTGCGGCGCCGCATGTCGGGACGGCGATTCCGGAGGCATGGCAGGCGCTGCCCGCGTGGCATGCCGTGCAGAAGATGCGGGTGGACCCGGGCGGCGCGCGACTTCGGGAAGCGGCCGCGGCGCGCGGGATGTCGTGCATCGCCGCGCGCATGCATCCGTGCGTGATCGACGTCAACATGGCCGCCGACCATCAGTCGCTTTCGTCGGAACTTGGCCGCAGCGCACTGTGCAGGCCCCATGCCCCGTCGGGGGAACGCCTCTACGGCGGCATGGCCGAGCTGACGGAACCCGAAGTGAGGCGGCGCGTACGCCAGTACTGGCAGCCCTATCACGACGCACTCGCGACCGAATTGAAGCGACTGCGCGAGATCCATGGCGACGTGCTGCTCGTCGTGCCGCACGCCAGCTCGCGGCTCTCGCCGTATCGATACCTGTCGGGCGCATCCGATTGCAACGTGGGAACGAACCGCGGTACATCGTGCGACAAGCTGCTCGTCAACACACTGACGAAGTCGGTCCAGCGCGGCGGACGTTCGTGGGTCGTCAACGGCAAACTGGCCGACGCGTTCGCGGCGCAGCACTACGGAATGCCCGCGGCAGGCATCCACGTCGTCGAACTGGAGATCGCCGGCAAGTGGCGGGAGGCGTGCGAGGCCGCACCCGTCGCCGAGTCGACCGCCGACGAGTTCGACAGGCTGCTCGGTCAGCTGCTGGACGCGTTGTCGACGTTGGCGAATGCCGATGGTGCTTGAGCAAGTGAATCGCGCGTCCGATTCGCGGCAAGGGCTTCAGGGCGACACCCTCCCGTGCTACAGTCATTTGTCACCTTGATGCCCCACCATGAAAGAAAGCGGACCTGAACGGTATCCCGACTGGGATCTCCTTGCCAGTTGGCTGGCGGTCGTGGAAGCGGGTTCCATCTCCGATGCCGCCGATCGGCTGAACATCTCGCAAGCGGGTGTGTCGCAGCGCATCAAGGCGCTGGAGACGCTGCTCGACACCACGCTGCTCGACCGTGCGACCCGGCCGGCGAGGCCGACCGCGGCCGGCCAGCGTCTGTTCGAGCATGCCGCAGCGCTGCTGCAGAGCGCGGACCAGATGGTGGAGAGCGTGCGCAACGTGTCGCGCGCCAAGCGCGTCGTCGTGCGGCTCGGATGCGTGGATTCCTTTGCCGCGACGATCGGCCCGATCATCATCAAGGCGCTGTCGGGTGCATCGCACCAGATCCGGCTCTGGTCCGGCATCACGCCGACGCTCGACGCGCAACTGGAAGCCCGTCAGCTCGACGTCGCGGTGACGACGAGCGGCACCACGCCCGCCATGGGCATTCGGAAGCAGAAGCTGTTTTCCGAGCCGTACTTCGTCGTCCTGCCCAAAGGGTTCGAAATCGATCGTCTGACGACATTGACCGAACTGGGCAAGCATCTTCAGTTCATTCGCTACAGTGCGCGATCGGTCATCGGGCAGCATGTCGACGCGTACCTGGCCGCGCATGCCGAGCACATCGAGCGGTCATGCGAATTCGACGCAACGGATCCGGCGCTGAGCCTCGTGGCCGCCGGGCTCGGTTTCGCGATCACCACACCGCTTTGCGTGTGGCAATCGCGTCACTATGTTCCCGACCTCACCGTCGTGCCGCTCACGGCGTTTTCGCGGCACGGCCGGCCGTATGCCGGCCTCAGTCGTTCGTTCTACCTCTCGTACCGCGAGAACGAGCTGGGCCATTTGCCCGCGGATCTCTACGACCTGCTTCGTCGTGCTTACGAGCGTCAGGTGTCCCGCGATATCGCGCGGACGCTGTCGCTGAAGCCCGAAGACATCTACCTGCCCGAAGCCGATTGATTCCCGGGTGCGCCGGAGCCGCCCGGCGCCTGTCGCCGCGGCGCGCCGCGCATGTTCATCCGCCACATCTGCCCGGTCGCATCGTCGATCATGCCGTGGAATACCCCGATCACTTCATCGATCGTGATGGTGCTTGCCACGCGGTGCTCGATCCAGAGCCCGTGCACCAGCGCCATCGCCTGAATGGCCCAGATCGTGGCCATGGTCCTGTCGCACCCGGCGTTTCGAAGGTCGTGGATGAAGTTCGACCGCAGGCGCCGGGAGAAGGCGGTACATAAGCGTCTCACTTCGTCGTCGTGCGCGGACGAACTCCACATGTGCGGCCAGACGTTGGCCGCGCCGGGGCTCAGGACTTCGTCGCTGAAGCACATGTCCGCCGTGAATTTCATGCGTTCGACCGGGTCGGCGATGCCGCGCCGCCCGGCAGTCAGTTGTTCGCGCACGCGCCGGATGAGGTACACGAACGTCTTGTAGACCAGGTTGTTCTTGTTCTCGAAGTGGTGGTGCACCAGGCCGACCGAGACCCGGGCGTATTCGCTGACTTTCCGGATCGTCAGGTTCTCCAGCCCGACCTGCCCGACGACTTCGAGCGTCGAATCGATCAGCTTGAGGCGCATGCCCTCGTATTGCGCGGATTCATCCTTGCGGCCGTCGGAAACGGTTCCGCGGCGGCTGCCATCTTCCATGATCGTGCTCCGTGCCTTCCAGATTGAGTGCTGCTTGCCGTCATCCCGTGCGGAGCAGTGAAGCGTCCGCACGATGATAGCGCCGAATGTGCACGGCTGAACAAGCGTTCATGCCGATCCGGTGGCAGTCGGCACCTGCGTTTTTCAGTTGATTGAACAATTGTTCATGTTGGTGCATGCCGAATCGGAAGGGATATGGCATAAAACGACAGATTACTAGTGTTAATGCGCATGCAGACCGTGCGTTTTTATTTTTGATATCGGTCTGATCGGCTATATAGTACATCGAGCTGTGTCGATACTGAACAAATGTTCAGATTCATTGGCCGATATTCGCCCCTATTAATCGGGGTCTGATGTCGGGGCCAAGCCGTCACGGCGATCGATCTCCCTCCATCTCTCTGCAGGACTGAACCCATGCTCAATTTTTCGCACAAGGCGCTCGCCACCTGCCTGAGCGCCATCGCGTTGTCCGTCGCCTGCGGCGCGGCCTACGGGCAACAGGTCGTCAAGATCGGCGTTTCGAGTCCGCTCACCGGGCAGAGTGCGGCAAGCGGCAAGGACATCGAGAACGGCGTTCGCCTCGCGCTCGAGGAGGCGAATGCGCAGCACATCAAGCTGGGCGGGCAGGAAGTCCGCTTCGAGCTCGATGCTGTCGACGACCAGGGTGACCCGCGCATCGGCGTGCAGGTCGCGCAAAAACTCGTCGACGACGGCGTGGTCGCGGTGGTCGGCTACTACAACTCCGGCGTGGCGCTGCCGTCCTCGCCGATTTTCGCGAAAGCCGGTATTCCGCTGATCGATCCGGCGGCGACCAATCCGGCCATTACGCGCCAGGGGTTGAAGACGGTCTTCCGCATCATTGCGACCGACGCGCAGAACTCCGGCAATGCCGGCAAGTACGCGGTGACCGTCACGAAGGCGCGGCGCATCGCGGTGATGGATGACCGGACCGCGTTCGGCCAGGGCGCGGTGGAGGAGTTCAAGAAGGCCGTCGCCGCGGCCGGCGGCAAAATCGAGCTGTCGGAATTCACGAACGACAAGGCCGTGGAGTTCAACGCGCAGCTCACGAACGTGAAGGCCGCGCAGGCCGATCTGCTGTACTTCGGCGGGCTCGACGTGCAAGGCGGCCTGATCACGAAACGGATGCGGCAGCTCGGCATGCGCACCCAGTTCGTCGGCAGCGGCGGCATTGCCGATCGCATCTTCATCAATGACGCCGGGCCGGCCGCGGAGGGCGCGATGGCGTGGGAATACGGGCGGCCGATCGAGTCGCTGCCGCAAGGCAAGGCGTTCGTCCAGAAATACAAGAACCGGTTCGGTTCCGACATGCTGACCTATGCGCCGTTTGCGTACGACTGCGCGTGGGTGGCGATCAACGCGATGAAGCAGGCCAATTCCGCGAAACCCGCCGACTTCCTGCCCGCGCTGCGCGACACGCACTACGAAGGCATCACCGGAAAGATCGCATTCGACGCGAACGGCGACCTCAAGAACCCGACCTCGACGCTCTATCAGGTGAAGGGCGGCCGCTGGGTTCCTGTCACGACGATCGGCGCGGAGTAGGGCCCGTTCACGCCAGGAACGGGCCCTGGCCTCGGCGTTCCATAACGATGTCCGATTCTTTGCATAAGTCGACATGAAGCAACGCGGGGCTTTTTTGGCAGCCACTACTCTCGAAACTGAAGTGGCCGATCCGGGACATGCTGCCGAAACCCGCGCCGAACACGGGGAGAACCCGATGACGGATGCGGCCTCCCCGATCGGTTTTATCGAAACGATTTGACAAGGAGTGAGCGTGAGTTCAGGTGCACAATTTCCGCTGCCGGCCAATGAACCGGAAGTGTCGTTCCGCCCGGGAACCGAAGCCGCAGACGCACTGAGCAAGGCCCTCGGGCAACGCGAAGTCGTCGACATCCCGACCGTCATCGGCGGGAAGAAATATTTCTCGAACGATACGGTCGAGGTGCGCGCACCGCACGATCATCAACGCGTGCTGGCCCGCATCCACCGCCCGACCGAAGCGCAGGTGTCGGAAGCCATCGCGAGCGCGAAATCGGTGGCGCGCGACTGGGCGGGCCTCCCGCACGCCAGCCGCGCGACGATTCTGCATCGGGCTGCCGAAATCATCGCGACGCGCCTGCGCGTGAAGATCAACGCGGCGACGATGCTCGGCCAGAGCAAGACGATCGACCAGGCCGAGCCGGACAGCGCGTGCGAGTTGATCGACTTCCTGCGCTTCAATGCGTTCAATGCGCAGCGCGTGTACGCCGAACAGCCGCTGTCGGTGCCGACCGCGGTCAACCGCGCCGACTGGCGGCCGCTCGAAGGCTTCGTGTATGCGGTCTCGCCGTTCAACTTCACGGCCATCGGCGGCAACCTGACGACCGCGCCGGCGATCATGGGCAATACGGTGCTCTGGAAGCCGTCCGAAAAGTCGGCGCTCGCGAACTACATTTTCTACGAAGCGCTGGAGGAGGCAGGCCTGCCGCCGGGCGTCATCAACTTCGTGCCCGGCGACGCCGAGATGACCACGCGTGTCGCGCTCGCTTCGCGCGATCTGGCGGGTATCCATTTCACGGGGTCGTCGGCGGTGTTCCAGTCGCTGTGGAAGGGCGTGGCGTCGAAGGTCGACGCGTTCCGCACGATTCCGCGTCTCGTCGGCGAAACGGGCGGCAAGGATTTCGTGCTGGCGCATGCGTCGGCGAATCCGTCCGAAGTCGCGATCGCGCTCATTCGCGGCGCCTTCGAGTACCAGGGCCAGAAGTGCAGCGCCGCATCGCGCGCCTATGTTCCGAGCAGCCTGTGGCCGGCGGTGAGCAAGGAGCTGTGCGAGCGCCTGGCGGAACTCAAGGTCGGCGATGTCGCCGACGCGAACACCTTCATGGGTGCGGTGATCTCGCAGGCGTCTTACCAGAAGCTCAGCCGCGTGATCGGCGCGGCGAAGGAAGACAGCGCGGTGACCGTCGTGTCGGGCGGCAAGACCTGGTCGGATCCCGGCTACTTCGTCGAGCCGACCGTGCTGCAAGTCTCGGATCCGAAGCACGCGCTGATGACGGAAGAGCTGTTCGGCCCGGTCCTGTCGGTGTTCGTCTACGACGACAACGCGTGGGCGGACACGCTCGAGCTCATCGATGCGACGAGCCCCTACGCGCTGACCGGCTCGATCTTCAGCACCGACCGTTTCGCGCTGCACCAGGCCGAAGCCGCGCTGATCAACGCCGCGGGCAACCTGTACCTGAACGACAAGCCGACCGGCGCGATGATCGGCCAGCAACCGTTCGGCGGCGGCCGGGCGAGCGGCACGAACGACAAGGCGGGCTCGTACCTGAACCTGCTGCGCTGGGCGTCGCCGCGCGTGGTCAAGGAAACGTACCTGCCGCCGCGCGAGTGGCGGTTCGGCGCATAAGCCCGGGTCGGGATTTCCGCGAAGCTTTGCATGAGGTCAGGGTGCGAAGCATGGGTCGGAGCAAGTGCTGAAGTACTTGCTCCGACCGACATAAGCGCAACTCTGATCCACCGCGAAGCATGGGATCAGAGTAAAGCGCTAAAGCGCTAACTCTGATCCACAGGAGAATACGATGTCGACGATCGTCTCATTCAAGAACGTCCAGAAGACCTACGACGGCGAAACGCTGGTCGTGAAAAATCTCAACCTCGAGATCGAGCAGGGCGAATTTCTCACGATGCTGGGGCCGTCCGGGTCGGGCAAGACGACCTGCCTGATGATGCTCGCGGGCTTCGAAACCGCCACGCACGGCGAGATTCTCCTCCAGGGCAAACCGATCAACCGGATCCCGCCTGAGCGCCGCAACATCGGCATGGTGTTCCAGAGCTATGCGCTGTTTCCGCACAAGTCGGTCGCGGAAAACCTCGCGTTTCCGTTGAAGGTCCGCAAGGTCTCCAGAAGCGATATCGACACGAAGGTGATGCGGGCGCTGCGGATGGTCAACATGGAGAAGTTCGCGCACCGCATGCCGGCGCAGTTGTCCGGCGGCCAGCAGCAGCGCATCGCCGTGGCACGCGCACTCGTGTTCGAGCCGGCGCTGGTGCTGATGGACGAACCGCTCGGCGCGCTCGACAAGCAGCTGCGCGAGCAGATGCAGTACGAAATCAAGCAGATTCACGAGCAGAGCGGACTGACCGTCGTCTACGTCACCCATGACCAGGGCGAAGCGATGACGATGTCGGACCGGATCGCCGTGTTCAACAACGGGATCATCCAGCAGCTCGCGTCGCCGTCGGAACTCTACGAGAAGCCCGCGAACGCGTTCGTCGCCCGCTTCATCGGCGAGAGCAACGAGCTGAACGGCGTCGTGTCCGCGCTCGAGCATCCGCGCTGCGTCGTTCGTCTCGACGGCGGTCAGGCGATCCATGCCAGCGCGAACGGCGGGATCCAGCTGTCGGGCAACACCAGCGTGTCGTTGCGTCCCGAACGCATCGCGGTGGGCGAGCAGGCGCGCCGGTGCGACAACGTGTTCAGCGCCGGCGTGAAGGACCTGATCTATTACGGCGACCACCTGCGCATCGTCATGCAGGTGTGCGGCCGTGGCGATTTCATCGTGAAGCTGCCCAACGACGGCGCCGCGCGCAACTTGCGGATCGGCGACGCCGTCGATATCGGCTGGATGGCCGACGCGTGCCGGGCACTGTAACGTTGCTGCAGCAGGGCCGGCGTCTCGCCGGAACACCGGGGCAATTCAGCGTGGAGACCGTGAAGCGAACCGGAATAAATTATCTGGATTCCTTATCGTCATGCTCTGCACGGACCGAGCCGGCGACCTGAACCAGAAGTTTGCGGTCCGGCCGGCCCGGAAGTCACCGGACCGACCACAGCCCATACCAGGAGGCGCGGTTGCAACCGCCGAACATGATGATTCTTCCCAGTGATATGACGGTCATGACACACGGGATCGAGAACGTTGCCGTTCCCGATTCGAAGGCGCTCAAGGCCAAGTTGCGCAGGACCGAACGTGCGGGCCAGATCAAGGCGATGCTGCTGATGTTTCCGCTGCTCGCCTTCCTGCTGGTAACGTTCCTCGTGCCGATCGGCAGCCTGCTGCTGAAAAGCCTGCGCGACCCGACGGTGTCGCAGGAACTGCCGCATACCGCGGCCATGCTGCGCGAATGGGAACCGAAGGCCGGCAAGGTGCCGGACGAGCAGCTGTATGCGACGTTCGGGAAGGAGCTGGTCGCGAGCCGGGCGGGCGAGGGGCTCAGCCGCATCGCATCCCGCCTGAACTACGACGAAACCGGGATGCGCGGCCTGCTGATGAAGACGGCCCGACAACTCGCGGACGATACGGCCGCGTCGGGCGGAACGTGGCGCGCGCGGATGTCGGCGATCGATCCGCGCTGGGATGAACTCCGCACGTGGTCGACCGTCAAGTACGCCGCGTCGCCCTGGACGTTCGGCTATTACCTGAAGGCGCTCGACTTCAAGCGCGACGAAACGGGCGAGATCGTCCGTCAGTCGCCGGGCGAGCGGCTGTATATCGGCGTGTTTCTGCGTACGGCCTGGGTCAGTATCGCGGTGAGCCTGCTGTGCCTGCTGTTCGGCTATCCGGTCGCCTACTTCCTGGCCAACATTCCGGCGCGATACAGCAACGTCCTCATGATCATGGTGCTGTTGCCGTTCTGGACGTCGATCCTCGTGCGCACGACCGCGTGGGTCGTCGTGCTGCAGACCAACGGTGTCCTGAACGACTGGCTGATCCGGCTCGGCCTCACCGATTCGGCGCTGCCGCTGATCTACAACCGCTTCGGGGTGCTGGTCGCGATGACGCACATCCTGCTGCCGTACGCGATCCTGTCGCTGTACAGCGTGATGAAGGGCGTGCCGAACCTGTACATGAAGGCGGCGCGCTCGCTCGGGGCCGGCCCGATCCGCTCGTTCTTCCAGGTGTATTTCCCGCAGACGCTGCCCGGCGTCGGCGCGGCCGGCATGCTGACCTTCATTCTCGCGGTCGGCTACTACATCACGCCCGCGATCGTCGGCGGCCCGGAAGACCAGCTGGCGAGCTACTACATCGCGAACCACGTGAATTCGACGTTGAACTGGGGGCTCGCCAGTGCGTTGGCCACGATCTTGCTGGCAGGCGTGCTGATCGTGTACGGGATGTTCGTTCGACTGACCGGCGGTGCCGGCGTGAAGCTGGGGTGAAACCATGTTCAATTTTCCTGCCTACGTGACGATCTGGGGCCGCGCGGGACGCTACGCGCACGTTGCGATCTCGCTGCTCGTGCTGCTGTTCCTGGTGCTCCCGGTACTGGTCGTGATGCCGCTGTCGTTCAACTCGCAGCCGTACTTCACCTATCCGATGCCCGGCTTCAGCTTCCGCTGGTACGAAGAGTTCTTCGGCAGCGCCGAATGGATGTTCGCGCTTCGCAACACGCTGATCGTCGGCGTCAGCTCGACGCTGCTCGCGAGCCTGCTGGGCGTGCTGGCGTCGCTCGGCCTCATGCATCCGCGACTGAAGGGCAAGTCGTTCATCACCGGCGTGCTGGTCTCGCCGATGATCGTGCCGGTCATCATCACCGCGGTCGGCGTGTACTTCGCATTCAGCCCGCTCGGACTGACCAGCAGCCTGCTCGGCCTGACGTTCGCGCACGCGGCGCTCGGCGTGCCGTTCGTCGTCGTGACGGTGACCGCCACGCTGGCGGGCTTCAACGAGACCCTGACGCGCGCCGGACGCAGCCTGGGCGCATCGCCGATGCGCGTGTTCTGGCAGGTCAAGCTGCCGATCATCGCACCGGGCGTCGTGTCGGGCGCGCTGTTCGCGTTCGCGACGTCGTTCGACGAGATCGTCGTGGCGCTGTTCCTGACGGGCCCGGACCAGCGGACCATTCCGCGGCAGATGTGGGCCGGCATCCGCGAGCAGCTGAGCCCGACCATCCTCGCCGTTGCGACCGTGCTCGTCGTCGTCTCGACACTGCTTCTCGTCACGCTCGAATGGCTGCGGCGCCGCACCGAACGGCTGCGCGGGCATGCCGGCTGAGTGCCGCGTGCCGCCACGCAAGCGAAATAACACACATTGTCGAAGCAATCAGTGGGTCTATCAAAATGCTGACGGAATTCAAACCAATGCAAACGGTATCGACGGATTTGAGCGCGCTGCGCCGTAAAATCGTCGACGCTTCCTCGCTGGACGAGCAGGTCGTCGTGCAGGCGCTGATGCAGGAAGCCGGAATGGACGGTGCCACGCTCGCGAAGGCGCAGGCGCTCGCGGGCAAGCTGGCCCAGGGCGTTCGCGATGCGCGCATCGACGCGGGCGGCGTCGATCTGCTCACGCAGGAATTCTCGCTGGACAGCCGCGAGGGGATCGCGCTGATGTGTCTCGCCGAAGCGATGCTGCGCATTCCGGATACGGAAACGCGCAACCAGCTGATTCGCGACAAGATCGTCGACGCGGACTGGCGCGCGCATCTCGGCAAATCGCCGTCGTTCTTCGTCAATGCGACCGCGTGGGGCCTGCTGATTACCGGAAAGCTGCTGAAGAAGCCGGACGATGCCGCGTTGACCGAGGCGCTGATGAGCGTGCTCAGAAAAGGCGGCGAGACCGTGGTGCGCGCGGGGGTGGCCTACGCGATGCGGATGCTCGGCAAGCAGTTCGTCACGGGGCAGACGATCGAGGAGGCCATCGGGGTCGCGAAAGGCCACGAAGCCAGCGGGTATCGCTACACGTACGACATGCTCGGCGAAGCCGCGCTGACCGACGAGGATGCGCTCGCGTATTTCAATTCGTACAAGCATGCGATCGAAGCGATCGGCAAGGACGCCGGCGGGCAGGGGCCGATCGAGGGCCCGGGCGTATCGGTGAAGATCTCGGGCCTGCACGCACGCTATGAACTGCCGCAGCGCGAGCGGGTCATCGCGGAGCTGTATCCGCGGCTGCTGCAACTGGCGGAACTCGCGAAGCGTTACCAGATCGGTTTCCACCTCGACCAGGAGGAGTCGGCGCGCTTCGACCTGACGCTCGAGATGCTCGAGCGGCTTTGCCGCGAACCGAGCCTGCGCGGGTGGAACGGCATCGGCATTTCGCTCCAGGCGTACCAGAAGCGCGGGCGTGCCGTGGCCGACTGGATCATCGCGCTCGCTCGCGCGACCGGCCGGCGCATCAACATCCGCCTCGTGAAGGGCGCGTACTGGGATACCGAGATCAAGCTCGCGCAGGATGCGGGGGCGGCCGGGTACCCGGTGTTCACGCGCAAGGTCCATTCCGACGTCAGCTATATCGCCTGCGCGAAGGCGTTGCTGGCCGCGCCCGATGCGATCTTTCCGCAGTTCGCGACGCACAACGCGTTCTCGCTCGCCGCGGCGTATACGCTGGGCGGGAACCAGGATTTCGAGTTCCAGTGCCTGCACGGGATGGGCGAAACCGTCTACGACCAGGTCGTCGGCAAAGCAAAACTCGGCCGTGCATGCCGCATCTACGCGCCCGTCGGGCCGCACGCTACGTTGCTGGCCTATCTGGTCCGGCGCCTGCTCGAGAACGGTGCGAACTCGTCGTTCGTGAACCAGATCGTCGACGAGGCGGTCAGCATCGACGACATCGTCGAGGATCCGGTCGCGCGCGCGGCGCGCACCGGCGGCCGGCCGCATGCCGGCATCGTTGCGCCGACGGGCGTGCTGCCGGGGCGCGTCAACGCCGGTGCGCTGAGCTTCAGTCAATCCGCGGAGTTCGATGCGGCCATTGCGGAACTGCGCGCGAATCGGCTGAGCGCACAGTCGATTGTCGCCGGCGTATCGGATATCCATTCCGATGCGACCGCGCTGGTGTTCAGTGCAAGCGATTCGTCCGAGGTCATCGGCAGCGTGACCGCATGCCGACCGGACGCGGTCGCAGCCGCACTCGCCGCCGGCGTGCAGGCGGCGGCCGCATGGCGTCGGCAATCCGTGGGCGATCGCGCCGCGTGCCTTGATTCGGTAGCCGAACGAATCGAGCAGAGCGCGTGCCGGCTCGGTGCGCTGCTGGTGCTGGAAAGTGGTGCGACCCTGGCGGAAGCGGCCGACGAGATTCGCAAGTCCGTCAACCTTTGCCGTCTGTACGCATATCAGCTGAGAACGGACAGCCGTCTCGAAGCGGCGGAACCGCTCGGTGCGGTCGTGAGCATCACGCCGTCGGCTTCGCCGCTGGCAACTGCGGTCGGTCAGATCTCCGCCGCGCTCGCGGCCGGTAATACCGTGATCGCCAAGCCGTCGTCATCGGGCGGTTCGCTGGTCGCCCATGCGGCAGTCCGCCTGTTCCTGGAGGCCGGCATGCCCGATGGCGTGGTCCAGCTTCTGCTGGGCGCGGGACAGGAAGTCGGACGCGCGCTCGTCGCCGACCGCCGCGTTGCTGCCGTTCTTTTCACGGGCACGTCCCGCGTGGAGAAGGCGATCGCGTTGCAACTCGCACAGGCGTCGAGCGCCGCGAAGCTCGTCACGATCGTCGGCAGCGTGAACGCGCTGGTCGTGGATAGCTCGGCGTTGCCCGAGCAGGTCATCTCCGATGCGATGGTGTCGGCTTTCAAGCATGCCGGACAACTCGCGTCGTCGCTGCGTATCCTGTGCCTGCAGGACTCCACGGCCGAGATCGTGCTGCGGATGCTCACGGGGATGCTGAGCGAGCGGCGCATCGGCGATCCGCTGGATTCGGCGACCGACATCGGGCCGGTGGCGACGCGCAAGCTGCGCGACCAGATCGATACCTACCTCGCGGACATGGCGCGCCGCGGCTTCAAGGTGATCCGTGCCCGTGTAGCGGGAGACTGCGGGAAAGGCCAGTTCGTCGCGCCGGCCATCGTCGACCTGGGTACGCTCGACGCGTTGTCGGGCGTCGATCTCGCGATCGCCGGCCCCGTGCTGCACGTCGTCCGGTGGAAGACCGGCGAAATGGACCGGCTGATGGATCGCCTGAACGCAATCGGGTGCGGTGTAGTGGGGCTGCATACGCGCATCAACGAGGCCGCCGGCATGCTGCTGTCGCGTTCGACCGCCAACAGCGTGTGCGTCAATCGCGCGATGCACAGCGCGTTCGTCGGCATGCAGCCGTTCGGCGGTGTGGGTGCGTCGGGAACGGGGCCGATGATGGGCGGCCCGCTGACGCTGCTTGCGCTCACCCGGCAGATTCCCGATGCGTATGCGGGAGCAAGTGGCCCGTTCGCGCCGTCGTCGAGGCTGAACAGCGAGAAGTTCTACGAGTTTCCGATGCAGACCGGCGACGGCCGTTTCGTGGCGCGGCAGGCCGCGCTTCAGCACGCGAAACAGGCGAGCCGGGCACGCGTCGATGCGCTGTTCTCGCTGGCATCGGAGCGGCGCCTGACGTCGGCCGACGTCATTGCGAACGCGAGCATGAAGCTGTCCCGCCTGATTGCCGACACGGTTCCGATCGGGCTGCCGGCCCTGACGGGCGAAGAGAACACGACGGAGGTGCTCGCCCGCGGCCAGGTCCTCTGCGCGGGTGCGTCGACGGGCAGCGTGATCGCGCAGGCCGTCGCGGCGACGGCGTTCGGCAACGAGGTGATCCTGCTGAAGTCGCCGATGGCCGGTGACGTGGCCGCGCGACTCGCCGGATATTGCCGGATCGTCGACACGGACGACGTGCAGCGTGTCGTTCGCGGCGACATCGCCGGTGTTCGCCCGGCCGTCGTGCTGGTCGACGAAGACGCGCAGGCTGCATCGATGCGTGCCGCCGCGGCGGATGCCGGCGCCGTCGTGCTCGCGCCGGACGTTCACGGCATGTACGACTGGACCCGCCTCGTTCGCGAACGCGTGACGACGGTCAACGCGAGCGCTGCCGGCGGAAACACGCAGCTGATGGTGTTGAACGAGGATTTCGCGTAGCCGATCGCTTTTCACCTTCATTCGGCGTTCAGGTAACGCCGATTTCCCGTCAGCCGTTCGACGCGTCCAGCCGGAAGTCGATCGAGCACGAGGCGGGCGGCGCGACGGGATTCGAACGGATCCCGTCGCGTCGTTGCTTGGCCGCGTACCGAAGCGGTGCTGGCCGTTGCATTGCCGCGAAGCATCCGGAACCGCTTCGGCGGCAGGGCAGTGCGTCCGGCGCGTCCGGCGCGTTCGACCGGCCACGCGCGACCGGGCGCCCGGACGCAGCCCATCCATCCCGGCCCCATTCCTCCATGGAGATTCCATCTTGACCGACGCCGTATTCCACTTTCATCAGGGGGAACTGCCGCTCCTGATCTCGATCCCGCATCTCGGTACCGAGATCCCGCCGCAGGTCCGAAATCAATTGACCGACGTCGCGGCACACGTCGCGGACACCGACTGGCATCTCGACCGGCTCTATGCGTTCGCGAAGCACGCGGGAGCGTCGATGCTGGCGGCGCGCGTGTCGCGCTACGTGATCGACCTGAACCGGCCGGCCAGCGGCGAAAGCCTGTATCCGGGACAGACGACGACCGGGCTGTGCCCGACCGAGACGTTTCGCGGCGAGCCGCTTTATGCGAGCGGCGCCGCGCCCGACGCGGCCGAAATCGCGCGGCGCCTGGAGGCGTACTGGCAGCCGTATCACGCGCGGCTGCGCGCCGAACTCGACCGCCTGAAGGCGGTGCACGGCGCGGTGCTGCTGTGGGAAGCGCACTCGATCGCGAGCGTGCTGCCGCGGCTGTTCGACGGCAAGCTGCCGGATCTCAACCTGGGCACGAACTCGGGCGCGAGTTGCGATGCGCGCATTCTCGACGCGGTGACCGGCACGCTCGATCGCCAGCCGTTCACCTGGGTGGCGAACGGGCGTTTCAAGGGCGGATACATCACGCGCGAATATGGCCGGCCGGCTGAAGGCATCCACGCGATCCAGCTCGAGATGTGCCAGTCGACCTACATGGACGAGACGCCGCCGTTCGCCTATCGGGCGGACCGCGCCGATCAGGTCGAGCCGGTCGTGGCGCGCATGGTGCGGGCGGCAGTCGACGCGCTGCGTACTGTCGATCGTTGAGTGACGCAACGCGCGGGGCACTTCCCGCCGCTGGCTTGCCAGACGAAAAAAAACCGCCATCACGGAGATCCGGTGATGGCGGCAAACGCGGGAGCCGGCCCGGCTACCCGCGTATCGAAGCCGTGCTCAGAGCCCGTTCGTCAGTTGCGGGACGATGTCGAAGAGGTCGCCGACGAGACCGTAGTCGGCCACGCCGAAGATCGGTGCATCCGCGTCCTTGTTGATGGCCACGATGACCTTCGAATCCTTCATGCCGGCCAGATGCTGAATGGCCCCCGAAATCCCGACCGCGACATACAGCTCCGGCGCGACGATCTTGCCGGTCTGGCCGACCTGCCAGTCGTTCGGCGCATAGCCCGAATCGACCGCCGCGCGCGATGCGCCGACCGCCGCGCCGAGCTTTTCCGCCAGCGGGTCGAGCAGCGCGAAGTTCTCCGCGCTGCCGAGGCCGCGGCCGCCGGCGACGACGACGCGCGCGGCCGTCAGCTCCGGCCGGTCGCTGCTCGCCACTTCGCGGCGCACGAAGGTCGACAACCCGGTATCCGCAACGGCAGGCGCCGTCTCGATCGGCGCGCTGCCGCCGTGCGCCGGTGCCGCATCGAACGCCGTGGTGCGAATGGTCGCGACCTTCACCGGGTCCGGCGACTGCACGGTGGCGATCGCGTTGCCCGCATAGATCGGGCGCTGGAACGTGTCCGCGGAATCGATCGCGATCACGTCGGAAATCTGCGCGGCGTCGAGCTTGGCCGCGACGCGCGGCGCGACGTTCTTGCCCGCGGCCGTGGCGGGGAACAGGATGTGCGTGTAGTCGCCCGCGAGCGCCAGCACCTGCGCGGCCACGTTTTCCGCGAGCGCGTCGGCGAAATGCGGCGCGTCGACGTGGATGACCTTGTCGACGCCCGCGACCTGGCTCGCCGCTTGCGCGACCGGCTGCGCGGCGTGGCCGGCGACGAGCACGTGAACGCCGTTCGACAGCGCGCGGGCCGCGGCGATGGTGTGGAGTGTCGCGCTCTTCAGTTGAGCATTGTCGTGTTCGGCAATAACAAGCGTCGTCATTCAAATCACCTTGGCTTCGGATTTCAGTTTCTCGATCAGCGTCGCAACGTCGGGCACCCGCACGCCGGCCTTGCGAACCGGCGGCTCGACGACCTTCAGCGTCTTCAGCCGCGGCGACGGATCGACGCCGAGCGCGGCCGGCGTGACGGTGTCGAGCGGCTTCTTCTTCGCTTTCATGATGCTGGGGAGCGTGACGTAGCGCGGCTCGTTCAGCCGCAGGTCGGTCGTCACGATGGCCGGGAGTTTCAGCGAGATCACTTCGAGGCCGCCGTCGACCTCGCGCGTCACCGTCGCGACGCCGTCGCCGATCTCGATGTGGCTGGCGAACGTCGCCTGCGGCCAGTCGAGCAGCGCGGCCAGCAACTGGCCGGTCTGCCCGGCATCGTCGTCGATCGCCTGCTTGCCGAGGATGACGAGCTGCGGCTGCTCGTTGTCGATCACGGCCTTCAGCAGTTTCGCGACGGCCAGCGGCTGGAGTTCCGCATCCGTCTCGACGAGCACGCCGCGATCGGCGCCGATCGCGAGCGCCGTGCGCAGCGTTTCCTGCGACTGCGCGATGCCGCACGACACGGCGACGACCTCGGTCGCGTGGCCGGCTTCCTTCAGCCGCGTGGCGGCCTCCACGGCGATTTCGTCGAACGGGTTCATCGACATCTTGACGTTGCCGATTTCGACACCCGTGTGGTCGGACTTCACGCGCACCTTGACGTTGTAGTCCACCACGCGTTTCACGGCTGCAATAACTTTCATGTCACACACCTTTTCATGACGTTTCAGTGAGGTTGGGCGCCGGCACGGGTTCGATCGTCACGAGCGCCGCGTACGGCGCCGTGCCGGCTGCGCCGGCGCACGCGGCACGCGGAAAGAGCCGCAGCGTGCGGGCAGGGTGTTCCGATACCAGTACGCTGCCTGGCGGCAGTTCGCTCCGGCTCGCATCGGGCCCTTCGGCGAAACCGCATCCGCCGCCCAGCGCGACGACGATCGCCGGAGACCCCGGCGCGATGGCGATCGCCGCGTCGACCAGCCGGACGTTCGCCCGGTATCGATGCTTCGCGGTCATCGCGTTGAGCGCGACCGACGGGCCATCGACCAGCGTGGCGCCCCAGTCCGCGTCGCCGTCGTACGCCGTCACGCGCATCGGCCGCAGCGGGACGACTGCTTCGCCGTTGCGCAACACGACGCCTTGCCCGTCCAGGATGAGCGACACGCGCGACATGCCGGGAAACCGCGAGTACGGGCCGTCACGCTCGATCGACGCGAGACTGACGCGCCAATCGGCGCCGCCGGTTGCGATCGTCCGCGTCGTGCCGCCGCCATTGCGCCAGGGCTCGATCGGAATGGAGTCGATCGGATACACGTCGATCAGCGACACCATGGCGTCCTCAGGACACCGCGCCGAGACCGTACTTGCCGCTCAGCAATTCGCCGGTGGCGAAGCGCTCGATCGAATACGGCTTCAGCGACACCTCGGTCGGCAGCCCGAGCGCTTCCTGCGCGAGCACGAGGCCGACGGTCGGCGACAGCTTGAAGCCGTGCCCGGAAAATCCGTAGCCGACCACCAGGCCTTCGATGCCCGGCAGCTTGCCGAGCACGGGGTTCCAGTCCGGCGTGACGTCGTAGACGCCGGTCCACGACGACGCGATGCCGGCGGTTTCGTAGTTCGGGAAGCGCTCGGCGACCTGCGCGCCGACATCGACGATGTAGTCCATCGGGATATCGCCCTGCTCGACATCGGCCGCATTGAGCTTTTCGCCGACCACGCCTTCGCTGACCAGCATCTGGTTGCCGCCGTAGCTGCGGCAGTACAGCATGCCGGGCGACGCGAGATCCTTGAAGACGGGCATCGAGAACGTGTACTTGGCCGCGTCGCACTCGAGCGCGAGCACGGCGTGCCGCTCGGGCATGATCGGCAGCGTCCTGCCGGTCCAGCCGGCGAGTTCCGGCGTCCAGATGTTCTGCGTGCTGATGACCATCGACGTCTTGAATTCGCCGATATCGGTCGACACGCCGACGACCTTGCCGTTCTCGATCAGCACCTTCTCGACGTTGACGTTTTCCTTCACGGTGACGCCGCCGCGCCGGGCGGCACGCGCGAAGCTCGTCGCCACGAGATAGGCGTCGGCGAAGCCGGCTTCCGGCTCGTAGCCGATCAGCGCGCAGTCGTCGAAGCGGGCGATCGGGAGCAGTTCGGCGGCCTGTTGCCGGTTGAGGAATTCGAGCGGAATGCCTTGTTCCTTCTGCTGGTCGAGCGACGCGCGCAGCGGTTCGAGCTTGTCGCCTTCCGACGCGACGATCATGTAGCCGCATTTGACGAGGCCGCACGATGCTTCGTCGTCGCCGAGATAGTCGGGGAACGTATTGAAGACGTGCCACGACTTGCGGGCCAGCTCGACGTTCTCCTTGACGGAGTAGTGCGTCCGCAGGATGCCCGAGGACTGCGAGGTCGTGCCCGCGCCGATCGTGCCCCGGTCCAGGACGAGCACGTTCCTGGCGCCGAGCTTCGACAGGTGGAACGCCACGGAGCTGCCGATCACGCCAGCACCGATTACGACGACGTCATACGAGTTCATGATTCCGTTTCCTTCTGGTCAGGGTGTGAACGAGTCTGACGCGGAAAAATACGGAGCCCGGAAATATAAGCGGGGGCAATTTTTAGCAAAAGGCGCAGCGTGGCGCGCGGGCGCCGCGACGTTGAACGGGAGACCGGGCGGCATGCGTCCGGGCGGAAATCAACGCGCCATCGTGTCGAGGATAAGGCCCTCTTATGTCGACCGGCGGGCGGGATGCCGGCGCACAGGATCGTTGGCGAAGCGGTCGACTCGCTGCCGACGGACGGGCCGGTGCCGATGGTTCGCCAATCCAAGCGTCGGTTGTTTGGAGCATCACGTCCGGTTATATCGCGTGACGTCGCGTTCTCGATGGGTAGGATTGGCTCGACGTGTCGTGCGAATCATGGCGGGGACGCCACGCGCGAGCAGGCCGCGATCCAGGTTGCAGGCGGCCGGCGATGACCCATTTGAAAATTTGCGATCTTCCAACATGAACACACAGAATCTCGTCGAGCAATTCGGCCCACGCGAATCCATGGAGTACGACGTGGTGATCGTCGGCGGCGGGCCGGCCGGACTCTCGGCCGCGATACGGATCAAGCAGCTGGCGCTCGAGAGCGGCGGGGACGTCAGTGTCTGCGTGCTCGAAAAAGGCTCCGAGATCGGCGCGCATACGCTTTCCGGCGCGGTCATGGATCCGCGCGCGCTTCAGGAGCTGATGCCGGACTGGCGCGAGAAGGGCGCGCCGCTCGATGTCGAGGTGACCGAAGACCGGTTCCTGTTCCTGTCGCAACGCGGTGCGAAGCAGGTTCCGAACTGGCTCCTGCCCGACAATTTCAAGAATCACGGCAACTACGTCGTCAGCCTGGGCAACGTGACGCGTTGGCTCGGTCAGCAGGCCGAGGCACTGGGCGTCGAGATTTTCGCCGGCTTTCCGGCGGCCGAGATCCTGTACGGCGAGCACGGCGAAGTGAAAGGCGTCGCGACCGGCAACATGGGCGTCGGCAAGAGCGGCGAGCCGACCGAGAATTTCCAGCTCGGGATGGAACTGCACGCGAAATACACGCTGTTTGCCGAAGGCGCGCGGGGCCACCTCGGCCGTCAGTTGATGGATCGCTTCAAGCTTCGCGACGGCGCCGATCCGCAGGTGCATGGTCTCGGCATCAAGGAGCTGTGGGAAATCGACCCGGCCATGCACAAGCCAGGGCTCGTCATTCATACGGCCGGCTGGCCGCTCGACAGCGACACGTACGGCGGGTCCTTTCTTTATCACCTCGACAATCATCAGGTGGTCGTCGGTTTTGTCGTCGGCTTGGGCTACTCGAACCCGTACCTGTCGCCGTTCGAGGAGTTTCAGCGATACAAGACGCATCCCGAGATTCGCAAGTTCCTCGAAGGCGGCAAGCGGGTGTCGTACGGCGCCCGCGCGATTACGGCAGGCGGGCTGACGTCGTTGCCGAAGCTCACGTTCGCGGGCGGTGCACTGATCGGCTGCGATGCGGGTTTTCTCAACGCGTCGCGAATCAAGGGCAGCCACGCGGCCATCGCGAGCGGAAAGATGGCCGCGGAGGCGGCCCATGAAGCGCTGCGCGCGGGACGACAGCGCGACGAACTGATCGCGTATCCGCAGGCATTCGAGCGTTCATGGTTGAAGGACGAGCTGCATCGCGCGCGAAATTTCAAGCAATGGATGAGCAAGGGGCTCTACGTGGGCACGTTCATGGTGGGCCTCGAACAGAAGGTGCTCGGCGGCCGCGTTCCCTGGACGCTCCATCACCGGCATGCTGACCACGAGATGCTCCGGCCCGCATCGGCCTGCAGGGAAATCGTCTATCCGAAACCGGACGGGAAGCTGACGTTCGACCGGCTGTCCTCCGTGTACTTGTCGAATACGAACCACGAGGAAAACCAGCCCGCGCACCTGACGCTGAAGGATGCGAGTGTCCCGGTGCGAGTGAACCTCGCGAAATATGCCGGCCCGGAAGCGCGGTTCTGCCCGGCCGGCGTCTACGAGTTCGGGACGAAGGCCGATGGTAGCGAAGGGCTGACCATCAACGCGCAGAACTGCGTCCATTGCAAGACGTGCGACATCAAGGATCCGACGCAAAACATCGTATGGGTCACCCCGGAGGGCGGGGGCGGTCCCAATTATCCGAACATGTAAGCGCGTCGATTCGATTCGCACTGCCAACCACGAGCCAAGCACGACGCGTCTCGGATGGTTCGGAACCGGCGTCATCGCGAAGGCGGTACCGTCTGTATCGCAGTCGTCCCGAAAATTGTCGTCGACGTGTTGCGAGCGCTTCGGCTCGAAGCGCGACACCACGTCATTGCGCGATGACGGTGATGTCGCCCCTTCTGTACAACGACATGGATCAGACCTGGTTCCAGCCTCCATCGACACAGAGTTCGCTGCCTGTCATGTAGGACGAATCATCCGAGGCGAGAAACAGGACCGCTTTTGCGATTTCATCGACGGTGCCGCTTCGATGCATCGGAATTTGGGCGTGCGCCTGGGTCTTCGTCTGCTCGATCATCTCTTCGCTCACCCCTGATTTGCGCGCTTGATCCGTATCGATGTAACCAGGCGCCATGGCGTTCACCCGTATGCCCTTATGGGTGAGTTCCGCGGCGAGCGATCGCGCCAGCGAGCGAATGGCCGCTTTCCCTGCCGAATAGACGCTGACATAGGGAAGGCCTTTTGTCGTCAGGGTCGTGGTGTTGAGAACGATCGAGCCGCCTGAGGTCATGAGCGGCAGGAGTTTCTGCACCGTAAAGTACGTCCCCTTGAACGTATTCGAAATCGTGAAATCGAATTCTTCCTCCGACATGTATTCAAACAGGTTGGGGCGCGCCGCGCCGGCGTTCGCATAAATGATGTCGACGCGGCCATGCAGTCTTGCGACATGGTCATGAAGCGCGTCGATGTCCGACATCTTCGAGATATCGCTGCGGATCGCGTCAGCGCCGTTTCCGATGCTTTCCACCGCGGCATCGAGGGTTGCCCGATCCCGGCCAGTAATGACGACCTTCGCGCCTTCGCGGGCGAACAGCCGGGCCGTCGCAAGGCCCATCCCCGAATTGCCGCCGGTGACGACAGCGACCTTACCGTCCAATTTACCCATACTTCTTCTCCAATTTCATGAGCACGCCCGATGTGGGCGATGAGTCGGGCCGATCGCCCGTCGGGCAATCGGCAGGAAAGGATCCGAGTCAGTTAGAATGCAACCGGAACGGCGATCCGTTTACGGACTATACGGAACGTTGTTCCGTTTATCAAGGGGGAAGATGAATTGAATGACGAGACCAGCAAATCCACCATCGGACCGGTGCCGCGCGCGATGCGGGCCGACGCTCAACGGAACATGGAGACGCTTCTCCGTGCCGCGCTCGATGTTTTCGACTCGTCCGGGGTCGATGCGCCGGTGCGCGAGATCGCGCAAAAGGCTGGGGTCGGAATCGGCACGATCTATCGTCACTTTCCGAAACGTTCGGACCTGGTCGTCGCTGCGTTGTGCAGCGAAGTGGATGCGTGTGCGAACGCAGGGGTCGAACTGGCCGCTCGGCTCGGCGCTGGCGAGGCACTCGTGGGATGGATCGAGCACTATGTTGAATTCGTGACGACGCGGCGCGGACTGGCGGCCGCCCTCAATTCGGGTGACCCGGCCTTCAAGGCTTTGCCGCTGTATTTCCTGGAACGACTCCGTCCTGTCGTTCAGCGCCTCCTCGATGCAGCGACAAGTGCAGGCGAAATTCGCAAAGGCATCCAGCCAGACGAGCTCTTGTGTGCTGTTGGCGCGCTTTGTGCGCCCCTTGAATGTCCCGAGCCGCCTGATGCCCGCAGGTTGGTCTCTCTGTTTGTCGATGGAATGCGTTACGGCGCGAATCCGCGGACTTCCGAGCCGGCACCGAAGGGGGTACGCGAGAGGACGGGAGTGCGCCGGGGCGAAAAGCGATGATCGTCGGGCCGCGACGGTGAACGCTGTCGGGACACGTGAACACGCTTCGGTGATCGGCGTCATCGCCTCGATCATGCGCCTGCACAGCTGATCCGCCGATTCCAAATGCTGGAGGGGAGATTCCGGCAACGCGGGATTCGTCGCTTCCGACGATGGGCGCTACACGCGGTGGCTTCTAGACTTCACTGCATTCTGGCCGGTGCCAGTAGGAGTCGTCGTGTTTCAAGGGCAAAGCTTGCGTGTTTCGCCGCTGGGCGACAACGGCATTTTCGAATTGTGCTTCGATCGTCAGGGTCAATCGCCCTCGTGGCGCTGAGCACGTTCACCGGAATTGCATACGCTCAAAGCAGTGTCGCACTCTATGATGTCGTCGATGCGGGCGTCGTGTACACGAGCAACGTCAGCACGGCTGACGGCGGCAAATCGCAGTGGCAACAGACGAGTGGTAACGAGTCGGGCTCTCGTTGGGGCATGCTGGGTACCAGAGGATCTGGGCGGTGGCCTGAAAGCAATCTTCCGATCGGAAAATGGCTTCAACGTCAACAACGGTACTTTGGGCCAGGGCGGTCGTGAATTCGGTCGCCAGGCCTACGTGGGCCTATCCAGCAATAGCATCGGCACATTCACTCTGGGACGTCAGTACAACGCAATCCAGGATGTGGTCGCGCCGCTCGGCGTCGCGTCGGTGCTGCCACAATTTGCCACGCATCCGTTCGACAACGACAATCTGAACAATACCTACCGGACCGACAACTCGGTGAAATACGCGACGCCGAATATGGCAGGCCTTCCAGGCTGAAGCGCTGTGCGGCTTCTCGAACGCGACGAATTTTGCCACCAACCGCGCATATAGCGTCGGCGCAAGCTATACGAATGGCCACCCGAATCTCGGCGCCGGTTATGCACGTGCGCAAAATCCTGGTGTGATTGGCGGTGCCATCGTCGGAACACCTTCGTCGAGTCCGCCGTCGAATCCGCTGCTGGGTGCGGTGCGTGCGGATCAATGGGGGGCCGGCGGCACATACGCGTTTGGGCCGGTCACGCTGGGTCTCCTCTATACGGGCTCGCTTTACACCAACTCTTCCAACGCATTTGCTGCGCCCAGTGGCACGATCCACTTCCACAACTACGAAGGCAGCATTCGCTACCAGCTGACTCCCGCGTTGATTCTCGCCTTGGGCGAAGACTACACAAGCGTGCGTCAATCCGGGGTGTCCGGCCATTATCTGCAAACCAGCGCAGGGGCAGACTACTTCCTGTCGAAACGTACAGATGTCTATCTGAACGCGCTTTACCAGAAGTCATCGAAGAACCTCCATGCGAATTTCGACGCGGCCAGCGGCGCAGCGAGTGGCACGTCGCCGACCGCGATCGTTGTGGGTATTCGGCACAAGTTCCAGGATCAGGGCGAGGTCACCGCCGCAGCGGACCGGGCTTCAGAGATCGAAAAATCCGAAGCCCGGTTCTTGAACGTCCGTTCGTACACGCTTGGTAAGCGGCGCTTGATTGCCGAGCGTCCGTTACATGGCAGCGAGTGCGAAGGAATCACTGATTAGTGGGCGATCGCGCGAGGTCGTATGCGACGCGAGCGCGTGCCGATATGCAGCACGCATGCCCTCCATGCGCATGATGCTTTTGATCCGCTGATAGCTGTCCAGCTTCTCGAGTGTGCGGTCGATAATCTCGAGCAGGATCTGCCTTGCGCTCACGTCGCCCTGCGCGAGGACTTCATCCAAATTTCGTACTTTTTTTCATGCTACGGTACTCAATTTGATCCGATGACAATGGCGTTCCGAATGGCTGGTGTCGCCGACATCACCGGTCGGCCAATTCGAAGATGGCGTCGACCTCAACGGCCACATTGCGAGGAAGGGAGTTGCATCCGACCGCGGCGCGCGTATGGCGGCCCGCGTCGCCAAGGATCGCGATCACCAGATCCGATGCGCCGTTCAGTACCTTCGGGTGGTCCTTGAAATCGGGGGCGGCGTTCACGAACCCGCCGAGCCTGACGCACCCGAGCACCTGATCGAAATCGCCTCCCACGGCCTGGTTGACCTGCGACAGCACATTGATCGCGCAGAGCCGGGCGGCTGCCTGTCCGTCCTCGAGGGAAAGATCGGCACCGAGCTTGCCGACATAGCGGTCCACGCCGCCGGACACGGGCACCTGCCCCGATACATAGAGCAGATTGCCGACCCGCTTGGTCGCGGCAAAATTGGCGCCCGGCGTGACGGGAGGGGACATTTCAATGCCGATACCGCGCAACCGCTGTTCAAGACTCGTACCCATCATTTGTCTCCATGTGAAGTGATTTGCTGCACATACGGGCCGCATCGCTCGACCGCGATGCGCGTGGTTTCCTCGGGAGGCCGCTCCCACCAGTCGAGCTCAGAGAAAATCTCGAGCTCGAACGGTCCCCGGTAGCCGATGTCGTCCAGCCAGCCCTTGATGCGCGGGATGTCGATGACTCCGTCACCGACCATGCCTCGATCACGAAGATTTCGCGTCGGCGCCAGCCAGTCGCAATAGTGAAACGTGAGAATCCGGTCGGGGCCCGCGCGTCTGATCTCCGCCTCGAACGCGGGATCCCACCAGCAGTGATAGACGTCGGGCACCAGTCCCGCGCTGTCGCCGAGTTCGTCGCACAGATCGTTTGCCACCTTGATGGAATTGAGCACGCTCCGGTCGCCCGCGTACATCGGATGAAGCGGCTCGAGGCCGAGCTTGACGCCGACTTGCCGCGCATGAGGCGCCAGTTCGAACAGCGCATCACGTACCCGCGCGCGCTGGCCGCCGATATCCTTGCTATCGGGCGGCATGCCGCCGACGACCATCATCAGGCAACCCGCACCGATCTCGGCGGCCGCATCGAGCAAGCGCCGGTTGGTATCGATCGCGTCCGACATGCTGCCGGCGACCGACGCGTTGAGCCATTCGCTCGTACACAGCGACGGCACCCACATGTCCAGATCCCGCAGATGCTTGCGCGTTCTGGCGACGCCATAGTCCTCCAGGAAGTGACGCCAGACGGCGATGCCATTCACACCCTGGCGCTTGTAGCCCTCCAGTGCTTCCGGCATCGACCACTTTGGCGTCGTGATCTGGTTGATTGCGAAACGCGTCAGATCGAAGCTCATGCGTGACCTCGTCAGGCTTGCGCGCCGCGCAGTTTCGCCGACGCATCGCGATCGAGCCTCTCGCCGTCGAACGCGACCTTATGGAATCTCTGCGCGTAGTCGCGCGTGATTTTTCCGTTGGCAAGGTCGGCCTCGATCAGATCGAGCGAGCGCTTGGCCGGGTCTCCATAGCCGCCGCCGCCGGCTTGCTCGTGACGGATCGTCGCCCCTCGATGGAGGGTCATCGTGAACTTGCTCGGAAGCGGCTGCGTTTCGCCATCGGTGCGCAGGTAGTTCGACGACGGTGCGCCCGAGCTTCCGCCAAAGAGGCCGTAAGGCGCATGGTCGCTGCGATCCGAGCGGATCTGCGCGACGACTTCCTCGGCAAGAATCCGGTACTCGCGCACGAGGCCGAGACCGCCGCGATATTCGCCTGCCCCACCCGAGTCCTGTGCGAAGCCATACGTTTCCATCACGATCGGGTAACGCGCTTCCAGCGTTTCGATCGGCATGTTCGACATGTTCTGCGACGGATTCGTCACGCCTTCGATGCCGTCCTTGTTGAAGCGGCCGCCCCACGCGCCATTGATCATGTCCACCAGGATGAAGGGCTCGCTCGCGTGCTTGTCGTACCCGCTGAGCGCGATCACGGTGTTGCCGCCTTCACCGGCCGCCATCACCTTGGTCGGTGCGATTTTCGACAGCGCGCCGAACACGCAGTCGACCACGCGGTAGCCGGTCAGCGCGCGGGCGGCGACCGGCGCGGGCAGGCGCGGGTTCAAAATCGACCCTTCGGGCGCCGTGATGTCGATGCAGCGATACACGCCGGCATTGTTCGGCACGTCCGCGTCGAGCACGCAGCGAATCGCCAGATAGGTGGCCGATTTCACGAACGACAGCGTCGAGTTGATTGCGCCGCGAACCTGCGGCGACGAGCCGGCAAAGTCCACCGACACGCCCGACCCGCTCACCGTGATCGCGCACTTGATCGGAATCGCATCGGCGGAGAAGCCGTCGTTGTCGATGTAATCGGTGAATTCGTAGACGCCGTCCGGCCACGCGGTGATCGCTTGCCGCGTCAGGCGTTCGCCGTAGTCCAGCAGTTCGTCGAAATACTGGCGCAGGTCGTCTTCGCCGTAGCGCTGGATCATCTTCACGAGTTCGCGCTCGCCGATGTTGCACGTGGCGAGTTGTGCGTCCAGGTCGCCCAGCACCAGGTCGGGCAGGCGGACGTTCTTCTTGATGATGTTGACCAGCGTGTCGTTCACTTCGCCGCGCGCATACAGCTTCGTGGGTGGAATCCGCAGCCCTTCCTGGAAGATCTCGGTGGAATCGGCCGCGTTGGAGCCCGGCACGCGACCACCCATGTCGCAGTGGTGGGCAATCACGACGGAGAAACCCTGAAGCCTGTCTTCAAGGAAGATCGGCTTGAACATGAAGATGTCCGGCAGATGCATGCCGCCCTCGTACGGATCATTGAAGATGATCACGTCGCCGGGGTGGACGTTGTTCGCGAACTTCTTGACGATCACGTCCACGGCATCCGGCACCGCGCCGAGGTGCAATGCGACGGTTTTGGCCTGCGCGAGAATGCGGCCGGACGCGTCGCACATCGTCACGGAATAGTCGAGGACGTCGCGGATGATCGGTGAGCGTGCGGTGCGCATCACCGCGAAAGCCATGTCGTCGACGATCGTATCCAGCGCGTTCTTGACGACGGCAAAAGTGATGGGATCGACTTTACGTTGAGCCATGTTCTACTCCTTTGGGGTTCAGGCGAGCGACGCGATGACACTGCCGACCTTGTCGGTGCCGACGCGCCAGCCGGGCGGAATGACGATCGTCGTATCCGAGCTTTCGAGAATGACCGGGCCGACGATCTCGTTGTCCAGCAGCGCACGCGGGACGATCGGCGTGTCGACCCAGCCCGTTTCGCGGTTGAAATAGACGCGCCGGCTGGTGCGGCTATGCTCGGTGCTTGCGTTGGCCGCGTTCCGGATGTCGCGGAAGTCCAGCGTCTTGGTTGCCAGCCCGCGGGCGAGAAGCCGCACGTTCGCGCACTCGATCGCGTCGTTCGATGCATATCCGTACATCGTCGTATACGCGTCGCGGAAGCCCTTGCGCAGTTGCTCGCGGGTGCTGTCGTCGAGCGTCGCCGGGATATGCACCGGGATTTCGTAATCCTGGCCGCGGAAGCGCATGTCGAGTTCGAACACGTAATGGATGCGATCGGCCGTATACCCTTCTTCCGCGAGCGCCTTGGCCGCTTCTTCCCGCATTTCGGAAATGTTTCGCGTGAGCGCGTCGAGATCGAGTGTATCGAGCAGTTCGATGAACGGACGCACGAAGTAGCGCTCGACGGCGCCCGCGAGCATGCCCATCGCCGTGAACACGCCGGGCGCGGCGGGGAACACGACGCGCTTCATCTCGAGCGTGCGCGCGAGGTCGCACGCGTGGACGGGACCGGAGCCGCCGAAGGCCATCAGCGTGAAGTCGCGCGGGTCGACGCCGCGTTCCACCGTCACGGCCTTGATGGTCCGCGCCATGTTCACGTTGACGACTTCCCGGATGCCGACCGCCGCTTCCTCGATCGAGATGCCGAGCGGCTTGGCCAGCAACTGGTCGACCGCGTTGCGCGCAGCCGGGATATCGAGCTCCATCGTTCCGCCGGCGAGCCGCTGCGGGAGGAAGCCGAGGATCGCGTTCGCGTCGGTCACGGTGGGGCGATCGCCGCCGATGCCGTAGCAGACCGGCCCCGGATAGGCACCCGCCGAAATCGGACCGACATTCAGCAGGCCGCCCGCATCGAGCCACGCAATCGAACCGGCGCCACTGCCGACCTCGGCGACGTCGATGGTGGGCACGCGCATCATGTAACCGCCGGCCTTGATGAAGCGGCTCGGGGTCGAGATGCCCGCGCGAAACTCGTACTCGTTGGTGCGGGCGAGCTGGCCGTCGTGAATCAGCGAGGCCGACGCGGTCGTGCCGCCCATGTCGAACACGACGAGATCGGTGTCATGCCGCGCCTCGCCGAGGCGTCCGGCGCCGACCACGCCGGCGGATCGGCCGGAGGAGATGAAGAAAACGGGCGTGTCCTGCGCGACGCGGGCACTGGACAGGCCGCCGTTCGAATTGCTCACGAGCAGCGGCGCATGCACGCCGATGCGCTTCAGGCCGCTCTCGAGCCGCTGAAGGTACGTGCGCAGCGCGGGGAGGACATACGCGTTGACGACGGTGGTCGACGTGCGCTCGTACTCGCGGAGTTCGGGAAGCACGGAGATCGATGCCGTGACGCTGATCTCGGGAAAATGTTCCTGGAAGGCGGCGAGCGCGGTGGCTTCGTTTTCCCGGTTCTTGTACGAGTTGATGAAGCAGATGGCGACCGACTCGACGCCTTCGCTTCTGAAGAACTCGCCGGCTTTCACAACTTCATCGATCGGCGTCGGGCGGTGCACCTCCCCTGAAGCCAGCGTGCGCTCGTCGATTTCGAGTCGATAACGGCGCTCCACGAGCGGAACGGGCTTGTCCCAGGTCAGATCGAACATCGTGGGGGTGCGAACGCGGCCGATCTCGAGCACGTCGCGAAAACCCTTCGTGGTAATCAGCCCGCACTTCGCGCCGACCTTCTGGAGCATCGTGTTCGAGCCGACCGTGGTGCCGTGGAGCACTTCCGTGACATCGGCGGTCTTGAGGCCGGCCTGCTTCAGGATGCGCTCGACACCGGTCAGCACGGCCTCTTCCGGAGCCGCCGGGGTCGACGAAACCTTCGTGAAGGTCACCTGACCTTTGTCGTCGAGAAGTACGAGGTCGGTAAAGGTTCCACCGATATCAACGCCAATGCGTGCGCTTGCCATAGTGTCGTCCGTCCAGTAATTGCTCAGTGTTGGTGCGTTAATCAACTCGTGCCGGAGTCCGAAATATTGGGGTGAGTGCCAGTACGAGCGTGTCGGGTTGCCGTGTCCGGCTATTGCTTCGGTTTTGCTGTCCCGCGCTTGGCGGTGCTGCCGACAGTCGGGAAAGCATCCCGGCGATTCGGGCGGATCCCGTCGCCAAGCACGTCGGTTTCGTAATGCCAGGACGGCCGCGTATAAGCCACGGCCGTCCCGTGGACGGACAGCAAACCGGCCAGGAACGAGGCGGCAGGCGAAGCAAGTATCCACTTGAGAACCACCACAATCTTCCTCCACGAGTCAGACAATGCTGTGGATCCATTGTCGACTAAATGACGACAATGTCAAGCGATCAAAAGCCGGCGGAATGGGTTTGGCCGCCTGTAATGCCCGCCGTACAAGGAGTTTGGTGAGATAGATAGTGGTTAACCCACGTCCTGATTTCCGAAATTTCCGGCCTCCGTTCCTTGACATCCCAAGGTCGCTACTCGATCATTGTCGACAAATGATCGACTGAATTGTGCAATTTTCCAGGCGCGAAGTCGGCCAGGCTGTTCATGATCGGTTGCACGCAGCCCCATCCTGTCCGGCCATGGGCGACGTACTCGCCACTTACTGAGGTTCAAACATGAGCACCCATTCGAATCTGGTAGTTGTGACTGGCGGGGCGAGCGGTATCGGCGAGGCCACGGCACGCCGTTTTGCCGCGGCCGGCTCGAGGGTCGTGATCGGCGACGTCAATGAAGGTCGGGGCCAACAGATTGCGAGCGAGCTTCGCGAGGCCGGACGCGACGTCGTCTTTTACTCGGTCGATCTTGCGAGCGATGAATCGATCGGGCAGTTCGCCGGCACGATCCTCAAGTCGCACGGCGTGCCCGATGCGCTGGTGAACTCCGGGGGGATCCTTCAGAACGCCAGGCGTCTGCTGGAGATGGATATCGCCGAATTCGACCGGCTGATGGACATCAACGTGCGAGGCACGCTGCAGGCTTCGCGCGCGTTCGGCGCCGCCATGTGTGAAAGGGGGAAAGGGGCGATCGTCAATCTCTGCTCGTTGACGACATACCGGCCTTCCGCGCAGATCGGCTATGCGGTCGGGAAGGCAGGGCTCCGGATGCTGACCGAAGTCATGGCGGCGGAATGGGGGAGTAAAGGGGTGCGTGTCAACGCGGTGGCGCCGGGTTATACGTTGACGCCCGCCATGCAGGCGCGGATCGAGTCAGGGGAGCGCGATCCAAGCGCGGTGATCGACAAATCGGCGTTGGGCCGCTTTGTCGATCCCGCCGAGGTTGCCGACGCGATCTTCTTCCTGTGCTCGGCGGAGGCGGCCGCGATCACCGGGGTGACGCTCCCGGTCGACTGCGGCTGGCTGGTGAGAACCGCTTACTTGTCTTACGCGTCCCAGCCGTGAGGTGCCGGCCGGCCTCCCCGCCGCCGAAGGCCGCATGGCGGGTTGTGCTAGCATGATTTACTCAAATGGATGAGGGATCTCACCAGCGGCGCCCCAAGCGGGCGCCGAGCACTTCGGCTCGTACGTGCAAGCCAGTGCATCCGTGACCGAATTTCAGGAAGCTCAACATGGCCAGGCCATCAGTCCAAAATCCCACCGGCAAGGAAACAGGCGCCGCCCGGGTGTATGCAGTCCTGCGAGACGAAATTCTGACGATGAGGCTTGCGCCAGGCATGCCTCTGGATGAAGTGGGGCTGGCGGAACGCTTCGACCTGTCGCGCTCGCCGGTTCGGGAGGCGTTGGTTCGCCTGTCCGCGGACGGCTTGGTCACGACGCTCGCCAATCGGAGCACCGTCGTAACGCCGATGGATTTCGCGCGCGTTCCGGAGTATCTCGATGCGCTGGATCTGTTGCAACGTGTCACCACACGTCTTGCCGCATTGCACCGTACTCCGGCCGACCTCGCCAAAATTCGGGAAATGCAAAAGGGCTACGAGAAAGGTATTGCCGCAAGCATCAAGCTGGGCGACAGCCTGCCCATGATCGAGTCCAATTACGACTTCCACATGGCGATCGCGCAAGCGGGAAGAAATATCTACTTCGCCGACCTGTATCGCCGGCTGCTCGATGAAGGGCGGCGGATGCTACACCTTCACTTTCAGTTCAAGGCACTGGATCCGGATATCAGCGTCAAGGAAATGGCCAGCGACCATACCGACATGGTCGATGCGATTGTGCAAGGCGATGCGGACAAGGCGGAAGAGTGCGCGCATCGGCATGCGGTGCAGTTCAAGGGACGGTTCATGCAGTTCATGGACCGCAACCTGACCGCGGGTGTCCCTCTGACTTATATCGCGCCCAATCGAGAGAAGTCGCCCACGATGGCGGAGTAACCTGCCGACCCTATCGGGACCAAGCCATGCGCGCCACCTCCCGCAGTGACGCGTGTGGATTTGTTATTTTGCCGCGGCCAGTTTCGGATTCGGTTCCGCGAGAATCCCCCCAACCGACCACAATGAGCGGTCGACCTCGGTAATCACGAGTTGAACATCCGATTGCGCGCATTTGGCGATGCGCGCCGTCTCGCGCGTCAGGACCTCGGCGAGTTCGGATTTCTGTGCATGTGTCCTGCCGGTAAGTATTTCAAGGCGAATAATCGGCATATAGCCTCCTGTGTGTGAATGCCGTTTTGCTGTGACGCAGTCGCAAGTGACTGCTTCTTCATACAAGTTGACGTGCGCGCCCCTTTTCTGCGCCTCTCGCTCGCATTCGTAACCGCTAGCGGCTGACTTGCCGTCCAAATCATCGTGATAGCGATGTGCCGGTACGAATGCATTGTTCCTAAGACCTTCTGCTTCAGACTTTTGCCCCCACCGACTGGTTCGGTACGTGGAGCTCGCCTCGACGCGTGCCCTGCACGAGCGCGCGGGGTGCCTTTGGGGGCCGGGTACTCAATTTTTTGCGCCGATTTTTGGTCGACGTAATGTCGACTTATGATTGCACCGGGCCCGAAAAGTGTCAATGGGATGCGGGCCGCCGCAGGGTATTTTCGAATCGGGTTTTTCCCTATCGGCGCCGTCAAACGCTTGTCCAGCGGGGAAGAGAGCGATCCACGGAGACGCGGAGATTAAATTTTCCGATTGACATTGTCGTCATTGGGTCGACAATATGTGTGTAACGAAGCGGTGCTGCAGATGGGGTGTCGGTTGGAGCCAGCGGGCGCAGATATGAAGCATGGAGGTCCCGGCGCGGATGCGCTGCCGAACGAGCGCATGTTGGCCTCCCGGCGCGATCGGGCACGCGGGAAAACTGAAGAAATCAGGGTGTCTGGCGTAAGTGCTATCGCATCGTCACGCTTTTTTTGAGGAGAACGCTCAGAGGAAAGATTAATCGCTGGAACGAATGGGCGTGAGGAATTCGACGTCCAAAGGTGATTTCGAAGTTGAATGCAAACTTTGGATAGCGGTGCGATGTGCCGTTAGTTTGAGTCCGTTTTAGGGCTAATTTCAATTAAGGGGTTCAAAATGGTTGGGATGTCGAAATTCTTGCGTCACGCTTTCCTCTGCGGTGCCGCATTCGCTTCGCTGTTCGCCAGCGCGCCTTCGCACGCGCAGGACAGCTCCACTTGGCAAAGCGTGAGGAAGGCCGGTGTGCTGCGATGCGGCGCAGCCACGTCGCCGCCGTACGTCATGCGCGACCCGAAGACGGGCCAATACAGCGGCATGTTCTCCGAAATTTGCCGGGCTTTTGGGGAAAAGGTCCTGAAGGTCAAGGTTGAATTCGTGGACACCACCTGGGACAACATCGTCGCCGGCCTGCAATCGGACAAGTGGGACATGTCGTTGTCGCTCAATGACACACCGGAGCGTGAGAAGGCCATCGCTTTCTCGAAGGCGGCAATCGACTACAGCGTCACCCTCGCTTACAACAAGAACAACCCTAAGCTTCCCAAGGCCGTTCATGCCATTTCCGATATCGACAAACCCGGCGTGATCGTGGCCGTCATGTCCGGAACGGCGCAGGACAAGGCCATTACGGGGGTGCTGAAGCAGGCTCAGGTCATGCGGCTGCCGGGCTATGACGAGACGCGGCTTGCACTCATGTCGAAGCGCGCCGACATGCTGGCCGACGACAACATGACGAACCGGCTTCTGACCGAAGCGCACGCCGACTGGGCAGTGACCCTTCAGCCGAATCCGCCGCTCGCGCAGCAAGGCATTTGCTTCGGCGTTCGGAAGGAGACGCCGGCCGCGGATATCGCCCTCCTGAACAAGTTCATCGACGATGAAATCAAGTCGGGAGAAATGGAGCGACTGGTCAAGGCGTCGGTTCGGGAAACGCTCGCACAGGCGAAGTAAGGGTCGTGAGGGGGCGGCGTGGCGACGGATCGCCCCGCCGCGTGATGTGGCGCAAGCGACACCCCTCTGAGGCGAATCATCGGGTTCGATTCAAACCGCGAGCGCCCCAAAGGCGCTCGGATCGAGGAAGTCTCCATGTTGTCATCCCAAGTGAAAATCGTGCAATCGTCCGCTCCGAACGTCTGTGCCGTCAATGACGCGAACCAAGGTGATTTCGTTCAGCTTCGGGACGTGTACAAGTCGTACGGCGAGAATCTCGTCGTGATGGACCGGATGAACCTGAACATGCGCGCGGACGACCGGCTCGTGATCATCGGCCCGAGCGGCAGCGGCAAGAGTTCGCTGCTGCGCGTGATGATGGGACTCGAAGGCGTTCAGGGCGGTGAGATCGCGTTCCAGGGCAAGCCGTATATCCACGGCGCCGACTCGGGCCGGGCGAAGCGCATCGACACGAAGCTGCAGAAGCAGATCGGCATGGTATTCCAGCACTACACGCTGTTTCCGCACCTGTCGGTGCTCGGCAACCTGATTCTGGCGCCGATGAAGGTTGGCGGGCTGTCGAAGGAGGACGCGACCGAGCGTGCCCGCACGTATCTCGCGCGCCTCGGCCTTGAAAGCAAGCTGAACGCCTATCCAAGCCAGTTGTCCGGCGGGCAGAAGCAGCGGGTCGCGATTGCCCGCGCGTTGATGCTCGAACCCAAGCTGATGCTGTTCGACGAGGTGACGTCCGCGCTCGACCCGGAGATGGTCATCGAAGTCCAGAACGTGATGCTCAAGCTTGCCGAGCAGAAGATGGCGATGATCATCGTCACGCACGACATGCACTTCGCCCGAGATATTGCGACGCGGGTGGTGTTTTGCGCGGGTGGCAAGATCGTCGAGCAAGGTGCGCCGGCCGAGATCTTCAAATGCCCGAAGGAAGCGCGCACGCGCGAGTTCCTCGAGAAAGTCCTGCACCTGGATTGAGGTCGAGACCATGAACTACCAATTCGATTTCAATTTCCTTGTCGGCAGTGTCGGCAAGCTGTTCGATGGTTTGCTGGTCACCCTCGAGCTTGCAATCGCGGCGAACGTGATGGGCGTCGTGCTCGGCTTTCTGCTGTGTCTCGTGGCCATGAGCCGTTGGGCGATCGTGCGCTGGCCGGCCCAACTCTTCATCGAGTTTTTCCGCTGCACGCCCGCGCTGCTACAAATCGTCTGGTTCTTTTACTGCATCCCGATGATGGTCGACGTCTTTGTCGATCCGATCGTGATGGGCGTGCTCGCGCTCGGCCTCAACTTGACCGCATTCAACGCGGAGGCGTATCGCGCCGGGGTGCAGGCCGTTCCGAAGGAACACCTGGACGCGTGCGTCGCACTCGGGCTGAAGCCGTGGCAACGGACCGTCTACGTCGTGCTGCCACAAGCGCTGCGCAGCGCGATGCCGGTGTTGATGACCAATGGCATCGGCACGCTTCAGCAGAGCGCGCTCGTCGCGATCGTGGCCGTTGCGGATCTGATGTACGTCGGCAAGAGTCTCGCGACCGAGGCCTATCGTCCGCTGGAAACGTATTCGGTCGTTGCACTCATTTACCTCGCGCTCTCGGTGCCGATCTCACGAATGGTGCACGTCATCGAGCGTCGCCAGGATGCCGCCATGCAGCGTTGAGGAGCAGAAAATGTCTCTCGATTTTTCGATTGTCCTGCCGTACTGGCTGGTGTTGCTGAAGGGCCTCGGGCTGACGCTCGGATTCACCAGCATCTGTGCGATCGTCGGCAGCCTGGGCGGGTTCGTCCTGAGTCTGTTGCGCATGGCGCCGTCGCGCTGGGTGACGGCGATCACGACCTTCTACGTTGAACTCTTCCGCGGCACGCCGCTGTTGATTCAGCTGTTCTGGGTGTTCTTCTGCTTCCCGGTGTTGTTCCGCCTGCCGATTCCGCCTTATCTGTCGGTGCTGATCTCGCTGACGCTTTACATGACGGCGATCACCAGCGAGACCTTCCGTGGTTCGCTGAAGTCGATCTCGTCCGAGCAGCATGACGCATGCATTGCGCTGAGCCTCACGCCGCAGGCCAAGGTGCTCTATGTGATCTTTCCGCAGGCACTGCTGCGGGCGATTCCGCCGCTCTTGTCGAACATCGTGAGCCTGTTCAAGGAAAGCGCGCTGATCTCGTCGGTCGGCATCGCGGACCTGATGTTCGTCGGGCAAAACATCTCCAACAGCACCGCGCATCCGGTCGAGTTCCTGACGACCGTCGCGATCATCTATTTCCTGGTGGCCTTTCCGCTGACGCGTCTCGTCGGCGTGGTCGAGTCGCGGTTCCTCAAGCGCTTTGCGTACTGAGCCGAAACAATTCACTGACAGAAGTGCGAGATAGCCAACATGTCGAAATACAGCTTTAAATGCATCGAGGGGCATACCGAAGGCATGCCGGTCCGGATGGTGATCGACGGGGCGCCGGAACTGGTCGGCGCGACGATGAATGATCGCCGACTGTATTTTGTCGAACACTTCGACTGGGTGCGCCGTGCGTTGATGATGGAGCCGCGCGGCCACGCTCATATGTCCGGCACGCTGTTCTACCCGGCGATCAGCGAAAACGCGGATTTCAGTTTGCTGTTCGCCGAGACGTCCGGATGTCTGCCGATGTGCGGGCATGCCACGATCGGCTCGATTTCGTTCGCGCTCGAGTCCGGCCTGATCGCGCCGAAGCAACCCGGCCTGGTCGTCGTCGACGTGCCGGCCGGACAAGTGACGGCCCGCTACGACATGGATGGCGACAAGGTCAAATCCGTTCGTTTCACCAATGTGCCCAGCTTCCTGCTGCATCGCGACCTCGAAATCACGCTGCCGACTCTCGGCAAGCTGACCGTCGACATCGCGTACGGCGGGAATTTCTACCCGATCGTCGACGTGCAGGAGAACTACCCCGGATGTGAACACTTCACGCCGGATCAACTGCTCGCATGGGGCTGGGAAGTTCAGCGGCTGGTCAACGCGGCGGTCGACGTGGTTCATCCCGACAACCCGAAGATCCGCGGTGTGAAGCATTGCATGTGGACCGGCAGGCCGGTAGCGGCGGACGCGGATGCGAGGGCGGTGGTCATCGCGGGGGAACTCCTGATCGATCGGTCGCCGTGCGGTACCGGTACGTCGGCGCGCGTCGCGCAGCGCTACGCTCGCGGCTTGCTGCGTGACGGGCAGCCATTCACGCACGAAAGCCTGATTCTCAGCCGCTTCGTCGGTCGCGTCGAGGGAACCACGAAGCTGGAAAGTGGCCTCGACGCCGTTTATCCGAGTGTCGAAGGCCGTGCGTGGATTACCGGACGCGGCGAGCATTACGTTGACGATGCGCAACCGTACGCGCACGGTTTCAGCTTGCAGGATTTCGCCAAATGAGCGCGCTACCCAGTGAACGGATGCCGGCCACCGCCGCCGGAAGGCAGGAGTCGGCGGTCGTGATTGGCGGCGGCATCGTGGGGACGTGCTGTGCGCTCTATCTCCAGCGCAGCGGCTATTCGGTCACGCTGGTCGACCCCGAGCAGGTGGGTGACAGCACGGTGAAGTGGAGTTGCGGCCAGATCTCGGTCGGCGAGATCATTCCGCTGTCGAAGCCGGGCATCCTGATGAAGGTGCCCGGATGGCTGATGGATCAGACCGGGCCACTTGCGCTGCGCCCGAGCGCGCTGCCGCGCATCCTGCCGTGGTTCTTGCGATTCATGTCATGCGCCACGCACGCGCGCATCAAGGACATTGCGCATGCAATGGCGTCGCTGACGCAGGATGTGTTCGCGGATTACGGGCCTTTGCTCGACGCGTGTGACGACAAGGCATTGCTCGTGCAGCGCCCCGTCATGGAAGTCTTCGACAGCCCCGCAGGGATCGAGCGAGAGCGCGCCCATAACGAGATTCGGCAGTCGCTCGGTTTCACGTCGCAGGAGCTTGACGCATCCGATATCGCGGATCTCGAGCCCGCACTCGCGGGGCGGTTTTCGCATGGATTGCTGCTGCCGCAGTGGCGATTCGTCAGTGACACGGCGGGGTTCGTCTCGGCGCTGACCGACAGCTTCCTCGCGCAAGGCGGGCAGCGCATGCGCTTCGGTGCCGATCGCATCGATGAAGCGTCCGGGCGCGCAACCGGGGTCACGCTTTCGAATGGAGAGCGGATCGCCGCATCGCATGTGGTGGTGGCGGCGGGAGTTGGATCACGCCGGTTCTTTACCCAGTTGGGCGTCGATGTGCCGTTGGAAGGCGTCGCGGGGTATCAAACCCTCCTGAGTCATCCGGGCGTCGAGTTCCGCCATTCGGTGATTTATGCAGATGGTGGGTTCTGCTTCACGCCAATGACGCGAGGCCTGCAAATCGGCGGCACGATCGAGTTTGCCGGCCGCAACGCCGCGCCGAACTTCAAACGGGCCGAAATCATTCTGAGCAAGGCAAAGCGGATCCTGCCCGAGTTGCGTACCGACCAGCACGAATTCGGCGTCGGCTATCGGCCTTTCCTGCCCGATACGAAACCGATCATCGACCGTTCCCGACGCCTGCCCAACGTACTGATGGCGATCGGGCACGGGCAGCTTGGCCTCACGCTGGGCGCCACGACCGGTCGCCTGATCGCCGATCTAGCCGCGGGCCGCGCACCGAAGCAGGATTTGACGCCGTTCAGCGCCTACCGTTTTGGTTAGCGAGACGTGCGGCGGGGCGGGTTTTCGCGGTATTGGGTCAGCGGGTCAAACTAACCGAAGCAGGTGAATCATGCGCTGGAAAAAGAGTTTGCAGTTGGTTGGCGTGCATTGCGAGGGCGAGATCGGCAAGGTCATCACCGGAGGCGTGGTGGATATTCCGGGCGAGACCATGCTCGACAAGATGAACTACATCAACGAGGTGGATGACAGTTTGCGACGGCTGGTCGTGCTCGAGCCGCGCGGCTGCCTGCAGATGTCGGTCAATCTGCTGCTGCCGCCCACGCGCCCGGAAGCCGACGCGGGCTTCATCGTGCTCCAGTCGGACAAGGCTCATCCGATGTCCGGGAGCAATTCGATCTGCGTGGTGACCGCGCTGCTCGAGCTCGGGATGGTGCCGATGCAGGAGCCGGAAACGACCGTCGTGCTGGATACGCCCGCCGGTCTTGTGACGGCGCGGGCGACCTGTCGCGACGGCCGTTGCGTCGGCGTGTCGCTCGACATGGTTCCGGCCTTTGTCGAACAGTTGGATGTGCCCATCGCAACCGAACGGTACGGTGAAGTCAAGGTCGACATCGCATTTGGGGGCGTCTATTACGCGTTGGTCGACGTGAGCCAGTTGGGAATCGACATCGTGCCTCAGAACGCCCGCCAGCTCGCCGACCTCGGGGTGAGCCTGAGAAGTGTCATCAATGCTCAGGTCGAGGTCCAGCATCCGCTTTACCCGCAGATCAACCAGATCGCCTACGTGATGTTTCGCAATCGAGTGGACAACTCGACCTATCAGACCTGCACGACCTTGCCGCCCGGACGTATCGACCGGTCGCCGTGCGGCACGGGCAGCTCGGCCAATCTGGCGACGCTCGCCGCGCGAGGTGAAGTCGAGGTGGGAAGCCAGCTTACTTCGCGCTCGACGATCGGCAGTGAATTCAAGGTGGCGCTCCTGGGGCGCACCCAGGTCGGCCACAAACCCGCCGTTCTTCCGCGAGTGACCGGGCGGGCATGGATCTACAGCGTCGAACAGATCGGCGTCGACCCGGATGATCCGCTTGCTGCTGGATTCATGCTCAGCGATACGTGGGGTGAGGGTTGACGGAATTACCGAATCGCGCGGATACGCGTCGATTCGTTGCCTGCATGGCCTGCTGTCTTTCGACAGGCCGGAGCGACACCTTCGAAAGCGCAGTTCTCTCTAATATCGGATGCATATGATTACCGGCAAAACCGGCGTTTTCTTCATGGTCGCGGATCCCATCGACCAGGTACGAACGCCCGAGATCTTCAACAGGGTGCTTCCGCTGTGCGGCATCGATGCCGTCATGGTTCCGCTTCATGTGAAGCCCGAGAATCTGGTGGACACGGTGCGTTCGCTGTTTCGGTCGTCGACGACGCGCGGCATGGTGCTGTCCATTCCCCACAAGACAGCAGCGGCACAACTGGTCGACCGCTGTTCGAAGGGGGCTGCCACCGCGAACGCGGTGAACACGATCCGCCGCAACGAGCAAGGCGAGCTCGAGGGCGACCTGTTCGACGGGCTCGGCTTCGTCAAGTCGATGGACCGATACTCGCTGACATACCGCGGCAAGGCGGTGCTGTTGATCGGTGCCGGCGGCGCGGCCTCCGCGATCGCGACTGCATTGGCGGAAGCCGAGGTTTCGAGGATTGCCATTTTCGATCCGGAGACATCCAGGGCGCAGGAGCTCGCGAATTCCGTCGAGTCGCGATACGGCGTGAAAACGTCGGTTCAGGACAGCAACGACCCGGCGGGTTTCGATCTCGTGATCAACGCGTCGCCATTGGGCCTGAAACCGTCCGACCCGCTGCCTGTTCCGCCCGGCCGGCTGGATGCGACGGCGCAGGTTTGCGACATCCTGATGAAGAATCAGCCCACCCCGCTGCTCCAGGCAGCGATGTCCCGAGGAAATGCGGTCCTGCCGGGCTTCGACATGCTGATCTTGCAGACGCCGTTGTTTCTGGACTACTTCGGCTTCCCTGAGGCTGCGGACTTGGTGAGAGAGGACGATTCGTTTGCGCGGGATCTGCTTTTTCCCAGGGAGCTGCGCGGGATGGTCGAGCGTTCGGGCCGATGATTGATCGTGATTCGTGAGTCCTTGGACGAGACAGATAGGTTCGTCGGAGACTCGGGAAGCATTGGGTTGCGTCCCGAAGACGATTTGAAAGATTCCGAGACGACCTTTCGTTGAGGCAGTCGACGGAAAGTGAGTGCCTGTTCATCGCTTTTGGCGATCGGCTTCGGTTTGTCACGAAACGACGGAACGGGCGCCACCGAGCCTCACCCGGCATGACTCATCGAGCGGGAGAAACAAGATCGCATTCCGGGTGGTTTGATAAGTATGACTAATTGACTTTCAGGGTTGAGGGGATTGAATGAAGAATCCGTACGTAAAGGCAATCGCCATCGCAGCAGGTGTCTTCGCATCGCACGCGTATGCGGACAATTCCGTGACGCTTTACGGGGTCGTCGACACCGGGCTGATGTATGTCCATAACAGCGGTGGGAAATCGACGCAGATCCTGATGGCGAGCGGTACCGAGTCGGGCTCGCGCTGGGGGTTGAAGGGCAGTGAGGATCTCGGCGGTGGGCTGAAGACGATCTTCCAGATCGAAAACGGCTTCAATTCCACCACGGGCACGCTCGGTCAAGGCGGTCGCATGTTCGGCCGGCAAGCGTACGTGGGGCTGTCGGATGCCAGCACCTGGGGCACGGTCACGCTGGGGCGTCAGTATGATCCGCTCATCGACCTGGTGCAGCCAGTGCAGGGCGACAACTACCTTGGTGGCTTCTTCTCGTCGCCTGGTGATATCGACAACGCCGACAACAGCGTTCGCATCAACAACGCGGTCAAGTGGTCGAGTCCAAGCTGGTCCGGCTTGCAGTTCTCCGCAATGTATTCGTTCGGTGGTGTGGCCGGGGCGGTTGGTTCCGGACAGACCTACAGCGGCGCGGCGGCCTATACGAACGGACCGCTGGCCGTGGCGGCCGGCGTGCTCCATATCGATAACGGGAACGGCTCCGCCGCGCAGCGAACCAAGACGTCGGCCGACTCGCTGTTCAGCAGCAGTGTCAATGGCGCGTATGCTTCCGCGCGTTCGGTCAACATTGCGCGTGCCGGCGGGAGATATGCGCTCGGCGATTTCACGCTGGGCGGCTATTACAGCTACTCGCAATACAACCCGGATGCGTCGTCGGCATTCAGTCGGTCGGAGAAATATCACAACGGGTCGGTCTACGCACTGTGGCAGGTGAGCCCGGCACTGGTGACCGAGATCGGCTACAACTATCTGCGCTCGTTGGGCGATTCGTCGGCGAAGTACCATCAGTTCAGCATCGGCGCCGACTACAACCTGAGCAAGCGCACTGACGTGTACGCCGTGGCGTCGTACGGCCATGCGACTGGCGAGAACGGCGCGGGCGCCGCGCAAGCCGTGATCGGATCGACGGACATCGATGCAGGGAAGCGCTCCCAGGCGATCGCAACGGTCGGCCTGCGTCACCGGTTCTAAGAAGGTCTCCACTCCGAGTTGAACGGCTCCCGGACGATGTGTCCCGGAGCCGCTTCTTATTGGGGTATTCGTTCGAATCGTGCGAAATCTGACGGTGACCGCTCGCAGAGACGCTTACTGCAAGCCTTTTCGGCCTCTCGGCTTTCACGAAACTTGCTGATTTTCAACTTGTTGAATTACAGGAGATTTTGTGTCAAAACCGCCAGAAAATGCACGAAAGGTACGGCTACCCCCTGTCAGTGATCATCTCGCTGCCCCTGTACATGACTGCGATCACCGGCGAGACGTTTCGCGGCGCGCTCAAGTCGATCTCGTCCGAGCAGCACGACGCGTGTATCGCGCTGAGCCTGTCGCCGCGCGTGAAGATCGTTCACGTGATTTTTCCGCAGGCGCTGCCGCGCGCGATTCCACCGCTGCTATCGAACATCATCAGCCTTTTCAAGGAAAGCGCGCTGATCTCGTCGGTCGGCGTTGCCGCTGGGCCTGAAGACGAGCGATCCGCTGCCGGTGCCGACCGAGCGGCTGGGTCCGTCCGCGCAAGTCCGCGACATTCTGATGAACAACCAGCCGACGCCATGGCTGAAGGCGGCGATGGGACAAGGCAAGACCGTATTGCCGGGATTCGACATGCTGATTCTTCAGTCGCCGCTGTTCCTCGACTTCTTCGGCGTGCACGACGCAGCCAATGCGCTGCGAGAAGATGATTCGATCGCCCGCGACATGCTGTTCCCGGTGGAGCTCCGCGGCCTCGTCAAGCGGGCGGCCTGATGTAACCGGCGCGGCGCGCCGCGCCGCCGCCTTCCTGCTGTTCATCCATCGCGTGCTGAAGAGAGACGCCGGGCTTGCGCAATGCAGGCCCGGCTGCGCTTGTGAGCACGCTTTCAGGCCAGGAAGGTAAAAGCAAGTGGCAAAAATGGAGCAGGCCCCGCACGTCGAGTGGACATACAGGGCCTGCATCGCTTCACTCTGACATGGCAGTCAGCGCATTACGCCTGACTCGGCTTGTCCCACAGATTCAGCGACTGGCCGATTCCATTGGCCAGTGCGTTCTGGTACAGCTCGTAGCCCCAGCTGATGTCGAACACCGCCATCCCGCACGCGATGAAGATGACACGGTCCTTGTCCTGCTCGCGGCCGGACTTCACGCCGTTGACCACGTCGCCGAGGCCGGTGGAATCCTTCAGCGCGGGCAGCTTGCCCGCATCGATCAGCCGGTAGAACGGACCGCCGATCACGCCGCTGTAGTACGCATCCTTGTTGCCGGAAGCGATCGCGTCTTCGACATAGGCCTCCTGCAGCGGCGTATGGTCGAAAACGATCTTTGCGCTGGTGAGGAACGATTCGTCGGTATTGAACGGACCGGAAATCAGCAACGTTGCACCTTCCTCGATCCATTCGTCCTTGAAATACAGCGGCTTCAGGCGCGATGCAGCGACCGTGATCACGTCGGCGCCGCGGAAGCCCTGTTCGGCCTGATCGACGCCGACTGCCTCGATGTCGTACGTATCGCTGACCCAGCTCGCGAATTCGTTCGCCTTGTCGAGGAACACGTCGAAGCAGACCACCTTCTTCACTTCCTTGAGCTGCGTGATGATTGCCGTGAAGCAGGCCTTGTTGATCGGGCCGCAGCCGATCACGGAAACGGTCCGGGCGTGCTTGTTCGCGAGGTGCTTTGCCGCAACGCCCGGCACCGCGCCGGTGCGGGCCGCGCTCAGCAAGTTCGCGGACATCATCGCGAGCGGGGCGCCCGTGTCCTTGTCGTTCAGCATCATCGTGAGGATCGAGCGCGGCAAGCCTTTCTCGACGTTCGCGTGATTGGAGCCATACCACTTGTTGCCGCACACGTCGAAGCGTCCGCCGAGATAACCGGGCATCGCGGCGAAGCGGCGGTCCGGACCGGCCACCGGCATGTTCGGGAACGGCGTTTCCTTCGGAAACACGATGTTCATGCCGTGGTTGTTGTGGTTGGCGCCGCCCATCAGGTAATCGCCCTTGCCGAGCAGGCTGAAGGTTTCCTCGCACACGGTGACGCAACGCGCGGCGTCCAGTACGCCGGCGGCGATGGTGTCGGGTTCGGACAGGTACAGAAAGTCGATCTTCGGATACATGGTGATGGCCTTTTCGGAAAGGGTTGCGACGACAGACGAACAATGGATGGATGAAGCGGAGGACTAGAACCGCAGCAGCGGTGTGATGTCGTAGAGGCGGCAGCCCGGGCTGCGGGCGTTGGCGCGCATCAGGAAGTTCAGTTTCTCGATGCGTTCGCCCGAGCGCGGTGCGCCGTTCTTCTGGAACGGGACTTCGAGCCCGACGGAGAAATCCATCACGACATCGTCCACCACGCCACCGGAGCGGCCGGACGGCACGGCGATCATGCCGTGCGCTTCGGCGAAGCGATAGGCATCCAGTGCCTCGGTGATGGTGCCGACCTGGTTGGGCTTGAGGACGAAACCGTCCACCGCATGCGTGTCGTGAGCCTTGCGCAACAGTTCGAGGTTCGTCACCGTGAGATCGTCGCCGAGTACGATCGTCCGCTCGAGCTCCCGCACGGCCTTGCTGTAGCCCGCCCAGTCGTTTTCATCGAGGAGGTCTTCGATGAAGACGAGATTGAATCGTTCGGTCAGGTACCTGGCATACGCAATCAGTTCGTCGGCCGACACGTGTTCTCCCTTGAGGAGATAGCGGCCCGTCTGCTTGTCGTACATTTCGCTCGATGCGCAATCCAGTGCGAACGCGATGCGGTTGGTATAGCCGCATTCGTCGATGGCCTTCTGCATCAGCGTGAGGATCATCTCCGGATCTTCCGATGGCGCGGCATAACCATACGAACTGGCCACTTGCGGCTTGTGTCCGAGATACGCAGTCAGGACGTCGCCCAGCTTCTGAAACACGGCTACCGCCATCTCGATCGAGAAATCGATGCTGTCGGTCCCGTAGGGCACGATGAGGAATTCGTTGAATGCCTGAGTGAATCCGTCGTAACGTCCGCCGTTGACGACATTGAAGCAGGGCACCGGAACGGTCCGCAGCGCTCTACCGGCAATGTGCTCGTAGAGCGGAATCGCGCGAGAAGCGGCCGCCGCGCGAAACGCCGCAATGGAAACGGAATAGATCGTATTGCCGCCGAGACGATGCTTGTCCGGCGTGCCGTCGAGCGCGATCATCTTGTCGTCGATCGCGCGCTGGTCGAACACGTCCATGCCGATCAACGCGGGGCCGAGGACGTTCGCCGCGTAGTCGACGGCCTTGTGCACGCTGAGACCCTTGTACGTGGTCGGATCGCCGTCCCGAAGAACGAACGACTCGTGCATGCCGACCGACGTCCCGGTCGGCGCCGCGCCGCGTCCGATCGCGCCGCTTTCGGTGCGGATCTCGACCTCGACGGCCGGCCGGCATTTGCAGTCGATGATTTGCTGCGCATGAACGGAGGAGATCTTGTCGGTCATCACAGGCCCTCCGTCGCCGCCGGGACGTACAGGATGTTCAGGTCGCACAGGTTGGTGCCGGTGTTGCCCGTGAAGATGGCCGAATCGATCGCCGCAAGCGCTTCGTAACAGCTATGCTCGCGCAATGCCTGGTACAGGCTGACGCCCTTCGCGGCGGCTGCCTTGAGGCTCGTCGAATCCGTGATGCCGCCGGCGACTTTCGCCGTTCCGTCCGTCCCTTCGCTGTCGATCGACAGCAGGCATGCGCCGCGGGTCTTCTCCGCGGTAATGGCAAAGCTCACCGTCATTTCCTGGCCGGGGCCGCCATGCCCTTTGATGATGCTGTTGTCGTTGATCAGCGTCGTGACTTCGCCGGAGCTGAGCAGTACGCACGGCGGCTTGATCGGTCTGCCGTAGGTCTGGATCTCGCGCGCGATCGCTGCGAGGAACGTCCCGGCGTCACGACTTTCTCCTTCGAGGAATGACGTGACGATCATCGCCGGTATGCCCATTTCCTCGCAGATCTCCTTCGCGTAAATGCACGAATCCGGCAGCGTGTTGAGCAGGAAGTAGGTGTTCTCGGGAAATGCCTTGGGCGTTTCCGCTTCGGGTCCCGCGTTCATCAGGAAATCGACGACGCTCTTGGGCAGGCGGTCCGCGACGTTGCGATTCACGATGGTCGCGCGCGCATCGTCGAGCGTCGTCATGTCGGGGCCGATCGGCGTGCTCTTGTACGCTGCGTACGGAACAGCGATATCGCCCGTCGCCGGAGAACCCACCGCATCGCTGATTCCGAAGCCGATCAGCTCTGCGCCCACGGCCTGAATGCGCTTGGCAAGCATGCCGCCGTTGAGTGCGGAAATGTGCCGGCGTACCGCGTTGATTTCATAGATGCCCGCGCCGGATTTGAGCAGCACGTCGGTCGTGTCGATCTCGTCCTGCAGCGTGATGCCGTCGATCGGGCACGACATGAGCGCGGAGCTGCCGCCGCTGATCACCGCGATGAACAGATCGTCGGGCCCGGCCTGATCGACGAGTTCGATGATCTTCCGCGACGCGCGATGGCCTTCCTCGTTCGGCAGCGGATGCCCACCGACGAACACTTCCGTTTTATTGAAACGATCGGATTCCTCATGGATCTTCACGATGGCAATGCCATACGTCAGCCGGTCTCCGAGCACGTGGTCGACGGCCATCGCCATGTGATTGCAGGCCTTGCCCGCGCCGACCAGATACACGTTGCGCTTTTTCGACAAGTCCCAGGAGCGCGTGCCGATATGCAGCATGTCGCCGTCGACGCGCATGATGCTTCGAATGCGCTGGTAGCCGTCGAGACGCTGGAGCGTGCGGTCGGCAATGTCCAGAACGATGCGCCGGGATTCGACGGCGCCCTGAGAGAGAAGCTCTGCGGAATTTCGTATTTTCTTCATACGGGTATCTGTGAAGGGTTGCCGTCTCGCCGAACGCATGCAGCGGTGACGTAAGAGCAATTTAGGCAAACACCCTGCACAGATACATGTACACTTGGCTGTACTGGCGGATCGCTGTACAGGCTCCGTGGCCTATACGCATGTCTCTTGTTGCGAGTCGTTCTTATGAAGCCCGTTCTTTCCCTGGATGCAGGTTCCGAGATGTCGCTCACCATGCAGATCGTGGCGGGCATCATCCGGGAGGTCGACGAAAAGCGCTGGCGGCCGGGTGCGCGCGTGCCGAGCATCCGCGCGTTCGCCGGCGCGCATGGCGTGTCCACCTTTACCGTGGTGGAAGCCTACGATCGCCTCGTCGCGCAAGGCGTCCTGGTGGCGCGTCGCGGGTCCGGCTTCTATGTGTCGGAACGGCGCCTGGGCGCGCCGCGGAAAGCGACGGAAAAGCTCGACGAGAAGGTCACGAACGGATGGCTCGTGCGCAATTTTCTCGGCGCAACCGAAGGGGCCATTCATGCAGGTGCCGGCTGGCTTCCCGAAACGTGGTTCGACAGCGAAGGGATCGCACGATCGCTGAGGCAACTCGCGGCGCACCCCGAGCACCTGCTCGGCTACGGACATGCGCGGGGCTTCGACCGGCTTCGCGAACAGATCGTGCGTCAATTGGCCGAATACGAAATCGAAACCGACGTCGGCGGCATCATGACGACGCTGGGCGCGAACCAGGCGCTCGATCTCGTGATTCGACAATTCACGCAGCCCGGCGACGTCGTGATGGTCGACGCGCCGTGTTATAGCGACCTGCTGGTCGCACTGCGGATGCGCGACGTGGAAACCATCGGGATACCCATGACGCCCACCGGGCCGGATGTCGCGGCGATGGAAGCCGCGCTCGAAGCACGTCGCCCGAAGCTCTACTTCACGAACAGCCGGTTGCACAATCCGACCGGAGCGAGCTACAGCTCGTCGGCGGCCTACAAGGTGCTCAAGATTGCGGAGCGCCACGATTGCCTGATCGTCGAGGACGACGTGTCGGCCGATCTCGTGCAGGGTGCACATTTCACGCTCGCATCGATGGATCAGCTGCGCAACGTGATCTATGTCGGCAGCTTTTCAAAGACCATCGGGGCGGGGTTGCGCGTCGGCTTCGTCGTTGCCGATCACGATGTCATCGAAGCGCTCCTGTATCAGAAGCTCGTGTCCGGCATGTCGACGCCGACCGTCACCGAGCGTCTCGTCAGTGCGGTGTTGTCGGAAGGGCACTACCGGAAACAGACGGAACAATTGCGGGACCGATTGGCCGCCGCGCAGGAAAAGACGTGCCGCCGGCTGGAGGCGAGCGGCATGGACGTGTTCTGCGAGCCGCGTTCCGGCATGTTCGTCTGGGCGAGGCCGGCCGGCGACGAGACGGATTCGTCCCGGCTGGCCGAGCTCGCACTGCAGCAGAACATCTTGCTCGCGCCCGGACACCTGTTCTTTGCCGGCCGCGTCAAGACGGGCTGGCTGAGGTTCAACGTCGCGCACTGCAATTTCGACCGGCTGTTCAATTTTCTCGCGGATTCCATCGGCCGCTGACGGGACGCCTGCTGCGCTTTCCAAGTGTGCAGTCCCTGCCGCCTGTACAGGTATCACGGCCTGTACATGTCGTACGTTATTTCAGCGCGTGAGCATACGCTGAAGAAACGTCGATGCAAGCACGGAGGAACCCGTGGAGAGAGCCGAGGCATGAGTGACGACCTTTCGCGGTTCGCGATCAATCAAATCACGACACCCAGTTGGACGCTGCCTGAAGCGCTCGAAGGCTACAAGCGTCAGGGAATCAGCGGGATTGCGGTCTGGCGGCGGTTTCTGGATGAGTACGGTGTCGCGCAAACACGCAAGCATCTGCGGCAACTGGAGATGTGGGTGCCGTCGCTGCGCACGAGCGAATGGCTCAACGTCAGCGTCGAGAAGAGCATGGCCGCGGCGATTGATACGAACCGGCGGTTGCTCGATGCGGCCGCGGTAATCGGCGCGGCGTGCCTGATGATGGTGGTCGGCGGGATGCCGCCGGACAGCAAGGACATACAGGGTCAACGCGCGCGCGTGCGCGATGCGCTGTTCACGTTGTTGCCGCATGCACGTGAAGCCGGCGTCAAGCTTGGCCTCGAGCCGCTGCATCCGATGTACGCCGGCGACCGCAGCGTACTGAATTCGATCAAGCTCGCCAACGATCTCTGCGACGAGCTCGGTGAGGGCGCCGGGCTCGTGCCCGACGTCTACCACTGCTGGTGGGATCCGGCCTTCGAAGCTGAACTTCGCCGCGCGGGACCGCAGCGCATCATCACCTTTCACTATTGTGACTGGCTCGTGCCGACGCGAAACCTGCGCGATCGCGGGATGGTCGGCGACGGTGTCGTCGATATTCCGCGCATCAAGGGATGGCTGGACGATATCGGCTATGTCGGGCCGTTCGAGCTGGAAATCTCTTCGGAGCTGGATTGGTGGGAGCGGCCGCCGGAAGAGACGGTTCGCGTGGCGATCGAACGCTGCGGGCCACACGTCGGTACTGCACCCGTCCACACAAGTACTGTGTAGTGCATCGTGTCTGTACAACGGACTCGCGCTGGCCTATCCCAAGTCGAGCGACTGACCGCCCGATTCATGATGCGGCGACTGCTGGCAATCCTGACATGCCGTGCGCAATGCGAGCATGCACCGAGTCCGATGACGTCGGTGATGTCGGCGACTCCACTAGGCTTTGCCGTGAGCGCGCATTACGACCCCCGCGCGGAGCGGCTGGCGAGTCAGCACGACCGCGAAGAACCATGTGTCGGTGAACGAGCTGAACCGCTGCGGGGAACAAAAACTTGTGATTGAACCGCCATCCGAAGAATCGCGTGGCGGTTTCCGGCATCCATTGCGGAGCACTGGCGGGTACCGGGTCTCGGGGTGCGGACTTCACTGGTATTTCGGGATGTGCACCAAGCACCAAGATGATCGATCCAGGGCCGTGATGCAAGAAGCCGGATCCGAAAAAATTGAAGCGCGGCAACAGGCGGTTGCCCTGTCATCGTCGTAACCCTGAACAAGACAAACCAGGCAGCTGAAGGGGGGCTGGCCGCTTCCTCCCCCAAATCAGCCGCAGCAGGCGCGTCAAGCGCCACGTGACGAACCCGGGCACGTGTTCAGGCGTTTCCTGTTGCCTGGCGGGAAAGCTCGCTCTCGTTGGAGTAGCCGGAAACGAAGGGTTTCAGGATGCTCGTGTCGGGATCGAAGACGTACCGCGAAATTCTTCCGATGTTTCCGCCGTAGACGTGAATGCTCACCGAGACGCGATCCTCATACATGTTGGATACCCGATGAATGTCGCCGGTGCGCGGTGAAATGCTCTCGACAGTTCCCGGCTCGAGATAGTCGACTCCGCATGACTGCATGGGCTGACCCTGGCGACCGACTTCAAATGACTCTGCACGCTCTCCGCCTCGCAGCATGCCGATCAATGCCCACACCGTATGGTTGTGGATTGGCGTTTTCTGGCCAGGGCCCCAGACAAAGCTGACCACCGAGAACCGATCGGCGGGATCGGCATGGAGCAGGTATTGCTGATAGTACTGAGGATCCGGCCGGGCGTATTCGTCCGGAAGCCAGTCGTCATGGCGGACAATGTCAGCAAGGCGTTCACGTCCGCGCTCCAGGATTTGCCGCTCGTCGTTGGCGAAAGTATCGACGAGCTGCGTAAAGTCGCTGACGAAGCGATTGAAGCGAGCAGATGGAACGGGCATCAGATGTCTCCGGGTGATTGATCTTGTCGCAACTGCCCCGAAGGTTTTCCGCAGACTTTTGCGAAAGCTCCGTAGTGAGTCTTCGGGCATGACAGATTCTTGCCTCATGAACCGTCATGAGCAATTGAATCTTGTTTCAATCATCCGGCCAACTTCACGTCGGTGCGGGATTGTCCGGAGCGTCAGCCACGAGGTGCCGATTTGAGGATCGCTTGATGTCGACGAGTTTCTTGCCAGAAGGCGCGAGCGACAGGTGAAAGGCGATTTTCGTTCAGGCATACCAGGCCGATACGTCTTGACGAACTGGGTGACAGAGGACGGAAGACGGTGCCGGCGTACTGATCCGGGAGTGCGAATTTTGCGAGGACCGACACCCCTTTCCCGTTCGCAACCAGTTCAAGTATCGACATCAGTTGTAGCAGTTCGTACGTCACGCGTGGACGTAGCCCGTTCCGTGAGAATAGCTTGGTCACCAAGGCCTCCGAACCCGCGCGGGTGAGGATGAATGGGTCTACCGTCAACTCCTTGAGCGGAACAGTGTCCAGCTTTGCCAGCGGGTGGTTGGAGGGTAAAACAGCGACGAGCTCGTCGACGGCGAGCGTTTGTGTATCGAAGTCCGACTTCGGCAGCGTAACGGCGGCGAGCTCCAGACGACGCTCGATCAAGTCTCGCGATGTTTGTTCATCCGGCTTTTCCGTGACCAGGATTTCAACGCCAGGGTAGCGAGCCTTGAATCGCTCTATCAGCGGTGGAAGAACCCGGATCGTCGCGCTCGCGCCGAAAGAACCCAGACGCAGCAACCCGGTCTTCAGCTCAGCGCCCGCCAGTGCCGTTGCCTGAACCAGTTGAAGAGACGCAAACACATCGCGGACATGAGGAAGAACATGCTCGCCGGTGTAGGTCAGCGTGACGCGCGATGTGTTTCGATCAATCAACTCCGTTCCCAGCGCTTCCTCCAGTGCCCGCAGTGCGTGACTTGTAGCGGAAGGGGACATACCAAGCTTGGCGCCGGCGCTGGCAATCCCGTCTGAAGATGTGAGCGCGAGGAGCAGCTGAAGCTGCCGAAGCGTCGGTGTCGTCGTGCCGGATCCATGCCCCATTTGAATTTTCCCTCAAGCCGTGCTCGGCGAAATGAACATCGTATTGACCGGCGGGCGCTGGGGCAAGTCCGGTGACTTAGGGGGAAACCATTGCTCCGAGCGCGAACCTGGTCACCGAAGACATGTTGATTTAAATATCAATTGTTTGTGAATCTGATGAACCCATACGATGACTCCAGTTCGAGGTCGAGCTGAGATCGGTACCACGTGACCTGTCCTTCCTGACGACCGCGAGAGGCCCGAATTTCGTCGAGGAGACCACGTCATGCATGCGCTCGCGATACAAGACCGCTATCCGCCCGAGTTTGGCCACTGCTACGGCTGCGGCGCACACAATCCGCATGGCCATCATTTGAAGAGCTACCTCGTCGGAGACGAAACGGTTGCGACGTTTACGCCGGACCTCCGATACAGCGGTGGTGTTCCGGACCACGTCTACGGCGGAATGATTGCCGCGCTTCTCGATTGTCACGGCGCCGCATCCGCCGCCGCCTTTTCTTGTGTCAATGAAGGTCGTCACGAAGACGAAAGATCAGCGCCAATACGTTTCGTGACGGCGTCTCTGCGAGTCGACTTCAAGCAACCCACTCCATTCGGAGTTGAATTGGTGGTCAAGGGGCGCCTTCGTTCACTCGAGGGACGAAAGGCATGGATAGATCTTGCTCTGACCGCTGGCGAAATGACATGTGCTGTCGGCGAGATGCTGGCGATCCGGTTGCCGGATCACCCGCGCCACTGAAGAGGACTCGCCGTTCGTGCCGCACCGAAGAGGGCCAGCGGGCGGTCGTACGGCATTTGAGGCCCTGAGCCTCGCGATAACAAGAACGATAAAACGTAGCGATGCCTTGTCGCGTTTGCGCGTCAAGGTGTTCACATACAAGGAGACAGGCTTGAACACGTTCACTGAGTTGGAGATTTCCGATGAATCGCTGGGCAGGGTACCGTTCACCAGATACGACATGGGGTGGGTCATCCTGTGCATTGGGATGGCAATTGGTTCCGGCATCGTATTTCTGCCGGTGCAGGTTGGTATCACCGGTGTCTGGGTGTTTGCTGCATCGGTAATGATCGCGTATCCGGCAATGTACATGATGCAGAAGCTCTACCTGCAGACGCTATCTGAAAGCGAAGAGTGTGAGAACTATGCCGGAATCATCACGCAATATCTTGGAAAGAATTGGGGCATCTTTCTCGCGGTGGTGTACTTCTTCATGCTGGTCAAAGGGATGCTGACTTATTCCCTGGCGGTTACTTTTGATACGGCCAAGTATTTGCAGAGCTTTGGTGTGACGAAGGGATTGCTCTCCGATAGTCCGTTCTTCTCCTTGACGCTGCTGTGTCTCCTGGTGCTCGTTGCGTCGCAGGGGGAAAAGCTGATCTTCAAGGTGTCGAGCCCACTGGTGCTCTTCAAGCTCGGTGTCGTGGTGCTTCTCGGGGTCGTGATGATCCCGCATTGGGATTTCCGAATTGGTTTGCCGCAGGTCCCGCAGCTCAAACGGTTCGTGATCGACACCATTCTGACCGCTCCGTTCACCCTGTTTTCGATCATGTTCGTGCAGATCCTGAGCCCGATGAACATCGCGTTTCGCAAGGTGGAGAAGGATCCGCGCATTGCAACGTATCGCGCGTTTCGTGCCAATCGCATAGCGTACGTCATCCTCGTGGTTGCGATTCTGTTCTTCGCCACTTCGTTCTCCTTTGTACTCACGCATGAGGAGGCGCTGTCGGCCAAGGCGCAAAATATCTCGGCTCTGGCACTGGCGGGCAGCGTCATTCCCGGTAACGGCGTGCTGTATATGGCGACCGCGCTCAATCTGTTCGCTATCGTCACCGCGTTTCTGGGCATTTATCTTGGACTCGAAGAGGCAATCAGAGGCGTAGTGATGAACGTCATCACCCGGTTCATTCCGCACGAACGCATCAACGTTCGTCTTGTATCCGTCGGAATCTGCGTCTTCATTGTGATCGGCCTGTGGTGCTGGGTGCAGACTCGGTTTTCGATCCTGTTGCTTCAGCAGCTCGCGGCACCCATCTATGGTATTGCCTCATTCGTCGTCCCTTGTCTGCTGGTGTATAAGGTGCCCGCCCTCAGGAAGTTCCGCTCTCCCCGCGTGTGGTGTGTGTTCGCGTTCGGCATCGTTTTGTGTCTTTCTCCGGTCATGAAAGCTTTGGGTTACTAATATTTAAATTGACACGATTCGTGCAATGAAAGATTGAAAGAGGACGAAAGCAATGAGGCAAGATGCGGACGTGATCCCGATCAGTGGGACTCGATTTGACTTCGACACCGTGGTAGACCGCAGCGGCACCAACTCTCTGAAATGGGGGGCCGCGAGCGACGCCATGACTCCAGCACAGGCGCAGGCGAAACCATTGCCCATGTGGGTTGCGGATATGGACTTTCGATCTCCGCCTGCCGTGATCGATGCGTTGCACGACGCCGTCACACATGGTGTCTACGGCTATGCGGCGGGCCCCACGAAGCACTACTTGAATGCGGTGATCGGCTGGCAGCAACGGCGTTTCGGTTGGGATGTACCCCCTGGATGGGTGGTGCCGATTGCCAGCGTGATTGTCGCGCTCAAGACGGTGGTGCAGGCGTTTTCGCAACCGGGTGATTCCGTCCTTATCCAGCCGCCGGTCTACGCGCATTTTCATCATGACGTGATGATCAATGGTCGCCAGGTCGCCACGGCGCCACTGCGCTTCGACGGGGGCCGCTACCGATTCGACGCAGAGGCGTTCGAAGACGCCATTCGCGGGAACACCAAGATCTTCATCCTCTCGAATCCGCACAACCCGACGGGAAATGTGTGGACCGAAGAGGAGCTATGGACCATGGGAGAGATTTGTCAGAATCACGGCGTGCTCGTGGTAGCTGACGAGATTCACTGTGATTTCGTACTGGCTCAAGGACGCAAACACATACCATTTGCATCGCTGGATCGTCGGTTCGCTCACAACAGCATCACGTGTACATCCGCGAGCAAGACATTCAATCTCGCCGGGCTGCAGTGCGGCAATATGTTCATTGCCGACAAGGTCAAGCGGGATGAGGTCATGCGGACCATCGACAGGAACCATAACGCCCGCATCAATTTGCTGGGTATGGTTGCCACCGAAGCAGCGTTCACGCATGGAGCCGACTGGGTCGATGAGCTTGTGGCCTATATCGCGTGGAACCAGCGGCACTTCGCCGAGCGTATCAACGCATTGGACGCGGGTCTGAAGGTGGTCGACATGGATGCGCTTTACCTGGCGTGGATCGATTGCCGAGGACTGGGCATGTCAGGCGACGAGCTTGAAGATTTCATGCTCACGGAGAGTCGGGTATGGCTCGACAAAGGTACCAAGTTCGGTGTTGAAGGAAATGGCTTCATGCGGGCTAACCTCGGTTGCCCACGTCAGACGGTGGACCTGGCGATCGAGCGAATCTCGCAGGCGCTTGCTCGGCATTGATCGCCGATGTCGACTTGGAAATTTTGAATGTTTCCCGGAGTGCCGTCCTCGCTTCGATCTGGATCAAACGCTTCTGGATGATGATCCTTGTAGTGTTCTCATGAAATCGATGGCGAGTACGGATTTTTGTAAGCTTTACTAACGTTATTGTAAATGGAGCAGGAAATGATCAACGACTGGACCGAACTTCTTTCGAAGCAACGCGCTGCCGGTGCAAACCTCTCAAAAGCAAACGTGCCGGTTGTCAAGGCATTCTTTGGCTTGAACGAGTCCTTGAGCGAGGGGCAGGCACTCGATCTCAAGACCCGCGAACTGATCGCTTTGGCGGTGGCGGTGACGACGCGATGCGAGGGTTGCATTGCGTCCCACGCAGCAGCCGCACAGAAGGCAGGGGCAACGAAGCAGGAAGTCGCAGAGGCATTGGGGACCGCGATTGCACTCAATGCCGGCGCTGCCTTTGTCTATTCCGCGCGAGCACTGGAAGCCTTCGATCAGTTCGGTAGCTGATGTGGAACATCCCGACGGTGATATCGCATGAAATCTGACCAGATGGTGGCGCTGGCAGGCATCAAGGTCCTGGATCTATCCCGCATCCTGGCGGGACCGAGTGCAGCTCAATTGCTTGGTGATCTCGGGGCTGATGTCGTCAAGGTGGAAAAGCCCGATGAAGGAGACGACACGCGTAAATGGGGGCCGCCCTATGTACGAGGAAGTGCGGGCGAGAAGACGAATGAGAGTGCCTACTACCTTTCGGCCAATCGCAACAAGCGATCGATTGCGATCGATATCGGCTCTGACGAAGGGCAGGCGCTCGTGCATCAGCTGATCGCCCAGGCCGACATTCTGGTGGAGAACTACAAGGTCGGTGGTCTTGCCAAGTACGGTTTGGCCTACGAGCAGATAAAGGAGCGCTATCCGCGACTCATTTATTGCTCGGTCACCGGATTCGGCCAGACAGGGCCCTATGCCAACCGCCCCGGTTACGACTTCTTGATCCAGGGTATGGGCGGCATCATGAGTCTTACCGGGGAACCGGATGGTCAGCCGATGAAGGTGGGGGTTGGTATTGCCGACGTCATGACCGGTATGTATGCCACCGTCGGGATCCTGGCGGCATTGCAGCATCGACAGCGAACAGGGGAAGGGCAACACATCGACATTTCCCTCCTCGATACCCAGATTTCCTGGCTCGTGAATGCAGGAACCAACTACCTGAGCGACAGAAAGCTGCCGGCCCGGTTGGGTAACGGGCACCCGAACATCGTGCCGTACCAGGTCTTTTCGACGGCAGATTCACCGATGATTCTGGCGGTTGGTAACGATGCCCAGTTTCGCCGTTTTTGCGAGGTGGCGGGGTTGAACGCGCTTTCGTCCGACGAGCGCTATGCAACCAATCCGATGCGAATCCGTCACCGAGTCGCGCTATGCGAACGTGTTGACAACGCCCTCCGAACTCGGACGCGTGCCGAGTGGCTGCGGGAACTCGAGGCGGTCGGTGTTCCGTGCGGGCCGGTGAACAATCTGGAAGAGATATTTGCCGACCCGCATGTCAAGGCCCGCGGTTGCGAGCTGCGCATGCCGTGCGAATGGGCAGAAGGCGGAGAGATTGGTCTGCTGGCAAACCCGTTGAAGATGTCCGCTACGCCGCCGAGCTATAAGCGGCCGCCGCCGCGGCTCAACGAGCATGCAGCTGAAGTGCTGGCGGATTGGCTTGGGAAAAACTAGATATTTTGGGAGGCGTCATGTATCACCTTACCCCTGAACAGTTGAAGCTGCAGGCTCGCGCACGCGAGCTCGCGCAATCGGCATTTGCGCCGACGGCTGCAGAGACGGACCTTACGGAGCAGTATCCCTGGGCGAATGTTACGCAGCTCCGCGATGCAGGTTTCATGGGGATGACCTTGCCCAGAAGCATGGGCGGAGGTGGGCTTTCTTACCTCGATACGGTGGTCGTCATCGAGGAAATGGCCAAGGCGTGCGCCACGATGGGGCGCATCACGGTCGAGGCCAACATGGGGGCGATCGGCGCAATCGCGAAGTACGGGACCGAGGAACAGCTGAAGTTGGCGGCCGAACTGGTTCTCTCGGGAGATAAGCCGGCGATCTGTATCTCGGAGCCGAACGCCGGCAGCGCTGCCAGCGAGATGACCACGCGCGCGGACAAGAAGGGCGATCACTACATCCTCAATGGCGAAAAGTACTGGATCACCGGTGGCGGCGTATCGAAGCTGCACCTGATCTTCGCCCGCGTGTTCGATGACGGTGTCGAGCAGGGCATCGGTGCTTTCATCTGTGTGCGCAATGATCGCTCGCCGGCGGAACTCGTGGTGGGACGGAGGCTATATGCAATGGGGGTGCGCGGAATCCCCGAGACTCACCTCGAGTTCCGTGACCTCCAGATTCACAAGTCGATGCTCGTGGTACCGCCGGGCGGCCTGAAACGCGGTTTTGCATCGCTGATGACTGCCTACAACGCGCAGCGTGTCGGCGCCGGGACCGTGGCCCTGGGTATTGCGCAGGGCGCATTCGAAGAGGGCATGGCCTACCTGAAGTCCAGGCATCAATTCGGACGTCCCATTGCCGAGTTCCAGGGCTTGCAGTGGATGTTGGCCGACATGTCGACCCAGCTGGAAGCGGCCCGGTTGCTTCTGCGCTCCGCTGCTTCAAGCGGTGTCGATTTTCCGGACATCGACAAAGCTGCGCGAGCAAAGATCTTTGCGGCCGAAACAGCCAACAAGGTCACGAACGATGCACTGCAGTTCTACGGGTCGTCAGGTTACGGACGACACAATTCGATGGAGCGACACGTGCGCGACGCTCGTATGTTTACTATCGCCGGTGGTACGGCTCAGATTTTGCGCACGCAGGTCGCGTCGACGCTGCTGGGAATGAAGCTGCCACAGACACGTGACGGGTATCTTCGAGCAGCACAGGGTGGCCACGCCTGATCCAGGGAAAACGATGCTGCAAGGGCGGGATGAGCCACGAGATGCAGCATGCCGTGCCGTCCTTGGAACACGCTGACTTGGTGGAAATCAACAGGCTGCGCTAGCCGGCTCACCGGCTAGCGTACGCGAGCGCGTCCGTCGGACGTCGTTGACCAAACATCGGAGACGCGGACACTTCCGTCAACCGTTGATCACGCATTTCAATTTCCTGGCCATTACCGTGTCTCGCACTCACTCTAGTCATCGTGCACATCATTCGGGGCGATTCGAGTACACCGCCACGCGGAGGCGGATGTGAATCGCCAATTCCTGCTGTGCATGAGTCGTGTCGGCACGTGCATGGGCACGATGGCATTCGCCGGCGCGTTGCCGGTACTGCGTTCGGCGTGGCACATGGACGCCGCGACTGCCGGAAGCATCCAGACCGCGTTCAATCTCTCCAACGCATTCGCGCTGCTGGTTACCGCATGGCTATCCGATGGTCTGGGGGCAAGGCGAGTGTACTTGGCCTGCACATGGGCGGGTGCCGCTGCGTTGGTGATCTTCGCGATTTTCGCCCGAACCCCTCATTCCGCATTGCTCTTGATCGTGCTGGTGGGGCTGACGCAGGGAGGCGCTTACGCCCCCGCGCTACTGCTGGTCGCGGACTTGAGTTCGCCCGCCGACCGCGGTCGCGCAATGGGACAAATACTCGCCGCGGCTTCGCTGGGCTATCTCCTTTCCGTCTTTTTCTCGATGTGGGCGGCCAGCGCTTATGGTCCGGCAGCAGGATTTACCATGTGCGCGACAGGTGCATCGGCCGGGGCGGTATTGGGTCAGATTGGTCTCAAGGGGGTAGAGAATCGACGACACGGACACGAGACGGCAGCACGTTCCGAGCCAATGGAATGGCGTCGCGTATTTGGCCCTGCGTCGCTATGTCTTCTTGTTGGCTATGTGGCGCACTGTTGGGAACTGTTGGGCAGTTGGGCGTGGACTCCGACGTTGCTGGCGACCGCACTTCAGCCCAGCAAACTGGGGGCAATGACCACGAGTCTGATCGTGAGTGTCACCATCCATTTATCCGGCATGATCGCGACGGGAGTCGTCGGTGCGCTGTCCGATCGATTGGGCAGAGCGCGCGTGCTGATTTGCGTTGGGGCGATTGGCGCCATATGTTCGATGCTGATCGGCTGGTCGCAACAGTGGGGTCCCGGTTGGGTGATCGCTTTGGCAGCCATCGGCAGTTTCTTCATCCTGGCCGATTCGGGTGTGTTATCGGCCGCGATGACCGACGAGGTGCCTGCTGCCTACCTCGGCCGCGTCATGGGGATTCGATCGATTCTGGGGTTCGGGGCTGGCGCGTTCGCCCCGATGACCTTCGGGGCAACGCTCGACTGGACTCATCGATGGGGCTGGGCCTATATGCCGCTCGCTGCGGGCGGGATCGTTGCGGCGCTCGCGGCATGGGCATTGCGGAAAATCGGCCAACCGGTCGGCACAGGTTCAGACCGCAGGCAATCTGCCGTTTCCTGATAACGATGCGCCGGGGAGCGGCGATTGCCGTCGCGACCCCTGCCGATCTTGGCGACGCGGATTTTTCTTTTGATGAGGGAGGCGTTTGGTTGCTCGTTACTGCGTTGAATGCCAAAGACAATGGCGGGACCCGTCATGCGGATCGTTTCTCGCGCGCGAGACTCCGGCATACACGGGGCAGACGCATCGGTGATGCCGGCGTTCATTGGTGTGCGGGTATTGCCGACTCACGGATTGCCATTCGCACTGGAAGCGAGGCTGATGCATCTATCGTTGCGGTGCGCCGTCGCTTTTCCACAATCGCTACTTAAATGAATCCTTGATTCGCCCTGGATCGACTTCATGATGCCTGGTTCAAGACTCGATACCTCCGTCTGGCGCCTGAGTGCCGCACAAGCATTGGCGGGCGCCAACACGACTGTCGTGTACGCGACGGGCGCGATCATCGGCAACGTTCTTGCGCCAAGGCCTGCGTTTGCAACAGTACCGATCTCCGTGTTTGTCATCGGTATGGCAAGCGCGACACTGCCCGTCGGCGCATTGGCTCGTCACCATGGCCGGCACGCGGCCTTCCTGTTCGGCAATCTATGCGGCTTGATTGCGGGGCTCGTCGCGGCGCTCGCACTGTTCATTTCGTCATTCTGGTTGTTTTGCCTTGCCATGTTGTTTGGCGGCGCGTATGCGGCTGTCGTGTTGACGTTCCGGTTTGCAGCGACAGAATGCGTCAGCGAAGACAGCCGCCATCGCGCACTATCCGCAGTTCTGGCCGGTGGCGTTGCGGCTGGTGTATTCGGGCCGCAGCTCGTGACGGCGACGATGAATCTTTGGTCGCCTCATGCATACATGGTGACCTATATCGCTGCCTCGGGTGCTGCGGTACTGTCAGCCGTCGTACTGTTGGGTGTGAAATTCGAACATCGGCCTCCTGTCGCGCGTTCGGGAGGAGGGCGACCGATGGCAACGATTCTCCGGCAACCTCGATTCATCGTGGCCATGCTTTGCGGCGTCGTGAGCTACACGATGATGAACTTCATGATGACATCGGCACCACTCGCGATGGAGTTCTGCGGGATTTCGCGTACCGACTCCAACTACGGTATCGAATTGCATGTCATCGCGATGTACGCGCCGAGTTTCGTGACGGGGCGCCTGATTTCCCGTTTCGGGGCACTCAACGTGACACTGGCCGGCCTTGTGCTGATCGGGTTCGCCGCGATCGTTGGAATCGGTGGCATGACCGTTGGCCATTTCTGGGGCGCATTGGTGCTGCTGGGTGCGGGCTGGAACTTCGGATTTCTCGGCGCCTCGGCGCAGGTGCTCGCTTGCCATTCTGCGGACGAAGGACCGCGCGTTCAGGCGATCAATGATTTCGTCGTGTTCGGCGCAATGGTCATCGGTTCGTTCATATCCGGTGGACTGTTGAGTGCGCTCGGGTGGTCGATTGTATCTGGCCTGATCCTCCCGCCGCTCCTGCTTGCGGCGGTCGGTGTGATGTGGATGAAATGGTCGCGGCAGGGATCGATCGTCCGTGCGCTTGAGTAATATGGAGTCCGTGTCGAGAGAGACGGCGTACGCAGTGCGGATTGCGCAACGGGCTTCCCCTGAGAAGCTGATCGAAGTCGTGATCGTGGCGGAAACCTCAACGCTGTAGAGCGCGTGGCGTGGTGTGCCGGCTCGCGGATCGCCGAGGCCTCAAGGAGGCGATCGCCCTCGTGCGTCGCAACGGCGAAACGTTCGCTTCGCGCGGACAAGTGGATCGACAGGTGATTTCAGGTCACGCATCAAGTTCGCGGCTTTCCTTGGTGGCCCCGCGATGTCGCATCCTCCTCACTTGATCGGTAACTTGCGAGCCAGTCATACAGCTGTTCAACTTCCGGACGTTTGGGCCGCTGGTCGTTGCGCATGAGAAAGTACCCGCGGCCGGGGCGCACGCTGACTGAAGACAGACGAGCCAGTCTTCCGCTTCGCAGCTCGCCGTCGAGGAGGTATCGCGTGCCCAGCGTGACACCGCGCCCCCGGATGGCCGCATCGACAAGAACGATGTAGTTGTTCCCGTACTCGGTTGCCTTCACGCGTTTCGACTCGATCCCCAGCGAGGCGAACCACGCGGCCCAGTTGATCCAGTTCGGCTCGATACGCTCATACTCGAGAAGCGTTTGTGACAGCAATGCTTCGGGACCTTCACCCGCCAGAGGATGACTTTCCACGTACGCGGGACTGGCCACCGGAAAAATCTCTTCCTCGAACAGCAGGTGGCCGGTCCAGTCAATGCGCTGAGTGGCGTCATATACCACCGCGATATCCACGCTGTCGTGAAAAAGATCGGACGTGTGGTCGGACGTAATCGTGCGGATGCTCGCCGCAAAACTCGGGTTTTGATCCCGGAAGTCCTTCATCACCTCGCTGAGCCAGAAGTGAGATATCGCCGTGTTGGCGGCCAGCGTCACGACGGTACTGCTTCGCTTCAGGCTCAACTCGTCCACCGCATCAGCGAGGTAATTGAAGGCCGCGCTGACCTTGCCGTGAAGCTGCGCTCCGCGAGGAGACAACTGCACCCGGCGCCCCACCCGTTCGAAAAGCGAAAAGCCCAATCCCTCTTCCAGCTGCCGGATCTGCTTGCTGACCGCCGCCTGCGAGACGTGCAGTTCCTCCGCGGCGCGTGTGAAGTTCAGTGTTCGTGCCGCGGCCTCGAAAAACATGAGGCTGGTCAGCGGGGGAAGGCGATGACGCAGGCTCTTCATAACTCGGAGTTATCAATGTGGATGAGATTTCATCTATGTACAGCGAAATTTTCGACTCGTAAAGTCCTTCACAACTGGCATGGCTACAAAAAATGCCTGCCGGATCGAATGTACTTCCATAACCCACAGTGATTTGTTCCTCAGAGGAAAGCCTCCATGACAACGCTGGACTGGCATCGCGAACGCACGGACCTCTCGGATGTCCACGCGCTTGATCAATCGTCGACGGGCCTCGACATCGACCTCCGGGCGGTGCGCGCGTACCGCCTCGGACGCGTGCGGGCCGAGATGCGAAAGCGCGACATTGCCGCATTGATCGTCAGCGATCCGGTCAACATCCGGTACGCGACCGGCGCCCGCAACATGCAGATCTTCTGCGCGCGCAACACGCCGTCGCGGTATCTCGTCGTGACGGAACACCGAACGATTCTGTTCGAGTTCACGGGTTGCGAGCACCTGGCCGCCGGACTCGAGACCATCGATGAAGTGCGCCCATCGTCGACGGCCAGCTTCGTCGCGGCCGGCCCGGCGATCGCGCAGCGCGAACAAGCCTGGGCAGCCGAGATGGCGGCAACGCTGATCGAACTTGTCGGGCCCGATCCCACCGTCGGCATCGAGCGCATGAACGCCGGGACGGCTATCGCGCTTGCCGCCCGCGGCATGCGTCTGGTCGATGCGCAGGAGCCGATCGAGATGGCGCGCGCGATCAAGTCGACGGAAGAACTCAAATGCGTGGTGGCTTCGCTGCGCGCGACCGAGACGGCCGTCGGCAAGCTGCGCGATGCAATCCGGCCGGGCATGACGGAAAACGCTTTGTGGTCGGTTCTGCACCAGTCGGTGATCGCACAGGACGGCGACTACGTGGAAACGCGCCTGCTGAGCGCCGGCCGCCGCACGAACCCGTGGTTCCACGAAACGTCGAGTCACGCCATTGGCGCGAACCAGCTGATCGCGCTGGACACCGATGTCGTCGGGTGTCACGGCTACTACTCCGACTTCTCGCGCACCTTCCATGCTGGACCTGACGCGCCGACCGAGGAACAACGCACGCTTTACAAGCTCGCGCACGAGCAGGTGCACCACAACATCGAAGTCATTCGGCCGGGCATGACGTTCAAGGAGTACAGCGACAAGGCCTGGAACATTCCCGCGCGGTATCACGCGAACCGCTATTACCTGTCGGCGCATGGCTGCGGCATGACGGGCGAATATCCGTACCTCTACCACCATGCCGATTTCGGTGCTTCGGGCTACGACGGCGAGATTCAGCCGGGAATGACGTTGTGTGTCGAAAGCTACATCGGCGAAGAAGGGGGGCAGGAGGGCGTGAAGCTGGAGCAGCAGCTTCTCGTCACGGAGACGGGCACGCAACTGCTTTCCCTGTTCCCGTTCGAGGACGCGCTGCTGAAGTAGTCGTGCCGCTCGACGCTGCTCCGGCTCGGGGCCGCGCGTGACATGTAGTGAATGCTGATGAGTTTCGAGGAGATAACGTCAATGAAAAGAAAGCTGCTGGTGTCGTCGCTCTGTGCAACGCTCGGGTCTGCCGTCCATGCCCAATCGTCCGTCACGCTTTACGGCATCGTCGACGAAGGTTTCAACTACACGACGAACGTCGTCGGAAGCAAGTCTTACGAGTTGCAGAGCGGTTACGCGCAAGGCAGCCGGTGGGGCTTGAAGGGATCGGAAGACCTTGGCGGTGGACTCAAGGCCGTCTTTACGCTCGAGAACGGGTTCGATGTGAACAATGGTCGTCTGGGCCAAGGCGGTCTCATGTTCGGTCGCCAAGCATATGTTGGACTGTCCAGTCCGACGTATGGTGCCGTCACGTTGGGCCGGCAATATGACGCGCTCGTCGACTTTCTCGCGCAGACGACAGCCAACGGAAACTGGGCGGGCTATCTGTTCTCGCACCCGTACGACAACGACAACACCGACAACTCGTTTCGCGTCAACAACACGGTCAAGTACGCGAGTCCTGCGTTGGCCGGTTTTCAGTTTGGCGGCACCTACAGCTTCTCGAACAACGCGAACTTCGCGAATAACCGGCAGTACAGCGTCGGCGCGCAATATGCGAACGGCGGGCTGCTTGTCGCCGCGGCGTACCTGCAAGCCAACAACCCGTCGGCGAATGCCGGTGGCGCCATCGGCACCGGCGATCAGAACTTCATCGGCTCGCGCGTGCGGGTATTCGGCGCGGGGGTGAACTACACGTTTTCTGCCGCGACCGTCGGTTTCGCCTATACCAACACCGACGTAGCGAACCCGGTCAGCTCGGTGTACGTGGGAGCGATTACGCCGGCCGGCGCCTCTGCCTCGAATCTTCGTTTTCAAAACTTCGAGCTGAACGCAAAGTACCAGTTCACGCCGGCTTTATATGCCGGCGCGATGTACACCTACACGCGCGCCACGCTGAGCCAGGCGACCGGCAAGCGTCACCCGAACTACCAGTCGGTCGGGCTCATGGCCGACTACAGCCTGTCGAAACGCACCGACTTTTATCTGCAAGGTGCCTATCAACATGCAGGCGGCGACGCGACCGGATCCGTGCTCGATGTCGCGTATGTGCCGGGCGCGAGCAATGTGTCGTCGAACGGCAATCAACTCGTCGTGCGGGCTGCCATCCGGCATAAATTCTGACTCGGCGATCTTGCATGACCGGCCTGCATCGACGCATTCGATTTGGCCGCCGTATCAACCCTGAAATGGAACTGCAGAAAATGACCACGATTCTTCGATTTCTCAAGTTTCTCGTGCCCATGGTCCTGCTGCTCACGGGCGCATCGGCCCGTGCGGATGACAAGTCGATCACCATCGGCGTGAACAACTGGGCGGAAAACATTGCCGTCGCCAACATGTGGAAGCTGCTCCTTGCGGAGAAGGGGTATCAGGTTCGCTTGCAAAACGCCGACAAGGCGCTTCTGTACAACAGCGTCGCGCAAGGGAAAATCGACCTGACCTTCGAAGTCTGGCTTCCCGCGGGAGACAAGCCCGCGTTCGACAGGGTCAAAGATCGCGTGGTGAAGATCGGCCCGTGGTTCAAGGAGGCAAATCTCGGCCTCGTCGTGCCGGACTACGTTCCTGTCGATCGCATCGATCAACTTGACGCGAACAAGAAGCGCTTCGGGACGGGTGATCGACCGAGGATCGTCGGGATCGACTCGGGCAGCAGTCTCATGCAACTGACCGATAAAGCAAAAACGGTCTATGGGCTCGACTTCGATGTTCAGTCCTCCTCCGAGTCGGCGATGGTTCTTTCGCTCGAGCGTGCGATTCAGCGCAAGGAGCCGATCGTCGTGACGTTGTGGAAGCCGCACTGGATCTGGTCGAAGTACAAACTCAAGTACCTGAAGGACCCGAAGGGCACATACGGCGCAAGCGATTCCATCTACGGCATCGAGACGCAGGCATTCGCGAAGCAGCATCCCGATGTCGAGAAATGGCTGCAGCAATGGAAGATGGACGACAACTCGCTCGGCAGCCTGATGTCCGAAATCATCAAGGAAGGGGCCTCGACGCCTGAGAGGGGAGCGAAAGCCTGGATCGACGCCAATCGTCAGCTCGTCCAGCAGTGGATGCACTGATGCCGCGAGGGTAGCAACGCGGTGGCTGCTGGATCAGTCATCGTAATCGGGAACGTGTCGACCGGGTCGAACTTCGCAATTGGGTTCGTCGGGTCGATGCGACCTGCAAAACACGACAAGGCATTGGAGACGGGAAATGCATCTTTTCGATCTGAAGCAACTGGGCCTCGGCGGCTACAAGCAGTCGGGCATCGGTCGCCGAGGCGAGTCGGAACGGCTTACGTTACGCCGGCGGGTCTGATAGGGACCAGGGCGTGGAACTCAACAGGGCCGCGTGCCGTACGGCCCCCTTTGAGCTTTCATTTCCTGCGGCGGACGCAGTTCATTCGATCCCTTCCACGATCATCAGATCGGCGACCGCCTTTCCGTCGCGATGGGCCTTTGCTGCTTGATACTCCGGCGAGTTGTAGCATGCCAACGCGGTTTCCATGCTGTCGAACTCGATCACCACGTTTCGCGGCCGCTGCTGTCCTTCCAGATGCCGAGTGAATCCGCCTCTCGCCAAAGGCTTTCCGCCGTATTTCTCAAAACTCTCCGTCGCTCCCTTCGCATAGATTGCATAGGATTCGGCGTCGAACACTTCCACGTGAGCGATCCAATAGGCCTTGGCCATGACGGTCTCCTGGTTCAAGCGGGTTGCGGGTTTCTGTAATAAAAATGCTGGATGCTGGATATATCGAGCAACGAGTTTTCGTCATTCGCTTCGTCATGCAAGGCAAAGAGGTTGCTTGCCAATGCGCCGAGCGGAACGCTCGCCCGTGCGGCCTGGGCGCAGTTCAATGCCAGACCCAGATCCTTGAGCATGAGATTGACCTGGAAGCCGCCGTTGTACGCATGACTGGACGGTACGTCAGGCAGCACGCCGGGCCACGGATTCCACCGGTCCACCATGAAGTTGCGGCCGCTGCTGTTCCGGATCACATCCGACAGGATGCGGGGCGAGAGCCCGTTCCTGGCACCGAGTGCCAACGCTTCCGCAGTGCCGACCATCAATACGGCGGCGAGCAGGTTGTTGCAGATCTTCGCCAGCTGTCCCGCACCGTGTTCGCCCGCATGAATCACGCTCTTGCCCATGGCGCGAAGGATTGGATCGATTCTTTCCACCGTTTCCGCTTCACCGCCGACGATGAAACAGAGCGTACCTTCCCGCGCGCCCATGATTCCGCCGGACACCGGTGCGTCGACCACCTCGCGGCCGTGCCGATGTGCTGCCTCCGCGATGGTCCTTGACGAACCCGGGTCGATCGTCGAGCAGTCGATATAGACCGGGTTGCGGTTGGCAGTCCGCAAGATCCCGCTGTCTCCAAGGTACGTCGACTCGACGACCTGGCCGTTCGGCAGCATGGTGATCACGGCGTCCACATCCTGCGCTGCATCGATGGCATGGGTTGCGACCGCAGCGCCAAATGCTTCGGCCGCTTCCAGTGCAGCCGGATTCAGATCGAATACCTTCAGACGATGGTTGGCCTTGAGCAAGTTTTTCGCCATCGGCAGCCCCATATTGCCAAGCCCGATGAAACCGATGTCCGACATGGATGTGTCTCCGCATGTTGAATTGATCGATTGACGTGACGGATTTCAGCACGCGTCCGCCGTTCGATGTTACGCATGTGCACCTGTATTTCCTGCATGTGATTGAACGTATCATGAGAAAAAGTCGGAGGCAGCCGGGTATGGTGCACACTCGATGTGCAGAATTGCACATCGGCTCCATGTGGAACGCGCGATGAATCGGGATGGCCTCGGATTCTTGCTGGAGCGGGCACGCACAGGGGAGCCCAACGTTTCTGCAAGAAGGCTGGGCGTCGAGCACACGACGGTAGCGCGGCGAATTCAGGCGCTGGAGAAAGCACTCGAACGATCGCCTTTCGTCCGCGAAGCAACCGACGTGCGTCACGCGGCTAATGGCATCCGGATCAACTGTGCGTGCGTGATCCATTCCGGGCGCATAGTGCTTCGAATAGTTTGAAGGAATCCATATGAATTCCTCGTCATTTCACTCGATACGGATCGGTCTGGCTGGTACCAGATAGAACGCGCAACGCCGACAGCGACCGATGCAAGATCGGTACGACGAATGGCTTGCCAACGAACCGGCGGGCCATTTTTTCGTCTGGCGCCCGCGATAGCGAGTCGGCCGCACGGTCATCGGCAGACTTAGCCATCACTTCCGACTTTTTTGCACAGCCGTTGGCCGCTGGTGCGCTGTGCACCCCGTATTCGCGATCCTAAGATTCCTCGCAGTCTCGGAGCATGCCCTTGTCCAGGAGACGCAGGGACCGAGCGATTCAGACTTCGTTGCGATTACCAACATCGTTAGAAAAGGAGCACCGTCATGCCCACTATTGCGTGGATCGGCCTCGGCCTGATGGGTAACCCCATGTCCAGACACATGGTCAGATCGGGCTACACCGTTCGCGGCGTAGACATCGATGCCACGGCGCGCCGGAACGCCGCCGCCAATGGCGTACAGGTAGGCGATTCGATCGCGGACGCATGCAGGGACGCCGACGTGGTGTACACCATGCTGCCTTCGGGCGCAGACGTCCACGACGTCATGACGTCGGCCGATGGCGTATTTGCAAGTGCGCGTCCCGGCACGATCGTGATCGACTGCTCGACGATCGGCATCGACCATGCGCGCAAGCTGCATGTCGCCGCCGAGAAGGCCGGCATCGTATTCGTCGAAGCGCCGGTGTCGGGCGGAACCGAGGGCGCGCGCGATGGCACGCTCACGTTCATGATCGGTTGCGACAAGCAGCATGCGGGGCAGGCCGCGGAGTTGCTGCAACCGCTCGGCGACTACATCGCGTACGTCGGCGGCCCGGGTGCGGGTCAAGCCGCCAAGGTTGTGAACAACCTCATCATGGCGGTCAGCGTCACGGTCAACTGCGAGGCAACGGCATTGGGACAACGGCTCGGTCTCGACATGAAGGCCTTTTTCGAGATCGCGACGCGTTCGTCCGCCGACAACTGGTCTTTCCGACTGTGGAACCCCGCACCGGGTGTCGTCGACGCGTCGCCGGCGTCGAATGGGTACAAAGCCGGCTTCAAGACCTGGCTGCTCGCCAAGGACCTGAGCCTCGCCGTCGAAGCCGGGCGCGAAGTCGGTGCGCGTCTCGAAACCGCGGAAACGGCATATGCGCTGATGACGCGGCATGCGGAAGCCGGCGGTGCCGATCTCGACGCGACATCGCTCGTTCTGCATTTGTCCAGAAACGGCTGAGGGGTTTTCAACGCCCGCAACGGCGATCGGCGCCAGGCGCCGTTCGCCGTCGACGCTGGCATTCCGCAAGCATCAGCCTCTTTGCGCGGCTGATGCAAGCCGTTGCACGCAGGCCGCGACGCGGCACCCAAAGGAAAGTGGCTCATGAAAGTCACTTCCAGTACGGAGACATACCATGATAAGCACGACAATCGACAGGTCGGCGCGGCCCGAAGAAATGGCGGTCCGCAGCCGGACAGTAGTGTTCGCGTCATCGTTGGGGACCATCTTCGAGTGGTACGACTTCTTCCTGGCGGGCGCCCTTGCGCCCTTCATCAGCAAGGCCATCTTTTCCGGAGTCAGCCCGTCTGCTGCATTCATCTTCACGCTGCTCAGCTTTGCTGCCGGCTTTGCCGTGCGACCTCTCGGCGCCGTCGTGTTCGGTCGTCTGGGCGACAAACTCGGCCGCAAATACACGTTTCTGGTGACCATCCTGCTGATGGGGGCGTCAACGTTCTTCGTGGGGCTGCTGCCCGGGTACGCCACGATCGGCATGCCGGCCCCGATCCTCTTCGTTGCAATGCGGCTCGTGCAGGGGCTGGCACTGGGCGGAGAGTACGGCGGCGCTGCGACGTACGTGGCCGAGCACGCGCCGGCGAACAGGCGGGGCACCTGGACGTCGTGGATTCAGATGACGGCCACGCTGGGGCTGTTCCTGTCGTTGCTCGTGATTCTTGGCGTGCGCACCGCGATCGGAGAGGAGCGATTCGGTGCCTGGGGCTGGCGTATTCCGTTCCTGCTGTCGATCGCATTGCTGGGCATCTCGGTATGGATCCGCATGAAGCTCAGCGAGTCGCCGGCATTCCAGAAGATGGTGAACGAAGGCAAGACGTCGAAGGCGCCGGTCAAGGAGGCCTTCGGCCAGTGGAGAAACGTCCGGTTGATGCTCATTGCACTCTTCGGCGTCACGGCCGGGGAAGCCGTGGTCTGGTACACCGGACAGTTCTACACGCTGTTCTTCCTGACCGAAACGTTGAAGCTGCACGGGTCGATGACGAACACCATCCTCATTGCCGCCCTGCTGATTTCCGCGCCGTTCTATGTCGTTGCCGGGATGCTTTCGGATCGGATCGGCCGCAAGCCGATCATGTTCATCGGTTGCCTCCTTGCCGTGTTGACCTATATGCCGTTGTTCAAGGCGTTGACGCACTATGTCAATCCTGCACTCGAAGCCGCGCAAACGCATTCGCCGATTGTCCTCGTCTCCGATCCGAAGACGTGTTCGTTCCAGTTCAATCCGGTCGGTACCGCGAAGTTTACGAGCGCTTGCGACGTGGCAAAGGCGGCGTTGTCGAAAGCGGGGGTGAGCTACGAGAACCAGGTCGCGCCGGCGAGCCAGCAGGCGGTGATCGTGGTGGGCTCTGTCCGGATCGCCTCCTATGACGCGACTTCCGGGGATGCCAAAGCCAAGGCGGATGTATTCAACGCCGCGCTTCGAAGCGCGTTGACCGACGCCGGCTATCCCCATGCCGCGGATCCGGCGCGTGTCGACGTGCCGATGACCGTTCTCGTCCTCGTGGTGCTCATGCTGTACGGCACGATGGTCTATGGGCCGATGGCGGCCATGCTGGTCGAGTGCTTTCCCGCACGCATTCGCTATACCTGTCTGTCCGTCCCGTACCACATCGGCAACGGTTGGTTCGGTGGATTTTTGCCGGCATCGGCATTTGCAATCGTCGCGGCGCGCGGCAACGTCTATTCGGGATTGTGGTACCCGATCGTGATCGCCGCGATGAGCTGCGTCGTGTGCCTGATCTTCGTTCGCGAGACACGTGGCGCAAGCATCGACTAGGTGTGCCGTATCAGCGACTCGTACAAACCGGCGAGGCGCTTGCCCGTGCCGGATCGGTCACGGGCTTGACCGAGGGTTCAACACAAGGAGTTTTTCGTGAATATCGCTGTTGAAAGTAACCACCAGGCCGCGCAAGGACTGCGCACCGCGAAGCTGCTGATCGACGGCGCGTTCGTCGAATCGAAAAGCGATGAATGGCGCGACATCGTCAACCCGGCGACGCAGGCGGTCATCGGCCGGGTGCCGTTTGCCACCGCGGATGAGTTGAACGACGCGGTAGAAGCTGCCAAGCGGGCGTTCCGTACGTGGAGCGTGACGCCGATCGGTACGCGCATGCGGCTGATGCTGAAATTCCAGGAGCTGGTTCGCCAGAACATCAAGCGCATTGCGCGGACGCTGACCGCCGAACAGGGCAAGACGCTCGCCGATGCCGAGGGCGATATCTTCCGTGGCCTCGAGGTTGTCGAGCACGCATGCTCCGTCGGCACGCTGCAACTGGGAGAGTTCGCGGAGAACGTCGCGGGCAAGGTGGACACTTATACGTTGCGGCAGCCGATCGGCGTGTGTGCAGGCATTACGCCGTTCAACTTTCCGGCGATGATTCCGTTGTGGATGTTTCCGATGGCGATCGTCTGCGGCAATACCTTCGTCCTCAAGCCGTCGGAACAGGATCCCCTTTCCACGATGGAGCTGGTGGAGCTCGCGATCGAGGCGGGCGTCCCCGCAGGGGTCCTCAATGTGGTTCACGGCGGGAAGGATGTCGTGAATGCCATTTGCACGCATCCCGACGTCAAGGCCATCTCGTTCGTGGGCTCCACCCAGGTCGGCACGCATATCTATAACCTCGGCAGCCAGCACGGAAAACGCGTTCAATCGATGATGGGCGCGAAGAACCACGCCGTGGTCCTGCCGGACGCAAACAAGGAGCATGCGCTCAATGCGCTGGTGGGCGCGGGCTTCGGCGCGGCAGGACAGCGGTGCATGGCCACGTCGGTGGTGGTGCTGGTGGGTGCATCGAAAGCATGGTTGCCGGAGCTCGTGGATCGTGCGCGCCAGCTCAAGGTCGATGCCGGCACGGTTCCAGGTACCGACGTCGGGCCGGTCGTGTCCCGCGCGGCCAAGGAACGGATCCTCAGGCTGATCGATGCCGGTGCGAAGGAGGGCGCCACGCTCGAGCTCGACGGGCGCGATATCGCGGTCGATGGGTACGGCGACGGCAACTTCATCGGCCCGACGATCTTCTCGAACGTGGCGCCGGGCATGACGATCTACGAAACGGAGATCTTCGGCCCGGTGATCTGCGTCATGGAGGCGGAATCGCTCGACAGCGCGATCGACCTGATCAATCGCAACCCCATGGGAAATGGCGTCAGCATCTTCACCCAAAGCGGGGCAGCGGCACGCAAGTTTCAGAGTGAAATCGATGTCGGGCAGGTCGGCATCAATCTTCCCATTCCGGTGCCGGTCCCGATCTTCAGCTTTACGGGTTCGCGCGGCTCGAAACTCGGCGACCTGGGTGCGTACGGCAAGCAGGTGATCCAGTTCTATACGCAGACGAAGACCGTGACCGCGCGCTGGTTCGACGACGCGACGGTCAGCGAAGGCGTGAACACCACCATCGCTCTGAAATAACGGAAAGCGGCACGATCGGTGGGCCGGGCGAACCGCCCTCGCGTACATCACGTTGCCCGGTCCGCATCCACGACAAGGAGAGGAGAGCAATCATGCATTTCGTCATTTACTGCCTGGACGATCCGGCGACACCGCACGCACGCGAGCGGCACTATGCGGCACATCGTGCCTATCTTGCGTCGGCGCCTGTCCCGATCGTGGTGGCCGGACCGCTGATGGACGTGGTGGGTGAGCGACGCATCGGCAGCATGCTGCTGGTCGACGCGCGCGATCTGGCAGAGGCGCAGGCGTTTGCGGTGAACGATCCGTTCCATGTCAACAAGGTCTGGAAAGACGTGGCGGTGCATCCCTTTATCAAGGCGATCTAGGCCTTCACGGCCGTATCGAGCGGAGCGCGCGGGTCCCGCGCGCCGGTCGCGCGCGACATTGCTGCAACGTATGCAGCACAACGATGCATGGGATGCCATTGATGAACACGGATCGAGTGCGTACTGTGGACACCGACGATTGCATTCCCGGAATACAAGGAGCAGACGAATGGCCGTGATGGTTCGGATAGCAGGAACAGGTGACGTGGACGTGCTGGATTGTCTCGAAGTCGGCCGCGAAAGTCCGGGGCCGGGCGAAGTCTGGCTCGAGCAAGAGGCGATTGGCGTCAACCCGCTCGATGTCAGTCAACGCCGGGGAGATGCGCCGGTGGCGCTTCCGTCGGGCCTTGGTCTCGAGGGGGCCGGCGTCGTGGCCGCGGTTGGCGATGGCGTCGTCGATTTCCGGGTGGGGGACCGTGTCGGTTATGCGACCGGCCCACTGGGCGCCTATGCAAGCGGCAGACGATATCCGGCGGAGCGACTGGTCGCGCTGCCGGACGCCGTGAGCTTCGATGACGCGGCCGCCGTGCTGTTCAAGGGGATCACCGCGCAGTATCTGCTGACCACGACCTTTCAGGTTCGCGACGGCAGTGTCGTCGTCATCTACGGCGCAGCCGGCGCACTCGGACAGATCATGGTCCCTTGGGCCAGGCATCTGGGCGCGCATGTGATCGGCATCGTCTCGCGATCGGCGAGCGTCGAGCGTGCCCGCCAGGCGGGTTGCGATCAGGTGCTGGTGTTCGACGCGGCAACGCTGGGCGAACAGGTGACCGACATCACCGGGGGCCGGAAGGCGGATGTGGTGTACGACGGTGTGGGGAAGGTGTCTTTCGATGCATCGCTCGACTGCCTTCGTCCGCGCGGGCTCATGGTCTCGTTCGGCATGACCTCCGGTGCGCCGTCGCCGGTCAGCGTGTCGACATTGAACGCGAAGGGCTCCCTGTACCTGACTCGCCCGTCGCTGGCGGCGCATACGGCGTCGGCCGAGGTTTATCGCCAGCGTGCGCACGAGGTGCTGGGCGCGATCCGGGCGGGATTCATTCGCGCCAATCCGCGGCACACGTTCCCGCTCGCCGATGTGCGGAAAGCCCATTCGCTGCTGCAGCAAGGCCAGACGGAAGGGGCCGTTATACTGAAACCCTAATGTCATTGGAAGCCGATTCCACGGCGTCGTATGTCATCTGCCACAACGATGAGCGCATTCGGAAGTCAATACGCGGACCAGATCGGGGCGCTGCTTGCGTTGCATGACGGCGGTACGTTTGCGCAGGCCGGCAAGATTCTGCAACGACATCCGACCGTGATCTCGAAACGTGTCTCGGAGCTCGAGGCGAGGCTTGGCGTCCGGCTGGTCGAGCGATCGACACGGCATGTCCGCTTTACCGAGGCGGGGACGCGCTTCATCCAGCGATTGCGCGAAGCGGAGGCGGTACTGACGGATGCCGAACGGGAAGTGTCCGAATCGGCGATACGGGCGACGGGGTCGCTTCGTCTCGCACTCCCAAGCGCACTCGGTCGGATGTGGCTGGCGCCATTGATCGCCGAGTTCGCATTGGCCAATCCCGATCTCATCGTTCACGCGGAATATTCCGAACAGTTCGCGGACATCATCGGCGGGGGTTTCGACGCGGCGATTCGTGTAGGCAGGCTGAACGACAGCCTCCTGCGGGCCAGGAAGCTTTGCGACCACCAAAGGATTCTGTGTGCATCGCCCGCTTATCTGCGGGCGCACGGCGTACCGGAAACGCCGCGTGATCTGAGCCGCCACAATTGCCTCGGCTTCACCGGTCTTGCTACCTATCCCGCGTGGAAGCTCTCGAACGGCAGCCAAGCGGAGACGGTTACCGTACGCGGCAACCTCTCCAGCAACGAGAACTCGACGCTGCTTCTCGCCGCAGTGCGAGGGGTGGGCATCGTGGCTGGCGGCGACTGGTTGATGAGCAAGGATATTGCATCGGGGCGACTCGTCAGGGTGCTGCCGCAATGGCATCTCGACGAGCGCTCGGGTGTCTATCTGGTGACGCCGTCGATCAAGCACACGCCGGCGAAGCTGAAGCTTTTCAAGCAATGGATCGAGGCGCAGTTCACACCGAAACCGCCGTGGGCATCCGTGTGAATTCTACGGGCAGCATCCTCGGGAACGGCCTCGTAGTCAACGAAGGTGCATCGTGGCATCCAGAAAGCTATCGGAAAACTGGGACGATTATCGCTACTTTCTTGCCGTCGCGCAGACCGGAACGCTATCCGCGGCCGCGGAGCGACTCGGCACGGAGCACACGACGGTGTTCCGGCGGATTCGCTCGCTGGAAAGCGTACTGAATAGCCGCCTGTTCCATAAAAGCACGACAGGCTATGTGCTCACGCCGGAAGGGGAGCGCGTACTCGAGGTCGTGCAAGGCGTCGAGAGCGCGTTCCATACGTCGCGAGCGATCGCTGCGGCCGACACCGATGAGGTGGAAGGTATCGTGCGCATCGGTGCGCCTGATGGATTTGGTTCGATCTTCCTTGCCCCGCGCATTCACGAACTGAGCGCGATGAACCCGCGCCTGGAGATTGAAATACTCGCCGCGCCAAGGATCTTCAGCTTGTGGAAGCAGGAGGCGGACATCGCGATCAGCCTGTCCGGAGCGCAGCATCTCCGGGTGGCGTCACGGCGGCTCACCGATTACCGGATGTGTGTGTACGGTTCGAGAACCTACCTCGATCGTGCGGAGCCAATCAAGACAATCCAGGACTTCAGAAAGCATCCCTTTGTCGGCTACGTCGAAGCGGGCCTTTTTGCGCCGGAGCTGAATTATCTGCACGCCATCGATGCCGGTATTCAGCCACGTATCCGGAGTTCGGCGCTGTTGCCCCAAGTCTTCGCGACCGCGGCCGGACACGGTCTGGGGATCCTGCCGGCATATATTGCCGAGTCGTTTCCGCATCTCGTTGCGGTGCTTCCAGCCGAGTTCAGCCTGACGCGTTCGTTCCACATGCACATGCATGAAGACCATCGCAAGGCCGCGCATATCCGAGTGGTGGCCAACTTTATCGCGAAGGTGGTTCAGGACAATGTGGCGCTGTTCATGCGAGATGCCTAGTTGTGGCATCTGGGGTGACGGTGAGACTTCGGATCATCCCGACTACGCGGCGGCGTGACATTCCGCGGATATCCGGGCCGAAGTCGCGACAGCGCTGCTCGCCGCCGTCCGCGTGCGTCGGACGGCCGGCCGGCGGCGATGCTTGTTTCGCGGACATCACCGGGATCCGGGCTGTGTCAGCGCGTCCGTGGAGACGTCGAAGGCCACGCGGCCTCGCATTTGTCCTGTTCGCCGCCGGACCGACATTTACTTCGAAACAGCAGCGGTCGCGTCGAGGATCACCTTGGCGATTTCAGACGGCTGCGACAGGTGAGGCGCATGGCTTGCGCGCAGCGTCGTGACATGTGCCGAAATCTTCTTTGCCATCGCGACCTGCAGAGTCGGGTCAAGCATGTGGTCTTGCTCAGTGACCACGTACCAGGACGGCTTCGTCTTCCAGGCCGCGGCCGTCACCTTCTCCTCGAAGTTCTTTCCACGGGTAGGCGTTTGCGTCGCGTACATCAGACGGGTTTGTTCCGCCGGAACGTCTTGCGCGAGATGCTTTTGCACGCCCTCCAGGCTCAACGTCAGAAACCCGTCCTTGTCCGCGACGATGTGGCTGAAGCCGGACGGAGTCGGGTAGTCCTTCGAAACATCGGCAACCGACTGCCCTTCGGAGGGCGCGAATGCAGCAACATAGACGAGGGCTTTGACGTTGTCCCGCTCTCCCGCTTGGGTGATGACGGCACCGCCCCACGAATGCGCCACGAGAACGACCGGTCCCGTTTGCTGGTCGAGAACGCGTTGCGTTGCCTTGACGTCGTCGGCCAGCGAACTCAGCGGATTTTGCACGGCCACGACATTCAGCCCCTTTTCCTGGAGCAAGGGGATGACCTTGTTCCAGGTCGAACCATCCGCAAATGCCCCGTGAACGAGCACGACGGTGGGCTTCTGTACCTCTGCCGCAATGGCGGACGTGGAAGTCGAAACGGCTGCTGCGCTCCCGAGAGCGGCTGCGACGATCGCTGCTTTTGAGACGGACATCTGATTTCCTTGGAGATGGGTCTGAGGAGGCCGCCGGGCAACGTGGCGCCGATGGCGAAGTTGCACTGTAGACATGAAACGAAATGAGTACAATTTGCGTACCATTTCCAAACTAGAAACAAAATTTTTCTAATGGACAGACTGGCATGCATGAAGGTGTTCGTCAGGGCCGTTGAGGCTGGCTCGATCTCCTCGGCCGCAAACGAACTGAATATGTCGCCGCAACTGGCCGGCAAACAGATACGCGCGCTGGAAGAGGGGCTGGGTATCAAGCTGCTAAGCAGAACGACACGTCGGCAGAGCCTGACCGACAGTGGCCAGCTGTTTTACGAGCGTGCGAAAAGCATCCTCGCCGAGATGGAGGCTGCCGAGGCGCTCATGGCGGAAACGCGCTCCGAACCCAGGGGCAGGTTGCGCATCAGCGCGCCCATCACATTCGGGAGTCATGGGCTCGCGCCCGAGATTCCCGAATACCTCAGCCAACATCCCGAGGTGTCGGTGGACCTCAACCTTTCCAATCGCACGGTCGACCTGGTGGAAGAGGGTTTCGATGTCGTCTTTCGAACCGGAGATCTTCCCGACAGCAGCTTGATTGCGAGGCGCCTCGGTTGGTATCGCCTGGTGCTCTGTGCGGCACCCGATTACATCAGGTCTGCAGGGAAGTTACGGAGTCCGGAGGACCTGACGAACCACGAATGTCTTGTTTTCTCGCACACCGTGCTTCGTACCCAGTGGACATTCGACGGCCCGGATGGGCGGGTGTCCGTGCCGATCAAAGGCCGTTTCTCCACCAATAGCGGAGAAGCGCTTCGCTCGACGGCAGTCGCGGGCATGGGCATCCTGCTGCAGCCCTATGAGCTTGTGGCGGACGAGATTGCGGCCGGACGACTGGTACGGCTTCTGCCCGAGTATGAGCCGCCGGCTCGTGCGCTGCATGCGCTGTACGCGTCCGACAGGCAGATGACGCCGAAGCTGCGGAGCTTTCTGGAGTTTGCGGTCAACCGGTTCGGCGAGAGGCGGTAGTCCTCGCCGAATTTCGCTGATTCCTCTACCGGAGCGACTTTCTATTTTCGAGTTATTTGAGCCGCGGCGGGTGCGTGTAATTCAAATATAAACAGATCGGTTCGTTACTTAACGGGCGAGCGCCTTGAATGGATTTGTAATAAATGTCGGGCCGATGGTATGCGTCGGTTCGAAAATCTCGTGGCGTCAACGGTATCCTTTTTGAAAGGATGTTGAAGAATTGCCTTTCCGCGAAGAGATCGTGTCGATGTTTACGACGGGATGGCTTCGATTTATCGCATGAAATTCATCAATAACGTTTCCCCGCGGGGAATCGATGCGATGGAACATTCGCTGTCGGGTCAAGCAACTGTGCGCGAGGCAGCGATTATTGAACAAACATGGCGATTATTTCCGCTTTCGATCGTGTTGAGAAATAATCAAGCCCTATTTATTTAGATTCCCGATCGAATAAATCCCTCTACACTGTCTTGAGCAACGGCTGTTGGTGTCTGGTTTTAAAAAACAAGAAAGCTGAAAAAGAACCGCTCTAGAGCCTAACCGTATAGGAAAGAGCATGCAAAGACCGGGGACAGATGTCCGCAGCGCGGGCACATTGCACGATCTCGACGCGGCGGCGTGCGCTGAGCCCACCTTTTATCGGCTCGACATCGTCATGCCTGCCCATGTATCGCGATTGCCGGGCGTCGCGCGATGAACGGGATACCGAACGGGGCCGCGCAAGGCAATGACGCACTTGATGCGCATGCGCTGATCGGCGTGTCGGCAGCATTTCGCCAACTGGTCCGGATGATCGATCGCGTGGCGCCGACCGACCATACGCTACTGATTGTCGGACCCACCGGCTCCGGAAAGGAATTGGTGGCGCGGCGCCTTCACGCAAACGGCCCGCGGCGCGACATGCCGTTCATCGACGTGAATTGCGGCGCCATTCCCCATGATCTGATCGAAGCGGAGTTCTTCGGTCATGTCCGCGGCGCCTTTACGGGCGCTGTGGAAGACCACCGCGGCCTGTTCGACCAGGTCGGGGCCGGCACGCTTTTTCTCGACGAGATCGGCGAACTGCCGCTTGCGCTCCAGCCGAAACTGCTGCGCGTGCTCGAAACGCGCACGTTCCGGCCGATCGGCGCATCGGCAAGCCGGCGCTTTGCCGGACGCATCGTTGCGGCCACCCATCGAAACCTGCTGGAAGAAGCGCGCGTTGGCCGGTTCAGGGAAGACTTGTTCTACCGGCTTGCGGTTTTCATTCTCAATGTGCCTGGGCTCGCGCAACGAAGCGAGGACATCCCGCTGCTGGCCGCCCATTTTGCGGCCCAGCAAACGCGCGCGATCGCGTTCACGCCGGCGGCGATCAAGCGGATGTGCGAGCATCCGTGGCCGGGCAACGTTCGGCAGTTGCGCAATCTCGTGAGCCAGCTCAGCGTGTTCGCGGAGCATGCGCGGATCGACGCCGACACGCTCGCGCCGTTTCTGGCCACGGACACGCCCGACGCGACGGCATGCGCGCTTCTCGCGGACCGCCTGCTCGAGTTCGGCGGCAGCGACAAGCTGGCCGCGGCCGAGCGCCTGCTCATCGACCGTGCGCTCGAGAGGACTTCGTATAACAAGAGCGCCGCGGCCGCGTTGCTCGGTGTCGGCCGCAAGGTCGTCGAGCGCCGGCTCAAGGCGCGCGAAGTGCAACACGGGGAGGCTCGACAGTGCCTGGAGCGTGCGGAAGCGCTGGCCGGCGCCCTTCAGTATCGCGAATCCGTCGCGCTGCTGCACCGCTGCCTCGCGCTCCTGCAAAAGGCCAGTCCGACCGAGGAGAGCCGCCGCTTGCAGTTCGGTGCCTATCGCCTGCTTGCCGTTGTGCTGCGAGGCATCCATGGCTGGCAGTTTCCCGAAGCGACGGCTTGTTACGAGGCTGCATGGTCGATCGGCGACGGCGTATGCGACGCGCGCGAACTCGCCACGGTGCAGTTCGGCATCTGGATGACGCAACTGGTGACGCTGCAACTCACACGGGCACGTGCCACCGCGCAGGAACTGCTGCACCGCGCGCACGCGATGGACGATCGCGCGATGCTCGACGACGCGCACGTCGCGCTGGCCAACACGCTGTTCTGGCTCGGCGACAGTGAGGAAGCGCTGGCGTTGCTTTCCCGTGGCGGGCTGACCGGCATCGGCCGCGCCGATCGGCGGCTCGGCGTGTCGGGCACCGATATCGCGGGACTCGCATTGACGTTCGAGGGTCTCGCCGCTTACCAGACTGGCGCACTCGACCACGCACGCGAGGCCATGGACCGCTTGACCGAGCGAGCGGAACTCGATCCGCCAGATTGGCTCGGTCGCGCGCTCGACCTGCAAGGCGCCGCGTGGCTTGCGATGCTCTTCAACGACGTCGAGCGGCTCGGGAGCCTGACCCGTGCGCTCGACGCAATACCGGCGACCGGCGCACCGGCCTGTGCGGGCGGTGCGCTGCGGATTTTCAGGGCATGCTATCTGAGTGCGATCGGCGAGTTCGGCGACGCCGAGGCGATGCTGCTGGACGGCTATGAAAACCAAATCGAAAGGCAGGGCGGTGCGCTGTTCCATTCGATCAAGGTCTGGAAGCATGGCGAGATACTGTTGAGCACGGGGCGCGCGCGGCAATGCGAAGTGCTCGTTTCCGACGCGCTCGACAAGGTGATCCGCAGGCAGGAGCGTGCGTATCTCGGTGAGCTGTTGATCGTCAAGGCGCGTGCGCAATCGATGCTGGGCGATACGGCGGGTGCCGAGCAAGGGTTGCGCATCGCGATCTCGACGGCGTTGGCGCTGGGCTCGGTGCCCGCTCGCCTTGCCGCGATGGGACATCTCGCGGATCTGTCGCGACAGCCCGCCCGTCCGGCGTCGATCATCGAAGCGATCGACCGGCCGTTGCTCGTGCCCGTCGCCGCACGCCCACCCTCCATGCCGCTCCAGGATCCACGCCTGCTGTAGCGATCGCGTCAACGCGATGTCCTGAGCGCGCGGCTCGGCGGCTTGCGCGCGTGCCCCCTTCATCCCGAAACCGTGGCGAGCGGCGAAGGCTGGCGCCTTGTCGACGCGCGCCGAGCCTTTTCCGACATGGCACGCCCGTACGCGTCCCCGGCACCGGACCTCGCGCGCTTGCATCCGGGAGATCGGGCGATCGCGCTGCACATGGACACATTCGTCCATCGCGCAGCAAACGGCCGGACGAATTCGTCCTCCGGTTGTCGGGCGGCGGCACCGCGCACGGATACAGGCCTGTCGATTCACGACTGGCACATCGGTTGCTTGATCTCGTGCTCGCGGAGATTCCGCGAATCGGCACGACGACCTTTTTAGCGAGAACGTTATGAACAGGGAAACCGGCCATGTCATTCCGCCTTACGGCGTAGCGATCCACCAGGCCATATCGGAAGGCGATGTGTCAAGGATGAAGGCGTTGCTCAGCCAGGCCGAAGAGGTTCTGAAGCAGCACGAGGACCTTGCTGCCGCGGTCGGCAGGCTCAAGCAGGAAATCGTGAGGCGCGAGCGGGCCTGAGCTGCCGTCGCACGCATCGCCATTTCGTTTACCACGCAGGAGGACCAAATGTCAGAAAACACACGTATCGGGCTTTTCCCGGCGGGCTACCTCATCGGCACGGGCATGCCGGGCGCACCGGCGCTCAGGCTCGCATTGCTCGTTGATACGCCCGAGGGCAGTGTGGTCGGCACCGCAACGATCGGGCAGGCAGTGAATCCGCCGGTCGATTTCCATGCCGACGTCTGGGGCAACTACACCTATATGGCACTGATGCCGCCGGTCAACACGCGCATCCTGGTGACGCTGCAGGGCAACGACGGCGGCCCGGGCTCGAATTCGATCGTGACGTTCCGACTTCATCTCGTGCTGGAAAGCGACTGGCAAAGCGGCGTCGCGTCGTACAGCTTTTTCGACAACGGCAGCTGGCGCGCCGTCGAGAACGTGCCGGCAAGGATCGATCGGGAATTCGTACCGCTCGAGCCCGGCCCGGTGATCGTCGAGCCGCATGGCGGGCCGCGGCCTTTGTACGGTGCGCCCATTCAGCAAGCGGCGGCCTCCGGCGATCTCGCGCACATGAAGACGGTCGCGGCCGCGGCGAAGCACCAGTTGCAAAGCCGTGACGAAATCGCGGCCGCGCTGGCTGCGCTGAAGACCGAAATCGCGCGCCTGGAAGCCGGGAACTGAAACCGGCCCGGTTGCCCCGATCCCTATTCGCTACAGGAGCCATCCTATGTCCGCCGCTCTTTTTCCCGTGAATTTCCGCGTCGCAACGCCGGCTATCGGCGCACCTGTCCTCACGCTGGCGCTACTGGTCAACTCGCCGGCCAAGAAGGTCAGCGGCGTGGCGCGCATCACCCAGACGACCTGGCCACCGCTCGAATTCAGTGCGCAGGTATGGGGCCAATTCAGCCCGATCGTGCTGACGCCCGGCGGCAAGACGCAACTCGTCCTCAGCCTGCAGGGCAACCCGTCCGGGCCGACCAGCGGTCTGGCCGAAACGTTCCGGCTGCAGGGGATCGTCGAAGCGGACTGGAAGTCGGGGGTGGCCAGCTACCGGTTCTTCGAAGGGGAGCGCTGGCATGCCGTGGAGCACGCGATCATGACGGTGACCGGCGCGCTGCAACCGTTCGAACCCCGGCATCCGGTCACGCCGCTGTATGGCGTCGGCCTGCAGCAGGCGAGGCAATCGGGCGATCTCGGCCGAATGAAGGCGCTCGCCCGCCAGGCCGAACAACAGCTCGCCGATGCAGGCCGTATCGAGCAAGCCCTTGCCGGCCTGAACGCCGAGATTGCCCGGCTGGAAGCCGGGCGCTGAGCACGCGCGAGGCGGCGGTGCCTGCCGCGGTGCGCGGCGGCCGCCGCCGACCGGTCGATGAGTGGCCGGTGCGGGATGGACGATACTCGAGGATATCGAAATGGACGAGAATCAAGTGCGCCCGGTTCGCTTCCTGAGCGAACAGGACTACGAACGGTTCGTCCCGGTTCACGTCGTGTGGGAAATCACGCTGGCTTGCGACCTGAAGTGCCTGCATTGCGGATCGCGGGCGGGCCACCGACGCACCAACGAACTGTCGACCGGCGAGTGTCTCGAAGTGATCGATGCGCTGGCCAGGCTCGGTACGCGAGAAGTGTCGATGATCGGCGGTGAGGCTTATCTGCGCAAGGACTGGGCGCAACTCATCAAGGCAATCCGCTCGCACGGGATGTACTGCGCGGTGCAGACAGGTGGCCGCAACCTGACACCTGCCCGGCTCGCGCAGGCGGTCGAAGCGGGCCTCAACGGACTGGGGGTATCGCTGGACGGCCTGGCGCCGCTGCACGACAAGTTGCGCAATGTCCCGGGATCGTTCGACCGGGCCGTGGATACCCTGAAGCGTGCGCGTGCGCACGGTCTCGCCGTCAGTGTGAACACGCAGATCGGTTCGGCAACGATGCACGATCTCCCGGCGTTGATGGATACGATCATCGAGATCGGGGCGACCCACTGGCAGATTCAGTTGACGGTCGCGATGGGCAACGCGGTCGATCACGACGAATTGCTCCTGCAGCCGTACCAGCTCGAGGCGCTGATGCCGCTGCTCGCCGATCTCTACAAGCGGGGGCTCGATCGCGGCCTGCTGATGAACGTCGGCAACAACATCGGCTACTTCGGACCGCACGAGCATCTGTGGCGCGGCTTCGGGGACGAGCGGGTGCACTGGACCGGATGTGCAGCCGGGCAGACCGTCATTGCGCTCGAGGCGGACGGCACCGTCAAGGGATGCCCGTCGCTCGCGACGGTCGGTTTCGCGGGCGGCAACGTTCGGGATCTGTCCCTGGAGGAGATCTGGCGCACGAGCGAGGCGATCCATTTCGGCCGACTGCGCTCGGTGGACGACCTGTGGGGATTCTGCCGCACGTGTTACTACGCCGATGTGTGCCGTGGCGGCTGTACGTGGACCTCGCATTCGCTGCTCGGCAAGCCGGGCAACAATCCTTATTGCCACTACCGCGTGCTCGAATTGAAGAAGCAGGGGCTGCGCGAGCGCATCGAGAAGATCGAGGATGCGGCGCCAACGTCGTTCGCGGTGGGTCGCTTCGACCTGGTCACCGAACGCATTTCGGACGGCACACCCGTCTCGAGCATTTCCCGCTCGGGACAGACCGTCGAACTCGCGTGGAAACACAAGGGCAAGCGTGCGCCAGAAGTCGGGCGAGTCCCGCCGAGGCTGGTCGTCTGCCGCGCCTGCAACAGCTACGTCCATCAGCACGAGTCTCAGTGCCCGCACTGCGGGGCGGACATCGCGGCGGCCGAGCGTGCCTACGAACACGACGTGCAGCGTCGTCATGCCCTCATCGAGGAAGTCGAGCGGCTGTTGAGTTGAGTGAGCCGGCGCGCATCTCGTCGATCTTCGAGTGGAGTCCAGGAACCACTTTAAAAAACGGTGACCATGTTCGATCGGTCATGCAATACGGAATCTATGGGGAATATTCATGAGCAACGTCCAAGCGGAAGTGGCGCCGGTGACCGGTGTCGGTACGTACACCTGGGAACTGTCGTTGTATGAATACCAGGGAACCTGCTGGATCAAGTGGTCCACGAATGCGCCGTTCCGAGCGCAGCAAGGGCGAGTCTGCCTGTATCCGGGAAGCTTTCCATCCAATCCGACCGAGGCGAAGGCCTGGAGCTGGGACAACGAAAACAACAACAACTTCAATACGAAGCAGCTGTGGGGGGCCGGGTGGTGTGCCGCATACATTGCCGAAAAGAGTCCGAATGGGCCGTACACCTATCTCGCGAAAACCCAGGTGACGAAAACCTGAGGCCGCTTGTCGCACGACAGGACTCACTCCGGTAGGCAATGGGGGCGTTGTCTCGATTTCTCGGGTTGCTGTCGAATCGATCGATGTGTCGGCGTGCAACGCGAACGCCCCCATCCACCACGCGTGCCGAACCGTCCGTCAGAGGCCGAATCGACGGACCTTCGGCCAGCGGATGCCCGTCGTATGAAAGGGTGATCGGTCCACGGCATGATCTTTAAACCGATCGCTCATCGCTCGACGCCTCGAGTGCGCTCACCAATTCCTGAGCCGCATGCTGCAACTCCGGCAGGAAGCGGCGCACGGCCTCCGCCGGATTGATCGCCTGTTCGAGGTAGATGACGTTCAGTGCCGCGATCACGCGATCGTGCGCACGGATCGCCACCGCGATGGAGCCGATCTTGCGCTGGTCGGCCCAGTCGCCATGATTCGAACCGAAGCCGTCGGCGCGCGTTTGCCGCACCAGGTTGCGGATGAACGCGCTGTCCGATGCGAGCCGCTGCTGTTGTTCGCCACCGGCGCCGGCGCGCAACAGATCGAGAATGTCTTCGCGCTCCGCATCCTGGCACGACGCGAAGTAAATGCGCCCCGATGCGGTCAGCAGCATCGGCAGCCGGCGCCCGACCATCGAACGATGAAACGACAGCGGGCTGAAGCGATGCGTCGTCTCGCGAATGATCATCGAATCGCCGTCGGGTGTCGTCAGGTCGGATGGCCACACGATTCGTTGCAGCAGCCGCGCCATGATCGGTGGCGCGACGGTGGCGATGTGCTCGTCGTCGGTGAATCCTTCGCTCAGCGTGCGCACGCGCAACGTCAGACGAAACGTGTCGTCCGACTCGCTGCGTCGCACGAATCCGCCTTCCACCAGCGTTTCCAGCAACCGCCGCACGGTCGTGCGGTGCAGCCCCGTGACTTCGCTCAACTGCTGGCTCGTCGCGCGACCGTTTTCCAGCGCATTGAGGGCCTGCAGCACCTGCAGGCCGCGCGACAGCCCTCGGACATTTGCGTACTTGCTCATCAAAAAATGTATTAAAAATCAACGATGTGCATTCCTTGCACATTTGGTTGAAATTGTTGAGCGCGTGTCTGTCGCTCCCTAGACTTGCCTTCATCCCGCCGCCACACGACGCGACACGGAACCCGCGAAGTGTCCCGGCCGGAATCCATCGGCATACGCAGCGACCACCGAGTCGCGCGAGGAAGGAGACACATGAACCCCTCATCCAGTCCAGCCACGCATCGCGACCGGCACGACCCGCTTTCCACCGACGTCGCGATCATCGGCGCAGGCCCGGTCGGCTTGATGATCGCCAACATTCTGGGCCTTCAGGGCGTGCGTGTCACGCTGATCGAGAAGCTCGAACGGATCATCGATTATCCGCGCGCCATTGGTCTGGATGACGAAGCATTGCGCGTCTTCCAGTCGATCGGCCTGGCCGACGAACTCGTGCCGCACACGACGCCCGATCACTGGATGCGTTTCGTGACGAAGGACGGTCACTGCTTCGCATCGATCGAGCCGCGCACCGACGAATTCGGCTGGCCGCGCCGCAACGCGTTCATCCAGCCGCTCGCGGATCGTGTGCTCCACGAAGGCCTCGCGCGTTTCCCGCATGTCCAGGTGCTGTTCGGACACAGCGTTGCATCGTTCACGCAGGACGCCGGCGGCGTCAGCATCGACGTGGACGATGCGGATGGCGAACGCCGGACCGTGCGCGCAGCGTACATGGTCGGCGCGGACGGCGGCAACAGTTTCGTGCGCCGCGTGCTGAACGTGTCGTTCGAAGGGCGCACGAAGCCGAACCAGTGGATCGTCGTGGACGTGCGCAACGACCCGATCGGCTCGCCGCACATCTATCTGCATTGCGATCACGAACGGCCGTACGTGTCGGCGGCGCTGCCGCACGGCATTCGCCGCTTCGAGTTCATGGTGATGCCGGGCGAGACCGAGGAAGAACTGTCGAAACCCGAAAGCATGGCTGCGCTGATCCGCAAGGTGGTCGCGGATCCGGATGCGGTCGACTACATCCGCAAGCGCGTCTATACGCACAATGCGCGTCTCGCGTCGACGTTTCACGTGGGCCGCATCCTGCTCGCGGGCGACGCCGCGCACATCATGCCGGTGTGGCAGGGGCAGGGTTACAACAGCGGAATCCGCGACGCGAACAATCTCGGCTGGAAGCTCGCGATGGTCGCACGGGGGCTCGCGGACAGCCGCCTGCTCGAAACCTATACCGTCGAGCGCCGCGCGCATGCGCGTTCGATGATCCATCTGTCCGAAGTGGCGGGCGATATTTTCGCGCCGACGACACGTTTCGGCGCGCGCTTTCGCGACACGTTCGTGCGTGCGCTGAACCTGTTTCCGGCGGTGAAGCGCTACTTCGTCGAAATGCGCTTCAAGCCGATGCCGCGTTACGAGGCGGGCGCGGTACTGCTGCCCACGCACGCACCCAGGCGCGGCTGGCTTGCACGCGTGCTCGAACGATCGGGCAATTCCGCGCCGGGCCGGCTGCTCGGCCTGATGAGCGAAAAGCGCGATTCCTTGATCGGCCGGCTCGCGTACGGTCGCGATCCGTTTGCCGCGTCGCCGGTCGGGCGCATGTTCATCCAGCCGCGCGTGCGGCTGGCCGAGGGACGCACCGTGCTGCTCGACGACGCGATCGGCACCGGTTTCGTCCTGCTGGGTTGGGGCGCGGATCCGACCTTCGGCATGACGCCGCAGGCGCGTGCGTTGTGGGCGCGGATCGGTGGCCGCTTCGTGATCGCGAAGCCGGACGCCCAGCTCGCTTACGCCGACGACGTGCCCTCGGACGTGCTCGCGATCGGTGACGAGACGGGCCGGTTGAAGGACTGGTTCAGCCGTCTGCCGGAGTCGGTCGTGCTGCTGCGTCCCGATCGTTTCGTTGCGGGCGTATGCGCACCACAGCAGGTGTCCTCGGCCATTGTCGCGCTCGCGGAAAAGCTCGGCATGACGGGAGGCGCGCGGCACGAACACGGCGACGTTTCGCCATCTTCGCAGAGCCCGGTGTGCGATCGCGATGTCCTCACACACATGGCAGGAGCATGAGCATGCCGATTCATCTCGAATGTCTTTCCCATACGCCGCTGCACGGTTACTTCGATCCGGCGCCCGACGTGGTTGCGGAAGTCGAGCGCATCGGCCGAGCCGCGCGCGAACGTGTCGAGCGTTTCCGGCCTGACCTGATCGTCGTTTTCGCCCCCGATCATTTCAACGGATTCTTCTACGACATGATGCCGCCGTTCTGCATCGGCGCACGAGCCGACGCGATCGGTGATTTCAAGAGCCTGGCCGGCACGCTGCCGGTGCCGGGCGATCTCGCGCACGGGCTGGCGGAAAGCGTGCTGGCCGCCGACGTCGATGTCGCGCTGTCGTACCGGATGCAGGTCGACCACGGCTGCGCGCAGGCGCTTGAAGTGCTGACGGGCGGTCTCGATCGCCATCCGGTGATCCCGGTGTTCATCAACTCCGTCGCGCCACCGATGGCGCCGCTGCGCCGCGCGCGTTTGCTGGGCGACGCGATCGGCCGCCATCTCGCGCGTACCGACCGCCGCGTGCTGGTGGTCGGCTCGGGCGGCATCTCGCACGAGCCGCCTGTACCGGAACTGATCGGTGCGCCGGCCGACGTGGCGGAGCGGCTGATCGCCGGGCGCAATCCGTCGGCCGAATCGCGCGCGGCGCGCCAGGCGCGTACCGTGGCCGCCGCCCGTTCGTTTGCCGCCGGCGACAGTCCGCTGCATCCGCTGAATCCCGAATGGGATCGCGCGTTTCTCGCCAGACTCGCATCCGGCGAACTGACAGCGCTGGATGGCGTGACCAATGACGCGATCACGCGCGACGGCGGCAAGTCCGCGCACGAGATCCGCACGTGGGTCGCCGCATTCGCCGCGCTCGCCGCGTATGGCCCGTATCACGCGTCACTCGACTACTACCGCGCGATTCCCGAGTGGATCGCGGGTTTCGCCACCATGCACGCCACGTCGTCGACCGCCGTCGCGGCGGCGGCGTGACCGAACTCCAGGAGACCTCGATGTCCGATTCGAACCTTGTGACGACACTGGCCGCGCGACTGCGCGAGGCCGAGGCGTCGCGCAGCACGATCGCGCCGCTGCGCGGCGAAGCCGCCGCGGGCGGCATCCCGCTCGACGCGATGACGATGGCCTACGCGGTGCAGCAGGCCAACGTCGACCGGCGCGTCGCTAACGGCGAGCGCATCGTCGGCCGCAAGATCGGCCTGACGTCGCTCGCGGTGCAGACACAGCTGGGCGTCGACCAGCCCGATTTCGGCGCGTTGTTCGCGAGCATGGCTTGCGGCGACGGCGCGCCGATTTCGCTCGCGCAGCTGATCCAGCCCAAGGTCGAAGCGGAGATCGCACTCGTGCTCGATCACGACCTCACGCAAGACAGGCACACGTTCGTCGACATCCTGCGCGCGAGCGCGTATGCGCTCGCCGCGATCGAGGTGGTGGACAGCCGCATCCGCGATTGGGACATCCGCTTCGTCGACACGGTCGCCGACAACGCATCGAGCGCGCGCTTCGTGGTTGGCAGCCGTCCGGTGCCACTTTCGCGGCTTGATCTGACGGGCTGCGCGATGACACTTGCCCGCGATGGCGAAGTGCTGTCGAAGGGCAGCGGCGCCGCCTGCCTCGGCAATCCGCTCAACGCTGCCGTGTGGCTGGCCGACCGGATGGTGCAACTCGGCACGCCGCTGCGCGCCGGCGACGTGGTGCTGACCGGCGCGCTCGGTCCGATGGTCGCCGTCCGCGAGGCCGGCACCTATGTCGCGCAGATCGACGGGCTCGGCAGCGTCCGGGCAACTTTCACGGCTTAACTCAGGAACTCGCATGGCTTCCGAAAAACTCAAGGCTGCGATCATCGGCTCCGGCAACATCGGCACGGACCTGATGATCAAGATCCTCCGTCACGGCAGGCATCTGGAAATGGTGGCGATGGTCGGTATCGACGCGAACTCGGACGGTCTCGCGCGCGCCGCGCGGCTGGGTGTCGCGACCACGCATGAAGGCGTCGAAGGGCTCACGCGTCTTCCGGTATTCGACCAGATCGATTTCGTGTTCGACGCGACGTCCGCCGGCGCGCACGTTCGCAATGAAGCGCTGCTGCGCACGCTCAAGCCGTCGATTCGCATGATCGATCTGACACCCGCCGCGATCGGCCCGTACTGCGTGCCGGTCGTCAACCTCGACGCGCACATCGACGCGCCGAATGTGAACATGGTCACGTGCGGTGGCCAGGCGACGATTCCGATCGTCGCGGCTGTGTCGCGCGTCGCGAAGGTGCACTACGCGGAGATTGTCGCGTCGATCAGCAGCAAGTCGGCGGGCCCCGGTACGCGCGCGAACATCGATGAATTCACCGAAACGACGTCGAAGGCGATCGAGGTGGTCGGCGGCGCCGCGAAGGGCAAGGCGATCATCGTGCTGAACCCGGCCGAGCCGCCGCTGATGATGCGCGACACGGTCTATACGCTGTCCGATCTCGCGTCTCGCGCGGAGATCGAGGCGTCGATCGAGGACACCGTCGCGAAGGTGCACGCGTACGTGCCTGGCTATCGGCTCAAGCAGAAGGTGCAGTTCGACGAGATTCCGGCGAACGCGCCGATCCGTATTCCGGGCCTGGGAACGTTCAGCGGCCTGAAAACGTCGGTGTTCGTCGAAGTGGAGGGCGCCGCGCACTATCTGCCTGCCTACGCGGGCAATCTCGACATCATGACTTCCGCCGCGCTCGCGACCGCCGAACGCATGGCGCAGGCGCGCGTGAGCGCGTAAGGAGCAAACGGCGATGAGCAAGAAACTGTATATCTCCGACGTGACGCTGCGCGACGGCAGTCACGCCATTCGACACCAGTATTCGATCGCGAACGTGCAGGACATCGCACGTGCGCTGGATCGCGCCAAGGTGGACAGCATCGAGGTCGCGCATGGCGACGGCCTGCAAGGGTCGAGCTTCAACTACGGCTTCGGTGCGCATAGCGATCTCGAATGGATCGAGGCGGTCGCGGACGTTGTCGAACACGCGAGGATCGCGACACTGCTTTTGCCGGGCATCGGCACGATTCACGACCTGAAGGCCGCGTACGACGCCGGCGCGCGCATCGTGCGTGTCGCGACGCACTGCACCGAGGCGGATATCTCGAAGCAGCACATCGAATATGCGCGCGAACTCGGCATGGACACGGTCGGCTTCCTGATGATGAGCCACATGACGACGCCGGAGAAGCTGGCCGCCGAGGCGAAGAAGATGGAAAGCTATGGCGCGACCTGCATCTACGTCGTCGATTCCGGCGGCGCGCTGACGATGTCGGACGTGCGCGACCGGTTCCGTGCGGTGAAGGCGGTGCTGAAGCCCGAAACGGAAACCGGCATGCACGCGCACCACAACCTGTCGCTCGGCGTCGCGAACTCGATCGTCGCGGTGGAGGAAGGCTGCGACCGGATCGATGCGTCGCTCGCTGGAATGGGCGCGGGCGCCGGCAATGCGCCGCTCGAAGTGTTCATCGCGGCGGCCGAACGGATGGGCTGGAACCACGGCACCGATCTCTACACGCTCATGGATGCCGCCGACGACATCGTGCGACCGTTGCAGGACCGTCCGGTGCGCGTCGACCGCGAAACGCTCGCGCTCGGCTATGCGGGCGTGTATTCGAGCTTCCTGCGTCACTCGGAAGCGGCCGCGAAGAAGTACGACATCAGGACCGTGGACATCCTCGTCGAACTGGGCAAGCGCCGGATGGTGGGCGGCCAGGAAGACATGATCGTCGACGTCGCGCTCGATCTGAAGAAGCGTGGCGAGGCCGCATAGGAACGGACGGCAGGACCGCGCACGTCGCGGTCCGATACATGACAGCCGCCGGCAAGAGCGGTCTGCATATCAATCATTGGAGACTTTGGATGAATACGTCACGAAAGGAAGGCGATACCGCGCGAAATGGACGCACGGGACACGCGACGATCATGTTGTGCCTCGCGATTGCGTTGCTCGAAGGGCTGGATCTGCAATCGGCGGGGGTGGCCGGCCCGCGCATGGCGAAGGAGTTTTCGCTCGCCGTCGCGCAGATGGGCTGGGCGTTCAGCGCGGGCGCGCTCGGCCTGCTGCCGGGCGCCGCGCTCGGCGGCCGGCTGGCCGACCGGTTCGGTCGCAAGCGCGTGCTGATGTGGTCGGTCGCGATGTTCGGCCTGTTCTCGCTCGCGACGACGCAGGTCTGGAGCTTCGAGAGCCTGCTCATCGCGCGGTTGATGACGGGCTGCGGGCTCGGCGCCGCGATGCCGAACCTGATCGCGCTGTGCTCGGAAGCGGCGGGCCCGCGGCAGCGCGGCACGGCGGTCGGCGCGATGTACTGCGGGATGCCGTTCGGCGCGGCGATCGCCGCGGTGATCGGCATCGCGAGCGCAGGCGATGCGAATTGGCGTCACGTGTTTTACGTCGGCGGATTCGGACCGCTCGTCATGGTGCCGCTGCTCGGGATGTTCCTGCACGAGTCGCGGCAGTTCGTGGCGACCCGGTCGACCGTGGCTGGCCATGTCGCCGGCCTGCCCGGCGTGAGTGACGCGCTGTGGCGACACGGCCGCGCGCGTACGACCATCGCGCTGTGGATCAGCTATCTCGGCACGCTGGTCGTGCTGTATTTCCTGATGAACTGGCTGCCGTCGATGGTGCTGTCGCGCGGACTGACACGCGTGCAGGCCAACGTCGTGCTGATGATGTTCAACATCGGCGGTGGCATCGGGGCCGTCGCGATCGCGACGCTGATGGACCGCTTCGGACGGCGCGGCACGGTGATCGGCATGTATGTCGGCGTCGCCGTCGCGTTGACCACGCTGGCGAGCGCGGGTGGCGCGACGTCGATGGCGACGGGCGGTTTGCTGTGCGGGCTGTTCCTCGTCGGCGGCCAGTCGGTGCTGTATGCGCTGGCCGGCCATGCGTATCCGACCGAAGTGCGCGGCACGGGCGTGGGTGCGGCCGTCGCGGTGGGGCGGCTCGGTTCGATTCTCGGGCCGCTGGTGGCAGGGCAGTTGTTCGCGCTCGGTCAGAGCCCGTCGATGCTGGTGTCGGCGAGCATCCCGCTGATCGTGATCGCCGCAGTGGCGGCATTGACGGTGGTGGGCGCGTTCGCGCAGCAGCGCACGGGCGAGCCGCAGCGCGTGTAGCGATTCGGGCGGGCCGCGCGAGCGCGGCCCGCGATCGAGATCATTCATTTTTTCGGAAAGGACATCATCATGACTGCGACGACATCACCGATCACGGAAGCGTCGACGAGCCAGTTTGCACGCGTGAAGGACGGCGACCTCGAACTGCGGATTCACTATAACGACACGGGCGCCGGCCCGACCGGCGAGACGGTCGTGATGCTGCACGGTTCGGGCCCCGGCGCGAGCGGCTGGGCGAACTTCAACCGTAACGTCGAGCCGCTGGTCGCGGCCGGCTATCGCGTGATCCTGATGGACTGCCCGGGCTGGAGCAAGAGCGATCCGGTCGTCTGTGCGTCGTCGCGCTCGGAACTCAACGGCCGCGTGCTGAAAGCGCTGCTCGACGTGCTCGATATCGAGCGTGTGCATATTCTCGGCAATTCGATGGGTGGGCATGGCGCGGTTGCATTCGCGCTCGGCAATCCGGAACGTGTCGGCAAGCTGGTACTGATGGGCGGCGGCACGGGCGGGCCGAGCAACTTCGCGCCGATGCCGACCGAGGGCATCAAGCTGTTGCAAGGCCTGTATCGGGAACCGACGATCGAGAACCTGAAGCGGATGATGAACGTGTTCGTCTACGATGCGAGCGCGCTCACCGACGAGCTGATGAAGGCGCGCCTCGACAACATGCTCGCGCGGCGCGATCACCTCGAGAACTTCGTGAAGAGCCTCGCGGCGAATCCAAAGCAGTTCACCGACTATGGTCCGCGGCTGGGCGAAATCGCGGCGCCGACGCTCGTCATCTGGGGGCGCGACGATCGCTTCGTGCCGATGGATATCGGGCTGCGGCTGATCGCCGGGATGCAGAACGCGCAGTTGCACGTGTTCAACCGGTGCGGACACTGGGCGCAGTGGGAGCATGCGGACGCGTTCAACCGGATGGTGGTCGATTTCCTGCGGCATTGAACCCCGCCATGCGAGACGCTGGCCGTTTCACGTAGCGAATAGTGCCGGTAGTGGGTTTGCAGGCCGACGGAGGCAAGCGCAGCGCATCAGGCCTCCTCGCCGACGGGCTTGCCGCGGATCGCCCTCGGCGGGCGTCGACGGCAATCGATACCCCCTCCGTATCGTTTGCAGACCCAATCGGTATTAGACGAAGGCAGGCGGCCGCCCATACGATGCACCAGGAAACACCGCGTCCCCCTACCCAATCTACTGAGATCACGATGAACAAGCCTTGCATCATTTCCGTTGCGATCACGGGATCACTGCCGCGCAAGAAAGACAATCCGGCTGTGCCGATCACGGTGAACGAGCAGGTGGAGTCGACCCAGGCGGCATTCGAAGCCGGGGCGAGCCTGGTTCATCTCCACGTACGCAACGATGACGAAACGCCCACGTCAAATCCGGATCGTTTCGCCCTGGTGCTGGAAGGCATCCGGAAGCACGCGCCCGGCATGATCACCCAGGTGTCTACCGGTGGTCGCTCCGGGGCCGGCAATGAGCGAGGTGCCATGTTATCCCTGCGGCCTGACATGGCATCCCTGGCAACCGGCTCGGTCAATTTTCCGACCCGGGTCTATGACAATCCGCCGGACCTGGTCGACTGGCTGGCCGCCGAAATGAAAGCCTACGGCATCAAGCCCGAAGTCGAGGCCTTCGACCTGTCGATGATTTTCCAGGCCGCAGCCATGCAGGCGGCGGGCGCGATCGTCGGTCCGCTGCACATTCAGTTTGTCATGGGCATCAAGAACGCAATGCCCGTCGATCGCGAAGTGCTCGAATTCTACGTCCGTACCCTCGAGCGCCTTTCGCCCGATGCGACCTGGACCGGCGCCGGCATCGGTCGCCATCAACTGACGATGGCTCGCTGGTCTCTCGAACTCGGGGGGCACTGCCGCACCGGGCTCGAGGACAACGTGCGCATGGACAAGAATACGCTCGCCCCATCCAATGCCGCGCTCGTGCGCCAGGTTGCCGAGCTTTGCGAGGCTTATGGTCGCCCCGTCGCGACCGCGGCCCAGGCTCGCGAGATCCTGAATCTGGGCTGAACGGCATTTCCGCACCGCGCACGACCGTTCAGCGCCCCGCGTGCGATGCGCGCGCGGTCTTCACGTCCGTGCGCAGCGCTCAGCCGGGGCGCCGGAATGGCGCACGGCGCATCAGGTCGACCAGGGCGTCGAGTTCCCGCGAATGCGGCTCGGCGCGCGTGACCATCAGCAGGTCGATATCGGGTGCCGGATTCGCAAGGGGGCGGCAGCACAGCGATTCTCCCGCGAGCGCCTCGACGTACGCGGGCAGCAGCGCGACGCCGAGCCCCATTCCGACGAGGTTCAGGTTCAACAGGATGTTCGTCGCGACCTGCACGACATCCGTCCTGATCCGGTGCGCATCGAAGTACCGCCCGACGATATCGTACAGCTGGCCCGCATAGTCCGGGTTGGTCTGGATGACCGGCTGGCCGTCGAGCATCGATGGTTCGATGCACGCATGCGCGGCGAGGGGGTGACCGGCCGGCATCAGCACGATGAGCGGCTCGGTCAGTACGACTTCGGCGCGCAGCTCCGGATGGTGCACGGGCCGGCGCATGAACGCGATGTCGATGTCGCCGCGCAGCAGCGCGTCCTCCTGTTCCATCGTCGTCAGGCTGCGTAGTTCGACATGCACGCCCGGAAACTGCATCCGCAGCTTGGGCAGGATCGCGGGGAAGATCGCCACTTCCGCCGCGGGCACGAAACCGATCTTCACGGTCAGCGCCTGCTGGTGGCCGGCCTGCCGCGCGCGGGCGACCGCGCGATCGGCCTGTGCGAGCACGAGCCGTGCTTCCGCGAGAAACACGCGACCGGCTTCGGTCAGCTCCACCTTGCGCTTCGATCGTTCGAGCAACTGCGTGCCGATCTCGTTCTCGAGATCGCGGATCTGCTGGCTCAGCGACGGCTGCGCGGTATGGAGCCGCTGCGCGGCACGCGTGAAGTTCAGCTCGTCGGCGACGGCCACGAAATAGCGCAGATGTCGGAGTTCCATTCGGGTTTCATCGTCAAAACGTCTAACGGCAAACAAACAAACTATTTCACAAGAAATGGCCGACCGACGATCATCGTCGCGTGCCTGTCCGTATGGAACGGATGGTGCCACGGAGGAGACACAAATGACAGAGAAGCTTGACATCGACGCCCTCGTCGACGCGCGCAACGGGCGCGTGACGTCGTCGATCTATACCGACCCGGCGATCTATGCGCTGGAGCTCGAACGCATCTTCGGCCGCTGCTGGCTGTTCCTCGCGCATGTCAGCCAGATTCCGAAACCCGGCGATTTCTTCAATACGTACATGGGCGAGGATCCGGTCGTCGTCGTGCGGCAGAAGGACGGCTCGGTGAAGGCGTTCCTCAACCAGTGCCGGCATCGCTCGATGCGCGTGAGTTTTGCCGACTCCGGCAACACGCGCTCGTTCACGTGCCCGTATCACGGCTGGTCGTATGGCACCGACGGCGCGCTGATCGACGTGCCACTCGAGGCGCGCGCGTTTCCGCAGGGCCTGTGCAAGCAGCACCTGGGGCTGCAGGAAGTGACGCGGATCGCGATCTACAAGGGACTTGTGTTCGGCAATTGGGATGCCGACGCGCCCGATCTCGGCACGTACATGGGTGACATCGCGTGGTATCTCGACGGTGTGCTCGATCGTCGCGAGGGCGGCACTGAAATTGTCGGCGGCGTGCACAAGTGGGTGATCGACTGCAACTGGAAGTTTCCCGCCGAGCAGTTTGCGAGCGACCAGTATCACGCGCTGTATTCGCACGCGTCGGCGGTCGAGGTGCTCGGTGCGAAGGCGGACGGCGGCGGCAAGGCGCTCGGCGCCGGGCAGACCGCGCGCCCCGTGTGGGAGACGGCGAAGGACGCGTTGCAATACGGGCAGGCAGGCCACGGCAGCGGCTTCTTCTTCACCGAGCAGCCGGACGCGAACGTGTGGGTCGACGGCGAGGTGTCGCAGTACTTCCGCGACACGTATGACGAAGCGAAGGCGCGCGTCGGCGAAGTGCGCGCACGGCGACTCGCGGGGCACAACAACCTGTTCCCGACGTTGTCCTGGCTGAATGGCACCGCGACGTTGCGTGTGTGGCATCCGCGCGGCCCGAATCAGGTCGAGGTATGGGCATTCTGCATCGCCGACAAGGACGCATCGGACGAGGTGAAGGCTGCGTTCGAGCGCAGCGCGACGCGCGCGTTCGGTCCGGCCGGCTTCCTCGAGCAGGACGACTCGGAGAATTGGGTCGAGGTGCAGAAGGTGCTGCGTGGCAGCCGCGCGCGCAAGACGCAACTGTGCATGGAAATGGGTCTCGGCGGCGAGCGCGTGCGTACCGACGGCATTCCGGGCATCACCAACTACATCTTCTCCGAGACGGCCGCGCGCGGGATGTATCGCCGCTGGGCCGACCTGCTGCTGTCGGAGCGCTGGGACGAGGTCGAGCAACGCACGCGCGAATACGAACAGGAGCTGATGAAATGAGCGACGCCGCCACGATCGAACGCGCGCCGGTGACGCTCGCGCTGCATCACGACATCACGCAGTTCCTGTACCGCGAGGCCGAATGCCTCGACGCATGGCGCTTTCGCGACTGGCTCGCGCTGCTGAGCGACGACGTGCGGTACACGATGCGCACGACCGTCAACGCGCAGACACGCGACCGACGCAAGGGCGTGCAGCCGCCGACCACATGGATCTTCAACGACACGAAGGCGCAGCTCGAACGGCGCATCGCGCGGCTCGAAACGGGCATGGCGTGGGCCGAGGAGCCGCCGTCGCGCACGCGGCATCTGCTCTCGAACGTGCGGGTCGAACCGGCGGACGCGCACGGCGAGTACGACGTTCAGGTCAACTATCTGCTGTACCGCTCTCAGAAGGAGCGCGACGAGACGTTCTACGTCGGCGCGCGCCGCGATCGCGTGCGGCGTGGGGACGATCTCGCCGGCTGGCAGGTTTGCCGCCGCGAGATCGTGCTCGACCAGGCGGTGTTGTCTTCTCATAACCTGAGTGTACTTTTCTGATCATGGCTCGAATTCTCGTAGGCCCCGTCGAGTCGCTTGCCGAGGGCGACGCGACGCGGGTGGAAGGTGCGCACGGCGCGATCGCGGTATTTCATGCACAGGGCGCGTACTACGCGCTGTCGGATCGATGCAGCCATGGCAACGCGTCGATGTCGGATGGTTATGTCGAGGACGACGCGACCGTCGAATGCCCGCTGCATGCCGCGCGTTTCTGCCTGAAGACCGGCGCGGCGCTGTGCCAGCCCGCGACGGATGCGTTGCGCACGTTCCCGGTCGTCGTCGATGCGGGTGCGCTGTACGTCGACGAACCGGAGGGCGCATGAGCTGGCTCGATGGCGAAGTCGCGCTGATTACCGGCGGCGGGTCGGGCCTCGGGCTCGCGCTCGTCGAGCGTTTTCTCGACGAAGGCGCGCATGTCGGCGTGCTCGAACGCTCGGTGGACAAGGTCGATGCATTGCGCGCGCGGTTCGGTGCGGACGTCGAGGTCGTGCATGGCGACGTGCGCGTGTACGCCGATAACCGGCGCTCGGTCGACGCGACCGTCGCGCGCTTTGGCAAGCTCGATGCATTCGTCGGCAACGCGGCGCTGTGGGATCACGGCGCAAGCCTGCTCGACCTGTCGCCCGAGCGGCTCGACGCAGGCTTCGACGAGTTGTTCGCGGTCAACGTGAAGGGCTATCTGCTCGGCGCGAAGGCGGCGGCCGACGCGCTGGTCGCGTCGCAGGGAAGCATGATCTTTACGCTGTCGAACGCGGCGTTCTACCCGGGCGGCGGCGGCCCGCTGTATACCGCGAGCAAGCATGCGGCGACCGGGCTGATCCGCGAACTCGCGTACGAGCTTGCGCCGCACGTGCGCGTGAACGGCGTCGCGCCGTGCGGGATGGCGAGCGACCTGCGTGGTCCCGACGCGCTCGGGCAGTCGCAGCAACGCATCATGGATACGCGCACGCCGGAAGCGATCGCCAGCATCCTGCCGCTGCAGTTCTTTCCGGCCCCGGCCGATTTCACCGGACCGTTCGTGCTGCTCGCGTCGCGCGCGAACAACCGCACGCTGTCCGGCGTGATGATCCAGGCCGACGCGGGGCTCGGCATTCGCGGGATCCGGCATGTCGCGGGAGGGCTGCATGCATCACGCACGTGAAGCGGACGATGTGGCGATGGCGGGCGCCTGCGTGATCGTGGGCGCCGGGCAGGCCGGTGCGACCGCCGCGGCCGAGCTGCGGCGGCGCGGCTTCGACGGGCGCATCGTGCTGATCGGCGACGAGCCGCACCTGCCGTACGAGCGGCCGCCGCTGTCGAAGGACGTGTTGCTGAAGCCCGACGATGCGCGAGTTGCGCTTCATCCGGCGACGTTCTATGCCGACCAGCGAATCGAGTTGCGGCTCGGCACGCGCGTTTCGGCGATCGATCCGGCGCAACACACGCTGACGTTCGCCGACGGCACGTCGCTCGGGTTCGGCAAGCTGCTGCTGGCGACCGGCGCGCGGGTGAGGAGGCTGCCGATGCTCGACCGGCTGGGTGCTGGCGTGCATACGCTGCGTACGCTCGACGATGCGCACGCATTGCGCCGTGCGCTGCGCGACGGCACGCGGCTGCTGATCGTCGGCGGCGGCGTGATCGGGATGGAACTGGCATCGAGCGCGGTCGAACTCGGTGCGCGGGTGACCGTGATCGAGCAGGCAGCCGACGTGATGGCGCGTTGCGCGCCGCTGCCGGTGCGCTCGCATCTGCTCGCGCTGCATCGCGCACGCGGCGTCGACGTGTTGATCGGACGTCGGCTGGTAGACGCGGCGCGCGCGGGTGACGGGTTCGCTCTGAGGCTGGAAGACGGCACGACCGTGTCCGGCGACGCGATCGTCTACGGGATCGGCGTCGAACCGGACGACGCGCTCGCACGGGACGCCGGCCTGCGCACGGACGGCGCGATTCTCGTCGACGCCGCGTGCCGGACGTCGCACGCGGACATCTTCGCGGCCGGTGACAACACGGCCGAAGCCGACCCGTGCGGCACCGGGCACTTGCGCCGCGAAAGCTGGGACAACGCGAATCGACAGGCCGCGCGGGCGGCCGCGGCGATGCTCGGCGCGCCGGATGACTCGCCGCATGTGCCGTGGTTCTGGACCGATCAATGCGGCGTGAACGTGCAGTTCGCAGGCGACATGATGGCGCCCGAGTGGATCGAGCGCGGTGATCTCCCTGGATCCGTCTGCGTGCTGTTCGGGTTGCGCGACGGCGTCGTGACGGCTGGTGTGACGCTCAATCGCGGGCGGGACATGCGTAGCGTACGTACCCTCATCGAGCGACGTGCCGTGATCTCGCCGGACGTGCTCGGCGATCCCGCACATGACCTTCGCGCGCTGGCGAAGGATGCGTGAGGGCGTGCGGGTGCGGCCCGCTCATGGGGCTGGATCGGAAAGCCTTGCGGCCGTTGGCCCACGGCACGGACACGATGCAAACTTAAACGAAATGTGACCCCTGCCACCGGCAAAATTTTGCACAATGGCGACAGCGCGGCGTTGCGCCGCGATTCGCCCCGGGCAGGCCGGCTTTCCGGACCCTGGCCGGCCAGAACCGCCGTTCGAGACCGAAGACTGCCACCGCCGTGCCGCCGCCGACCGCCATGGACCACCCGAAACGCATCCTGATCGTCGAAGACGACGCCGACATCGCCGACGTGTTGAGCCTGCACCTGCGTGACGAACGCTATGAAGTCGTGCACAGCGCGGACGGCACCGAAGGCCTGCGCCTGCTCGAACAGGGCAACTGGGACGCGCTGATCCTCGACCTGATGCTGCCGGGCGTCGATGGCCTGGAAATCTGCCGGCGCGCCCGCGCGATGGCACGCTACACCCCGATCATCATCACGAGCGCGCGTTCGAGCGAGGTGCACCGGATTCTCGGCCTCGAACTCGGCGCCGACGACTACCTGGCGAAACCGTTCTCGGTGCTCGAGCTCGTCGCGCGGGTCAAGGCGCTGCTGCGGCGCGTCGACGCGCTCGCGCGCGATTCGCGGATCGACGCGGGCACGCTCGACATCGCCGGGCTGTCGATCGACCCGATCGCGCGGGAAGCGAGCGTCGACGGCACGCGCATCGACCTCACGCCGCGCGAGTTCGACCTGCTGTATTTCTTCGCGCGACATCCGGGCAAGGTCTTCTCGCGGATGGACCTGCTCAATGCCGTGTGGGGTTACCAGCACGAAGGCTACGAACATACGGTGAACACCCACATCAACCGGCTGCGCGCGAAGATCGAGGCCGATCCGGCCGAGCCCGTGCGGATCCTCACCGTGTGGGGCCGCGGCTACAGGCTCGCCGCGCCGGACCAGCGGGACGCGCAATGAAACTGACCCTCACCCAGCGGCTGTCGTGCGTGTTCGCGGTGCTGCTCCTCGCGTGCTCGGGTGCGTCGGCGTGGCTGCAGATCCGTGCGAACGACATGCGCGAGAAGGAAGTCGTGCAGGGCCTGTCGCGCGATCTCGCCGCGCACATCGCGGGCAGCACGCCGCTGATGGACGCGAACGGGCTGCGCCCGGACGCCGTGCGCACGCTGTTCGGCCAGCTGATGGGCGTGAACCCGAGCGTCGAGGTGTACCTGCTCGACAACGCCGGGCGCATCAAGGGCGACGACGCGCCGCCCGGCCACGTGAAGCGCGACCGCGTCGATCTCGCGCCGGTGCGGCGCTTCATCGCGGGCGAGCCGCTGCCGATCCTCGGCGACGATCCGCGCAGCTCCGACGCGCGCAAGGTGTTCAGCGCCGCGCCGCTGCAGCGCGCGGGCCAGCCGCCGTCCGGCTATATCTACGTGGTGCTGCTCGGCGAAGCGCACGACCGGCTGGCCGCGCGCGTCGACGCCGGCAACGTGCTGCGCACGACGCTGTGGTCGATGGCGGTCGTCGCGCTGCTCGGCCTGCTCGCGGGCCTGACCGCATTCAGCTTCATCACGCGCCCGCTGCGCCGGCTGACCGATGCGATGCGCCGCTTCGACGCGAACGGCGCGCCCGACACGCAGCCGCCGGTGCCGCACTCGCCGCCGGGCCGGCGCGGCGACGACATCGCGGTGCTCGAATCCGCGTTCGCGCAGATGGCCGACCGGATCGGCGACCAGTGGCGCGCGCTGACGCACCAGGACCAGCAGCGGCGCGAACTGATCACGAACATCTCGCACGACCTGCGCACGCCGCTGACGTCGCTGCATGGCTATCTGGAGACGCTGTCGCTGAAGTCCGACACGCTCGCCGAGGCCGAGCGCCGCCGCTACCTGTCGATCGCGCTCGCGCAGAGCACCAAGGTCGGCCGGCTCGCGCAGGCGCTGTTCGAACTCGCGCGGCTCGAATCGGGTGGCGTGCAGGCCGAGCGCGAGCCGTTCTCGGTCGTCGATCTGGTGCAGGACGTATTCCAGAAGTTCGAACTGGCCGCGCAGTCGCGCGGCATCGCGCTGCATGCGCGCATCCCGCCGCGCGTGCCGGTCGTGTCGGCCGATCTCGGGATGATCGAGCGCGTGCTGACCAATCTGCTCGACAACGCATTGCGGCACACGCCGCCGCACGGCGAAGTCGAGGTCGCGCTGACGCCGCGGGACGATCGCGTGGTCGTGACCGTGTCGGATACCGGCGAAGGGATTCCGCTGGCGCGGCGCGCGGGGCTGTTCCAGCGGCCGCAGCGGCCGATGAGCGGCGGCGCGGCGACGAGCGGCGGGCTCGGGCTGCTGATCGTGCACCGGATGCTGGCGCTCAACGGCAGCGGCATCCGGCTCGTCGATCGGGACGGGCGCGGCGCGGTGTTCGAGTTTGCGCTGGCGGTGGCGTATCCGGCGGCCGGCGACGCGCGCTGAAACCGGCGGCGCCGCGCGCTCGCCAACGCGTGGCGCTTACCCGCCGCGCTTGCGCCGCACGTCGCTCGGCGTCGTGCCGGTCCAGCGCTTGAACGCGTGGCGGAACCCGACCGCATCGCTGAAGCCGAGCGTCAGCGCGATGTCCTCGGTGCTGAGCGTGGTGGTGGTCAGGTAGTCGATCGCGAGCGCCTTGCGCACGCTCGTCAGCAACTCGCTGTACGACGTGCCTTCGGCGTCGAGCTTGCGGCGCAGCGTGCGCGACGTCATGCACAGCGTATCGGCGATCGCGTCGATGTCCGGAAACTGCCCGGGCGTGCGCGTGAGTTCCTGGTAGACGCGGCGCGTGACGCCGGCCTGGCTGCGCAATTCGTCGAGCACGCGCGCGCAGTGCGACGACACCTGCGCGGCGGTGATCGGGTTCGCGAGCTGCGGTGCGCGTGCGAGCCAGGCGGCCGGGTAGCTCAACACATGGTGCGGCTGGTCGAACGCGATCGGGCATTCGAGTGCGTCGGCGAGCTGGGCCGCATGCGCCGGTTCCGGTTGCGCGAACTGCGCGCGCGCCGGCACGCACCATGCACCCATCACGTCCTTGATGATCGTCACGTGCAGCGCGAACTGCATGTCGATCAGGAAGCGGTACAGCGGCAGGTCCGGCCCGGGCAGCGCGGCTTCATGCGGATCCGGGAACAGCCACGACGCGGTGTCGCCCTGTTCGACCCAGCGGATCGCGAGCATCCCGTTCGCGAGCTGGTGATATTTGACGGCGGAATCGAACGCATGCGCGAGCGATTCCGAGCACAGCATCGCGTAGCCGTACATCCCGTAGCTCGACGCATGCAGCCGGCGGCCGACGCGCACGCCGAGATCGGTGCCGTCGTAGCGGCCGATCGCGTTGCGCGCGGCGGTCAGGAACTGCAGCGGCGACGTGAGCGTGAACGGGTCGGCGACGGCCTCCGGCGACAGGCCGGTGCCGTCGAGCACGGCGGCCGGGTCGAGGCCGAGTTCCTGCGCGACGCCGACGAGCACGGCCAGCTTGGCCGGCGAGAAGCGCTTCTCGCGCCACGCGTGGGCAAGCGGCGCGTCGGGCAGCGGGGCGGCGCCGGCGGCCGTCGGGTTCAGGAGCGCACTGCGCGGCATGGGGTTCTGTGTCCGATTCGATACCGTTCCGGGTTCGCGATTCTGCGCCGGAACGCGCGAGGGCGCCATAGGGTTCACCCTGATGCGCATGGGCGTGCGCGGCCCGACACGGATGAGCCGATGCCCGGCCGGAAGCGGCGGCAGGCCGCCCGCCGCGCGTTCGCGTGTCCGTTTCGATCATCTTTTCGACCGCCCGGATCATTTTCAAAGCACCTTGGGCGGGCGATAGTCACCGGTCAGGCGACGGCCTGCGCCCATCCGGTGCGCGGGCCGCCGTGCGAACGGCGCTGCCCGGCGCCGTCCCCCGAGGAGCAGGACATGACGAAGAGACACTGGATCGGCTCGTACGGCACGATCCCCGCCGAGATCGATGCCGATCGCTTTCCTTCCGTAACCGCGCTGCTGGACGACGCGATGCGTCGCTTCGCCGAGCGCCCCGCGTTCCGCGCGGTCGGCCGCACGCTGACCTACGCCGACGTCGACCGCCTGTCGGCCGCGCTGGCCGCGTACCTGCAGCAGGTCGTGGGCGTGCGCAAGGGCGACCGCGTGGCCGTCATGCTGCCGAACGTGCTCGCGTTTCCGGTGGCGACTGTCGCGGTCGCGCGGCTCGGCGCGATCCAGGTCAACGTGAACCCGTTCTATACCGCGCACGAACTCGAACACCAGCTCAACGACGCGGGCGTCGAAGTGGCCGTGGTGTGCGGCGGCTCGATGGGCACGTTCGCCGACGTGGTCGCCAAGACGCGCATCCGGACCGTGCTGAGCGTGGGGCGCGGCGATCTCGGCGTCGTCGATGCGCCGGCCGGCGCGTGCGACGCGCTGCCGCCGGGCTCGATCCCGCTCGCGGACGCACTCGCCGCCGGCGAATCGCTCGCCTTCGAGCCGGTCGCGCTCGGCGGCGCCGACCTGTTGCTGCTGCAATACACGGGCGGCACGACCGGGCTGTCGAAGGGCGCCGCGCTGTCGCACCGCAACCTGGTCGCGAACATCGAGCAGTTCGCGGCGATCGTGCCGGCCGCACGGCAGCCGGGCGAGGAGGTCGTCGTCACGGCGATCCCGCTGTATCACATCTTCGCGCTGACGGTGAACTTCCTGTCCTACTTCGCGATCGGCGCGGAGAACTGGCTCGTCGCGAACCCGCGCGACATGGATGGCTTCATCGACGTACTGAAGGCCGCGCGGCCGTCGGTGTTCGTCGGCGTCAATACGCTGTACGCGGGGCTCGCCGGCCATCCGCGGCTGAAGGAAATCGACTGGTCGCGGCTGAAGTTGTCGGCCGGCGGCGGCGCGGCGGTGATCGACGTGATCTCCGCACGCTGGAAGGCGGTGACGGGCAATTTCATCCGCGAAGGGTACGGGCTGTCGGAAACGTCGCCGGTGGTCACGTTCAACCCGCAGTCGATCGACGCGTTCACGGGCACGACGGGCCTGCCGCTGCCGTCGACCGACGTGAAGCTGCTCGACGACCAGGATCGCGAGGTCGCGATCGGCGAAGCGGGCGAGATCTGCGTGCAGGGGCCGCAGGTGATGGGCGGCTACTGGCAGAAGCCGGACGCGAATGCGGTGGCGTTCACCGCGGACGGCTACTTCCGCACCGGCGACATCGGCGTGTTCGACGCGGCCGGCTTCCTGAAGATCGTCGACCGCAAGAAGGACATGATCATCGTGTCGGGCTTCAACGTGTACCCGAACGAGGTGGAAGCGGTCGCGACCGCGCTGCCGGGCGTCGCCGAATGCGCGTGCATCGGCGTGCCGGACGAGCGCACCGGCGAGGCCGTGAAGCTGTTCGTGGTGCTCGCGCCGGACGCGGCCGTGACGGAAGCGGAACTCGTCGCGCATTGCCGTGCGAACCTCGCGGGCTACAAGGTGCCGAAGCTGATCCGCCTGGTCGACCGGCTGCCGAAGTCGGCGGTCGGCAAGATCCTGCGCCGGGAACTCAGCCGCGCCGACTGATGGCGCCGAAGCGCCGCGCGCCCGGAAGCGCGCGGGCCGGCCCGCCGAACGCCCCGAAAACCCGGCACGGGCCGCTCAAGTACAATGCGAGCGGTTCGATCGACGGGGACGCGATGACCGGTTCAGATTCACCTTCCGCCCGGCCCGGGCGTGCGCTGCCGTCGCCGAGCGCGACGGTGCCGATCTCGCTCGTCAACGGTTTTCTGGCGAGCGCGGGCGCACGGCGCGACGTGGTCGAGCGCTACCTGCGCGGGGCCGGCATTCCGCTCGAACTGCTCGGCGAGCCGCATGCGCGCGTGACGGAAGAGCAGTTCTCGACGCTGTACCGCACGCTCGCGATCGACCTCGACGACGAGATGCCGGGCATCTTCTCTCGCCCGTTGCGCGGCGGCACGCTGAAGTACCTGTGCCTGAGCCTGCTCGATGCGCGCAACCTCGAAACGGCGCTGCATCGTTTCGGCCAGTTCTTCCATATCCTGCTCGACGACTTCTTCGTCGAATCGAAGCGCGACGACCTGGTCGCGCAGGTGCTGCTGCGGCCGAACCCGGCCGTGGGCCCGATCGGCGCGCTCGGCCAGGAGCTGATGCTCAAGCTCGTGCACGGCGTGTGTTCCTGGCTGATCGGGCAGAAGATCCCGCTGCTGCAGATCGAGTTCGCGTGCCCGCGGCCGCGTCATGCGGTCGAGCACCTGTACTTCTTCTCCGGCTCCGTGCAGTTCGATTGCGAACGCACGCTGATGCGCTTCAGCGCCGACTATCTCGACGCACCGATCCGGCAAAGCAAGCGCAACCTGCGCAAGTTCCTCGCGCGCGCGCCCGGCGACTGGATCTTCGAATCGTTCAGCGAACAGCTCGTGTGCCATCGCGTGCGGCAATACCTGTCGGCGGCGCTGCCCGACCTGCCGGTGATCGACCAGGCGGCCGAGCATCTGCATTGCTCGGTGCGCACGCTGAGCCGTCACCTGGCCTCGGAAGGCACGACGTTCCAGGCGCTCAAGGACGAACTGCGGCGCGACATCGCGATCCAGCGGCTCACCGACACGCTCGACACGATCGCGGCGATCGGCGCCGATATCGGCTTCGACGATCCGAGCGCGTTCCATCGCGCGTTCCGCCACTGGACGGGCAGTACGCCGGGGACTTACCGGCGGCGCGCGTAGCGCGGTTTGTTCAAGCCCGCTCCCATAACCGGCATCCTTCGTGCGATCCCATGGACGGCTCCCGTTCGTTTCGGTAGCGCGGATGTGCGTCGGCCCGTCACGCACTGCCGATGCGTGACGGGCCGACGGGTCATCGGGGCCGCGCGCTGCTGAAACGGGCTTGCCGCCCGCTCCACGCGCGTGGCCGCATTCAGGCTTTCAGTGCGCCGAAGATCTCGTTGAGCATCGACTTCGCATCGCCGAACAACATGCGGTTGTTGTCCTTGTAGAACAGCGGATTGTCGACGCCCGCATAACCGGACGCCATGCTGCGCTTCATCACGATCGACGTCTTCGCCTTCCACACTTCCAGCACCGGCATGCCGGCGATCGGGCTCGACGGGTCGTCCTGCGCGGCCGGGTTCACGATGTCGTTCGCGCCGATCACCATCGACACGTCGGCCTCGGGGAAGTCGCCGTTGATCTCGTCCATTTCCAGCACGATGTCGTACGGCACCTTCGCCTCGGCCAGCAGCACGTTCATGTGCCCCGGCATGCGGCCCGCGACCGGGTGAATCGCGAAACGCACGTCGACGCCCTTCTCGCGCAGCAGCTTCGTCAGTTCGAACACCGTGTGCTGAGCCTGTGCAACGGCCATCCCATAGCCGGGTACGATGATCACGCGCTTCGCTTCGCGCAGCAGCTCGGCCGTTTCCAACGCGCTCACCGCCACGGCCTCGCCGGCCGGCTGCGCGCCGCCGCTCGCTGCCGCCGGTGCGCCCGCGCCGCTGCCGAAGCCGCCCGCGATCACGCTGATGAAGTTGCGGTTCATCGCGCGGCACATGATGTACGACAGGATCGCACCGGACGAGCCGACCAGCGCGCCGATCACGATCAGCAGGTCGTTGCCGAGCATGAAGCCGGTGGCCGCCGCCGCCCACCCCGAGTAGCTGTTGAGCATCGACACCACGACCGGCATGTCGGCGCCGCCGATCGCCATCACCATGTGCACGCCGAACAGCAGCGAGATCACGGTCATCACGGCGAGCGGCAGCATGCCGTCCTGGATGCTTTCCGCATGCAGGAACGCGCGGCCGTAGTAGATCACGATCAGCAGCGCGGCCAGGTTCAGCCAGTGCCGCGCCGGCAGCAGCAGCGGCTTGCCGCCGATCTTGCCCGACAGCTTGCCGAACGCGATCACCGAGCCCGCGAAGGTGATCGCGCCGATCAGGATGCCGACGTAGATTTCCACTTCATGGATGGCCTTCTCGGCGCCGGTGAGCTGCAGCGACGTGTCGATATAGCTCGCGAAGCCCACCAGGCAGGCCGCGAAACCGACCAGGCTGTGCATCAGCGCGACCAGTTCCGGCATCTGCGTCATCTGCACCTTCTTCGCGGCGTACAGGCCGACGGCACCGCCGACGACCAGCGCGGCGATCACGTACGGAATGCCCGCGGCCGACACGCGCGGGCCGGCCACGGTGGCCAGCACGGCGATCAGCATGCCGATCATGCCGAGCAGGTTGCCGCGGCGCGCGGTTTCAGGGTTGGCCAGCCCGCCGAGGCTGAGGATGAACAGGATCGCGGCGCCGATATAGGAGACGGTAGTCAGGTTGGAAGTCATTGTTGTTGTCCCCTTATTTGCGGAACATCGCCAGCATGCGCCGCGTGACCGCGAAGCCGCCGAACATGTTGACGGCCGTGAGCGTGAGCGCGCCCACCGCGAGACCGAGGATCAGCCCGGACGGACGATCGCCGGCATTGGCCAGCTCGCCCAGCGGCGGCGCGACCTGCACGAGCGCGCCGATCGCGATGATCGACGAGATCGCGTTGGTCACGCTCATCAGCGGCGTGTGCAGCGACGGCGTGACGTTCCAGATCACCATGTAGCCGACGAAGCACGCGAGCACGAACACCGTGAAGTGCGACAGGAAGCTCGACGGCGCGAACTGGCCGACCAGCAGGAACGCCAGCGCGCCGATCGCGAACACGATCGCGAGCGCCTTGGCCGACATCGGCTCGCCGCTGTGGCCGTGTCCCTTGGACTTTGCGGGTGCGGCCGCCGCGGGCGCGGCTGCCGGGGGCTTCGGCGCGACGGCCGCCTGCTTGATCGGCGGCGGCGGCCACGTGACGTTGCCTTCCTTGATGACGGTGAGGCCGCGGATCGCGTCGTCGTCGAAGTCGACGTTGATCGTGCCGTCCTTGGCCTTGCACAGCTCCTCGATCACGCGCAGCAGGTTGGTCCCATACAGCGTGGACGACTGCCGCGACAGGCGCGACGCGAGATCGGTATAGCCGACGATGGTCACGCCGTGGCGCACGACCGCCTCGCCGGGCACCGTGAGTTCGCAGTTGCCGCCCTGTTCGGCGGCCATGTCGACGATCACGCTGCCGGGTTTCATCGACTGCACCATCTCGGCGCTGATCAGCTTCGGCGCCGGCTTGCCGGGGATCAGCGCGGTGGTGATGATGATGTCGGCATCCTTGGCCTGCTGCGCGTACATCGCGCGCTGTGCCTGCTGGAAGCCTTCGCTCATCACCTTCGCGTAGCCGCCGCCGCCCGAGCCTTCCTCTTCGTAGTCGACCTTGACGAACTCGCCGCCCAGCGACTTGACCTGGTCGGCCACTTCGGCGCGCGTGTCGTTCGCGCGCACGATCGCGCCGAGACTCGCGGCCGTGCCGATCGCGGCCAGGCCGGCCACACCGGCGCCGGCGATGAACACCTTGGCCGGCGGGATCTTGCCGGCCGCCGTGACCTGGCCGTTCAGGAAGCGGCCGAACGCATGCGCGGCCTCGATCACCGCGCGATAGCCGCTGATGCCGGCCATCGACGTGAGCGCGTCCATCTTCTGCGCGCGCGACAGCGTGCGCGGCAGCGAATCGATCGCCAGCACCGTGGCGCGCTTCGCGGCCAGCTGCTGCATCAGCTCGGGGTTCTGCGCGGGCCACACGAAGCCGATCAGCGTGCCGCCCTCGCGCATCAGCGCGACTTCGTCCGCGCTCGGCGGACGCACCTTGAACACGATGTCGCTGCCGGACCAGAGCTCGGCCGCGGTGGCGGCGATGCTCGCGCCGGCCGCGCGGTACGTGTCGTCGTCAAAGTTCGCGCCGGCACCGGCGCCGCTTTGGACGGCCACCGAAAACCCCAGCTTGATCAGTTTCTCGACCACCTCGGGCACGGTCGCAACGCGCCGTTCGCCGGTGGCTGTCTCCAGAGGAATCCCAATCTGTAATGTCATAGTGTGAAAGATGGGTGATGGCCATCGCGATGCGCTCGGGCCGGTGCGTCAAGGTACCAGAATCATGTGTGTGTTTAGTGGCTCGCGCGAGGGTTTGCGTTGTAAATAGTACGAGCGTTCGCTGGGAGCGAATAGAGTATGCCCCATAACAACGGCACCATCGAGGATGCGAACGCCTCGAACGCGTCTTCCGTTGCACTGTTGTGTTTTATCCACGCGCGAACCCTATCGCATCGGCCGAACGGAGGTTGACGAGGTGGTCGGACCGTCGCTTCAGCGGTGCGGCGTTGCTGCGTGAGCGGGGCGGCGCGTGGCGGGATCGCATGGGGTTCCCATCGCAGGCTTCCCTTGCGGGAGCCCATGCGCTAGACCGCGATCCGCAGCAATCCAGACCGACCGGTAGGTCAATGGCTTGCCGGTGACCGCAGGCGGCCCGGCCGGCACGACGCGTCGATCGTCAGATCAATTCAGCAGGCACCAGATCGCGAGGAACGGCGCGTCGCCGGAGCGCATCGCATGCAACCCGCCAGGTGCGTTGTGGATGCCGCCGCCGATCCCGGGATCGAACCATTCGCCGTATTTCTGCCGGAATTCACCGGCGGTCATGAGCACGTACGCTTCCTCCGGCGCGTGACCATGATCCGGATATCTGACGTGGGGCATCATCAACGAGAAGCCGAGCTGAATGTCGTCACGGCTTTCCGCGCCGCCGGGCCCGCAGATCATCCCGTTCACGTGCCCGTCGATGTAGTTCGGACTGCCGTCCTTTCCCGACGTGCGACGCGACCAGCCGACCACGGGCTCGAGCGACTTGATCAGTTGCGCGACGGTGGCGAACGTCGGGTTGACGCGCGCGACCGACTCGAGCGCCCGGTCAAGCCATTCGCATGCGGGGTATCGCACCGCGTTCCGCATGCCGTTATCCGACGTTTCCTGCAGCCGCGCGAATACCTTCGGTGCGAACGCACGCGCGGCAGGGGGAAGCTTGTCCGACTGAAACAGATCGCCGGCTATCCGGACGAAATCCGCGATGTTCTTCGGGCGTTCACTCATGCTGGTCTCTGCTCCCGCGGTCACTTGGCTTGATGAGACGAAAGTCTACGCAGAAACGCACGGGTCCGGATAGCGAAAAAGGCGGCCGATTTGGCACCGGCCGCCATGCACGCGCACGCGCCGCGGTTGCCGTCCGGCCCGCGCCGCGCGTCGCGCGTCGTTGGAAAGCGGGGCTTTCCGCGAAGCGTTACAGCCAGTCGGTTTCGAAGCTGCAGTCGGTCAGCGACACGCAGCCGTGCTCGGTCAGCACGACCTGCTGCTCGAGCTTGACGCCTTCGCGGCCGCCTTCCTCGCCGATGTAGCTTTCGACGCAGACCGTCATGCCGACCTCGAACCGGCCGTCGTAACCCGCGCTGTCCCAGTCGACCTGGTGCGCGATCGACGGATACTCGTCGACCATCCCGATGCCGTGCGCCAGGCAGCAGTAGCGGTTCTTCACGAACGGGTCGGGGATCTTCCATGCCTTTTCCGAGAACTCGCGGAACGTCATGCCGGGCCGCAGCAGATCCATGTTGAAATGGACTTGAGTGTAGGCATACGCATACAGCCTGCGCTGCTCGTCCGACGGGCGGCCGTCGCCGACGAGCCAGGTACGGGAGATGTCCGAGCAGTAACCGTTCGGCCCGACCATGTCGGTATCGAACGCGAGCAGGTCGCCCGCCTTGAGCACCCGCGACGAACACTCGTGCATCCACGGATTCGTCCGGTCGCCGGAGGCCAGCAGGCGCGTTTCGATCCATTCGCCGCCATGGCGGATGTTCTCGTAATGCAGGTTCGCCCAGATGTCGTTCTCGGTCAGGCCCGGGCGCAGTTCGCGCCGCATCCGCTCGATCCCTTTCTCGGCGGTGCGCAGCGATTCGCCGATCAACACGAGCTCGCCCGACGACTTGATGAGCCGGGCGGTTTCCATCAGCGCCTGACCGTCCGTCAGCGTGAGTCCGTGCTTCTCCAGGTAAGCGGTGCCGAACGGATCGAGCCGGTCGACCGCCAGGAAGCGCTCGCCCGGCGCGTGCTTGCGGAACACGTCGACGATCTCGGCGCCCCACGTCTCGGCGCGCTGCTCGGCATCGGGACCGGCGTTGAAGTAGGTCCAGCTGACCGCGCCGCGCAACTCCACATCGAGATCCAGGCCGTCCCACACGTGCTCGCTGCTGTGGAACTCCCACGCGACGATGCGGCCGGTGGCGAACACCATCACGTAGCGTGCGGGGTTGCGCCCGGCCCATACCTGCATGTTCGACGTATCGGTCGCGTAGCGAATGTTGACCGGGTCGTACAGCAGGATCGCCGGCACCTTGTGCGCGAGCAGCTGTTCCTGAACCCGGGCCAACCTGTATGCACGTACGTCGCGCAATACCGCATCCTTGCGATTCTGATCAATAGCACTGCTTAAATCGTGGAACTGGTCGACCGCCATACTGTGCCTCCTGGAATTGTTCTGAGGGTGCGTTTGCAGGGAATCTGGAGTGAGGGCGCCGGCGTGGTCCGGGCTCATGTGGAAAGGCCCGTGACCGCACCGCGCGCGCGTTTCCGCCGGACTAGAGCTCGAGCACGAGGTCCGATGTCGGGCGGCTGCAGCAGAGCAGCCGGAAGCCCTTCTGGACTTCCCGGTCGCGAATGCCGCCGTTGTGCTGCATGTCCACCGTGCCGTCGAGTACCTTGGTCTTGCACGTGCCGCAGATGCCCTGGCTGCAGGACGACGGAATCGCGAGGCCGGCCTTTCTCGCGGCCGACAGCACGGTGTCGGTGGCGTTCATCGTGAACGTCTTCGACGAGCGCGACAGCTTGACCGTGAAGGTCTCCGACGACGCTTCGGCAGCCGGGGCGGCCGGTTCCGGCGCGACGCCGGCGCCGATGTCGAAGCTTTCCTGGTGATAGCGCGCGGGATCGTGTCCGCCAGTGCGCAGCACGTCGCGTACCGCATTCATGTAGCCGGCCGGGCCGCAGGTGAAGGCTTCGCGCTCGGCATAGTCGGGCACCTGTTCCGCAAGCAGTTGCAGGCTGAGCCGGCCGATCGGTCCCGGCCAGTGCGCTTCGTCGCCGACGCCTTCACAGACGAAGAACGTGCGCAGGCGCGGCGACAGCGCCTCGAGCCGCTGCAGTTCCTTGCGGAACACGATGTCGGCGGGCGTTCGCGCGCTGTGGACGAACACGATGTCCAGGTCGAGCCCGAGGTCGATGCTCGCGCGCGTCATCGACATCAGCGGGGTCACGCCCGAGCCGGCGGACAGGTACAGCAGCTTGGCCGCGGGCGCTGCCGTCGGCGTGAAGCTGCCCGACGGGCCGTAGGCCAGCAGTTGGCTGCCCGGCTTCATGGTGTCGTGCAGCCAGTTCGACATGATGCCGCCGGGCACGCGCTTCACCGTGATGGACAGCAGATAGGGGCGGGTCGGCGGCGACGAGATCGTGTAGCAGCGCTCGACCGACTGGCCGTGGACGTGCGCCGACACCGTCATGAACTGGCCGGGTTCGAAGCGAACGGGCGAGCCGTCGCCCACGCGGAACTCGAAGGTTTTGACGTCGTGCGTCTCGTCGACGACGCGGCAGCACGTCAGCACCTGCTGTTCGCCGCTCGCCCAGGTTCTCCCGGTGTTGTCCCACGTGCCGGGATTGGAGAGACGGTCGTGTGCTTCGTGGGCGGGATCGAACAGGGTGTTGACGGAGTTCATGGCATCGCTTCCTTGGGGCGCGTCGCACGTTCGACGTGCACGCTGTCATTCGCGAAAGCCGGGCTTCGATCACGGGCCGGTAGCGCCTCGTTCCGATGGCGCGCTCCGTATCCGGATTGCCTTCGCTGTGCGCCGAGTATTGGCGTGCACTAAAACAGCGTCAATGCGCTTTATTTTCCGGGCGCCATTACATTAGGTTATGCGTGACGCGTGTCCGCGCGGCCATTGCCGCGGCGGCAACGATCGGAATATTGCCGCGATGGATTTCGTTCGCGATGGTGCGATGCGAGCCGGCGGAACGGATGAGGCTGCCTCGCGTTTGCCGCAGGCGGCGCGCGCCGCAATCGATAGGTCGATGCGTTCCTGCTATGGGGCAGTCGCCATTGCCGCCCGATTCCCGTCAAGAAATGGCGTGCCAGCCGAATCGGGTGTCCAGAGAAGAGTGTTCCTCTAACATCCGGGCTGGGACGACACTGATTCCGGTTCCGACGGCCCCGGCAGGCATGGCGTTGCCGGTCGATCGAGGCGCGTCAGGCCGTTTTCGGGGCCGGTACGAACGCCCGTGGCGTCAGCAGTTTCCCTCATTAGACACATTGAAGTCTTGACGAATACAATTTGTATACAGACGATGCATGCAACAGGAGAGCACATGAAGGCGAATCTCGTGGACACCGAACGTGACGACGCGCAGTCGCCGTCGCTGGATCGCAAGGCGGTTCTGGCGCAGACGCTTCGACACCGGATCCTCAGCATGGAGCTCCAGCCCGGGGCGACGCTGGACGAGGTGGCGCTCGGCGAGGAGTTCGGGCTGTCCCGCCCGCCGGTACGCGAGCTGATGCGGCAGATGGCGGCGGAGGGCTATATCGAGCTCGAGGCCAACCGCGCCGCGCGCGTCGCGTCGATGAACTACGACTCGCTGCGCAACTATTTCCTGGCCGCGCCGCTGATTTACGTGGCGACGACCAAGCTGGCCGCGATGCATGCGACCCGGGCGGAAATCGACGGGCTGAAGCGGATCCAGGAGCGGTTTCGTACCGCGGTGGAGCGCGGTAGCGTGGACGAGCGGGTGCTGGAGAACGACGAGTTTCACCTGGCGATCGGCAAGATGGCGCACAACCCGTATCTGTTGCCGAGCCTGTGCCGCTTGCTGATCGATCATGCACGGCTCGCGAAGACGTTTTATCAACCGCGCGACGAGAAGATGGAAGCGGAGCTCGTCGAGGCGGTTCAGCAGCACGACGCGATCATCGACGCCATCGAGCGCCGCGACGCGCAGGCCGCCGGAGAGATCGTGAGCGCGCACGTCTACCTGGCGCGCAGAAACATGGCGTCGTATGTGGCGCCCGAAGGTGTCGACGTATCGATTGATTTTTAGCATGACGAACCGAGCGGCTGGTTCGGTTCCTCATGAAACCCCGTGTCGATGAGAGACTGATATGACTGAGTTGCTGTCCAGGAGCGAGTATCAACGCATCGCTCGCGAATTGAACGTGCCGCGCCGCGTCGTGATCGACGGCGAAGCGCGCGCGGCGCTGTCGGGCGACACGTTCGCGACGATCAACCCGGCGACCGGCGAGCATCTCGCCGACGTGCCGGCGTGCGCGAAGGAGGACGTCGATGTCGCGGTTGCCGCCGCGCGCACCGCGTTCGACGACGGCCGCTGGTCGAAGCTGCATCCGGCCGCGCGCAAGCAGGCGATTCTCCGCCTGGCAGACCTCGTCGAGCAGCATGCGCTCGAGCTTTCGGTGATGGAGAGCCTCGACAGCGGCAAGACGATCTACGATTGTCAGACGGTCGATATTCCGGAAACGGTCAACGTGCTGCGCTGGCATGCGGAAGCGATCGACAAGATCTACGATCAGGTGTCGCCGGCCTCCGACGGTCATATTTCGATGATCGTGCGCGAACCGGTCGGTGTCGTCGGCCTCGTGCTGCCGTGGAATTTCCCGCTGCTGATGCTCGCGTGGAAAATCGGTCCGTCGCTCGCGGCCGGCTGCACGCTGGTCGTGAAGCCCGCCGAGGAGACGTCGCTCACGACGATGCGGGTCGCCGAGCTTGCGCTCGAGGCCGGCATTCCTGCCGGCGTGTTCAACGTCGTGACCGGCACGGGCCCGGCGGTCGGCGAGCCGATCGGCCGCCATCGCGACATCGACATGGTGTCCTTCACCGGGTCCACCGATACCGGCCGGCGCTTCCTGTCGTATTCGGCGGAGAGCAACCTCAAGGAAGTCGTGCTCGAGATGGGCGGGAAGAACCCGTGCGTCGTGATGGCCGATGCGACCGACCTCGACGCCGTCGCGAGCCACATCGTCAACGGCGCATTCTGGAACATGGGCGAAAACTGCTCGGCGATCTCGCGGCTGATCGTGCATCGCGACATCAAGGCGCCGTTGCTGGACAAGATCACGCAGCTGGCCGACGAATGGCATGTGGGCGACCCGCTCGACCCGGCCAACCGGATCGGGCCGCTGGTGTCGCCGCAGCATTACGAGAAAGTGCAGTCTTATCTGGGTGGCGACTACACCGTGCTTTACGGTGGCCAGACGAGCGAAGGCCGTTACGTCCACCCGACCATCATCGACGTCGCGAACAACGACGCGAAGCACGCACGCGAGGAAATCTTCGGACCAATCTTGTCCGTCATCACCGTGGACGGCATGCAGGAGGCGATCGACATCGCGAACGACACCGACTACGGCCTTGCAGCGTCGGTATTCGCCGGCAACGGCAAACGCGCGATGCGTGCGGCACGGGCGATTCGCGCAGGCACGGTGACGGTGAATGCATTCGGCGAAGGCGACATCACGACCCCGTTCGGCGGCTTCAAGCAGTCGGGCTTCGGCGGACGCGACAACTCGCTGCACGCCCATGACCAGTACACGCAGCTCAAGACCCTCTGGGTCGACCTGAACGTTAACGAAGCGGACGAGGCATAACGACATGAAAGACTTTGCTTTCCCTGGCATCAACCTGGCAATCAGTACTCCTTTCGATGAGAGCGGGAAACCGGATCATGCGCGACTGGAGCAACTGATCGAGCGCTATCTCGCGGTCGGCATCGAGGGCTTCGTGCTGAGTTCCGGCACCGGCATGCACGTGTACCTGTCGCAGGAGGAATCGAAGGCGCTGGTCGCGTTCGGCGCGAAGGTCATCAACGGGCGCGCGCGCATCATCGCGCAGACGTCCGCGCTGCTCGTCGATGATGTCGTCGAGCGCACGCGTCATGCGGCCGATTGCGGGGCGGGCGGCGTGATGGTGCTGCCGCCGTTCTTCGAAGGCCCGACCGACGATGACGGCGTGTTCGAGTTCTACGCCGCCGTCGCGCGCGCCGGGCTGCCGATCATCGGCTACAACGTGCCGCAGGCGGTCGGTGTCGAGATCACGCCGTCGCTGCTGCGCCGGCTGTGCCAGATTCCCGAATTCCTCGCGGTCAAGGACAGCAGCGGCGACCTGGCGAAGCAGGCCGCGCTGGTCCGCACCGGTCTGCCGATGATGAACGGCGCGGATCCGCTCGTGCCGTATGCGATGTATGCCGGTGTCAGCGGCCTGATCTGGGGCGGCGCCAACTTTGCACCGAAGACTTGCCTCGAACTCGTCGCGGCAGCGCAGGAACATCGCTGGGACGACGCCCGCGAAATCTGGCGACTGCTGGAGCCCGCGATGTCGCTGATCTGGGAAGGCGACTACGTGCAGTCGGTCTACGCCGCGGCCGAGATGACCGGCTATGGCGCAGGCAATCCGCGTCGCCCGCTGTCGCGCCTGTCCGCGGCGAAGCTTGACGCACTGCGGAGCGCGGTCGGCCCGCTGGTCGAGCGCGAACGGCAGGCCGTGTAACGGAGCGGGTGAACCATCATGTTCGTAGCGAGCAAACTCCCGCAGCACCTCGGCAAGTCAGGCTGGGTCGAGATGCTGCCCCCGCGGGCGCCACGCGCGCCGCTCACCGGCACGGTGAACGCCGACATCGCGATCATCGGCGGTGGTTTCGCCGGCCTGTCCGCGGCGCGGCGGCTGTCGCAACTCGATCCCAGCCTGAAGGTCGTCGTGCTGGAAGCCGGCGAAGTCGCCGAAGGCGCGACGGGCCGCAATTCGGGTTTCATCATCGATCTGCCGCACGAAGTATCGTCGGAAGATTATGGCGGCTCGGGCAGCAACGAGCGGCGGCACGACATCCAGGTGCACCGGATGGCGATCGCACTCGCCAGCGATCTGGCGCTCGAGAAGGGCTGGGGCAAGGACGTCTTCGACCCGTGCGGCAAGTACAACGTCGCGATGGGGCCGCAAGGCGACAAGCACGTCGCCTCTTATGCGGTCCAGCTCGATAAGGTCAACGAACCATATCGTCTGCTCGATGCAAGAGAGATCGCGGCGGTCACCGGCACGACGTCGTTCACGTCGGCGATCTTTACGCCCGGCACCGTGATGATCCAGCCGGCCGCCTACATCCGGGGCCTCGCCGATTCCTTCGGCGACCCGATCAGGCTTTTCGAGAACACGCCCGCGCTGTCGCTCGAGCGGCAGGGCGCATCGTGGCGCATCAAGACCCCGAACGGTGCGGTCAACGCCGGCAAGATCATCCTGGCGAACAACGGGCACGCGCAGAGTTTCGGCCTGTTTCCGGGCGTGCTGCTGCATGTCTACACGTACGCATCGATGACGAAGGCATTCGATCCATCGCGGCTCGGCGGCGAGCGCGCTTGGGCCGCGACGCCCGCGTTCCCGATGGGGACCACGGTGCGTCGCGTGCGCGGCGACGACGGCGACCGGATCCTGATCCGCTCGCGCTATACGTACAACCCGCGGCTGCAGGTGACCGAAGGCGCGATCGCCCGCGCCGGCCGGGTCCACGACCGCAAGTTCGATGCACGTTTCCCGATGCTCAGGGGCGTGCCGATGGAGTACCGCTGGGCAGGCGCGATGGCGCTGACGTGGAACGGCGTGCCGGCGTTCGGCGAAATCGAGCCGGGCATCTTCGCGGCGATCGCCTGCAACGGCGTCGGCGCGACGAAGGCGACCGCGTCGGGCATCGCGGCCGCCGAGGCGGCGCTGGGCATGGACTCGTGGCTCGTACAGGTGTTCCGCGGGTTCGCGGCGCCGAAGCGGTTGCCGCCGCAACCGTTCCTGACGATCGGGGCGACGGCCAACCTGAGCGTCAAGGAATGGTCGGCCGGCATCGAATGAACGACAACCCCGACACGCCGGCGCATTGGCAAGTATCGGAATGATGGAGAAAAAAATGGACTGGATACACACGTTTCCGCACATGCAGGACGACGCGCTTTTGAACATGAAGCGCTCGATCGACGACGGTTTTCGCGCCTTCACCGCCGCGTACGGCGACCCGATCGACGCGGCGTTCCAGCCGCTGCAGCAATTCCTGACGGCGGCCGAGCACTTCATGACGCGCACCCCGTGGCCGATCATCATGCTGCTGGTGCTCGCGGTCGCATGGGTCGCGAGCCGGAACTGGAAGATCGTTGCCGGCTGCTTCGTCACGCTGGCCGCGATCGGCTATCTCGACATGTGGGAGGACACGATGCGAACCGTGTCCATGATTTTCGTCTGCACGTTCCTGTCGATCCTCATCGGCTTGCCGATCGGCATCCTGATGGCGAAGTCGAACCGGATCCGCAAGCTGGTCGACCCGGTGCTCGACGTGATGCAGACCATGCCGAGCTTCGTCTACCTGATTCCGGTCGTGATGCTGCTCGGCATCGGGCGCGTGCCCGGCCTCATCGCGGTCGTGATCTACGCGATCCCGCCGATGATCCGCCTGACCAATCTCGGGATCCGGCTGGTCGACGTGGACATCATCGAAGCCGCCGACGCGTTCGGTTCGTCGGGCTGGCAGCGGCTCGTGAAGGTGCAGCTGCCGCTCGCGCTGCCGACCATCATGGCAGGCGTCAACCAGACCATCATGATGGCGCTCGCGATGGTGGTGGTCGCCGCGATGATCGGCGTCCAGGGGCTTGGCCAGCCGGTACTGAAGGCCATCGCCAACCAGTACTTCACGCTCGGTATCTTCAACGGCCTCGCGATCGTCGGCATCGCCGTCATCTTCGACCGCGTCAGCCAGGCCTACGGCAAGCGGCTTCAAAAGCATCAGGAGGTGGTCCATGGCTGACATCAAATCCGGCGGCATCGAGATCCGCAATCTCTACAAGATCTTCGGACCGAAAGCCGCGTCCCATGTCGATGCCGTCAAGAACGGCCTGTCGAAGGCGGAACTGCTTGCGCAGACCGGCCACGTGCTGGGGCTGAGGAACATCAACCTCGACATTCCCGCCGGTTCCATCCAGGTGATCATGGGCCTGTCCGGCTCGGGCAAGTCGACGCTGATCCGCCACATCAACCGGCTGATCGATCCGACGGCCGGCGAGGTGCTGATCGGCGGTGTCGACGTGTGCAAGATGAAGCTGAAGGAATTGCGCGAGTTCCGCCGGCGCCAGACGGCGATGGTGTTCCAGAAGTTCGCGCTGCTGCCGCACCGCAACGTGCTCGAGAACGTGATCTACGGTCTCGAAGTGTGCGGCGTCGCGCGCAACACGTCGGTCGACACGGCGATGCGATGGCTCGAACGCGTGGGCCTGAAGGGCTTCGAGCAACGCTATCCGAACCAGCTGTCCGGCGGCATGCAGCAGCGCGTGGGCCTCGCCCGCGCGCTGTCGATGGACGCGCCCGTGCTGCTGATGGACGAAGCGTACTCGGCGCTCGATCCGCTGATCCGGATGGACATGCAGACCGTGCTGCTGGATCTGCAGAAGGAAATCCGCAAGACGATCGTCTTCATCACGCACGACCTCGACGAGGCGCTGCGGCTCGGCGACCAGATCGCGATCCTGCGCGACGGCAACATCGTCCAGCAGGGCACGAAGCAGGACATCGTGCTGCGCCCGGCCGACGAGTACGTGACCAACTTCGTCAGGCAGGTGAATCGCGGGCGCGTGGTCTGTGTCGAGGACGTGATGGCGCCGCTGCGCACGGGCGCGGCGACGGCCGGGATGCGTGTCGCGGCCGGAACGACGCTCGAGAGCGCGCTGTCGATGCTCACGCGCGATCCCGACATCGATCGCCTGACCGTCGTCGGCGAAGGCAGCCATCCGCTCGGCACGGTCGACCTGCGCCAGCTGGCCTGCGCGCTGGCGACGCCGGAAGACGCAGCCGACTTGCCGCACGTGCAGCCGGACGCGGGTGCGCGGGTGGAGGCCTCCGTCGCGGCGGTGCGCGGGTGAGCGCCCCGTGACGCTTGCTTGACACCACGTTTTTCCATCAGGCCGGCGATTCGAACGATCGCATGTGCCCGCAGTAATGCGCTCGACCGTTTCCGGTTCGCACCGGACACGGAAGGGCGTACAGACCAACGCATACCGGGGAAGGTCCGGCAACTTTGAGGAAACTGCAATGAAACTGAAATATCTTGGCGCACTCGCCGCAGTCGGCGTTTTCTTCGGCGGCTCGCACGCCTATGCTGCCGGATGCGGAAACGTGACGATCGCGAGCATGAACTGGCAAAGTGCGGAGCTGGAGGCGGCCGTCGACAAGGTGATCCTCGGCGAAGGCTACGGCTGCCAGGTCAATACCGTGATCGGGGACACCGTGCCGACGATTACGTCGATGGTCGACAAGGGCAAGCCGGACGTCGTGTCGGAAGGGGCCATAGCGTTGCTGCCAGCGATCGTGCAGCGCGGGATCGACGAGAAGAAGATCGTGATGGGCGCGAAGACCATTCAGGAGGGCGCGGTCTACGGCTGGTATATCCCGAAGTACATCGCGGATGCGCATCCTGAGATCAAGACGATTCCGGATGCGCTGAAGCACCCGGAGCTGTTCCCCGACCCGGAAAATCCCGGCAAGGGCGCCGTCTACAATGGCCCGCAGGGATGGGGGATGACGGTCAACACTGCCCAGCTGTTCAAGGCCTATAAGGCGCAACAGGCCGGATTCCGAATCGTCGATACAGGGTCCGCGGCGGGGCTGGACGGGTCGATGGCGAAGGCCTACGAGCGGAAGCAGGGGTGGCTCGGTGTTTATTGGGCGCCGACTTCGCTTCTCGGCAAGTACCAGATGGTGAAGCTCGAGGCTGGCGTGCCGGTCGATCAGGCGGAATGGAAGCGCTGCACGACGGTGGCCAATTGCCCCGATCCCAAGCCGACGGGCTGGCCGGTCGGGCAGCTGTATACGCTGGTCGCCAAGTCGTTCGCGGACAAGGCCAGTCCGGACGTGATGAAGTATCTGAACACGCGCAGCTTCAAGACTGCGGACCTGCAACAGGTGATGCTCTGGATGACGGCCAATCAGGCCACCGGCGACGACGGCGCGAAGCGCTTCCTGAAGGAAAAGCAGGACGTGTGGACGAAGTGGGTGACGCCGGCTGCCGCGGAGAAGATCAAGGCGTCGCTGTAACGGCGATCGCGAGCGCGAGATCGTCATCCGTTCTCTGCGATTCGGACACCGAAGGGTGGGCGGCACGATCTGCCGCCCGCCCGTCGGCGGCGTATACGGAACGGGCAACTCAGCCTCATACAACACAAGTTCACGGTGAAGCGCACATGGACGGTGCAAAAGGGTATCGGCGACTCATCCCTTCGTTGACGGCGCTGGTGGAGTTCGAGGCCGTCGCACGGCTGCGCAGCTTCACGCAGGCCGCCGCCGAGCTGGGCGTCACGCAGGCCGCGGTCAGCCGGCAGATACGCCTGCTCGAGGAACTGCTCGGCGTGCGCCTGCTGGACCGCCTGCACCGCGCGACGACGCTGACCGCCGAAGGCGCGGCGCTTCATGCGGTCGTGGCCGAGGCGATGGGCAAGATCGCCGGCGTGTTCGACCGGCTGTCGACCGGCATCGAAGACGAGGAACTGGTGGTCGCCACGACCGCTGCGTTCTCGCATTTCCGGCTGATGCCGAGTCTCGCGCAACTCAAGGAACTGCACCCGAACCTGCGGATCCGTCTCACGACGACGATGTTTACCGCCGATCTGCGTCACACCGAGGTGGACGCCATGGTGCGCTGGGGCGACGGCAAGTGGAGCGACGGCACCGCGCATCAGCTGTTCGACGAACAGGTGTTCCCGGTCTGTTCGCCCGCGTGGCGAGACCGGTACGGGACGCCGGGTTCGCTGGACGAGCTCGCGAACATGACCTTCATCGAGGAAGACTCGACGTCCGAGGGCTGGCTGAGCTGGGACAAGTGGTTCCGGGCCGTCGGCGCGCGTCCGGCCAAGCTCAAGTACGGCGTGCGCACCTGCCTGTATCCGGACGCGGTTCAGGCTGCGTTGCTCGGGCAAGGTGTCGCGCTGGGGTGGAGCCGGTTGCTGCACGAGCATCTGGCGTCGGGCGAGCTGGTGCGTCTGATGGACGTGTCGCTGCCGTTGAACGACGCGTATTACCTGGTCGTGCCGCACGGACGCTCGGTCACGCCGACGATCCGGAAGCTGATCGACCTGTTGAAGGACGCCGCCGGTGTCGCGTGACGTGAGCGCGACGGATGTCATGCGCACGCGCCATCGCTCGGTTCGATTGCTTGATCATCCTTATCACTGACGCGGTTTGGCTGCCTGCGGTGAACTGCCTTGTCCCGCGACCCTCGTGCGCGATTCGCCCGAGGCGCGGGATTTTCTTTGCGCGTGAGGCCGTACCGGAATCGCAGCGGAAGGCCGCGTCTCGCCGCCCCCGTCGACCCATAATCCAATGTAATGAATCCGGGAAAATAAAGCGCATTGACGCGTTTTTCCGGCAATCCAATACTGCGGCTAACGCGGGATCGATCGATGTCCCGCTTCCCCATCAACGTTGGAGAAGACGATGTCAGACGTTCAATTGAAACCCCTTGGCGAACTCGTGCGCGGCCGCGAGCCGGGCTGCGGGTTGCCGGGCGAAGTGTTCAGCCGGCCCGATGTATTCGAGACGGACGTCGACATCTTTTTCCACCAGCACTGGATCGTGGTCGGCGTGACCGCGGACGTCCCGGAGCCGGGCGACGTGTCGGTCGTCGACATCGGCAACGCGTCGGTCATGATCGTGCGCGACGACGACGAAGCCATCCGTGCGTATCGCAACGTGTGCCGCCATCGTGGCGCGCGTCTGAAGGAAGAAGGGAAGTCGACGGTCGGCATGCTCGTGTGCCCGTATCACCAGTGGACCTACGACCTCGACGGCAGCCTGCGTCACACCAAGCACATGGGGAAGGATTTCGACCGCACCTGCCGCAATCTTCTGCCCGTGCATGTGAAGGTGGTCGGCACGCACGTGCTCGTGTGCTTTGCCGATGAACCGCCGGCCGACATCGCGCACCTCGAGGAAACTATGGGGCCGCGCTTCGCGCCGTACGAACTGCAGAACACGAAGATCGCGTTCGAGTCGGAGATCGTCGAGGACGGCAACTGGAAGCTCGTGATGGAGAACAACCGCGAGTGCTACCACTGCGAGGCCGGGCACCCGGAGCTGACGCAGTCGTTCCTGCCCGAGTCGACCGGTTCCAGCGCGGACGACATGGACGAGGCGTCGCTGAAGGCCCAGCAAGCCTACGAGAAGCTCAATGCCGACACGCAGCGCGACTGGGAAAGCGAAGGGTGGCTGTGCAAGGCGGTCGAAGCGCTGTCCGGTGACGTCGCGACGCATTTCCGCACCGAGCGGCTGCTGATCGCGGGCCACGGCGAGTCGCAGACGATGGACACCAAGGTGGCGTCGCAGAAGTTGCTGGGCAAGCTCACCCGCCGCGACCTCGGCGACACGCACATGTGGACGCACAACTCGTGGACGCACGTGATGAGCGACCACGCGATGATCAGCTACATCATTCCGCTCACGCCGGAAAAGACGCTGGTCCGCACGAAGTGGCTCGTGCATGCGGACGCGGTGGAAGGCGTGGACTACGACCTGACGAAGCTGACCGAGGTCTGGGTCGCGACGAATGCGCAGGACGCGAGCCTGGTCGCGATCAACCACCGCGGTGCGAAAGACCCGGGCTACATTCCGGGCCCGTACTCGCCGTCCACCGAAAACTACGTCGACCAGTTCGTCGACTGGTATGCGGGGCGCCTCGACGCGCACGGGATCTGACGGGCGCCCCATCGGCGCGACGCGTCCGGCCGGAGCCTGCGCACGATCGGCACGGCCGTTACGTGCACTGCTCCGCCCGCGTCGACGTGGCGGCGCGCGGCGCGCGCTTGCGCGTCGCGAGCCAGCACAGCACCGAGCCGCCGCACACGCAGAACGCGCCGGTCCAGAAGCTGGACGACAGCGACGCATCCAGCAGCAGCGCCGCGAGGCCGGCCGAGATGACCGGAATGAAGTACGACACGCCGGCCAGGATCGCGACGTTGCCGCGCATGATGCCGATGTTCCATGCCGAATAACCGAAGCCCATCGCCGCCGACGCGAGCACGAAGCAGGCGAGCGCACTGAAGCTGAACACGATCGTGTGCTCGCCGTCGAGCAGGTATTTGATCCACAGCGACAGCGCGACGAGGATGAAGAACAGCGTGATGCCGTTCTTGCCGTTCGCGATCTTGATGGTCACGGTGCAATAGGCGGCCCAGATCAGCGAGCCGGCGAACGCGAGCCCGTAGCTGAGCGGGTTGTCGACGACGTTGGCCACCATGCCGGCCGTATCGAAGCCGTGCTCGCCGCCGAGCACCCAGCCGACGCCGCCCATCGCGAGGATCACGCCCGGCACGATCAGCAGGTTCGCGCGCTGGCGGAGAAAGAGGATCGCGAACACCATCGTGAAGGTCGGCCACAGGTAATTGACCATGCCGACCTCGATCGCCTGGCGCGCGGTGTGCGCGTTGCCGATCGACAGCGACAGGCACCATTCGTACGCGACGAACAGCACGCTGCCCCACAGCAGGTAGCGGCGCGGGAAATCGCCGAGCCGCGGCAGCCCGGTCGTCACGAGCAGCAGCGCCGCCGCCCCCGTGTAGATCATCGCGGCGCCGCCGGTTGCGCCGAAGCTGTCGCTGACACCGCGAATCAGCCCTACCACCGAACTCCATAAAACGATTGCGACGAATCCGATCAGCGTCGCCCTGTTCCTGCTGTTCATGCGTGTTTCCTGCCAATACCGGGTGAATACGTTGCGCCGGGCCGATTGCCCGGCAGATGCGACAAACCGGCCGCGATCGCTCGTGGCGATCGCGGCCGGCATGCGGGTGCTGCGTGTCGATGAGATTATGCGGCGCGGGTCGGTACGTCGATCCAGATGGTCTTGATCTCGGTGTACTGGTCGTGCGCCCAGATCGACTTGTCGCGGCCGCCGAAGCCGGAAGCCTTGTAGCCGCCGAACGGGGTCGTGATGTCGCCTTCGCCGAAACAGTTTACCGTCACCACGCCGGCCTGGATCGACCGCGACAGGTGAATCGCGTCGTTCAGGTTGCTGGTGTAGACCGACGCCGCGAGCCCGTAGACCGAGTCGTTCGCGAGCGCGATGGCCTCGTCGGTGTCCGTGAAGGTCGTAACGGCCAGCACCGGCCCGAACACTTCCTCCTGGAACAGCGTGTGGTCGCGGCTCACACCGTCCACCACGGTCGGCTCGACGAAGATGCCTTGCTCGGTCGACCCGCCGAACACCACGTCGAGCTTGTCCGCGCCGGCCTGATCGAGGAACGAGCGGACCTTGTCGAAGTGCGCCTTGCTGATCAGCGAGCCGACGCGGTGCTCGGGATCGAGCGGGTCGCCCATCTTCCATTCGCGCATCTGCACGCCGATGCGCTCGAGCAGCGCCGACTTGATGTCGGCGTGCACGATCAGGCGCGACGACGCCGAGCAGTTCTCGCCCATGTTCCAGAACGCGCCGTTCACCACATGCTGCGCGACCGCGTCGAGGTCCGCGACGTCGCGCATCACGACGGCCGGGTTCTTGCCGCCGCATTCGAGCACGATGCGCTTCAGGTTCGATTCCGCCGCGTAGTGCAGGAAGCGCCGGCCGGTCGCGGTCGAGCCGGTGAAGCTGACCATCGCGACGTCCGGGTGGCGGCCGAGCGGCTCGCCGACATCCTTGCCGCCGCCCGGCACCACGTTGAACACGCCGGCCGGCACGCCGGCCTCGTGCGCGAGTTCGGCCACGCGCAGCGCGGTCAGCGTGGTTTCCGTCGCGGGCTTGACCACGATCGAGCAGCCTGCCGCGAGCGACGGGCCGATCTTCCACGCCAGCATCAGCAGCGGGAAGTTCCACGGCAGCACCAGGCCGACCACGCCGATCGGCTCGCGCACCACCAGCGCGAGCGCGTTCGAGCCCACCGGCGCGGTGTTGTCGTAGATCTTGTCGATCAGCTCCGCGTGCCAGCGGATCGTGTGGATCGTCTCCGGCACGTCGATGTTCTGGCATTCGCGGATCGGCTTGCCGCTGTCGAGGCTTTCCATCGTCGCCAGTTCGTGCGCGTGCTGTTCGAGCAGGTCCGCGAACTTCAGCAGGATGGACTTGCGCTGCGACGGCGGCAGCTGCCGCCAGCGGCCGTCGGCGAAGGCGGCCTTCGCGCGTGCCACCGCATCGTCCACGTCGCTGGCGTCGCACGCGGCGACATGCGCGAGCACCTGATCGGTGGCCGGGTTGACCGTCGCGAAGGTCTTGCCGGAGTTGGCGGGGCGGAACGCCCCGTCGACGAAGGCCTGCGTCGGCAGCTTCAGTCCGGCCGCGAGGGCCGCGTATTGCGATGCGCTGAGCAGTTCCGCCATCAGGCCTGGCCTCCGACGACCGCCGCGATCTCGCGCTTCACGTCGGCGACGATCTGCTTGAGGGCCGCCTTGTTCGCTTCGTCGAGCGGCTGCAGCGGTGCGCGCACGCCGCCGCTGCGCAGGCCGGCGAGTTCGCTGCCGTACTTGATCGACTGCACGAACTTGCCCGCGTCCTCGAGGAAATCCATCAGCGGCATCATCGCCGACATGATGCGGCGGCCCTTGCGGAAGTCGTTCTCGACCACGCACGCCTGGTGCAGCGCGACGTGTTCCGCCGGCAGGAAGTTCGAGCCCGCGCAAACCCAGCTGCTCGCACCGCATGCGAAGAATTCGAGCGCCTGGTCGTCCCAGCCGCACGACACGCTGATGTTCGGGAATTCGCGCGCGAGCATGTGCAGCTGGCTGGTGCTGCCCGAGCTTTCCTTGATCGCGACGAAGTTCTTCGACGCGGCGGTGACGGTGCGGAAGAACTCGCGGCCCATCGACACACCCATGCGCGCCGGGTAGTTGTAGAGCATCACCGGCAGGTCGGCGGCGCGGTCCACCGCGATCGCATGCGCGGCGTTTTCCTGCTCGGTCGGCAGCGCGTACGGCGGCGAGCCGACCAGGATCGCATCGGCCTTGATGTCCTTCGCCGACTTCGCGTATTCGACCGAATCCTCGGTGCGGATCGCGCCGGTGCCGATCACGAGCGGCACGCGCGTGCCGATCACCTGCTTCGCGTATGCGCCGAGCTCGATGCGCTCCTGCATCGTGTGTGCGTAGTATTCGCCGGTCGAGCCGCCGATGATGATGCCGTGCACGCCGGCGTCGATCAGGTATTCGAGGACCTCGGCGAACGCCGCCTTGTCGATGCCGCCTTCGGCGGTCAGGGGCGTGATGGCCGGCGTGTAGATGCCGTTGAATTGCATGATGTGCTCCCGCTGGAATGAAAGTAAGCGTTGCGTGGGTAATGCCGACGCCGCGACCGTCGCGGCGTGCGTGAAATACGGGTCAATGACTGAGCGAGGCGGCTTCCTGCAGCGACAGCGATGCCGTTTCGGGCGCGAGCGCGACCGAAGCCAGCAGGCCGACGAACGACACGGCCGCCGCCGCGTACATCGTGTTGCCGATACCGATGTTCTGCAGCGCGATCGGGACCAGCCACGTGCCGACCGCCGCGCCGATGCGCGACAGCGACGCGCCCATGCCGACCGCGAACGCGCGGATGTCGGTCGGGAAAATTTCGTTCGGATAGACGAGCTGCAGCACCTGCGCACCGCCAATCAGCAACGCGTATGCGCCGAACAGCACCAGGATCAGCATGGCCGAGCCGTTCGAGCACGCGCCGAGTGCCAGCAGCGCGAGCGCCGACCACAGGAAGCTGTGGATCACCAGCGCGCGGCGGCCGAGCGTGTTGATCACGCGCGTGGCGAGCGCGCAGCCGACCACGAACAGCAGCGTGATGGCGACCGAGCCGTACGCTTCCCAGTCGCCTTCGAGGTGCAGCGCCTGCAGCACACGCGGCGCGAACGAGTAGACCGCGAACACCGGGATCACCGAGCAGGTCCAGAACAGCACCACGAACAGCATGCGCTTGCCGTAGCCCGAGTGCAGCAGCGCGCCGAGCGAGATCTTCCGGTCGACCGGCTCTTCCGGCAGGTTGCGGATCGAGAACGACGGCCCGTACACCTTGCGGATCACCGCGTCGGCTTCCGCCTTGCGGCCCTTGTTGAGCAACCAGCGCGGCGATTCCGGCGTGCCGATGCGCACGAGGAACAGCGCGACGCCGATCACGGCCGGGCTCGCCAGCACCCAGCGCCACGCGTCGGGGCCGCCTTGCGCGAGCAGGACGTTGCCGACGATGTACGCGAGCGCCGCGCCGAAGAACCAGATGATCGTCAGCAGCGCGAGGCGCGGGCCGCGGTACTTGCGCGGCATGAATTCGGTCAGCAGCGAGCCGGCCACTGGATACTCGATGCCGACGCCGATGCCGGTGATGAAGCGCAGCACGAACAGCGCCTCGCCCGACTGCACCCACAGCTGCGCGATCGAGCAGACGATGAACAGCACCGGGCCGAAGAAATACGGCCGGCGGCGGCCCATCCGGTCGGTCAGCCAGCCGCCGAGGAAGCCGCCGACGAAGATGCCGAGCAGCGCCGACGCCGCGATCATGCCTTCCCAGAAGCTGGTCAGGTGCAGCGCGGCCGAGAACTGCACCATGGCCACGCCGATGATGCTGAGCACGTAGCCGTCCATGAGCCAGCCGCCGCCCGAGCGCACGGTGAGCAACTGGTGAAATCCGTTGAGTGGTACGTCTTCGATGGATACCGTCGTTTTTGCCATTGGCTGTTGTCTCCTTCCTTCCTGATGAATGGGGGCGATCTCCGTGGGGCGCGCGGGGTTGGCGCGGCGCCCGATCGCTGAATCCTGGATGCGATGGGGTGGTTGTGCGAGGTGGCCGGTTCAGCTCTCCATGCCGGCCTTGCGCTGACCCCACCAGAGCGTCGCGTTGACGCCGGCCGACAGGAACGGCTCGGGCGGCGTGCGGTTCGGGCCCGATGTCGCGAGCAGGAAGTCGATCAGCGCATCGCGCTTGCCGGCCAGCCAGTCGGCGAGCAGCGTGCCCGTCACCGTGCCGCGCGTGATGCCGAGGCCGTTGCAGCAGAGCGCGCCATAAACGTTCGGCGCGAGCTGGCCGAAGAAGCCCTTGTGGTTCTGCGACAGCGCCAGCGAGCCGCTCCACGTGTAATCGAACCCGACGTCCGGCAGCATCGGGAAGCGGCGCTCGAACGACAGGCGGTGGCGCGCGAGCGCGCGCTCGCGATGGCGGTCGTTCGGGCGGCCGTTCGGATTGAAGCTGAAGCTGTTGCGGATCAGGATGCGGTTGTCGTGGGTGCGGCGCACCGTGCTGCCGAACGGGTCGGCCGGAATCACGCCCCAGAACGGCTGGCCGCCCAGCCGCGCCTGCTCGGCGCCGGTCAGCGGCCGCGTGAGGCTCGCATAGAGGAACACCGGCAGCATCGTGCGCTGGAGGAAGCCGAAGCGCATGCCGAACGCGTTGTTCGAGAGCACCAGCTTGTCGACGACGATGCGGCCGCCGGCATGCGAGAGCACGATCTTGTCGCCGTATTCGACGTCGGTGATCGGCGTGTGCTCGTGCAGCGTGACGTTCGGCGGCAGGCTGTCGGCCAGGCCCTTCACCAGCGCGGACGGCTGCAGCAGCATCGTGCCGGGCGTGAACAGCCCCTTGCGGTAGAAGCCGGTGCCGATATGCGCGGGGAGGTCCTTGCCTTCGATCACTTCGTACGGCTGGCCGAGCTTGTCGAGACCGCGCCGGTACGCGTCGAGCACCGCGACGCCGCGCGGCTCGACCGCCGCCTGGTACTTGCCCGACGCGCGCAGGTGGCAATCGATCCCGTGTTCGTCGACCAGCGCACGCAGGATCGACTGGCCGAGCAGGTTCAGTTGCAGGGTCGTCTTCGCCGTATCGATGTCGCCGATGTAGTCGTCCGCGCCGATGTCGTGCGGCAGGTCGATCGCGAAGCCCGCATTGCGCCCCGACGTGCCGAAGCCGACTTCCTGCGCGTCGACCAGCACGACTTCGTCGTCGGGGAAGTTCAGCGCGAGCTGGCGCGCCGCGGCGAGCCCGGTGAAGCCGGCGCCGATCACGCCCCAGCGCGCCTTCGTGGTGCCGGTGTGGCACGGCCGCGGCACGCGCGGCGGGCTGGTGTGGTACCAGCCGCACGCCTGGTCGTCGGCAGGCAGCGCGCCGACCCGGACCTTGCGCGCATCGCGTTGAGGCTGCGCAACCTCTTCTACCGTCGGCGAAGTAACCCTAAGCATTCCTGAATCCAGTGTCTCGTTGGTTGAAATGACACGTGCGTGCGAATGCGCCCATGTCCTTGTTGGCGATGTCAGCCCCTGGCCGTGCGGGTGATCGGGGCGGTGGCGCCGGGCCGTCGGCGGCGGTGTCCTGATGCGCGATCCGCCTGTCCGGGAAGAATAATTTTGTCGTGCGTCCAATAAACTATACTTAGTAGACAAACTATAGTCTAACAATCGAATCGCGGAAATCGAGGGTTAACCCTCAACGTGCGAGGCGGTTCGACGGCGATGGTGGAGACGACGGAGACCGGAAGCGGCGGCGCGAGGTATCGCATGCCGTCGAGGCGAGGTTTTCGTGAGGGGGTAGGAGGAGGCGGCGCATGCATCGTGCGCATGCCGTCGGGACAGGGAACGGCGCTAGCCATGGCCCCGGACGGGGCCGTATAGTACGCGCTTCAAAGTGACGAGGGCGTTATGAAAGGAACGGGTGGGGAGTCGGCACCGGTGGACGTGGCACAAACGGTCGATCGCAAGTCGGCCCTGGGCGAGGCCTTGCGGCGCCGGATCGTGAACATGGAGCTGGCGCCGGGCGCGCTGATCGACGAAGCGGCGCTGGCCGACGAGTTCGGCATGTCGCGGCCGCCGATTCGCGAGCTGATCCGGCAGATGGCCGCGGAAGGCTATATCGAGCTGGAGACGAACCGGGCGCCGCGTGTCACGTCGATGAATTTCCAGTCGCTGCGCAGCTTCTTCATTGCCGCGCCGGTGATCTATATCGCGACCACCCAGCTGGCGGCGCTGAACGCGACACCCGACGACATCGCGCGGCTGCGGACGATCCAGGCGCATTTCCGCGCCGCGATCGAAAGCGGCAACGTCGCGAACCGCGTGTTCTACAACGACGAATTCCACCTCGAGATCGGCCGGATCGCGCAGAACGACTACCTGATGCCGAGCCTGCGCCGCCTGCTGATCGATCACGCGCGGCTCGGGAAGATGTTCTACCGCTATCCGACGACGGACACGATGCAGCACACGCTCGAAAGCGCCGTCGTCCAGCACGACCAGATCATCGATGCGCTCGAACGGCAGGACGCCGACGCGGCGGGGCAACTGGTCCGCGATCACTTTGAATTGTCGCGCCGCCGGATGACCGAGTACGCGGCGCCGCAGGGGATGGCCGTCTCCGTGAATCTCGGCGATCCGGTGCTCGCGCAGGACAAGCGATAGCGGAGGGCGGCCGGCGCGCCGTGGGCGTGGATGCCGCGCGCCATCCGGCTCGTTTCACCGGCCCGGGCCGGTCGTCGTCCGCCATCTGCTCCGCGATCCGGTGCCGGATTCCGGATCGTTCGGTCCCGCCGGGTTCGTCGCGTGCGGGGCGCGATCCCATAACGTGCTCCCTTCGCCGGCTCCCATGGCCGGCATCCTTTGGCGATTCCGCTGATCGGCGCCCCGTCGCCGGCCTTGCCCCTTGCCGCTGGTTCACGCCACCGTGACGCGCCGGCGCTTCGACCTCACCGCTCCACCCATCCGGCCGGCACGCCGATTGCGCGTCGTCGTGCGCTGAAGACCCGCGCCCGTAAGACCCTGCTCCGACGCCCGTTTCCGCCATCGCCCCGCGCATCGCATGGCCGGTTTTGTCACCATGTGGGCCGGATATGACAATGGAAAACCGCCGGCGCGGCATTACGATGGGTCACGACGTCGCCTGGCGCTGGCCGGTTTTGCCGCAGCCGCCCGGGCCGCGCGCCTCATTCACCGCCTGATTGGAACATCGACCATGAGCTATAACGCCCCTGTCAAGGACATGCTGTTCGTGCTGAAGGAACTCGCGGGCATCGACACCGTTGCGCAGTTGCCGGGTTTCGAGGAAGCCGGCTACGACACGGCGCAGGCCGTGCTCGACGAATCCGCGAAATTCTGCGGCGAGGTGCTGGCGCCGCTGAACGTCGAGGGCGACCGCAACCCGAGCAGCTGGAAGGACGGCGTCGTGACGGCGACGCCCGGCTTCGGCGCGGCGTTCCGCCAGTTCGTCGAAGGCGGCTGGCAGGGTCTGCAACATCCGGCCGAATACGACGGCCAGGGGCTGCCGAAGCTGATCGCGACGCCGTGCATCGAGATGCTGAACGCATCGAACCTGTCGTTCGCGCTGTGTCCGCTGCTCACCGACGGCGCGATCGAGGCGCTGCTGACGGCCGGCACCGACGAGCAGAAGCGGCGCTACGTGCCGAAGCTGATCTCGGGCGAATGGACGGGCACGATGAACCTGACCGAGCCGCAGGCCGGCTCGGACCTCGCGCTGGTGCGCTCGCGCGCGGAGCCGCAGGGCGACGGCACGTACAAGGTGTTCGGCACCAAGATCTTCATCACGTGGGGCGAGCACGACATGGCGGACAACATCGTCCACCTGGTGCTCGCGCGCACGCCGAACGCGCCGGAAGGCGTGAAGGGCATTTCGCTGTTCATCGTGCCGAAGTTCCTGGTCAACGAGGACGGCTCGCTCGGCGCGCGCAACGACGTGCACTGCGTGTCGATCGAGCACAAGCTCGGGATCAAGGCGAGCCCGACCGCGGTGCTGCAATACGGCGACCACGGCGGCGCGATCGGCTACCTGATCGGCGAGGAGAATCGCGGCCTCGAATACATGTTCATCATGATGAACGCCGCGCGCTTCGGCGTCGGGATGCAGGGGATCGGCGTGGCCGACCGCGCATACCAGAAGGCCGCGGAATTCGCGAAGGAGCGCGTGCAGAGCCGCCCGGTCGACGGGTCGGCCAAGCAGTCGGTGACGATCATCCACCACCCGGACGTGCGCCGCATGCTCGGCACGATGCGCGCGCTGACCGAAGGCGCGCGGGCGCTCGCCTATGTGGCCGCCGCGCACAGCGACGTTGCCCACCGCCATTCGGACGAGGCGACGCGGGCCCGTCATCAGGCAATCTACGAATATCTGGTGCCGGTCGTGAAGGGCTGGAGCACGGAGATGGTGAACGACGTGGCGAGCCTCGGCGTGCAGGTGCACGGCGGGATGGGTTTCATCGAGGAAACCGGCGCCGCGCAGTACTATCGCGATGCGCGGATCCTGGCGATCTACGAAGGCACGACCGCGATCCAGGCGAACGACCTGGTCGGCCGCAAGACGATGCGCGACGGCGGCGCGGTGGCGAAGGCGCTGATCGCGGAGATCGGCGACACCGTCGCGGCGCTCGGCAAGGTCGACGGCGCGGCGGCCGCGTCGATGAAGGCGCAGCTGGAGAAGGGCGCGCGTTCGCTGTCGACGGTGGTGGATTACGTGGTCGCGAACGTGAAGCAGGACCCGAACGCGGTGTTCGCGGGCAGCGTGCCGTACCTGAAGCTGGCGGGCGTGGTGCTGTGCGGATGGCAGATGGCGCGCGCGCTGCTGGCGGCGCACGCGAACCGCGCGAGCGACACGGCGTTCTACGATGCGAAGATCGCGATCGCACAATGCTATGCGGAACACGTCCTCGTACAGGCAGGCGGGCTCGAAGCGTCGATCGTCGGCGCGAAGGGCAACGAGAGCGTGCTCGCGTTGACGGAAGACCAGTTCTGACCGTAACGGTCGGGGCGCAGGAGGAGACAGGATTTTGACCACACAGGACTTGCTCGCGCAGTACGGCCCGCGCGAATCGATGGAATACGACGTCGTGATCGTCGGCGGCGGCCCGGCCGGGCTGTCGGCCGCGATCCGGCTCAAGCAGCTGGCCGCCGAGAAAGGCACCGAGATCGGCGTGTGCGTGCTCGAGAAGGGTTCCGAGATCGGCGCGCACATCCTGTCGGGCGCGGTGATGGACCCGCGCGCGATCACCGAACTGTTCCCCGACTGGAAGGAACGCGGCGCGCCGCTCGACGTCGAGGTGACCGAAGACCGCTTCCTGTTCCTGTCCGAGACGGGCGCGATCACGACGCCCAACTGGGCGTTGCCCGCCAACTTCCAGAACCACGGCAACTACGTGATCTCGCTGGGCAACGTCACGCGCTGGCTCGGCCAGCAGGCCGAGGCCCTGGGCGTGGAGATCTTCCCCGGTTTCCCCGCTGCCGAGATCCTGTACAACGACGACGGCTCGGTGAAGGGCGTCGCCACCGGCAACATGGGCGTGGGCAAGGACGGCGAGCCGACCGAGAACTTCCAGCTCGGCATGGAGCTGCACGCGAAGTACACGCTGTTCGCCGAAGGCTGCCGCGGCCACCTGGGCCGTCAGCTGATCTCGAAGTTCAAGCTCGACGCGAACGCCGATCCGCAAGCGTACGGGATCGGCATCAAGGAACTGTGGGAAATCGATCCCGCCAAGCACAAGCCGGGCCTCGTGATCCACACGGCCGGCTGGCCGCTGAAGTCGGACACGTACGGCGGCTCGTTCCTGTATCACATGGACAACAACCAGGTCGTGGTCGGCTTCGTGGTCGGCCTCGGCTACACGAACCCGTACCTGTCGCCGTTCGAGGAATTCCAGCGCTACAAGACGCATCCGTCGATCCGCGCGTTCCTCGAAGG
>NZ_QTPO01000009.1 GCF_003853645.1 Burkholderia sp. Bp9143 | reverse complement strand
TGTCGAGCATGATCGAGATACCAACGCTGCTGTGAACATTCTCCGATGCGGACGTGCATCGCCAGGTGTGGGAATCCTTCGTCTTTAGGCAGGCGGGGGAGGACGTCAAGCTCTGGTTCACGACGTGGACTAACTGTCCGCCGACGTCGAGTAGCGCGATGCCGACCACCAGCAGCGCTATCGACCTGCCGCCGAACGCCAATGGCAGCCACGAGAACGCGCAGGCGAGCGCGGGGCCGGTCGTCGCTTCGCCGAGCCCGCGATCCGCGCCCGGCCCGCGCGTGCCACCGCTGCTGCGCCCAGCGCGCCGCCGAGCCCGAATGCGCCGATTTGCGCATGCGACCTCGAATGCGGCGGGGGCGCTCAGCGGCAGCACGAGTGCGCTCCAGAAGATGCTGAACGCAGCGAAGATCAGCAGTGCGATCGCGCGCGCACGCGCAGCATGCGCTTGGTGCACAAGAGCGTCACCATCGAAACCGGCAGCGCCGCGTAGCCGATGCGTTCGCGCGGCGCATCGGTATCGGGCAACAGCCGCGACAGCGCGACGAGCATCGCGATCGCGGGCGCACCCGACACGAGAAAGACCAGGCGCCATTTGGCGATGTCGGTGACGACACCCGCCAATGAACGCGAGGCCAGCAAGCCGATTACGACGCCGCACTGCGCGGCGCCCACCACGCGCCTGCACTCGCCGGCGCCGGCCAGTGCGGCCGAGCAGAACGATCACGCGTGATCGTTCTGCTCAATCGGCTGCCGATACGGCTTGGCGCGCACCCGCCGCACCGCGATGCGCATCCGGCCGCACCAGCGTCGCGATCAGCGCGGCCGCAACCAGCAGCCCGGCCGACACAGCGGTTGCGATATGCAGGCCTGCCACGGTCTGCCACGCGCCGCCGCCGCCCGTGAGCGCGCCGAACGCGGCGACGCCGATTGCGCCGCCGGCCTGTCGTGCGGTGTTCAGCACGGCCGACGCGATACTCGCGCGCTCGTGGTGGACCGACGCCAGCAAGGCCGTCGTCATCGCCGGCACCGCGAAGCCCATGCCGGTCGGAATCAGCAGGAACGGCACGAGCAGCAGCGGCAGCGGCGTCGACGCATCGATGAAATGCAGCGCGCCGTAGCCGAGCGCGGCGACCAGGGCGCCCGCGCACATTGGCGCCCGCGGGCCGTGACGCGCGACCGCGCGGCCGCTCGCGAGATTCGCCAGCAGGAAGCCGCCCGTGAGCGGCAGGAACGCGAGCCCGGCCTGCAGCGCCGATTCGCCGCGCACGCGTTGCAGGTACAGCGCGAGCACGAACACGGTGCCGTAGTACGTGAGATTCACGCAGATCCCGAACAGCACGGCCGCGCTGAACGTGCGGCGGCGGAACAGCGATAGCGGCAGCATCGGCGTCGCGGTGCGCGACTCGACCGCGACGAACGCGAGGGCGGCCAGTGCCGCGAGCGCGAAGCCGCCAGCGACGACCGGATGCGTGAAGCCGAGTGGCCGCCATTCGATCACGGCGGCGGTCAGCGCGGTCAGCATCGCGATCGCGATGAGCTGTCCGCGCAGGTCGAGCGCTCGCACGGAACGCACGGAAGCGGTGGTCGCGGCCGGCGTCGCTGCGGCGCGCCGTGCGGGCACCCAGACGAACGAGGCAGCCAGCCCTGCCGCGCACAGCGGCAGGTTCACGAGAAAGATGCCGCGCCAGCCCCATGCGGCGATCAGCAGGCCGCCCACTACCGGGCCGGCCGCGATCGAGATCGAGCCCGCGGCCGTCCACCAGCCGACGGCTCGCGCGCGCAGGCGCGGATCGTGCCGGCACGCATCGTTGAGCAGCGCGAGCGAATTCGGCAGCATCGCCGCGGCGCCGACACCCTGCAGCGCACGGGCGGCGATCAGCATCGCGGGGGCGACGGCGGCGCCGCACGCAAGCGACGCGAGCGCGAACAGCACGAGGCCCGCGACATACATGCGGCGCGCGCCGAACCGGTCGCCGAGCGCGCCGCCCGACAGCATCAGCACCGCGAACGCGAGCGTGTAGGCATCGACGACCCACTGCAGGCCGGCGACCGGCAGATGCAGATCGCCGGCCAGATGCGCGAGCGCGATGTTGACGATCGTCACGTCGAGCTGCGTGACGACGAAGCCGATGCTGACGGTCGCGACGAGGCGGGCAAGCGCGGGCGGGAAGGCGGGGGAAGCGGTGGTCTTGTCCATGTGCCCAGCGTAGGGCGCGACGGGCAGGCGATGTTTCAGGGAGGCGTGAAGTGTCGATACGCGTCAGGTTCGCGACGAGCGGCGGCCATTGGACCGATGCGCGCCGCTGTTACGCGCGACACGGCTTCACGTGACACGGATAGCGACGGCCGACAACCATCCGGCCGTGACGTACCGGCGCGATCGGCTCAAGTGCGGTTGGCGCTGCGGAAAATCGGCGTAGCCGGGCCGCTCAGTGCCGTTCGCCGCGCCAGCGCCCCGGCGCGACGCCGAAACGCTTCGTGAACGCGTGCGTGAAGGTGCTCTGGTCGGCGAAGCCGACCATGCCTGCGATGTCGACGAGCGGATGGCGGCCGTCGGCGAGCAGCACGACGGCGGCGTCGAGCCGCAGCCGCTGCAGGTAGCGATGCGGGGTTTCGCCGAACGCGTCGACGAACAGTTGATGAAAGCGGCGCATCCCGTAGCCGCAGTGCGCGGCGAGATCGGCGATGCGCAGCGGCTCCGCGAGCCGTGCGCGCAGCCAGCGGTCGACGCGCGCAAAATCGAGGCCCGCGGCGGGCGAGGCGAGGCTGGCATCGCCGAGCAGTGCGTCGCACAGACGCGCGGCGGCCTGCCACTGGAAGCGATGCGCGTGCCGCGTGTCGCCGGCCGGTCCGTCGAGTTGCGCGGCCGCTGCCGCGACCTGCGCGACGAGCGAGGTCAGTGCCGGGTCGATCGACACGGCACGCGCGCTGTCGAACAGCCGCTGCGGCACCGCGAGCGACGCCGCCGGCAGGTCGAGCACGAGCTGGCGATTGTCGCCGAGGCCCGCGTAATCGTGGCGCGCGCCGGCCGGAATCAGCCAGGCCGCGTGGCGGTCGATGCGCTGGCCGACGCCGTCCACCGCCATCACCATCGCGCCGTCGATGCCGAGCACAACCTGGTGAAAGTCGTGCACGTCGGACGCTTCGCATGCGTCGTAACGGCGCAGCGCGATGGCGGGAGACGGGATGCGTTCCATCGGAAGGGCGTCGGCCGGCGGCGTCGTCAGACGGCGAGCAGTTCGACTTCGAACACGAGCGTCGCGTTCGGCGGGATCACGCCGCCTGCGCCGCGCGGGCCGTAGCCGAGTTGCGGCGGGATCGTCAGGCGACGCACGCCGCCGACCTTCATGCCCTGCACGCCTTCGTCCCAGCCCTTGATGACCATGCCGCCGCCGAGCACGAACGCGAACGGGTCGTTGCGGTCCTTGCTCGAGTCGAATTTCTGACCGTCGGTCAGCCAGCCCGTGTAGTGGACGCTGACGGTCTGGCCGGCTTGCGCTTCCGCGCCGGTGCCTTCGGTCAGGTCTTCGAATTTGAGGCCCGATGCGGTCGTGGTGACAGACATGACTTCTCCTGAAAGGGGTTGGGTAAAACCGCTATTGTAGGCGAGCGCGCAGGGCGCCGCCGCAGGCGGCGAGGGCCCGGCGGCGTGCCGATCGCGCGTCGGTCGCGGCGGCGGTCACGCAGCGCGCGCGACACGCGACTGGAACGCGCGTTTGAATTTTTCTCGAGCCGGATCGACGGGGTTGCACCGCACGAACGGGGCGCGTGTATGAATCGGTGCGACCCGGCCGCTCGACGTTGCCTCGAACGCCGCCGCGCGATCCCGCAAAACGCCCGTCGCGCGGGGCTTTCGCGCCGATTGCGAGCCGCGCGCGCGTTGTCCGTCCGCCGGTTGCACGCCGGCGCGCGCGTTCGAATCGTGGTCCGCCCGAACGCTGCTCGGACGTCGTTTTTTTCGTGCTGCCGACCGTGTCCTGTTTGGACGCGCGCGTCTACCGCGCGGCTTGCGCGCGGCGCCGGCGAACGCCTATCTTTACAGCTATCAATGTCAAGATTTCGGCGTTGCGCGATGCGCTGCCCGGGCCCGCTCCAGCAAGGCCGCAACGGCTGACGGGCCGCCCGAAAACAAGGAGAACGACGAGCATGAAGTCAGCCGCTTCCGCCACCGCAGCCGAGGTGATGCCAGTGCGCCGCGACCTGCGCTTCGACCTGCCGGTCGAACGCGCGAAGGACTGGCATGGGCTCGGCCCGCACGTGACCCACTTCTTCAACGCGCTGTCGCTGCTGTTTCCGGCCGGCGAGCGCTTTTTCATGGATTCGGTGCGCAACTATCGCGACCGGATCGACGATCCGGTTCTGAAGCGGCAGGTGCTCGGCTTCATCGGTCAGGAGGCGATGCATACGCGCGAGCACGTCGAATACAACGCGCTGATGCAGGCGAACCGCCTGCCCGCGCACAAGCTCGACAAGCGCATCTGGACCGTGCTCGGTTACATGAAGCGCAAGCTGCCGCATTCGGTGCAGCTCGCGCATACGGTCGCGGCCGAGCACTACACGGCCATGCTTGCCGACTGGCTCCTGCGCGATCCGACGCGCTTCGCGGGCTCGGTCGACGGCTACCGTCAGATGTGGGTGTGGCACGCGCTCGAGGAAACGGAGCACAAGGCCGTATCGTTCGACGTCTGGAACGTCGCGATGAAGCCGGGCCTGCGCCGCTACCTGATCCGCATCGGCGTATACCTGCTGACGACGCTGACGTTCTGGCCGGCCGTGTTCCTGCTGCACGTGACGCTGTTGTCGCGCGATCGCGACATCAAGCATCGCGTGCGCGGCATGCTGCGCATGATTGCGTTCCTGTACGGGCCGCGCCGCGGGCTGTTCCCGCGCATCGCGGGTGAATGGCTGAGCTTTTTCCGGCCCGGCTTCCACCCATGGGACCACGACAACCGCCATCACCTCGCACGGGTCGACGCGCTCGTCGCCGCGTACGGCGAACACGACGGCGCGTCGGCCGGCCGCGGCCGCGCCAATGCGCTCGCGCCGCTCGCGTCGGGGCGCTGACGCGGCCGCCGGGCCGCGCCGCACGCCGCACGTGTTGCGTTCGTGCATCGGCCCCGTTTTCGTCTGATGATTGACCGGCGTCAAGCGGAAACGGTTGCGCGTGCCGGTGCCGCCACGGCTGCCAGGCCGCGCCGGCGCATGCGGCCGGTCCGATTCCGCATACCTCGCATCGCGTGCCGACCCGGCGCGCCCGCACCGGCGCGGCTTCGCGCGTTCGATACCCGTGCGGCCATGTTGCGCGCCCGTCGCGCCACCGGGAAAACACCCATCTAGCCGCGCGTCGGCGGTATCGATATACCGTTCATGAAAGAAAAGATCTTCCCGTCGTCCGATTATTGCCGGGGGGATTTTATTCGGACGGAAATGCGGCCAATATGTCAGTTCGATCGAGGTCCTTCGGACGCGGCGGCAAGCCGGCGCACGATACCAACGCCAAGCGGGGAACAACGATGGTTGCAAGGTCACCCGACGCAAGCGGGACGACGGCGTCCGAGACGCCGCTCGTGTCCGTTACCGCTCCCGAGGCCGGACGCAAGCTGTTCGTGATCATGCGTTCGCCGGACGAGCCGTTGCTGGCGCAACTGCGCGGGCTCGGCTGGGATATCTCGGTCGCGAAGACGGCCGGCGCCGCGCAGAACATGACGTCCGGCGTGAACGTCGCCGCCGGGCTCGTCGATTTCTCGGGCTTCACGTCGCGCGACTATCCCGCGCTGAAGGCGTGCCTGAGCCAGCCGGCGATCGGCTGGATTTCCACCGCGCAGGCCGGCGTCACGATCGGCGCTGCCGTGCGCGAGCTGATCCGCAGCTACTGTTTCGATTACGTGACGCTGCCGCTGCCGTACGAATGGATTTCGCACGTGCTCGGCCACGCTCGCGGGATGGCCGCGCTCGATCGCGTCGACGGCGCGGCCTACGCGGCGTCGATCGGCGAGCACGGGATGATCGGCAACTGCGAAGCGATGCAGCAGCTGTTCAGCACGATCCGCAAGGTCGCGAAAACCGACGCGAGCGTGTTCATCTCCGGCGAGTCGGGCACCGGCAAGGAACTGACGGCGCTCGCGATCCACGAGCGCTCGGCGCGCGGCAAGGGGCCGTTCATCGCGATCAACTGCGGCGCGATTCCGCATCACCTGCTGCAGTCGGAACTGTTCGGCTACGAGCGCGGTGCATTTACCGGCGCGAACCAGCGGCGCGCGGGCCGGATCGAATCCGCGAACGGCGGCACGCTGTTTCTCGACGAAATCGGCGACATGCCGGTCGAAAGCCAGGCGAGCCTGCTGCGTTTCCTGCAGGAAGGGAAGATCGAGCGGCTCGGCGGCCAGGAATCGATTCCGGTCGACGTGCGGATCATCTCCGCGACGCACGTGGATCTCGACGGCGCGGTCGAAGCCGGACGCTTCCGCGCGGACCTCTATCACCGGCTCTGCGTGCTGCGCATTCACGAGCCGCCGCTGCGCGCGCGCGGCAAGGACATCGACATCCTCGCGCATTACGTGCTGCAGAAATACAAGGCCGACAGCGGCCGCAAGATCAGCGGCTTCACGTCGGCGGCACTCGACGCGATGCGCCGCTACGAGTGGCCCGGCAACGTGCGCGAGCTGATCAACCGGGTGCGCCGCGCGATCGTGATGGCGGAGAGCCGGCTGCTGACGCCGCACGATCTCGGGCTCGAGACCCCGGGCGAAACGGAGCCCGTGACGCTCGAGCAGGCGCGCGCGCTCGCCGAGCGCATCGCGATCGAGAACGCACTGCTGCGCAACGATCACCGGATCAACAAGGCCGCGGCAGAACTCGGCATCTCGCGCGTGACGCTCTACCGGATGATGATCGAGCACGGGCTCAACGACCACGACAACAACGGCGACAACGGCGGGAAGGACGGCTCGCCGCCCGACGACGCCGACCACCAGCGCGTCGGCTGAACGGCGGTCGGGAAGCGTCCGCGGCCGGCCCGTGCGCGGGCGTCCGGCGGCATGTAAAGGGCGTGAAACGTTTCCTGCCGGCGGCCGCGCAAATCGACCCGGCAAACGCGGGCGGCGGCGTGCGGTCCGTGTCGGGAAAATTTTCCGGATCATCCCGCGCCTTGTCCGGCAAGGCGGTGACGCCACGCGGCCGAGGCCGCCTGCGCACGGCATGTTTCAGTTTCGCAACGTCCTGCATGTCCCGCCCGTTCCGGCCGCGGGCTTGTCCGATGAAAGCCTTGTGCAGCCGGCCCCGAACGAAGCTGGCCCGCTCCTTGCACAGGTTGAGGTACGAGAGTCGACGACGTGGCGTCCGGCCGGTTCGGCAGCGAACCATTCGAGGACCGGCAAGGACGCAGTCCGCGGGGATGACCGGTCGGACGGGCAGCATGGCCCCGTTCCGGACGGCATGGGCCGTCGTCGTCGGATCGTCGGGGCACCGGCGGTGTCCGGTTGCCGGCACAAGCAACGGCTCGAATACGGGGTAGAAAAATGAACGATCGCCACACGCAGCGGCCGGCAGGCCGCGATCGCAGTGATTCGACCCATCGCCGGTCGACCGCGCACCTTGCCGCCGGCCGGCATGCGTCGACAGGCCACCTCTCCGCGCCCGGTGCGAGGCGGATCCGGTTGATACCCGGTCATCCGCGCCGGGCCGGCGCTTTCCCGCTCGCCAATCCGATCCGCATGGGGATGTGCACGCGGGCACCGGTGCCCCGGCGCCCGGTCTTCGCTTATTGACGACGTCGAGCGCCTGCGGTCGCCAGCGCAGGCGATCCGTTTGCATTGCGAATGACTTGCGGCATCCGGTTGTGCGACACGGACGATGAAACCGGCGCGACGGCAGACGTCAGGGAGGCGTCGGCGTCCGGCGGGCAGGGGGGAGGGGCGGTTGGGCCGCGCGCGACGGGCATCGCACCCGTCCGCGCGCGGCGCCGCTTCATCCGCCGTAGATGTCGAAGTCGAAGTACTTCGACGCGAGCCGCTTGTAGGTGCCGTCCTTGACCATGTCGAGGATCGCGCGATCGATCTTCGCCTTCAGGTCGGCGTCTTCCTTGCGCAGCCCGATGCCGGCGCCGATGCCGAGCACCTTCTCGTCGACGAGTTCGGGCCCGACGAACTGGTAGCCCGCACCGCGCGGCGACTTCAGGAACCCGATCGCGGCCTGCACCTCGTCCTGCAACGCGGCGTCGAGGCGGCCCGACGTCAGGTCCGCATACACGCCGTCCTGGTTCTGGTACGACACGACGTTCGCACCCTGCTTCGCCCAGTACGCCTTCGCATACGCTTCCTGCGTGGTGCCCTGTTCGACGCCGATCGACTTGCCCTTCAGCGATTCGGCGGTCGGCAGCAGCGGCGAACCCTTCTTCACGACGAGCCGCGTCGGCTGGTTGTAGATCTTCGTCGTGAAGCCGATCTGTTCCGCGCGCTGCGGCGTGATCGACATCGACGACAGCACCGCGTCGAACTTCTTCGCCTTCAGCGCCGGGATCATCCCGTCGAAATCGTTCTCGAGCCATACGCACTTCGCCTTCAGCCGTGCGCAGATCTCGTTGCCCAGGTCGATGTCGAAGCCGACGAGCTTGCCGTCGGGCGCCTTCGATTCGAACGGCGCGTAGCTTGCGTCGGTGCCGAAGCGCAGCGTGGTCCAGTCCTTCGCGACGGCGGGGCCTGCCGATACCGCGAGCAGGGCGATCGAAACGGCGGCAATCAGTCTCTTCATGGTGGTTCCTTGGCGTGGTCTATCCGGTTCTGGGCGACACGGTCGCTGCGGGACGCACCGCGTCCCGGTGCGCTGTCCGCACGGCCATTAACGCAGAAAATAAAATCGCAGTCCAGAATGGACAAAAAATATCGATCTTTCGGACGGAATGTCCGCGTCGCGGGGGCGACTCTTGCAAAAATACGAAAATGGACTAATCTTGTTAGTAAATTCGTTTCGAGACTAACGATCATGTCACAGCCCGCCTTCGATCCGCATTCCGCCTCGCGGCAGGTTTCGGTCGCGCAGATGTCGGCGGCCGGCCTGCGTGCGTTCTTCAACATCGCGCGCGACTGGGAGCTGACGATCGACGAACAGATCGTGCTGCTCGGGTCGCCCGGCCGTTCGACGTTCTTCAAGTGGAAGGCAGCGCCCGAATCGGCGCGCCTGCCGCGCGACACGCTCGAGCGGCTATCGCTGCTGCTCGGCATCTACAAGGCGCTGCAGATCCTGCTGCCGCAGCCGGCCGCGGCCGACACCTGGGTCAAGCGGCCCAACGACGCGGCGCCGTTCGGCGGCAAGCGCGCGCTCGACCGGATGCTCGCCGGCAACGTCGGCGACCTGGTCGCCGTCCGGCAATACCTCGACGCGATGCGGGGTGGCTGGGCGTGACGATGCCGACCGACGTGCAACACTGGCCCACGACCGTCGTCGACTGGGCACCTGCCTATCGCGTGATTCCCACCCGTTTTCCGGCCATCAACCTGTTCGACCGCGTTGCGTCCGCCGAGGATTTCGATGCGCTCTATGCGCTCGAATCGCTGACCAACGACCGCATTCGCCACGAAGTCGGCACGCTCGAACTCGTTCCGCCGTCCGAGCGCCGCTACGGCCAGGGCTGGGGGCCGATCATGGCCGCGTTCACGCACCTGAATCCGCAGGGCAGCCGCTTTTCCGACGGCAGCTACGGCGTGTTCTACTGCGGGCGGTCGCGCGATACGGCGATCGCCGAAACGCGCTATCACAGCGGTCTGTTCCTGGCCGCGACGAAGGAGGCGCCTATGCGCCAGCAGATGCGGCTCTACACGGTGGTCGCGCAGGGTGACGTCGCCGACATCCGCACGTGGCCGCAGCGCAATCCGGGGCTGCTCGATCCGCTCGATTACAGCGCCGGGCAGGCGCTCGGCCGCGCGGTGCGCAATGCGGGCGGCGCGGGGATCGTCTATCCGTCGGTGCGCGACCCGCGCGGCGAGTGTCTCGCGGCGTTCCGCACGACGCTGCTGCGCGACTGTCATCACGCGGCGTATCTCGAATACAACTGGAACGGTAACGCGATCGATGCGGTGTTCGAGCTGAACCAGGTCGGCTAGCACTGTGCTCGCGCACGCAAACGCGCGGGTATGGGCCCCGTCATTGGCGTGAACAGAAGACCCTAGGGCAGCGGCAGGTCGCCCGCATGACGTGCGCGCGCGTCGGCCTGGGTGAGCGACCACGTCTCGCCCGTTCGCGGTTCGACGATCGTCAGGCGTCCGGACGGTGCGAACGCGCCGGTGTCGATGAACCATTGCGCGCCGATGCGCTGCGGCACGCGCACGGGCGTGTGGCCGGTGCAGGTCAGCGACAGGCCGGCCTGCCGGGCCGGGTCGGCGAGCCCCTGGACCAGGTCGCGCCCCCAGATCAGCCGCTCGCGCACGTCGGGCGAATAGCTGCCCGTGTCGAGTTCGGCGTCCGGACCGAAAAATTCCGCATGCAGCACGTTGAAGCGCGCGGGGCCGTCGCCGACCACGCGCACGAGCGGCAGCGCGTCGACGCGCGCCGCATGCGCGTGCAGCCGTTCCGGCGGGAGATCGGCGCCCCAGTCGCCGCCGATCCCGCGCCACGCCTCGGGCGACAGCTTGCCGTGCGATACGAGGCTCAGCACTTCTTCGTGATTGCCGCGCACCACATGGCACCACGGGCGGTCGAGCAGCTCGAGCGCGGTTTCGGACGCGGGGCCGCGGTCGACGAGATCGCCGACCGAGAACAGCCGGTCGCGAGCCGGGTCGAAGCCGATGTCGTGCAGCAGCGCGCGCAGCACATCCACGCAGCCGTGCAGATCGCCGACGACGAAGTCGCGGCCGGCCGCGTTCGCGGGATGGTGGCAAAGGACGGGAGTCATGCCGATATCTTAGGCGCTCAAGCCCATCGCAACGTCATGCAGGAATGGCGATAATCGGGGCGGTACCCGCCGGCGCGGCGCTGCGGGCCGTTCGCATGCCGGCCACAACCTTTCCATTCGCTTTCGGAATCACGCGATGACGCTTTATCCGCAGGTATTACGCAACCGGCCGCGCATGGTTGCCGCCTTCGTCGCGGGCGTGCTGTGCGCGGTGCTGCTGCCGTTTCAGCTGAGGCCGACCGCGCGTGCGCTGATTGGCTGGGATTGCACGGTCTGGCTGTATCTCGTGTTGATGTGGGTGCGCATGGTCACCGCGCATCATCACCAGGTGCGCGAGATCGCGATCCGCGAGGACGAGAGCGCGACGACCGTGCTGACGGTCATCTGCATCGCGACGGTCGCGAGCGTGGCCGCGATCGCGATCGAGCTCGCCACCGTGAAGAACGTCGGCTTTCGCGCCGGGCTCGGCCATTACGCGGTCACGGGCGCGACGCTGTTCGGTGCGTGGTTCCTGATCCCGACGATCTTCACGCTGCACTATGCGCGGCTCTATTACGGCTCGCCGGGCAGCGATCGCGCACTGCGATTCCCCGACCGCAACCCCGAGCCCGACTACTGGGATTTCCTGTATTTCGCGTTTACGATCGCGGTCGCATCGCAGACGGCCGACGTGTCGCTCGCGAACCGCGCCGCGCGCCGCGCGGTGCTTGCGCAGTCGATCCTGTCGTTCTACTTCAACATGGCCGTGCTCGGACTGTCGATCAACGTCGCGGCAGGGTTGCTGGGCTGACGCGGATTACGTGGGCAGTTCGTCCGGACCGCGTTCGGGCGCACTGCGACGGGCGGGCCGCGCGTGGATCGTGTCGAGAAGGCGCGCGATCGCCGGATGCCGGCCACCGTCGCCGCGCGCCATCACGCGCCGCGCCGCGCCGCGATCCACGCACCCCAGAACAGGCTCGAGAAAAAGCGCAGCGGCGCGTCGAAGCCCGCATCGTGCAGCAACGCGAACACGGCTTCCTCGGCCACCGGCGGATCCGCGCCCTGCAGGATTTTCGCAAGCTGCGCACGCACGGCGTCGGGCGTCGCGCCCTTCATCCGCCAGCGCTGCCGCCACGCGTCGAGCAGGCGAGGGTGGTCCGCGTAGCGACGACAGTTGCCCGCGATCACGAGCGGTGCGCCGGGCTTCAGGCGGCGCGCGATCGCGTCCAGCAGCGCGGCCTTCGCCGTGTCGCCGGGGACGTGATGCAGCACGCCGATCAGCGTCGCGCCGTCGAAGGCCGGCGTATCGGGCAGTGCCTCGACGCCGGCCTCGACGAATTGCGTGCGTGCGGCGAAACCCGCCGCTTCGACGTTGGCACGCGCGAGCGCGAGCATCGGCGCGGACGGATCGACGGCCGTAAACTGCCAGCCCGGTTCGAGCGCGGCGGGCACGCAGATTTCCTGCCCCGTGCCGCCTGCCCCCACGACGAGGAGTCGCGCCTCGGGCACGCCGATCGCCGACGCGAGCATGCACGCGGCGAGCTCGTGGCACGCGTCGTAGCCGGCGAGCGCGATGCGGGATTGCTCGGCGTATTCGTGCGCGCGTACCGGATCGAACTTCGCGGCGCTGGTGGGGAGCGACATGGCGGATTCCTCGAATTCGGCGTGGACGGGTTGTCCACGCGCATCGCACCGAGCGTATGCGCGGGGCTGCGGCGCAACAAGGCGAGCGGCCATTCCGGTATGCGGACTACCCGACTCGGCGCGCATCGCGCGCAAACGTTGCCGGGGTCGATTCGTATTTAAAAATGCGAGGATTCGATGCGTCACGATCGTGAATCCGGCGCATACTTTTGTTCCCCCCTGCCTGGCCGTCGCATGCCGGGCCCCGATGCGCCGCGCGGGATCGCGCGGCCATGCCGCTCGGCACGCACGAGGAGCGCATGATGTCAGATTGTCCGCACGATCCGTATGCGCAGCACTACATTCACTGCCTGCCGTCCGGCGCGCAGCCCTGCGGCGCGCTCGGTACGACGCCGCGCACGCATTTCCGCGTGTGGGCGCCGGGCAGCACGCATGTTCAGCTCGAACTCGATACCGGCAACGGCCCGACGCTCGTCCCGATGACGGCCGCCGGTCCGCACTGGTTCGAAGTGTTCGCCGAATGCGGTGCGGGCGCGCGTTACCGTTACCGGCTCGACGATGTCGCGTCGATTCCCGATCCCGCATCGCGTTCGCAACCCGACGGGCTCAACGGCTCGAGCGAGGTCGTCGATCCGCGCGCGTTCACGTGGCGCAACACGTTCTGGCGTGGACGCCCGTGGGAAGACATCGCGCTGTACGCGATTCGTCCGCACGCGGTGGGCGGCTTCGACGGCGTGCGCCGCCGGTTGCCGCAGCTCGCGCATCTCGGCGTGACCGCGCTGGAGTTGCTCGCGTCGCCGCACGACAGCCTGCCGTTCGCGCCGCTCGCGGCCGAGGGCGGCCCCGACGCGCTGAAGGCACTGATCGACGACGCGCACGGCTACGGTCTCGCGGTGCTGCTGGAACTCGATTACGCGCGCTTCGGCAGCGGCACCGACGCACTGCGCCATTACGCGGTGCCGTTCTTCCATACGCGCGACGATCCGCTGCAGGCGCCGCCGCTTGCGCTCGACCATCCGGAAGTCTGCGACTTCTTCTGCGACAACGCGCTGTACTGGATCGACGAATACCGTTGCGACGGCCTGCGGCTGCGCGAGGCCGACCGGATCGGCACGTCGTGGCTGCGCGAGATCGCCGACCGCGTGCGCGCGGCCGTGCCGGTCGACCGGATGATCCACCTCGTGCTCGGCAGCGAGCGTCATCCGGTGCATCTGGCCGATACGCATTTCGATGCGCAGTGGAACGGTTGCGGAGAACGCGCGCTGCATCGGCTGACGGGGCGCGACGCGTCGGCTCACGAAGGGATTTCACCCCACCAGTCGATCCACACGCTCGCTCGCGCGCTGACCGCGGCCGGCGCGGCGTTCCAGCCGGCCACGACGGGCGACGGCCCATGCGCCGAAGGGCTGTCGCTGACGTCGCTGGTGCTGTCCGACGGTGCATGGCACGAGAGCGAGCATGGCGACCACGAGCCAGACCCGGGCCTCGCGGCGCTTGCGCTGTCGCTGCTCACGCCGCAGATCCCGCTGATCTTCGACGAAACCGCGCGCGATGTCGATCGCGCGCACTTCGTGCAGTCGGCGCTCGCGGTGCGCGCGAAGCTGATTGCGCCGCGGTTGTCCGATTGCCGGCCGCAGGACGCGCATACGCTGAAGGCGAGCGGTGACGGCGATGCCGATGCGCTGCTGGCGTCATGGCGGCTCGCCGATGACGAGACGTTGACCATCGCACTGAACCTGTCGCCCGACGCGGTGCCGTTCGATGCGCCGAGAGGGCAGGTCGTGTTCGAGACGCCGGCACGTGCACGCGACCGGGTCGATGAAGGGGAGTTGCCGCCGTATTCGCTCGTTGCATGGCTGACGGGTGACGTCAACCGTTACGCGCTGACCCACGACGTGCGCCGGATCGACGACAGTGCATGGCGCGCCATGCGTCCCGATCCGCGCGTGTGATGCCCGGAAGGCCGGGTGCTGGGGCGCCCGGCCGCCCTTACCAGAAGCTGCGAATGCCTGCGACGCCGTACGCGCCGTGGCGGCGCGCGTCGTCGAGATGCGCGCGCGTCATGCCGCCGAGCGCATAGACGGGCATCGTGGCCTGCGCGGCCAACGCGGCGAATTGTGTCCAGCCGAGCGTCGGCGCGCCGGGATGGCTGAGCGTCGGCAACACGGGCGACAGCGTGACGAAATCCACGCCCGCGCGCGCGGCCAGCACGAGATCGTCGGCCGCATGGCAGGCGGCCGACACGCGGCGCGTGGCCGGCAGCGGCCGTTGCGCGACGGCGCGCAGCGCGGCGCCGTCGAGGTGCCAGCCCGCGCCGTCGAGTCGCATCACGCCGGCCGCGTCGATCGGCCCGTTGAGCATCAGTTGCGCGCCGGCCGCGTCGCAGCGCGCGAGCGCGTCGGCGGCCAGCCGCGCGAATGCGGTCGCGTCGAACGACTTCACGCGCAACTGGACGAGCGTTTCGCCACGCGCGAGCACGGCCGACAACCGGTCGAGAAACACGCGGCAATCGTTGGCCGACGTGGACGCCGGCTCCGGCGTGATCACGCAGCAGCGCGGCAGCGTCGGACTCATCGCGCGCGGCGCGCGGCGGCCGTCATTCGTCGGCCTCCTTCGCGATCTTCGGATAGACGCGCACCAGCACGATGCGCGGACCGTTCATCTTCTTCACGACGACGTCGAAGCGATCGAACGACACGCGCTGCCCTTCGGTCGGCAGATCGCTCAACGCCTGGATCACCAGGCCGCCGACCGATTCCGCACGCCCTTCGTCGATGTCGATGCCGAGCGCCTGCTCGAGCGACACGACGGGCAGGCTGCCCTTGCCCATCAGCGTGCCGTCGTCGAGGCGGCTCCAGTCCGCGTCGCCCTGACGGAACTCGTCGTGGATTTGGCCGACCAGCGCACCGAGCAGGTTGTCGAGCGTCAGGAAGCCGATCGGCTTCGCGCCCTTGTTGCCGACCAGCGCGAAGTGCGGCGCGCCCTTGCGGAAGCGGCGGAACAGCTCCAGCGCCGGCGTGTCGGGTTTCACGTACTGCACCGGGCGCACGTAGTCGGACAGGTCCTCGAGCGCCGCACCGGCGTGACGCGCGAGCAGCAGGTCCTTCAGGTGGATCAGCCCGCTCACCTGTTCGCGCGACGCATCCTCGAACAGTGGATAGCGGCTGAAGCGGTGCCGCGCGACGATTTCCATGTTGTCGGGCAGCGGCAGGTCGCGGCGCAGCCCGATCATTTCATGCGCCGGCCGCATCAGGTCCGACACCGTCATCGACGAGAAATCGAGCGAATGCGCGAGCGTGTTCCACTCGTCGTTGGTGTATGTGCCGCGCGCCGGCTGGGCCGCGTTGCCCGCGCTGCGACGGCTGCGCAGGATCAGCTTCAGTTCGTCGGTCGAGTAGTGCGCATCGCCGCCGTGGTCGGCCGACAGCCGCGCGAGCTTCAGTACCGCGTTCGCGCTGCTGTTGAGCACCCAGATCGCTGGATACATCGCCCAGTAGAACGCGTAGAGCGGGAGCGCGACCCACAGGCCCACCTTTTCCGACTGGCGGATCGCCATCGATTTCGGCGCCAGCTCGCCGACCACGATGTGCAGGAACGAGATCAGCGAGAACGCGAACACGAGCGAGATCAGGTGCACGATGCGTTCGGACTGCACGCCGATCAGGTCGAGCAGCGGGCCGATCAGCTCCGCGAACGCCGGCTCGCCGACCCAGCCGAGGCCGAGCGACGCGAGCGTGATGCCGAGCTGACACGCGGACAGATACGCGTCGAGCCGGCCGTGCACGATGGCGAGGATGCGCCCGCGCAGGCCGTGCTTGCGGGCAAGTGTCTTGACGCGCGTCGCGCGCAGTTTGACGAGGCCGAATTCGGCCGCGACGAAAAACCCGTTCAGGGCCACCAGGAACAACGCGCCGATGAGCGCGAAGATCTGTAACAAAGAATCGCTCCAGTCATGACAGGCCCGTCAGTATAGGGCCAGAAAGGAAAATGTAATGTGTCGGGCGGCCGATTGCTTACACCGGCGCCTCGCAAGGGACGGAGAGCGAGAGGGTGACGGCGGTGCCGTCGGCGAACGGCGTGTGCGTGAAGGTGCCGCCGTGCGCGAGTGCGACACGCTGGCACAGCGCGAGCGCCGACGCGACGCGCTTCGCGTCGCGCGGGCGCAGCATCTCGCGGCGCGCGAACGGTTCGAATGCATGCGGCAGCGCCGGATCGGCGAGGGCGTCGGCGTTCACGTCGCAGGTGACATGCGCGACGCACTGCGCGCCGTCGCGCGTGCATGCGAACGTCACGCGGCTGCCGGCGGCGCTGGCTTCGACTGCCGTCGTCAGCATCGTCCAGAGCGCCTGCGCGATGCGCTCGCGGTCGGCGGTCAGCGACGGCGCGCCGTCGGGCAGCGTCGCGTCGACGGCGACCTGCCGGGCGTCGGCGAGCGCGAAGCGCGCCAGCGCAAGCGTGTCGTCGAGCAGCGGGCGCAGCGCGAACGGCCGCGCGGAGATCGCGAGGGTGCGCGTTGCCGCGCGTGGCGCGTCGAGCACGTCGTCGATCAGCGTGACCTGCTGGTCGATCCCCGCGCGGATGCCCGCGAGCGCGCGTTGCAGGTTCGGGTCGGCGCTGGCGAGCTGGCGCTCGAGCACGTACGCCCAGCTGTGCATCGCGTTCAGCGGGCTGCGCAGGTCGTGCGACGCGGTGGACAGCGCCTGGTCGCGCAGGAACAGCGCGGCCTCGGCGGCATAGTGCGCTGCGCGTTCGCGCAGCAGGTCGGCGGCGGGATCGACGGGAGTGGACGTCACGGAGCTGGCCTGTCGGAAGCGGTTGGCGTGAAAATCACGCGAACCGCCATTATAGGGATCGTGCGTGTCACGCCGGCAGCGCGTCCTCGTCCTTTTTCCGGGTATCGCCGTTCGGCAGCAGCTGGCAGGCGAGCAGGCCGGCCAGCATCAGCGCGCAGCCGACCAGCGCGCGCAGCGTCAGCGTCTCGCCGAGCGCGGCCCAGCCGGCGATGGCCGCGAACACGCCTTCCATGCTGAAGATCACGGCCGCGTGCGCGGGCGCCGCATCGCGCTGTGCGACGACCTGCAGCGTATAGCCGACGCCGACCGACAGCAGCCCGCCGTACAGCAGCGTCGGCAGCGCGCTCTTCAGCATCGCGACGCTGACCGGCTCGATCGCGAGGCCGGCCGCGAGGCACAGCGCGCCGCACGTGACGAACTGCAGGAATGCGAGCACGAGCGGATCGTGCCGCTTCGCGAAATGGCCGACGGCCATCACGTGCGCAGCGATGATCACGGCGCCGGCGAGCTGGAACCAGTCGCCGTAGAGCACCGAGAAATGCTCGTCGATGCTGAGGAAGTACAGGCCGATCGCCGCGAGCAGCGCGCCGAACCACGTGCCGGCGCCGATCCGGTGGCGGACGAACACGCCCATCAGCGGCACGATCACGACGTACAGCGAGCTGATGAAGCCCGCGTTCGCGACCCGCGTGTACTGCAGGCCGAACTGCTGCAGCGAGATCGATACGGCGAGCAGTACGCCGAGCGCGAGGCCCGGCACCAGCAATGCCGGCTCACGGCGAATCGCCGCGAACTGCGCGCGCGACGCCGCGTTGAACGTCAGCAGCGGGATCAGCACCAGTGCGCCGAGCAGGAAGCGCAGCCCCGTAAACAGAAACGGCCCGATCACGTCGAGGCTCAGTCGTTGCGCGACGAATGCCGAACCCCAGATCGCGGCGGCGGCGAGCATCAGCAGGTTGGCACGGAGGTGCTTGCGGGCTTCGGACTTCATCGGAATTCTTCAGGAGATTGCGGACGGCGAAACCGCTTAGTTTACGCCGAGATTGCAATGCTGTCGGAAAACCTACGCAGTGCGGCCGCCGCGCGGGCGTCGCGCACGCGCGAATACAGCACGACCTGCGAGTGCGGCAGCGGTGGCAAGCCGAATTTCGCGCCGACGTCGACCAGCGTGCGCGGTGCGACGCGCCGGGCCAGCGGACAGACCGCGAGCCCGGCCGCGGCGGCGGCCGTGACTGCCGCGACGCCGCCGCCCGTAAAGCGCTCGCGCCACGGCCGCCCCGCATGCTCGAGCGCGCGCAGCGCGGCGGCCCGCACGCCGCACGGCCCGGCCAGCACCGCGAGCGGCAGCGGGTCGCCTGCTCGTGGCGCCCAGTCGGGCGAGGCGAGCCATGCGAGCGGTTCGGTAAACAGCAGCGTGCCGTCGTCGCGCGGCGGATCCTCGCCCGGTTCGTGCCGCACGATCGCCGCGTCGAGCCGCCGTTCGTCGTATTGCGCGAGCAGGTTCGCCGACATCCCCAGATGCATTTCCAGCGACAACCCGGGATCCTGCCGGTGCAGGCTCGTCAGCACGGCCGGCAGGTCGGGCACCGCGACGTGCTCGCTGACGCCGAGCGACAGGCGGTGCGTGCCGGCCGAAATCGCGCCGAGCGCCTGGTCGTGCGCGTCGAGCAGCGCGCGTGCGGCCGGCAGGAAGTTTTCGCCGTCCGCCGCCAGCTTGACGACACGCGGCGTGCGCGCGAGCAGCGGCTTGCCGAGGTGGGCTTCGAGCCGCTTCAGCTTCAGGCTGACGGCCGATTGCGTGGTGCCGAGTGCGTCGGCGGCGCGCGTGAAGCTCGCGAGATCGGCAACCAGCACGAATGCGCGCACCGCATCGAGGTCGAGAACTTTCATTTCTGATGTAAATGAATGAAATATCGATTGATGACTGTTAATTATAGTTATGCGCGCCTAACCTGACGTTGCGTTTCCGTTCTTCAACGTCATCGAAAGGAGCAGGACCATGCCGTTCACCCGTATTGCAGTGCGCGAAGGCAAACCGGCCGCCTACCGTGCGGCGCTCGTCGACGGCGTGCATCGCGCGCTGATGCAAACGTTCAACGTGCCCGAGGACGACATCTTCATGGTCGTGACCGAGCACTCGGCCGAGAACTTCTTCTTCGGCCGCCATTACCTCGACATCGAACGCAGCGACGATCTCGTGATGGTCCAGATCACGGCGAACAACACGCGCACGCTCGAGCAGAAGCAGGCGCTGTACCGGACCATCGCGGAGAACCTCGCGCGGCAGCCCGGCGTGCGGCCGCAGGACGTCTTCATCAGTCTCGTCGAAGTGCTGAAGGAGGACTGGTCGTTCGGCAACGGCATCGCGCAATACGTCGTTTGACGCGCGACGGGGCGACAGGGCCAGATCGTCGCCCACGCGTTTTTACGGCGTGTACTATGGAAGCTGCTTCACGGGCGACGCCGGCACGGAGGATGCGCCGGCGATTCTTCATGTGCAGGAGCCTCCATGTCGCGTGTGCTGGAAATCGTGTTGTGCCTGTCGCTGGAAGGTTGGCCGGTCAAGGCGGGAAGCCGGGCCCGTGGTGAGCAGCGCGACTTCGGCGCCGAACTCGTCCGCGCGTGGCGGATCTGTCCTCAGGTGCGGATGCGGCGCGGCCAGGAGCGCGTGACGATCGAGCCGTGCCAGGTCGAGGAGGCCGAGCCGAGCCCCGGCGAGTGCTGGTGGACGTGGATCGAGTCGAACGCGCAGGGGCGGCGTGTCGTCGCGTCGCGCACGAAGGTATTCGCGCCCGGTGTCGTGGCGCGCGAACTGTTCGATGCCGAACACGCAGGCATCGCCGTGGCCACGCCCACGACGGCGCCGATCGCCGATGCGGAATCGGCGGAGGCAACGGGCGAGGGCGATCGCGTGCCGGCCGACGCCGTTGACGAAGCGGCGGTCGCCGCGTCCACCGGACCGGCGCCGCTGCGGCTCGTCAGCGAGCGGCGGCGCGGGCGATGGGCGGACGACAGCGGCGTGGTGGTCGAGATGACGCTCGACGACGTCACGCTGCACGGCGGCGCCGAGCCCCCGTGCCGCCACGTCGAGCTGCGCCTCGCGGCGCCCGACTGGGAAACCGTCGCCTCACGCACGGCCGCGCTGCGCGCGCTGTTCGCCGCCGCGCGCGAGCTCAGCGGCGCATGGCCCGCGTTCGTGCAGTTGACCAGCGTGATCGATCGCGCGTGCACGGGCGAGCCCGCCGTCGCCGGCCCGGTCAAGGCGCAACTCGTCGACCTGACCGGCGTCCGCACGCAGCGGGCCGCGCTGTTCGCGCTGTCCGGCGACATCGCCGCGCAGTGGCTCGGCAACGAGGGCGGCGTGCTCGATCGCGACGATCCCGAATTCGTGCACCAGATGCGCGTCGCGCTGCGCCGGCTGCGCACGCTGATGCGCTTCTTTCCGCGCTTCGCGGACGAGCAATGGCAGAGCACCTTCGGCGTCGACTTGCGCTGGCTCGCCGCGCTGCTCGGCACGGTGCGCGACTGGGACGTATTCTCGACCGAAAGCTTGCCCGCGCTGATCTCGGCCGATGGCGGCAGCGCCGACTGGGACGGCACGCTCGACGCCGCGCGCGTCCAGGCGATGGCGGCGCGCGTCGAACTGCGCCAGGCACTGCATTCGGCGCGCTATGCGCGCCTGACGCTCGGCTGGCTCGAATGGCTGAGCGCGCTTGCGCTGCCGCCGGCCGCCGGCGACGACGAAACGCCGTCGCTGCGGCGTCACGCAACCAAGCGCGTGCGGCGGTTGTTCGGTCACCTGTATGCATCGCCGTCGCTCACGTCGCTCGATACGGCTGCCCGGCACCAGGTGCGGATCGATGCGAAGCGGCTGCGCTATGCGCTCGAATTCTTCGCGTCGCTGGCGTCGCGCCGCACCCGCAACGAAACGGTCAAGACGCTCGCGCGCGTGCAGAGCGTGCTCGGCGAGGCGAACGACACGATGGTCGCGCTGCATCATCTCGAGCAACTGGCGGCGCCCGCGTATCAGCTCGGCTTCGTGCGCGGCTACGGTGCCGCGCTCGAGCAACGCGCGGCGAGCGACGCCGAGGTGCTGCTCGCGAGCCTGCGCCCGCCGAGGCTCGACGGCAAGCCGCGCTGAGCGGCGCGCGCTCACTATAATGGCCCCCCGTTTCCTTCGGACAGACCGATGAGCGATGCGTCGCCTCCTTCCTCCTCCGCCGGGCCGCTCGAACTGGGCGGCGAACTGTGGCTGCGCGCGGGCCAGCAGACGCTCGGCGGTGCCACCCGCATCGCGCTGCTCGCGGCGATCGGCGACACCGGTTCGATCACGCGCGCGGCGAAGGCCGTCGGCCTCAGCTACAAGGCCGCGTGGGATGCGATCGATACGATGAACAACCTGGCCGGCGAGCCGCTCGTCACGCGCGCGACGGGCGGCAAGGGCGGTGGCGGCACCACGCTGACGCCGCGCGCCACGTCGCTGATCGCCGCGTTTCGCACGATCGAGCGCGAGCATCGCCGCTTCATCGACGCCGCGAGCGCGGCGGTGTCCGGCTTCGACGTCGACTGGGCACTGATCGGCCGGATCGGGATGAAGACGAGCGCGCGCAACCAGTTGTTCGGCAAGGTCGAGTCGATCGTGCGCGGCACGGTGAACGATGAGGTGACACTCGTGCTGCCCGGCGGGCAGGTGATCGTCGCGGTGCTGACGCACGAAAGCGCCGACGCGCTCGGCCTGCAGCCCGGCGCGGATGCGTGCGCGCTCGTGAAGGCGTCGTGGGTCGTGCTGGCGGTCGACGATGACGGCGGAGCCGAAGCGACTTTGAAGGTCTCCGCACGCAACCAGTTGCACGGGACGGTCGACACCGTCGTGGCGGGCGCCGTGAACAGCGAGGTGACGCTGGCGCTCGACGGTGGCGGGACGCTCACGGCTGTGGTCACGAACGACAGCGTCGGCGCGTTGCAACTCGACGCCGGCCGGCGTGCGATCGCGCTGTTCAAGGCATCGAGCGTGATTCTCGCGGTGACGGGCTGACCGCGCGCGGTGCCAGCGCGCGCCGTTTCTGTCGATGACCGTGGGCGGAGAGGCGAAACCGGCACCGCCCAACGTGCACGAGGCGCCGGCTTCGATCGTCATTTCAGCTTGTTCCAGCTTGTGCCGCCCGTACGGCTTCTCTCAGGCTCCAACATGGCCGCGAGGGCCACCGCCTTCGCGCGATCACGTGACGCGCGTCGGCCACTCGGCGTGCGACGTTGCGGCCTGCACGCGTCCTTCGTTCAGTTGCACGACCTGGTCGCCGAACGCGGCGACGTCGTCGGGGTCGTGCGAGATGAGCACCATCGGGATATCGAGCCGCGCCTGCAGTTCGGCGAGTTCGTGGCGCATGCGCTGGCGCATCGCGCCGTCGAGCGCCGCGAACGGCTCGTCGAGCAGCAGGATGTGCGGTCGCGCGACCAGCGCGCGGGCAAGCGCGACGCGCTGCTTCTGTCCGCCCGACAGCTGCGACGGGAATTGCCCGGCGAGCGTGTCGAGTTCGAACGCCTGCAGCCAGTACGCGACTTCGGGCGGCACAGACTTCGCACGCGGGTTGCGCAGGCCGGGCGTGAGCCCGAACGCGATGTTCTGGCGCACGTTCAGGTGCGGAAACAGCGCATAGTCCTGGAACAGGTACGCGACGCGGCGCGCCCGGGTCGGCACGTCGATGCCGCGCGCGGAATCGAATAGCGTTTCGCCGTTCAGCGTGATCGTGCCTTCGTCGGGCGACAGCAGGCCGGCGATGGCCAGCAGCGTCATGCTCTTGCCCGCGCCGGACGGCCCGAACAGCACGACGCGCTGCGTGTTGGCCGTGAACGACACGTCGAGCGTGAAGCGGCGTTCGGCGTTCGCGTAGGTCTTGCGGATATCGACGGCGACGCTCATGCGGGCCTCCGTCGTGCCGCGCCGCGCGTGCGGGAAACCGCCCGCGCGACGGGAAGGCGTTTTGCCGCGACCGGTGCGGCGCAGCGGTACGGATGCGGCCGGCGCGTCATGTCAGCTGGCTCCGCCCGGCGCGCGACGGCACGAGCCAGCCGGTCGCGAGCAGCACGAGCACACAGGTGATCGACGTCACCAGCACGAGGAAGTTGGCCGTGCTGTCGTCGCCCGCCTGCACCGCCGCATAGATCGCGACCGACAGCGTCTGCGTGCGGCCGGGCAGGTTGCCGGCGATCATCAGCGTCGCGCCGAATTCGCCGAGCGCGCGCGCGAAGGCAAGCAGCGCACCGGCCAGGATGCCGCGCGTGGCGAGCGGCAGCGTCACGCGGAAGAACACCGCGGCTTCGCCGAGCCCGAGCGTGCGTGCCGCGCGCTCGAGATGCGGATCGACGCTTTCGAACGCGGTGCGCGCCGATTTCAGGATCAGCGGGAACGCGACGACCATCGACGCGATCACCGCGCCCTGCCACGTGAAGACGAGTTCGATGCCGAGCGTGTCGAGCCACGCGCCGAACACGCCGCGCCGGCCGAGCAGCACGAGCAGGTAATAGCCGAGCACTGTCGGCGGCAGTACGAGCGGCAGCGTCAGCAGCGAATCGACCACGTCGCGCATCGGCGAGCGCCAGCGCGCGAGCGCGAAGGCGGCGGCGACGCCGAGCACGATGTCGAGCGCGGTCGCCCAGCCGGCAACCTTCAGCGACAACAGCAGCGGTACCCAGGCGTCCTGCATCATGCTGCGCTCACTTGCCCGCGGGCTTGAAGCCGAACGTCGCCAGCACCGCCTGGCCCTGCGGCGACGCGACGAAGTCGATGAACGATTGCGCCTGCACGGAATGGCGGCTGTCCTTGACCACGGCGATCGGATAGGTGATGGCCGTCTGCGTCGGCACGGTCAGCGCGACCTTCACGCGGCCCGGCATGATCGCCGCGTCGGTGCCGAACACGAAGCCCGCGTCGACTTCGCCGCGCGCGACGTAATCGAGGCTCTGGCGCACGTTGGCGGCCAGCACGCCCTTCGCGCTGACGGCGTCCCACACGCCTGCCGCACGCAGTGCGCCTTCGGTGTAGCGGCCGACCGGTACCGACGCCGGGTCGCCGTACGCGATGCGCTTCACGCCGGGCGCCGTCAGGTCGTTCAGCGATGTCGGCGCGGCCGCGTGGCTGTCCGCCGGCACGATCAGCACGAGCGAGTTCGCCGCGAAATCGCGGCGCGTGCCGGGCACGACGACCTTTTCACTCACAGCGCGATCCATCGCCTTCTGGTCGGCCGATGCGAACACGTCGGCCGGCGCGCCCTTGGCGATCTGCTGCATCAGCACGTCCGACGCGCCGAAGTTGAACAGCACCTTGGTGTCCGGATGCTGCTTCTGATACGCATCGCCGACTGCCTTGAACGCATTCGTCAGGCTCGCGGCCGCCGACACGACCAGCTCGTCGGCGGCGGAAGCCGGTGCGCTGAACGCGATGCCCGCGGCAAGCGCGGCGAGCGGCAGCAGGCAGAGCAGGGTGCGGCGGAGCGGGCGGACGGTCGAGCGCATGGTCGGGTCGTTTGAATGGTTGAAAGCTGTAATCGTAATATAGGGCGGGTTATAACGCTCGACATACCGTTCATGCGACGGCGCGCATGAAATCTTCAGACTTGAAAGGTGACGGGAATGACGTGAGCGCGGCCCGTCACGCGTGCAGCAACCTCGGCGGCGACCCGCCGGTGCGGTGCAGCGACGACGGCTGCGATGCCGGCCGGTAGTTCGGATTGGCTTTCCAGCGGGCGCGGACGAACGGCCGCTCGTGACCCGACAGCTCCAGCGCGACCTTGGTCACCCAGCGGTGCGACGGCACCGTGATGCCGTGCAGCGCGACGGTGACGAGCGCGAGGCTCACGACGACCGCCGGCACCGACCAGCGGTGCGGCACCGCGCGCCACGAGCCGGCGATGAACGCCAGTGCGGCGATCGCGCCGACGATGCAGCCGGTGATCGATTCCGACGGCGAATGTGCGTCGAGCGCGACGCGCGACACGCCGACCGCGATGCCGGCCGCGAGCCCGAGCGCGATGCCGGCGATCCGCACCGGCATGCGCGTGCGGACCAGCGCGAGGAAGATCGCGACGGGATAGACCGACGTCGACAGCATCGCGTGGCCGCTGAATCCCGTGAAGTCCCACGCGCGGATGCCGATGCCCCAGCCGAGGAACGCGATCTTCGTAAGCGCGACGACCCCGATCGCGGCCGCGAGCACCCCGAGCCACGCGGCCGCGCGCTGCCACGAGTAACCGAGGGCCAGCCACACGGCGATCGTGATCGCGAGCGGCAAGGTCAGGCCGGCGCCACCGAACGAGGTGATCGTGATCCACAGGTGAGAGGGCAGGTCGAACATCGGGAGGGGAACGAGCAGAGGCGGGACGAATGCTCAAATCAACGCGCGAGCCGGAAAGAACGACTACAACGGATACAAGCGGCCAAACCCCAGTATAGCGCCGCGTGTGCTCGAGGCCCGTTTTTTGCCCCGCGGGGAACTATCCGCGTGCAGGAAAAATCCCATAAACAATGTTATGGTGCATTGCACAAAGTCGAACGATGCACCCAATGTTATATCCCTATTTTTCCTGACTGCGAGCCTGATCGATGACCAAAAGTCTGACAAAGGTATGGCTGGGCGGCATGAAACGTGTGCTGTCTCCGGCCGCCAAACGTGCGACGCGCGACGCCCAGCGAATCGCGCGCGATACGCTCGAGGCTGCGGCGTCGAGTGCCGCTACCGATCTGTCCCCGCCGCGCGAGTCGCGCGTGCGGCCGCGCGCGGCTGCATGGGCGGGCGGCGAGTGGACGCGCGGCGAGCATCCAATGGCGCCCGCGCTCGGCCGCCTGGTCCAGCAGCTCGCCTACGGGTTGTACGTCCCGTCCGGCCGCAGGCGCGGCGCGATACCGCTCGTGGTGATGCTGCACGGCTGCCAGCAATCGGTCGACGAGTTCGCGCAGGGCACCCGGATGAACCTGCTGGCCGACAAGTACGGCTTCGCTGTGCTGTACCCCGAGCAGTCGCTGCGCGCCCATGCGCATGGCTGCTGGCACTGGTACGAAGACACCGATCGCGCGGGCCGCGGCGAGGCGGATACGGTCGCGTCGCTCGTCGATGCGCTCGTCGACGAGCACGGCTTCGACGCATCGCGCGTCTATGTCGCCGGGCTGTCGGCCGGCGCGGGCCTGGCGGCGCTGCTCGCGCTGCACCATCCGGACCGCTTCGCGGCGGTGGCGCTGCACTCGGGCCCCGCGCTCGGCGAGGCGAATTCCGGGATCAGCGCGATGGACGTGATGCGGCGCGGCCTGCGGCAGAACCCGGCCGCGGTGGTCGACACGCTGGTCGACGCCGGCGCGCATCCGGGCATGCCCGCGCTGATCGTGCAGGGCGACGGCGACCATGTCGTCGCGCCGAAGAATGCCGACCAGCTCACGGTGCAGTTCATGCGCCTGAACGGGCTCGCGGACAGCCGCGGCGCACTGCGCGGCGGCGAGCGTGTGGAGACGCGCGAGGCAGGCGTGCAGATCACCGACGTCCGTCGCGACGGCGAGTCGATCGTCCGGCTCTGTCACGTGAAAGGGCTCGCCCATGAATGGGCCGGCGGCGACGAAGCGGTGCCGTTTCATGCGGCGGTCGGCCCCGACGCAAGTGCGATGATCTGGTCCTTTTTCGAAGAGAATCGTCGCACTGTGGCGACCGAACGACGCACCGTCTGATCGACGCTAGCCAAAGCCTAGGGTTTTCCCTATAATTCGGGAAAACCCTAGTCAAAGAACCTTTGGATTGCGAGATCGAACATGTACCTGCTGAGCCACCTCTTCCTGATGCTGACCAAGAACGCTGAAAAGGCCGCGAAAGAGCGCGCCGACGCGTACCTGTCCGAAGCAACCGACATCTACGATCTCGAATTCCGCATGCGCAAGATCGATCGCGAAGCGGCGATGAACCGTCCGTTCTCGTTCGGCTCGCGTTAAGCAGCGCAGCGCGGGCCGGCGCGTCAGCCGGTCCGGCGAATCACGCAAAAGGGCGTGTGCGGCAAGCAGCCGCACACGCCCTTTTTGCATTCGGCGCCGTGCGGGCGCGGCGCGTCGCGTCAAACGACCGTCAGGCGCACCGGCACGTTGTTGCGGGTCGCGTTCGAGTACGGGCACACGTGGTGTGCCTTGTCGACCAGCGCCTGTCCGTCGGCCTTGTCGAGTCCCGGCAGCGATACGCGCAGTTCGATATCGAGCCCGAAGCCGCCTGCGTCGTTCGGGCCGATGCCCACTTCCGCGGTCACCTGCGTGTCGGCCGGCAGCGCCTGCTTGTTCTGGCCGGCGACGAATTTCATCGCGCTGAGGAAACAGGCCGAGTAACCTGCGGCGAACAGCTGCTCCGGGTTCGTACCTTCCGCGCCCGTGCCGCCGAGCTCACGCGGCGCGGCCAGCTTCACTTCCAGCCTGTTGTCGGCGGATACCGCGCGGCCATCGCGGCCGCCCGTGCTCGTGGCGCTGGTCTTGTACAGAATGTTCATGGTGCAGCTCCTGTCGGAAGAATGGGAGGAAGCGGTCCGGTCGGACGGGTTGTCGCCGGCCACGAAGAAAATATAGAACACAAATGATTTGTGTGCAAATGAAATTTTGAAGAAAAAGCCCGGCAGTGCCGGGCCTGTTTGCGATCGCGGGTTCGTCAGCCTTCGTTGGCGGCCGACAGCGCGTTGCGCAACTGCTGGAGATCCGCGCGCAACCTGACCAGGAACTCGGGCGTTTGCTGCATCGCGCAAAAGAGATCGGCGGGTACCGAGCGCGCCTTGTCCTTCAGCGCGCGGCCTTCCGCCGTCACGCGCACGTTCACGACGCGCTCGTCGGTCGCGCTGCGCGCGCGTTCGACGTAGCCGAGCGCCTCGAGCCGCTTCAGCAACGGCGTGACGGTGGCCGGGTCGAGGTCGAGGCGGGCGGCGATGTCCTTCACCGCGATGTCGTCGCGCTCCCACAGCACGAGCATCGCCAGATATTGGGGATAGGTCAGCGACAGCTTGTCGAGCAGCGGCTTGTACGCCTTCGTCATCGCATGCGAAGTCGAGTAGAGCGCGAAGCACAATTGCTCGTCGAGCGTCTGGGGAAGCGGGGGCAGGCGGTCCATGATTCGGGCGGCGCGGCGGACGCGCTAACGATTTGCACGCAAATTATTTTGCGCGCAAAAGATTCGATTGAACAGGGGCGGGGCGCGGAGGATCGGGCGCCGGGCTGGCGGGGAAGGGGATGGCCGGCCGGCGGCGTGCGCCGGCCGAGTCGGCGTCAGCGGCCGGACGTGGGCGTCGCGGCGCCCGGTTCCTGCACGCCGAAGCAGCCGCGATAAGTCGCGTAGAACGAGCAGTACATCATCGTGACGATGATGATCGTCACCGGCATCATGATCGTCAGCACATAGGCGCCGGCGCCAAGCGCCTGCAGCAGCAGCGACAGGCCGAACGACGTGCCGATCGCGACGCCGAACCACAGCAGCCCGTACACGACGAATGCGCCGCGATTGCGCCAGCAGCTGACGATGCTGAAGAACAGCGCCTTGGCGGGCGGGATGTCGTGCCACGCGGTGAGCACCGGCGCGAACCAGAACAGCATCGAGACCGGTGCATAGAGCAGCGTCGCCAGCAGCAGCGCGCCGAGCGTGCCCTGCGCGGCGAGCGTTTCCGGCGTCGGGCTCGCGTCGTTCGTCGCGCCCAGCATCATCTGGAGCAGCCCGCCGCCGTCCACGAGCGACGACGCGGCGAACACCAGCACCATCAGTGCGACATAGACCACGCCGAGCACGAGCAGCCGCTGCGTCGTCGCGGAGCCGTACGAGCGGAAGCCGTCGATGAGGATCGTCGGCATCACCGGCTTGCCGGCTACCGTGTCGCGGCACGCGGCCATGAAGCCGACGGCGATGCCGGGGATGAACAGCAGCGGCAGCGCCGCGCCGATCACCGGCACCATCGACACCAGCGTGATCGCCAGCAGGTACGTGAAAAACAGCGTGATGAACGCGAGCGGGTTCCGGCGGAACAGCCAGATGCCTTGACGGAACCAGACATAGCCCGCTTTCGCGGGTACTTCGATCAGTTGCATGCGGTATGGGTCTCGGGAAGCGCGGGCGTGTGGGCGATACGTTCACGCAGGATGCGTTCGAAATGACCGGGGTCGTGCGGTTTGAGCATTTCGGCGGCGCGCGGCAGGTAGAAGTCGTACAGGCGCGACACCCAGAAGCGGTACGCGCCCGCGCGCAGCATGTCGCTCCAGTGGCGGCGCTCCTCGGCCGTGAACGGCCGGACCGTCTGGTACGCGCGCACCAGCGCGTCCGCGCGCGCGACGTCGAGCACGCCCGTCGCGAGGTCGACGCACCAGTCGTTGACGGTCACCGCGACGTCGAACAGCCATTTGTCGCAGCCCGCGAAATAGAAATCGAAGAAGCCGCCGAGCCGTACGTCATGACCGGTGCCGGGCGCCGCGTGCGCGAACAGCACGTTGTCGCGGAACAGGTCGCAGTGGCACGGGCCGCTCGGCAGCGCCGCGTAGTCGTCGGACGCGAAGAACGCGGCTTGATGCGCGAGTTCGTCCTCGAGCAGCGTGCGCTGCGCGTCGGAAATGAACGGGACGATCGCCGGCACGTTCTCCTGCCACCATGGCAGGCTGCGCAGGTTCGGCTGGTGGCGTGCATAGTCGCGCCCCGCGAGATGCAGGCGCGCTAGCATCTGTCCGACCTCGATGCAGTGTTCGACCCCCGGCGCGAGTTCGGCGGCGCCGTCGAGCTTCGTGACGATCGCCGCCGGCTTGCCGTGCAGTTCGCCGAACAGCGCGCCGTCGTCGCGCGGGATCGGATCCGGCACCGGCACGCCGTGGCTCGCCAGATGGCGCATCAGGTCCAGGTAGAACGGCAGCTGTTCCGCCGTCAGCTTTTCGAAGATCGTCAGGACGTACTCGCCGCGCGTCGTCGTCAGGAAGAAGTTGCTGTTCTCGATGCCGGACGGAATGCCGCGGAACGCCAGCACGTCGCCCAGTTCGTAGTGGCGCATCCATTGCGCGAGATCGGAGTCGGAAACAGCGGTGAAAACGGCCATGCGGGATGCGTCTGGTCAGTTGTCGGCACGCGCTTGGCGTGCAGCGCGACAGGGGTGAAGGGGGAGCCGGCGCGCCGCGTCGGGAACGACGCGGCGTGGCGGGAAATCAGTAGCGCAGGTTGACCGACGGCAGGCGCGTGATCGGGACGCCCGCGTCGTGCGGTTTCGGCGACGTGTCGAGCGTCGAGCTCATCTGGTAGCGCGTGCCGAAGTTCGACTTCACGTCGATTTCGACCGGCTTGCCGCGATCGCGATATTCGGTGACCTCGGTGCCGTTCTTGCTCTTTTCATGGAAGCTCGGCGTGCGGCGGATGTTGGCGAAGTCGACTTTCGACGTGACTTCGGCGCCCGGCCGGTTGATCTTGCGGAGATCGGGCAGGCCGGCGGCTTCGTTGGCCTCGGCCCGGGCCTGCGCGTCGGCGTCGGGCGTGCCGCCGGCGGCGTGAGCGGCGCCGGCAGCGGCAAACGTGCCAGCAAACACGGCGGCAGCGGCGACGAGAATGAGCGGCTTCATGATGAGTCTCCAGTGAACCTTCCGATTTTAGCAAATACTGCGCGCGGCCCGGCCCTCGCGTGCAAGCGGCGTGCAAGCGGGTGGCCATGAGCGTGACCGGGTTCCGTGGTAATGTCGTTCGATCAGACGAGGTGATGAAAATGAAGAACGACTTGAGCCGCCGGCATCGGGTGCTGACACCCGAGAGCCCGCCCGTCGAGGCATTCGACGATTCCGTTGCCGCGGTCGCGCGGCTGTCGGCCATCTACGACATCAATACGGGCTTCCTGCGCGATGCCTTCGCGCGTTATCGCCGCCACGAACCGATCACCGAGCACGTGCGTGCGTGCTACCCGTTCGTGCGGATTCGTACCGACGTCAACACGCACGTCGATTCGCGCCGTTCGTACGGTTTCGTCGCGGGCCCCGGCGTGTTCGAGACGACGGTCACGCGTCCCGACCTGTTCGCGAACTACTATCGCGAGCAACTGCGCCTGCTGTCGAAGAACCACCATGTGAAGATCGAGATCGGCGTCTCGTCGCAGCCGATTCCGGTCCACTTCGCGTTTCCCGAAGGCATCCACCTTGAAGGCGAGCTCGACCGCGACCGCCTGCTCGCGATGCGCGACATCTTCGACACCCCCGACCTGTCGTACCTCGACGATCGCATCGTCAACGGCACGTTCGAGCCGGCGCCCGGCGAGCCGCATCCGCTCGCGCTGTTTACCGCCGCGCGGGTCGACTTCTCGCTGCACCGGCTGCGTCACTACACGGCGACGTCGCCCACGCACTTCCAGAACTACGTGCTCTACACGAACTATCAGTTCTATATCGACGAATTCGTGAAGCTCGGCCGCACGCTGATGACGGAAAGCACCGATCCCGCCGTGCGCGAGTACCGCAGCCAGTACAGCGCGTTCGTCGAGCCGGGCGACGTCATCACGTACAACGCGAACCTCGGCAGCGAGCCGGCCGAAGGCGCCGCGCCGCCGCGGCTGCCGCAGATGCCCGCGTATCACCTGAAGCGCGCGGACGGCAGCGGGATCACGATGGTCAACATCGGTGTTGGTCCGTCGAACGCGAAGACGATCACCGATCACATCGCGGTGCTGCGTCCGCATGCGTGGGTGATGCTCGGTCACTGCGCGGGCTTGCGCAACACGCAGCGCCTCGGCGACTACGTACTCGCGCACGGTTACGTGCGCGAGGATCACGTGCTGGATGCGGACCTGCCGCTGTGGGTGCCGATCCCGGCGCTCGCCGAAGTGCAGCTCGCGCTCGAGCGCGGCGTGGCCGAAGTCACCCGGCTCGAAGGCGCCGAACTGAAGCGTGTGATGCGCACGGGCACGGTCGCGAGCGTCGACAACCGCAACTGGGAACTGCGCGATCACCGCGAGCCCGTGCAGCGGCTGTCGCAAAGCCGCGCGATTGCGCTCGACATGGAAAGCGCGACGATCGCCGCGAACGGGTTCCGTTTCCGCGTGCCGTACGGCACGTTGCTGTGCGTATCGGACAAGCCGCTGCACGGCGAGCTGAAGCTGCCGGGCATGGCCGACACGTTCTATCGCGGGCAGGTCGACCAGCATCTGCAGATCGGCGTGAAGGCGATGGAGATCCTGCGCACGAACGGGCTCGACAAGCTGCATAGTCGGAAACTGCGGAGCTTTGCGGAAGTCGCGTTCCAGTAACGCGACAGCGCAGCCGCACGCCCAACGACAAAGGCCGCACGCGAACCTTCGTTCGCGTGCGGCCTTTTTCTTTACATGTCAGTGCGCGGGCCGATCGGCTGGTCGTTCAGATGCTCAGCACTCACCCTTCTTCGCGTGTCCCGGCGGGCAGTGATAGCCGCCGCGGCCTTCGTGCCCACGATAGCGCTGGTGGTCTTCCCACTCGCGGCGTTCCCAGTAACGGCGCCCGTCCCAGTAGCGGTCTCCGTGCCAGCCGACGATCACTGCGGGTGCCGGCGCAACGACGACGGGCGCAGGCGCGACGACGACCGGCGCGGGCGTGCCGATGTTGACGTCGACGTTGACGGCGTGGGCGAGACCGGACAGCGAAAGACCGAGGCCGGTGAAGGCGAGGGCGATCAGCGAGCGTTTCATGTTGTTTTCCGTGGTGTCGTTGTCAAAATGCCGGCGCGACGCGATGGACGCGAGGGGGATCGTTCCACCGGGGGGACGCCGCGCCGACGAGATGCAGTGTGCTGGCGAACCGCGAAAAATGCGAGGCGCATTTGTAACGGTGGATTGGCGCCCGGCAGATGTAGCGGGCGCGTGGCGGGCGGCGCAATTTGACAATGGCTGGCCACACGCGCGGAACGTGGCGCCCGCATTGCGCGGCACAGGCCACCCGGATTTGACATTCGCGGCGCGCGGCCGCGCAGCGCGATTAATGCGGCGTTACAAAATGTCGCGCGGCAGGTGGCGGAATCGCCATGCCTGCCGCGCGGGAAGCGGGATGCCGGCCGAGAGGCCGGCCATCGACACCGATCGAATTACAGATAGAACATGCGGTCTTCTTCGGGCCGCGGCGGCTGGCCGTCGCCGTCCGGGCCTTCTTCCTCGCCGCTGTCCTCGTAGAACGCGAGCACGGCGTCGAGCACCTGGTCGGGATCGTCGATCACCTGCATCAGGTCCATGTCTTCCGGATTGATGAGGCCGTTCGGGATCAACTGGTCGCGGAACCATTGCAGCAGCCCCTGCCAGAACGTGCTGCCGACGAGAATGATCGGCACGAGGCGCGACTTCTTTGTCTGGATCAGCGTGAGCACTTCGGACAGTTCGTCGAGCGTGCCGAAGCCGCCCGGCATCACGATCACCGCGTCGGAGTTCTTCACGAACGTGACCTTGCGCGTGAAGAAGTGGCGGAAGCGCAGCGAGATGTCCTGATAGTGGTTGCCAGCCTGCTCATGCGGCAACTCGATGTTCAGGCCGACCGACGGCGCCTTGCCGGCGTGCGCACCCTTGTTCGCGGCTTCCATGATGCCGGGGCCGCCGCCGGAGATCACGGCGAAGCCGGCGTCGGACAGCTTGCGTGCGATCTGCACCGCGAGCTTGTAGTGCGGCGTATCGGGCTTGAGACGGGCAGAACCGTAGATGCTGACGGCCGGGCGGATCTCCGACAGGTACTCGGTCGCCTCGATAAACTCTGCCATAATCGTGAACATCTGCCACGATGCGCGCGCCTTCTTGGCCGTCGCGCGTTCTTGATCTGCGAGCGAACGCAGACTCGGAATCACTTTTCTCTTGTTCATAATGCCTGAAGAACGAAATCTGGAAGGTAAGACCCTGCTATTGGTTGACGGTTCGAGCTATCTGTATCGGGCTTACCATGCGATGCCTGATTTGCGTGGCCCTGGCGGGGAGCCGACCGGAGCGCTCTACGGAATCATCAACATGCTGCGCCGTATGCGCAAGGAAGTCAGTGCAGAGTATAGCGCTTGCGTGTTCGATGCAAAGGGCAAGACGTTCCGCGACGACCTTTATGCCGACTATAAGGCAAACCGCCCGTCCATGCCGCCCGATCTTGCACTGCAGGTCGAGCCGATTCACGGCGCGGTGCGTGCGCTCGGCTGGCCGCTGCTGATGGTCGAGGGCGTCGAGGCCGACGACGTGATCGGTACGCTCGCGCGCGAAGCCGAGCAGCACGGCATGAACGTGATCGTGTCGACCGGCGACAAGGACCTCGCGCAGCTCGTCACCGCTCACGTCACGCTCGTCAACACGATGACGAACGAGACGCTCGACCGCGACGGCGTGATCGCGAAATTCGGCGTGCCGCCGGAACGGATCATCGACTACCTCGCGCTGATCGGCGACACCGTCGACAACGTGCCGGGCGTGGAGAAGTGCGGACCGAAGACGGCCGTGAAGTGGCTGTCGCAATACGACAGCCTCGACGGCGTGATCGAACACGCAGGCGAGATCAAGGGGGTGGTCGGCGACAACCTGCGCCGCGCGCTCGACTTCCTGCCGCTCGGCCGCAAGCTCGTGACCGTCGATACCGCTTGCGATCTCGCACCGCATCTCGAATCGATCGAAGCGTCGCTGAAGAGCGACGGCGAAGCACGCGACCTGCTGCGCGATATCTTCGCGCGCTACGGCTTCAAGACGTGGCTGCGCGAAGTCGACAGCGCGCCCGCCGAAAACGGCGGCGCCGATGCGCCGGAAGGCGAGCCGGCACAAGTGGTCGCGGCGGACATCGTCCGCGAATACGACACGATCCAGACCTGGGAACAGTTCGACGCATGGTTCGCGAAGATCGATGCGGCCGCGCTGACCGCGTTCGACACTGAAACCACGTCGCTCGATCCGATGATCGCGCGGCTCGTCGGCCTGTCGTTCTCGGTCGAGCCGGGCAAGGCCGCGTATCTTCCGGTCGCGCATCGCGGCCCCGACCTGCCCGAGCAGTTGCCGATCGACGACGTGCTCGCGCGCCTGAAGCCGTGGCTCGAATCGGCCGATCGCAAGAAGGTGGGGCAGCACCTGAAGTACGATGCGCAGGTGCTCGCGAACTACGACATCGCGCTGAACGGCATCGAGCACGACACGCTGCTCGAATCGTACGTGCTCGAATCGCACCGCACGCACGACATGGACAGCCTCGCGCTGCGTCATCTGGGCGTCAAGACGATCAAGTACGAAGACGTGGCCGGCAAGGGCGCCAAGCAGATCGGCTTCGACGAAGTGGCGCTCGAGCAGGCTGCCGCGTATGCGGCCGAAGATGCGGACATCACGCTGCAGCTTCATCAGGTGCTGTATCCGCAGGTCGCGCGCGAGCCGGGCCTCGAGCGCGTGTACCGCGAGATCGAGATGCCGGTGTCGCTCGTGCTGCGCAAGATGGAGCGCACCGGCGTGCTGATCGACGACGCACGCCTGCAGGCGCAAAGCAGCGAGATCGCGACGCGGCTCATCGAGCTCGAGGGCCAAGCGTACGAACTGGCGGGCGGCGAGTTCAATCTCGGCTCGCCGAAGCAGATCGGGCAGATCTTCTTCGAGAAGCTGCAGTTGCCCGTCGTGAAGAAGACGCCGAGCGGCGCACCGTCGACCGACGAAGAAGTGTTGCAGAAGCTGGCCGAGGATTACCCGCTGCCGAAGCTGTTGCTCGAGCATCGCGGGCTGTCGAAGCTGAAGTCGACCTATACCGACAAACTGCCGCGCATGGTGAATCCCGCAACGGGCCGCGTGCACACGAACTATGCGCAGGCGGTCGCGGTCACGGGCCGTCTCGCGTCGAACGATCCCAATCTTCAGAACATTCCGGTGCGCACGGCCGAAGGCCGGCGGATCCGCGAGGCGTTCATCGCATCGCCGGGTCACCGCATCGTCTCGGCCGACTATTCGCAGATCGAACTGCGGATCATGGCGCACATTTCCGGCGACGCGTCGCTGCTGCGCGCGTTCTCGCAGGGCGAGGACATCCACCGTGCAACCGCCGCCGAAGTGTTCGGCGTGACGCCGCTGGAGGTCAACTCCGACCAGCGCCGGATTGCGAAGGTGATCAACTTCGGGCTCATCTACGGGATGAGCGCGTTCGGCCTCGCGTCGAACCTCGGCATCACGCGCGATGCGGCGAAGCTGTATATCGACCGTTATTTCGCGCGCTACCCGGGCGTTGCGCAGTACATGGAAGACACGCGCGCGGTGGCGAAGGAGAAGGGCTACGTTGAAACCGTTTTCGGCCGCCGCCTGTGGCTGCCGGAGATCAACGGCGGCAACGGCCCGCGCCGTCAGGCCGCTGAACGCGCGGCCATCAATGCACCGATGCAGGGCACGGCGGCCGACCTGATCAAGCTGTCGATGATCGCGGTGGACGACTGGCTCACGCGCGACCGGCTCGCGTCGCGGATGATCATGCAGGTTCACGATGAACTGGTGCTCGAGGTGCCCGACGACGAACTGTCGCTCGTGCGCGAGAAACTGCCGGAAATGATGTGCGGTGTGGCGAAGCTGAAGGTGCCGCTGGTCGCTGAAGTGGGCGCCGGCGCGAACTGGGAAGAGGCACACTGACGCACCCCCGCTCGATTCCCGTTTCCTGCGGCATATTGTTGCAGGGATGCTGAATATCGAGATGGTTTGCTTGTGGTCAACGCGCAAGCTCCCGGACAATGCAAGTCAGTCAGGTCATTGTCGCGGGGGCAGCGTGCCCCGCGTTCCAGGATCGGACGCATCGAAGTGTTTCGAACTGCACATCGATGATGTCCGAACCGGTTAATCCAGCGGACGGCGCGAACGCATCGCGTCTGAATCGTCCGGCGGCAGAAGTTTCGAATCGCAAAGGGGGAATCGGATGCATCGGATCATCATCGTAGGCGGCGGCGCGGGCGGCCTGGAACTGGCGACGCGGCTCGGCGACCGTTACGGCGCGCGCGGCAATCGTCCCGCACGTGCGCTTGTCACGCTCGTCGACCGCAATCCGACCCACATCTGGAAGCCATTGCTGCACGAGGTCGCGGCCGGCAGCATGGACCCGTTCACGCAGGAACTCGAATACGCCGCGCAGGCGCGCTGGCATGGCTTCGAGTTTCAGCAGGGCGAACTGACCGCGCTCGACCGCGCGGCGAAGCGCATCACACTGTCGCCCGTCAACGACAGCGACGGCGCGGAACTGCTGCCGGCGCGCGACCTGGAATACGACACGCTCGTGATCGCGATCGGCAGCACGACGCACTTCTTCGGCGTGCAGGGCGCGGCCGAAAACGCGATCGCGCTCGATACGGTCGGCGAGGCCGAGCGCTTCCGCAAGCGCTTGATCGCCGCGTGCATGCGTGCCGAGCACCAGGCGCCGGCGCAGCCCGCGCCGGGGGCGACGGCCGAGCCGCGCATCCAGGTCGTGATCGTCGGCGGTGGCGCGACGGGCGTCGAGTTGTCCGCCGAGCTGCGCAACACCGCGCAGGTGCTGTCCGTCTATGGGTTGCACAAGCTCGACCCGCAGCACGACGTCGGCATCGTGCTGATCGAATCGGGGCCGCGGATTCTGCCTGCGCTGCAGGAGCGCGTCTCGACCGCAACGGCCGAGCTGCTCGAAAAGCTCGGCGTACGACTGATGCTCGCCGAGCGCGTGACCGAGGTCGCGCCGGGTGTCGTGCATACCGCGAGCGGCAAGACGGTGCGTGCGGATCTCACGGTGTGGGCGGCCGGCATCAAGGCGCCGTCCGTGCTGTCGAATCTCGACGGCCTGCAGGTCAACAAGCTCGGCCAGCTCGACGTGCGCCGCACGCTGCAGACCTTCACCGACGACAACGTATTCGCGCTCGGCGATTGCGCGGCCTGCGTATGGCCCGGCAACGAGCGCAACGTACCTCCGCGCGCGCAGGCGGCGCACCAGCAGGCGAGCTTCCTGCTGAAGGCGATCGGCTGCCGGCTCGACGGGCGCCCGCTGCCCGAGTTCACGTATCGCGATTTCGGTTCGCTCGTGTCGCTTGGCCACTTCAGCGCGGTCGGCAACCTGATGGGCGGGCTGATCGGCGGCAACATGCTGATCGAAGGGCTGTTCGCGCGCTTCATGTACATGTCGCTGTACCGGCTGCACGTCGCGGCGCTGCACGGCTATCCGCGCATGATGCTCGATACGGTCGCGCATTGGCTGCGCCGCACGACGCTGCCGCGCGTCAAGCTGCACTGACCGCACGTTCGTGCATTGAACGGGCAGGGAACCCGCATCGGACGGGTTCCCTGCCCGTTGTCGTTTCGGATGCCGTTCGACCGCGGATTGGCCCACCGGGCCTGTTTATTGCGCGTCGTTCCGTGTCAATCCGCAAGCCTTCGATCGCGCGGTGGCGCTCGCCGCGTGCAGGCCGCGGATGGACTTGCCGGGCCGGTCCGCGTCATCGATACCGTTACGGATGCCACTGGATTACATCGTCGTAATCGAGTCTTACACTTCCGACAGTTGACGCGACAACGGATTATTGGGCATCTTGTGCGGGTTTCCGCTTGCGGCGGGGTGCCAACCGCCGCGACATCCGCGCCGTCCGCCAGTGTGATGCCACGTCAGGTCGAATCTGTGGTCGTGACGGCGGCGCCCAAACGAGGAGTGCATTCATGTTGAAACCCGAAGTCGACAGCCTGGTTCCCCACGTTCCGTTCTCGCGCCGCAAGTTCATGCAGGCCGCGCTGGGCGGCGCCTTCGCGGCGGCCGTGCTGCCCGTGTCGGCGCAGACGGTCACGACCGACAGCGACGGGCTGGATGTCGACACCGTCGAAATCCGCTCGGGCGATGCGAGCGTGCCCGCGTATCGCGCGCAGCCGAAAGGCAAGACGAACCTGCCGGTCGTCATCGTGATCCACGAGATCTTCGGCGTGCATGCGCATATCGCCGACGTCTGCCGCCGCTTCGCGAAGCTCGGCTATCTCGCGATCGCGCCCGACCTGTTCGCGCGGCAGGGCAACGCGTCGAAGTATCCGACGATCAAGGAGCTCGACGAGCACATCATCAGCAAGGTGCCCGACCGCCAGGTCACCGAGGATCTCGACGCGACCGTCGCATGGGCCGGCAAGAACGGCGGCGATCTGTCGCGCCTGGGCGTGACGGGGTTCTGCTGGGGGGGCCGTCAGGCGTGGCTGTATGCGGAGCACAATCCACACGTGCGCGCGGCCGTGGCGTGGTATGGGTTCGTCGAGGGCAAGACCGACGAGATGACGCCGTTCAACCCGGTCGATCATGCGTCGTTGTTGAAGGTGCCCGTGCTTGGGCTGTACGGCGAGAAGGACACGAACATCACGCAGGCGGCGCTCGCGGACATGCGCAAGGCGATCCAGACGAGCGACTCGAAGCTCGCGCGGGAATCGGAAATCGTCGTGTATCCGGATGCCGGTCACGCGTTCTTTGCCGATTACCGGCCAAGCTATGTGAAGGCCGATGCGGAGGAGAGCTGGAAGCGCGCGATCGCGTGGCTCCACAAGTACGGCGTGATGTAAACGACAAGGCGGCATCTGCCGCCGCCTTGTCGTTGCGTCGCACCGGTGCTTACGGGTTCGGGCCGGTCGCGATCGGTCGCGACGGATCGGCGCTCCATTCGCTCCACGAGCCCGGATACAGCGACGCACCGTGCAGCCCCGCGATCTCGAGCGCAAGCGCGTTGTGGCATGCGGTCACGCCGGACCCGCATTGCAGGATCACGCTGTTCGGTTCGGTGCCGGCCAGCAGCGTGGTGAACGTCTCGCGCAGCTCGTGACCGGTCTTGAAGCGGCCGTCGCCGGCCAGGTTGTCCTTGAAGAACCGATTGCGTGCGCCGGGAATGTGGCCGCCGACACGATCGATCGTTTCGTTTTCGCCGCGATAGCGATCCGGCGCGCGCGCATCGATTACGACACGCTTGGCCGACGTCACGTTCGCGAGCACGGCCGCCGCGTCGACCGTCGATTCGAGCGGGGCTGCCGCGCGGAAGTCGCCGGCGGCCGGGTGCGGCACGTCGGTGGCCAGCGCCTGGCCGGCCGCTTCCCATGCCTGCAGGCCGCCGTCGAGCACCGCGACGGAATCGTGTCCGAGCCAGCGTAGCAGCCACCACAGGCGTGCCGCATACGCGCCGCCTTGTGCGTCATAGGCGACGACCTGCTGGCCCTGCTTGACGCCGCGGCTGGCGATCAGCGTCGCGAGTGCGTCGCGGGTCGGCAGCGGATGGCGGCCGTTGGTGCCGGTCTTGCGGCCGGACAGGTCGCGGTCGAGGTGGAGATACTGCGCGCCCGGGATATGGCCGGCCGCATAGGCGGCTTCGCCTGCGCCCGGATCGACGAGATCGAAGCGGCAGTCGAACACGGCGACGCTGCCCGGCGCCGCGGCCAGGCGCTCGGCGAGGTTGGTTGCGGAGATGAGCGTGGTGTAGTGGGTATGTGGCATGACGGCTCCCTGGAGTGCAAACGGCCTGATACTCCAAGTCTAAACAAAAAAAGACGGGCCGAAACCCGTCTTTTCATATGCCGAATGCCGTGCGGCGCCGACGCGCCACGCGCACGATCAGAGATCGCCGAGGTGGCGACGCAGAAACTCGTGGAAGTGCTGCATGCCGTCTTCCATCGGGCTCTGGTACGGGCCGACCTGTGATTCGCCGCGCGCCATCAGTGCGTGGCGGCCTGCGTCCATCCGCATCGCGATTTCGTCGTCCTCGACGGCCGTCTCCATATAGGCGGCGCGCTCGGCCTCGACGAACTCGCGCTCGAACAGCGCGATTTCCTCGGGGTAATAGAACTCGACGATGTTGGTCGTCTTCTGCGGGCCGCGCGGAATCAGCCACGACACGACGAGCACGTGCGGATACCACTCGATCATCAGGCCCGGGTAGTAGACCATCCAGATCGCGCCGAACTCCGGCGGCACGCCGTTGCGGAACTTGAGCACCTGCTCGTGCCACGTCTTGTAGGTCGCGCTGCCCGGTTTCGCGAGGGCGTTGTGCACGCCGACCGTCTGCACGCTGTACCAGTCGCCGAACTCCCATTTGAGATCGTCGCACGACACGAAGCTGCCGAGGCCCGGGTGGAACGGGACGACGTGATAATCCTCGAGGTAGACCTCGATGAACGTCTTCCAGTTGTAATCGCACTCGTGCACTTCGACGTGGTCGAAGTGATACTCGGAGAAGTCGAAGTGATGCTTCGTGCCGAGGTTCGCGAGATCGCGCGCGACGTTGCGGCCTTCGGCCTCGAACAGCAGCCCCTGCCAGTTCTGCAGCGGGCTCTTGCCGAGATTCAGGCACGGCTTGTCGGGGAAGTGCGGCGCGCCGAGCAGCTGGCCTTCCAGATCGTACGTCCAGCGATGCAGCGGACACACGATGTTCTGCGTGTGGCCGCGCCCGTTCAGCATGATCGCCTGACGGTGACGGCACACGTTCGACAGCAGTTCGATCTGGTTCGCCGGGTTGCGGACCAGCACGCGGCCTTCCTTCTCGGACGGCAGCGCAAAATAATCCCCCGCCTCGGGCACCATCAACTCGTGCCCGACGTAACGAGGTCCTTTCTTGAAGAGGGTTTCGATCTCGCGCTCAAGCAGCGCCTCATCGAAGTATGCAGTGACTGGAAGCTGGCTATGGGCCGACTTCAACTGAAGCGCATCGCTCAGATTGGACATTCCCACTCCCGGTGATAGCGTGAAAGCAGTGAACAACCCAACCATCGAAAAATCGATTTAGGGAAACGGGGAATTATACCGGGTTCGCCTCGCAAGGCTAGGATTAAGTGCCTGATTTGTGTCAATTTTTTGTCGGGCGACGAACGAGTGGCGCACAATGTGTGTCGAAGAAGGGGCCCGAATGCGTGCCCGGGTGCCCAAGTCGTCAGGTCGGAAAATTCTCTTTTGCCGTAGAATGTCCGACTTGTTTTGAAATTTGACACCCTCGTCCATGGCGAAAACCGCATCCCCAGGCGCCACCCCGCCCGGCAATGGCACCGAACCGTTGCCGGACAACTATGAAACGGCGCTCGCGGAACTCGAGACGCTGGTTGCCCGGATGGAAGGCGGCACGTTGAGCCTCGAGGATTCGCTCGCTGCGTATCGCCGCGGTGCGACCCTCGTTGCGTTTTGCCAACAGCAGCTCGAGAAAGTGGAGCAGCAGGTTCGCGTGCTCGACGGCGCGACGCTGAAGCCGCTTTCGTCCGGAACGGCCGCCACGGACGGCGAAGACGACGATCTATGACATTCGAACAATGGATGCGGTCCGTGCTCGACCGTGTCGAGGACGCACTCGGCCACTATTTGCCGGCTGAAAACGTGGTGCCCACGCAACTCCACGAAGCAATGCGCTACGCGGTCCTCGGCGGCGGCAAACGCGTTCGCCCGCTGCTGTGCCATGCAGCAGGCGAACTGACCGGCGCGACCGAAGCGGCGCGCAACGCGGCGGCGGCGGCGCTGGAGATGATCCACGTCTACTCGCTCGTGCACGACGACATGCCGTGCATGGACGACGACGCGCTGCGACGCGGCAAGCCGACCGTGCACGTGCAGTACGACGAGCCGACGGCACTGCTGGTCGGCGATGCGCTGCAGTCGCAGGCATTCGTCGCGCTGACCGATGCCGCGGCGCTGTCGCCGGTGCAGCAGGCCGCGCTCGTGCGCGAACTGGCGCTGGCGAGCGGCTCGATCGGCATGGCCGGCGGGCAGGCGATCGACCTGGCGAGCGTTGGCCTCAAGCTGACGCGCGAGCAGCTCGAGACGATGCACCGGATGAAGACGGGCGCGCTGTTGCGCGCGGCCGTGCGGATGGGCGCGCTGGCGGGCGACACGCCGTCGGCGGAAGCGATGGCCGCGCTCGACGTTTACGCGGGGGCCGTGGGTCTGGCCTTCCAGGTCGTCGACGACATTCTCGACGTCACGACCGATTCGGCGACGCTCGGCAAGACGGCCGGCAAGGATGCGGCGAACGACAAGCCGACCTACGTATCGATCCTCGGCCTCGACGCGTCGCGCGAGCTCGCGGCGCAGTTGCGCGCCGAAGCGCACGATGCGTTGAAACCGTTCGGCGCACGCGCACAGCGTCTCGCCGAACTTGCCGACCTGGTGGTGAACCGGGTCAGCTGACGCGAAGCCCGCCGCTGCGCACACGCTACGGTGCGTGCAATAGAATGCGGGCGCGTTTGATTTCCTACAATGGAACGACGATGTACGACTTGCTGAAAACCATCGACGACCCGGCGGATCTGCGCCGCCTCGATCGTCGCCAACTCCAACCGCTCGCGGATGAACTGCGCGCGTTCGTGCTCGACAGCGTGTCGAAGACGGGCGGCCATTTGTCGTCCAACCTCGGGACGGTCGAGCTGACGATCGCGTTGCACTACGTGTTCAACACGCCGAACGACCGGATCGTCTGGGACGTGGGTCACCAGACCTACCCGCACAAGATCCTGACGGGCCGCCGCGACCAGATGCATTCGCTGCGCCAGTACGACGGCATCTCGGGTTTCCCGCGCCGCAGCGAGTCCGAATACGACACGTTCGGCACCGCGCATTCGAGCACGTCGATTTCGGCGGCGCTCGGCATGGCGATCGGCAGCCAGCTGAACGGCGACGACCGCTTCTCGATCGCGGTGATCGGCGACGGCGCGATGACGGCCGGCATGGCGTTCGAGGCGATGAACAATGCGGGCGTGTCGGAGGATGCGAAGCTCCTCGTGATCCTCAACGACAACGACATGTCGATTTCGCCGCCGGTCGGCGCGCTGAACCGCCATCTCGCCCGCCTGATGTCGGGTCGCTTCTACGCGGCCGCGCGGGCCGGCGTCGAGCGCGTGCTGAGCGTGGCGCCGCCTGTGCTCGAACTCGCGCGCAAGCTCGAGGAGCACGCGAAGGGCATGGTCGTGCCGGCCACGCTGTTCGAGGAGTTCGGCTTCAACTACATCGGCCCGATCGACGGTCACGATCTCGATTCGCTGATCCCGACGCTGCAGAACATCCGCGAACTGCGCGGTCCGCAATTCCTGCACGTGGTGACGAAGAAAGGCCAGGGCTACAAGCTCGCCGAAGCCGATCCCGTGCTCTATCACGGCCCCGGCAAGTTCAATCCGGCAGAAGGCATCAAGCCGTCGGCCACGCCCGCGAAGAAGACGTACACGCAGGTGTTCGGCGAATGGCTGTGCGATGAAGCCGAGCGCGATACGCGCGTCGTCGGCATCACGCCCGCGATGCGCGAAGGCTCGGGCATGGTCGAGTTCGAGAAGCGCTTCAAGGATCGCTACTACGATGTCGGCATCGCCGAGCAGCACGCGGTGACGTTCGCGGGCGGTCTCGCGACCGAAGGGCTGAAGCCCGTCGTCGCGATCTATTCGACGTTCCTGCAGCGTGCATACGACCAGCTGATTCACGACGTCGCGCTGCAGAACCTACCGGTCGTGTTCGCGATCGACCGCGCGGGCCTCGTCGGCGCCGACGGTGCGACGCACGCCGGTGCTTACGATCTCGCGTTCATGCGCTGCATCCCGAACATGACGGTCATGGCCGCGTCCGACGAGAACGAGTGCCGCCAGATGCTGCACACTGCGCTTCAGCAGCCGAACCCGACCGCGGTGCGCTATCCGCGCGGCGCGGGCACGGGTGTGGCGACGGTGAAGGAGCTCACCGGGATCCCGCTCGGCAAGGGCGAAGTACGTCGCCGTACGTCGCAGCCGGAAGGCAAGCGCGTCGCGATCCTCGCGTTCGGCACGATGGTCGCGCCGTCGCTGGCGGCGGGTGAGGAACTCGACGCAACGGTCGCGAACATGCGCTTCGTGAAGCCGGTCGATGCGGCGCTCGTGCGTGAACTCGCCGAGACGCACGACTACCTCGTCACGGTCGAGGAAGGCTGCGTGATGGGCGGCGCGGGCTCGGCCTGCGTCGAAGCCCTGATGGAGAGTGGGGTTATCCGACCCGTAATACAATTGGGCCTCCCTGACCAGTTCATCGATCACGGCGATCCCGCGAAGCTGCTGTCGCAATGCGGCCTCGACGGCGCGGGCATCGCGAAATCGATTCGCGAACGCTTCCTGAGCCCGGCGGCCGATGTTGCCGGTCAGGCGAAGCGCGTCGCATAAGCTGGCGCCGCCTGCGGGCGGCGTCGGTGCGACTGGCGCAACCGGTCTACATTGATGCGGAAAACATGGGCCTGCGGGCCCATGTTGCTTTTCCGGCTGCCGCATGACGCGGCGTGCGCGTCGTCGAACGCGCGGCTTACAAGGATTGAACAAGATGAACCAGATGAATCCCGCCTTCGTGATGCCCGACGTGCAGAGCACGGTGGATACCCGCCAGATTCCGATTCAGCGCGTGGGCGTGAAGGCGGTCCGGCATCCGTTGACGGTGCGTACCGAAAGCGGCGACGTGCAGCCGACCGTCGGCGTCTGGAATCTCGACGTGCGCTTGCCCGCCGATCAGAAGGGCACGCACATGTCGCGCTTCGTCGCGCTGCTCGAGGAGAATCGTGCGCCGCTGACGGTCGAGCGCTTCCGCGCGATGCTCGCGTCGATGCTCCAGAAGCTGGAAGCCGAGGCCGGCCGCATCGAAGTCACGTTCCCGTACTTCGTGAACAAGACGGCGCCGGTGTCGGGCGTGCAGAGCCTGCTCGATTATGAAGTGACGCTCGCGGGCGAAAGCCGCAACGGCGAAGCGCGTCTGTTCCTGAAGGTGCTCGTGCCGGTGACGAGCCTGTGCCCATGCTCGAAGAAGATCTCGCAGTACGGCGCACACAACCAGCGTTCGCACGTGACGATCGACGCGGAGCTCGCGGCCGACCTGCCGGTCGAGGCGCTGATCCGCATCGCGGAAGAAGAGGCGTCGTGCGAGCTGTGGGGCTTGCTGAAGCGTCCGGACGAGAAGTTCGTCACGGAGCGCGCATACGAGAATCCGAAGTTCGTCGAGGATCTGGTGCGCGACGTCGCGCAGCGTCTCGATGCGGACGAGCGCGTGGCCGCCTATGTGCTCGAAGCCGAAAACTTCGAGTCGATCCACAATCACAGCGCGTATGCGCTGATCGAGCGCGACAAGCGATACGCCGCGTAACGCTGCGTTTTTGCCGCTGCAACGAACAAAGGCCGCTCGATCGAGCGGCCTTTTTGTTTGCCGGTGTGTGCCGGTGCGCAGGATGTCGCGTTGAGCGAATCAGCGTGGGAGCGACGCGAGATCCCAGCGCGGTTTCACCGTGAACGCGTAGTCGGCGTTCGCCTGCTCGGGCCAGCGGCCGAGCCGCAATGCGCCGGCGAGCGCGATCATCGCGCCGTTGTCGGTGCAGAGCGCGAGATCCGGATAGTGCACGTCGAAGCCGCGCTTGGCCGCGGCGGCCGACAGCGCCGCGCGCAACTGGCGGTTCGCACCGACACCACCCGCGACCACGAGGCGCTTGAGCTTCGTCGTCTTGAGCGCGGCGAGCGACTTCGCGACGAGCACGTCGACGGCCGCGTCGACGAAGCCACGCGCGAGATCGGCCTTCGCGCGCTCGAGCGCCTCGCCCTCCAGTTTCGCCGCCTCGAACTTCTTCATCTGCGTGAGCACGGCCGTCTTCAGGCCGCTGAAGCTGAAGTCGAGATCGCCCGAATGCAGCATCGGGCGCGGCAGGACGACCGCGCCCGGCGTGCCCGTTTCAGCAAGCTTCGACACTTCCGGGCCGCCCGGATAGCCGAGGCCGATCAGCTTCGCCGTCTTGTCGAACGCTTCGCCGGCCGCGTCGTCGAGCGTTTCGCCGAGCGTTTCGTACACGCCGACGTCGGTCACGCGCATCAGTTGCGTATGGCCGCCCGACACCAGCAGCGCGATGAACGGGAATGGCGGCGGCTCGTCGACGAGCAGCGGCGACAGCAGGTGGCCTTCGAGGTGATGGATGCCGACGGTCGGCTTGTTCCACGCGAGCGCGAGCGCATTCGCGATGCTCGCGCCGACCAGCAGCGCGCCGGCGAGGCCGGGGCCTTGCGTGAACGCGATCGCGTCGATGTCGTCGCGGCGCGTGCCGCTTTGCGCCATGACTTCCTCGAGCAGCGGCAGCGCGCGGCGGATGTGGTCGCGCGACGCGAGCTCGGGCACGACGCCGCCGTATTCGCGGTGCATCGCGATCTGCGAATGGAGCGCGTGCGCGAGCAGGCCGCGCTGCGTGTCGTAGAGCGCGAGGCCGGTTTCGTCGCAGGAGCTTTCGATGCCGAGAACGAGCATGGGTCGGGGCGGGGCGCGCTGCGCCGAGCGCGCCGCAAGAAGGTAAACGTAACCGCAAATTATAGCAGGCGGCGGCCGGCCGCCGCTGGGGTGCGGCCCGGGCGCGCGGCCGGGCAGGTACAATCCGCGCCATGGAAACTTACGATATCGCCGTGATCGGCGCGGGCGCCGCCGGGATGATGAGCGCCGCGGTCGCCGGACAACTCGGCCGCCGCGTGGTGCTGATCGACCACGCGCCGCGGCTCGCCGAGAAAATCCGCATTTCGGGCGGCGGCCGCTGCAACTTCACGAATCTCTACGCGGGCCCCGACAACTACCTGTCGTCGAATCCGCATTTCGCGCGCTCGGCGCTCGCGCGCTACACGCCGCGCGACTTCCTCGGGCTGCTCAAGCGCCATCACGTGACCTGGCACGAGAAGCACAAGGGGCAACTCTTTTGCGATCACGGCAGCGATGCGGTCATCGACGTGCTGAAGCACGAGTGCGACGCGGGCGGCATCGCCTGGCGCCGGCCGGTGGTCGTCGACGCGGTGCGCCATGCGCCGGCCGACGGCTTTACGCTCGACACGCAGCAGGCGGGGCCGATCCGCGCACGCGCGCTGGTCGTCGCCACCGGCGGCCTGTCGATCCCGAAGATCGGCGCGACCGATTTCGGCTACCGGCTCGCGAAGCAGTTCGGCCACAAGCTCGTCGATACGCGGCCCGCGCTCGTGCCGCTCACCTTTGCACAGCAGGACTGGGAGCCGTTCGCGGCGCTGTCCGGCGTGTCGCTCGAAGTGCGCGTGTCGACCGGCGACAAGAAGCGCGGCGGCGAATTCGTCGAGGACCTGCTGCTGACCCATCGCGGTCTGTCGGGTCCCGGCATCCTGCAGATCTCCAGCTACTGGCAGTCCGGCGACCCGATCCGTATCGACCTGCTGCCGCAGCGCGACGCGGTGGCCGACCTGCTCGAAGCGAAGCGCACGTCGAAGCGCCAGATCGGCTCGCTGCTCGCGGACTGGGTGCCGTCGCGCCTCGCCCACGTCTGGATCGACACGCACCGCGTCGCGGCCGACGCGCGGCTCGCGGACCTGCCCGACAAGACGCTGCGCCAGATCGGCGACGCGCTGTCCGGCTGGACGCTGACGCCGAACGGCACCGAGGGCTACAAGAAGGCCGAGGTGACGAAAGGCGGCGTCGATACGCGCGAATTGTCATCGGCGACGATGATGAGTGCGCGGGTGCCGGGGCTGTTCTTCATCGGCGAGGCGGTGGACGTGACGGGCTGGCTCGGCGGCTACAACTTCCAGTGGGCGTGGGCGTCCGGCACGGCGGCCGGGCAGGCGGCGGCGGAGTTTTCGCGCGGCGCCTGATACGGCCGGGCGGGCCCGCGGTTGACGGGGCCCGGCCCTTATGTCTTTGCACGACGCTCTGCTATACTCGTAAGCCTTCCCTGCAAACCTTTATTCGTGTCGGATCATGACGATCATTCGCGTTAAAGAAAACGAGCCGTTCGAAGTCGCCATGCGTCGCTTCAAGCGCACGATCGAGAAGAACGGTCTGCTGACCGAGCTTCGTGCGCGGGAGTTTTACGAGAAGCCGACCGCCGAGCGCAAGCGCAAGAAGGCTGCTGCGGTGAAGCGTCATTACAAGCGGATCCGCAGCCAGACGCTGCCGAAGAAGCTGTACTGAACGATTGAGCGCCGCGCGATTCACCGAGCGGCGCACCGGCGACCTCCGCACGATCGGCCTCGATATGGGGCCGCGAGTCGCCGATGCCGGATTCGAGCAACCCGCTTGAGACTTAGTCCCAAGCGGGTTTTTGTGTTGACGTCCGTTCGCGGGCGTCGAAGTCACGTTTCCATCCCGGGTGCAAGATGAGTTTGAAAGAGCAGATCAGCGAAGACATGAAGGCCGCGATGCGCGCGAAGGAAAGCGAGCGTCTGGCGACGATTCGCCTGCTGATGGCCGCGATCAAGCAGCGCGAAGTCGATGATCGGGTGACCCTCGACGACGCGGGCATCACCGCGGTGATCGACAAGATGATCAAGCAGCGCAAGGACTCGATCAGCCAGTTCCAGGCCGCCGGCCGCGACGATCTCGTCGCGAAGGAGCAGGCCGAACTGACGGTGCTGGGCGCCTACATGCCCACGCAACTGTCGGACGCCGAAGTGGCCGCCGAAGTTCAGGCCGCGGTCGCGGCAACCGGCGCAGCCGGCCCGCAGGACATGGGCAAGGTGATGGGCGTGCTGAAGGGCAAGCTGGCCGGCCGCGCCGACATGACGGCCGTTTCCGCGCAGGTCAAGGCCGCGCTGTCGAAGTAAAGCCCGCCTCCCGGCGCGTCGCTTGCGCGTGCGCCGGGGCGTCGTATTGTCTTTTTTTCGCTCGATCCCACGGTGATTCCGCATTCGTTCCTGCAGGACTTGCTGAACCGCGTCGATATCGTCGACGTGGTGGGCCGGTATGTGCAGCTCAAGAAGGGCGGCGCCAACTTCATGGGGTTGTGCCCGTTCCATAACGAGAAGAGCCCGTCGTTTACCGTCAGTCCGACCAAGCAGTTCTATCACTGCTTCGGCTGCGGCGCGCACGGCACGGCGATCGGCTTCCTGATGGAGCATGCGGGGCTCACGTTCCCGGAAGCCGTGCAGGAGCTCGCGCAATCGGTCGGGCTGACCGTGCCGCACGAGCCGTCGATGCGCGGCGGAGGCGTTGGGGGCGGCGGCGATTATCCCGCGCCGGTGTCGAAATCGGTGGCGACCGCGTTGTCCGACGTGATGTCCGCCGCGTGCGACTACTACCGCAAGCAATTGCGTGGCGCGACCGTCGCGATCCAGTACCTGAAAAACCGGGGCCTGACCGGCGAGATCGCCGCGCGCTTCGGGCTCGGCTATGCGCCGGACGGTTGGCAGAACCTCGAAACCGCGTTCCCGGACTACCGCGACGACTCGCTCGTCGAATCGGGGCTCGTGATCGTCAGCGAGAAGACCGACGCGCAAGGCGTCGCGCGCCGCTACGACCGGTTCCGCGAGCGGATCATGTTCCCGATCCGCAACGTGAAGGGGCAGGTGATCGGGTTCGGTGGCCGCGTGCTCGGAAGCGGCGAGCCGAAATACCTGAACTCGCCCGAAACGCCGCTGTTCAACAAGGGCAGCGAACTGTACGGGCTGTTCGAGGCGCGCCTCGCGATCCGCGAGCGCAAGTACGTGCTGGTCGTCGAAGGCTACATGGACGTCGTCGCGCTCGCGCAGCTCGGCTTCCCGAACGCGGTCGCGACGCTCGGCACGGCATGCACGCCGATCCACGTACAGAAGTTGCTGCGCCAGACCGACACGGTCATTTTCAGCTTCGACGGCGACTCGGCCGGCCGGCGTGCGGCGCGCCGCGCGCTCGAGGCGTGCCTGCCGCATGCGGCGGACAACCGCACGATCCGATTCCTTTTCCTGCCGTCCGAACACGATCCGGACAGCTATGTACGCGAATTCGGTGCGGACGCATTCTCCGAGCAGGTCGAGCGCGCGATGCCGCTGTCACAATTTCTGTTGAACGAAGCAATTGCCGGCAAGGCGCTCGATCAGCCGGAAGGTCGCGCGAAGGCGCTGTTCGACGCGAAGCCGCTGTTGCAGGCGCTGCCGGCGAACGCGTTGCGCGCACAGATCATGCACATGTTCGCCGACCGTCTCGATATCCCGTTCGAGGAAGTCGCGGGGCTGTCGGACGTCGATGCGCGCATCGCGGCGCCGGCGCGCCAGGCGCCCGCGCGCAGCGAGCGGCGGCGCGTGACGGACAGCGAAAAGCGTGCGTTGCGTACGCTCGTGATGCACCCGCGGATCGCGTCGCAGCTCGACGACGAACAGCTTGCGACCCTGCGCGCGCTGCCGCGGATCGGCGAACTGTTCGCCGAAGTCGTCGAGCATGCGCGTGCGCTGGGCGACGGTGCGGAGTTCCGGCTACTGTCGGATGTCCTGCGGACGTCCTCGAACGGGGCGACTTACGAGGAAATCTTCCGCGAAATTCTGGACTATGATGAAAACGTCCGCGATTTGCTGTTACAGAATCCGGAAGACGAGACGGTGCCCGAGCGGCAGCGTGAACAGGAACGGATCGCGGGGGAGGAACTGCAGGCCGCGGTGCTCAAGATGCGCTATGACGCTTGCTGCGACCGGCTCGATCGGCTGGCGCGGCAATCCACCTTCACACCCGAGGAGTTGGCCGAATTGACGGAATTGAACCAGCAGCGAACCGACATGAAGCGTCGGCTCGGGCTGTAGGCGGCCGGGGCGCTGAGAGAGGGCGCCCCAGCGTGCTATAATATAAGGTTTCCAGCGGTTTGTTTTCTAAGCAGAGGCGAGAATCGCGATGGCAAAGACGACAGGCGGAAAGAAAGCAGCAGGCAAGGGCTCGACGGAGCCGACCACCAAGGTCACAGCGGCCAAGTCTGCTTCTTCCACCAGGACAACGTCATCAGTCACGTCAGCCCCTGCAGGAAAGAAAACCGCGGCCGGCACTGCTCAGGCTGCGCCGGCGTCGGCAGCCAGAACACGGGCTGCCGCCAGACCCGACTCCGGGCCGGCCAAGCCGGCGGCGAAGCGGGCAAGTGCGAAAAGCGCAAGGGACACGACTGCCGCCGCGGACGAAACGGCAGTACGTACTACTCATGCACCCACGGTTCAACCGGCTGTCGTCCAGCAGCCGCGAGTCGATATAGCCGGTACGGCGAACTCCATGACCAAAAAGCTGAACGAAGTATCCGTCGACGACGACGCAAATCAGAGCGACGAGCAGCCCGCAGCCGTGGCTGCTCCGGGCAAATCCAAGGTGCGCGATCGTCGCGCCAAGGAAAAGGCGCTGCTGAAGGAAGCGTTCGCGACGAGCACGCCCGGCACGGCCGAGGAGCTCGAAGAGCGCCGTGTGAAGCTGCGCGCGCTGATCAAGCTCGGCAAGGAGCGCGGCTTCCTCACGTATGCCGAAATCAACGACCACCTGCCGGACAACTTCACCGAGACCGAAGCCCTCGAGGGCATCATCGGCACGTTCAACGACATGGGCGTGGCGGTTTACGAGCAGGCACCGGACGCGGAAACGCTGCTCCTGAACGACAACGCGCCGGCCGCGTCGTCGGACGATGAAGTTGAGGAAGAAGCGGAAGTCGCGCTGTCGACCGTCGATTCGGAATTCGGTCGCACGACCGATCCGGTCCGGATGTACATGCGTGAGATGGGCACGGTCGAGCTGCTCACGCGCGAAGGCGAAATCGAGATCGCGAAGCGGATCGAGGACGGCCTGCGCCACATGGTGATGGCAATTTCCGCGTGCCCGACGACGATCGCCGACATCCTCGCGATGGCTGAGCGCGTCGCGAACGAAGAGATCCGCGTCGACGAGCTCGTCGACGGCCTGCTCGATCCGAATGCGTCGGACTCCGCCGATACGGACGGTTTCTCCGCGAAGGAAGCGGAAGCGATCGAGAACGAGGACGAGGAAGCCGAAGAGGAAGAGGAAGAAGAGGAAGAGGAGGAAGACGACGGTGCCGCGCAGGCATCGGCCAACGCCGCCCAGCTCGAAGCCCTCAAGCGCGCATCGCTCGACAAGTTCTCGCAGATCAGTGAGTGGTTCGACAAGATGCGCCGCGCGTTCGAGAAGGAAGGCTACAAGTCGAAGTCCTACCTGAAGGCGCAGGAAACGATCCAGACCGAACTGATGACGATCCGCTTCACCGCGCGTACCGTCGAGCGTCTGTGCGACACGCTGCGTGCGCAAGTGGACGAAGTGCGTCAGGTCGAGCGTCAGATCCTGCACATCGTCGTCGACAAGTGCGGCATGCCGCGTTCGGAATTCATCGCGCGCTTCCCGGGCAGCGAGACGGATCTCGACTGGGCCGAGAAGATCACGGCCGAAGGCCATGCGTACAGCGCGGTCCTGTCGCGTAACGTTCCGGCGATCCGCGAACAGCAGCAGCGTCTGATCGACCTGCAGGCGCGCGTCGTGCTGCCGCTGAAGGACCTGAAGGAAACCAACCGCCAGATGGCGGCCGGCGAACTGAAGGCGCGTCAGGCGAAGCGTGAAATGACCGAGGCGAACCTGCGTCTCGTGATCTCGATCGCGAAGAAGTACACGAACCGCGGCCTGCAGTTCCTCGACCTGATCCAGGAAGGCAACATCGGCCTGATGAAGGCGGTGGACAAGTTCGAATACCGTCGCGGCTACAAGTTCTCGACCTATGCGACGTGGTGGATCCGCCAGGCCATCACGCGTTCGATCGCGGACCAGGCGCGCACGATCCGTATTCCGGTTCACATGATCGAAACGATCAACAAGATGAACCGCATCTCGCGGCAGATCCTGCAGGAAACCGGTCTCGAGCCGGATCCGGCAACGCTTGCCGAGAAGATGGAGATGCCGGAAGACAAGATCCGCAAGATCATGAAGATCGCGAAGGAGCCGATCTCGATGGAAACGCCGATCGGCGACGACGACGATTCCCATCTCGGCGACTTCATCGAGGACAACAACACGGTCGCGCCGGCGGATGCCGCGCTGCATGCAAGCATGCGCGACGTCGTGAAGGACGTGCTCGATTCGCTGACGCCGCGTGAGGCGAAGGTGCTGCGGATGCGTTTCGGTATCGAGATGAGCACCGATCACACGCTCGAGGAAGTCGGCAAGCAGTTCGACGTCACCCGCGAGCGGATCCGTCAGATCGAGGCCAAGGCGCTGCGCAAGCTGCGTCACCCGAGCCGTTCCGACAAGCTGAAGTCGTTCCTCGAAGGGAACTGATTTCCAGCGTCTCACTTGCGAACGCCGCCGGTATCCGCGTGATGCCGGTGGCGTTTGTCCTCTTCAGCGGCTTTATTGTTACAATGCCGGCCCGGCTTCGTTGCCGGGGCTGCGTGTAGCACGCGTTGCTTTTCATCTGGGCCCCTAGCTCATGCTTGGTTAGAGCAGCGAACTCATAATTCGTTGGTGCCGGGTTCGACTCCCGGGGGGCCCACCAGATTCGCTTCCAGGGTTATCCGGGGAAGCCGCGAAACCCGCGATGCCGCAAGGCTTCGCGGGTTTTTCTTTTGCCTGCTGCCCGAATGTGTCGAACGTGTTGAACGCGTTCGCGCCGTCCCCGCATGTCGTATCGCCGCCACCGGGGAAACACGGAGAGCGTGCCGTCCCGATATCAATCGAAGTATGCTGTAGCGCGACCGGCGCACGCGCTCGAGATTCGTCGAGCGCGCGAACCGCAGGCCAGCGCCGCGCTCCGTCCGGCAGCCAGAACAAATACACACCGACTTGGCCCGACAGTGGGGGCGGCCATCATGATCATGCTGCGTTCGTGGGGTGCGATTCTCTCGTTGCTGATGCTTGCCGCGTGCGCCAGCCTGCCGCCGCAGGCCGGCCGCGCGCCGACGCACGCATTCACCGATACCGAAAACACCCGCCTCGGCGTCGCGTTCCGCCACCAGGCCACCGCCCATCCGGGGCAGGACGCGTTTCATCTGCTGCGCGATCCCGTCGATGCACTCGATGCGCGCGTGCTGCTTGCCGATCGCGCGGACCGCTCGCTGGACCTTCAATACTACATCTGGCACGACGACCTGACCGGACACGAGCTCGCGGATGCGGTCATCCGTGCGGCCGATCGCGGCGTACGCGTGCGCGCGCTGCTCGACGATCTCGGCACGAACGCGGACGATCGCAAGCTGCTCGAGATCAGTTCGCATCCGAACATCGAGATCAGGCTCTTCAATCCGGTCGCGACGCGCCACTTCAAGAAGATCGGTACGGTGCTCGAGTTCGCGCGCGTCAACCGGCGCATGCACAACAAGGCGATGATCGCGGACAACCAGGCAGCGATCGTCGGCGGCCGCAATATCGGCGACGAGTACTTCGGCGCGTCGTCGATGCTGGAGTTCGGCGATCTCGATGTGGTCGTGCATGGCCCCGTCGTGAACGACATCTCGACCGAATTCGATACATTCTGGAATTCGCCGTATGCGTATCCGGTCGATGCGCTGGTCGGGCACGACGCGGCGCCGGGCGGCCTCGATCGGGAACGCGAACGGCTGCGCGACTACCTGCGGGCGATGGAGGACAATCCTTACGTGCTCGAGGCGCGGCAAAGGCTCGACCAGATCGTGCACGGGCAGGGCACAGAGCTGTCATGGGGGCAGGCGACGGTCCTGTACGACGATCCGGCGAAGATCGCACGCTCGCCGAAGGACAGCGACGGGCACCTGATGCCGCAACTGCGCGCACTCGCGTTGCGGCCTGAGCACGAACTGCTGATCGTGTCGCCGTATTTCGTGCCGGGCAAAGACATGGTCGAACGCCTGCACGCGCTGACGGCACGCGGCGTGCGCGTGACGATCCTGACCAACTCGCTCGCGTCGACCGATGTCGCGGCCGTGCATGCCGGCTACCGGCGCTATCGGCGCGAGCTGATCGAGGCCGGCGTCCGGCTTTACGAGCGGCGCCCGTCCGGCGACAAGAGCATTTCGAAGCAGGTCATCATCGGCTCGTCGCGTGCGTCGCTGCATGCGAAGACGTATGTGTTCGATCGCAAGAGCATCTTCATCGGGTCGATGAATCTCGATCCGCGCTCGCTGAACCTCAACACCGAGATCGGCGTTTACTGCGAGAGTCCGGCGATTGCGTCCGAAGTCGCGATGGACCTGGAGCCGCGGCTCGATCGAATCGCGTGGCGAGTCGAATCGAGGAGCGATCCGGCCGGCAAGGGGCGGCTCAAGTGGATTCAGACCGACGCGGACGGAAAGGTGACCGAGCTCGATCACGAACCGGAAGTGTCGGCCGCGCGGCGCATGGAAGTGTGGTTTCTCGGCCTGTTTCCGATCGAGTCGCAGCTGTGAATTCGCTTGCCCGCGATCAACGCGGGCGGCGTGCGACGACGTGCATCGTCGATCGGGCAGCGACGCAGGCCTTGCCGCGAACACGGTTCCAGGCGCGAAATAACCCGCACCCGGAACCGTCCCGCTCATCGCGCGATCAGCGCGCGAAATCCGACGTGCTCTGGATGAACGTGTTCAGCTTCGAGATGTTCACGCTGCCGAAGCCCGTCGTCGCGTCCCAGCCGGCCTTCGCCTTGTAGCCGTACGTGCCGCTGCCGTTGTTGCCGGACGTCACGTCGTGCAGCAGCGCCGCGTTGCTCGGGAAGTACTTGTAGATGCTCGACGCGGGGAAGCCGAGCGCGTTGTTGTTCGCCGATTGCAGTCGCGCCCAGATGCCGGTGAAGATCGGCGCGGCCAGGCTCGTGCCGCCTTCGTTGTTCAGGTAGCCCGAGCCCCACAGCGTGTCGGACGTCTGCCCGTTCACCACGAGGATCGCGCCGGTGCGCAGGTCGGCGTCGAAGCCGACGTCAGGCAGCGCGCGCTTGGTCGACCCGGTGAGGGTCGACGATTGCCACGACGGCGCGGCTTCGTACTTGCTGTAGCCGCCGCCCGTCGCCCACACGGTGCCCGGTTGCCAGCTCGGATCGTTCCACACGACTTCGCTGTTGTACGCGTTGGTCGACGTACTGGTGAACAGCGTCGTGCCGCCCACCGCGATCACGTACGGCGACGTCGCGGGCTCGCTCACCGTGTAGGTCGAGCGCGACGGCGTGCCGCTCGCGCATTCGTATGCGCCGTGGTCGCCGGCCGACACGGAGAAGGTCTGCCCCTGCGCGACGGCCTGCTTGAAGATGGTGTCGTCGGTCGCTTGCGAGCCGGTGCTGTATGCGGACGACTCGCACACGCCGAGCGACACATTGATGACCTTCGCGACGTTGTCGCTCACCGCCTTGTTGTACGCGGCGGTGATCGCGGTGAGCGTCATCGACGGTGCCGTGTAGAACACGACCTGCTTCACGCTGCCGCCGGCGGCGCCGACGATCGACTGGCTATCGAGGTTCCATTCGACAGTGCCGGATGTATCGGTGTACGAACTGCCTGACGGCCCCGTCTGCACGACGCTGCTGCTGATCGTGCCGAGGCCGTTGTTCGCGGCGAACGTGTTGAGGTCACTTACAGTCTGCGACAGGTCGCCTTCGGAAATGATGCCGACCGTGGTCTGCGAGGCCGTCGGCGTGCCGTCGCCGCCGTAGAGCGACGAGAATTCCGTCGGGTTGTGCGGCACCGCGGATGCGCCTGCGGGGATCGTCAGGTTGCTGGTGTTGCCTTGCGGCGTGCTGCCCGCGCCGGTGTGCATGAGTTCGACGTTCTGCAGGCCCAGCACGGCGCCGACGATGCCGCCGATCGCGTTCGGCACCTGCGCGGCATCGGTGTTCGCGTAGACGCTGCGGCCGTTGCGCGTGAAGCGCTTGAGCGTCGTGCGGAACGCCGACTTGACCGTTGCCGCGGTGCCGGAGGCGGACACGAGCAGGCGGTTCGGCGCGACCACGACGTTGACGAAGCCAGCCTTGCGCAGGTGCGCGACCACGGAGGCGACCTGCTGGTCGGTCGGTGAGTACTGCGCGGCAAACTGCGCCGATGTGAGGAACTGCTTGTAGTGCGGCGAGCCGGGCGTATGCAGGTCGTGCAGGTACTGGTCGAGTTGCGCTTCGTTGCGCAGGTTCAGCCCGAGCACGATGTCGACGGATTCGCCGGGCGCCATCTCGGTGGCAGCCGCGGCAGCGGCGGCGGTGCTGGCCGCCGGCGCGCCGGCGATACTGCTGCTTTCACCCTGCTGGACGAGCGGCAGGAATCCCTTGGTGCGCGTTTCCATCCAGCCGGCGGCCGGTGCGGCATGGACGGTCGCCATGCCGAACGAAGCGGCTGCCGCGGCGGCGAAGGCGAGCATGACGATGCGGATGTGCTTGTGTTTCTTGTCTGCAACCTGATTCATGTTGAATTACCCCTCCGGTTGAACATCGAACGGCACGAACAACAACGGTCGACAGCGGCGCGGATCGTGCGCCGCCGATATCCGCCGCGCTCGCGCGGATGGCGCGGACGCGACGGGGCCTTTCGCCCGATCCGGAAGGATGGTGATCCTCCGGGGGCGAAATGCTGGAATGCTGGTAACGGAGGCGCTGCGCCGCGATGCGGATCGGCCGCGCCGACAGGCTTGATGCAGGCGGGATGACTAGAGCAATAGCTTCGGTGTCCTGCTCATTCGGTTCGGTCCTTCGGCCTGCTGCCGGACGGCAGCTGCCCAATGAAATGCATCGGGATGTTGCATGCGCCAACGGAAGAAGAGGCGGTCGGCGGCGAGAACTTCGGTGCGGCGGAAGCGAAATGCGTCGAGCGGAATCGATTGCGTGGTCGGCAATTCGTCAGATTGCTTGAACGGGACGGTATCAAGAACGAAAGTTCGATGTCAAACTTTTTCTGATTATATGAAACAAAATTAAACTGAATAAGCTGAAATGATTTTGAAAAGTCGCGAGGTATTTTGTAATTTTCAAAGACGCTACTGGGTGTAATGGCGGATCGGCGTGTTGGATAATTGACGATTCCATTCGTAATGGGCGAATGGTCGTGGAGGAAACATTCGAGTCGCGGGCACCGGCCGCTTCACGGCATGCCCCGCAACCGGTAGCCGACTCCGCGCATCACTTCGGGCATGCCGGGCGCGCCGGCCTGTTCGAGCTTCTTGCGCAGCCGGCTGATATGGCTGTCGACCGTCCGTTCCATCGCGCTCACGTCGGCCATGCAGGCGTCGAGCAGTTCGCCGCGCGTGAACACGCGGCTCGGCGCACGTGCCATGTGCGCGAGCAGTCGGAATTCCGTGAGCGTCAGCGGCACCGGCACGTCGACGTATTCCGTGCGCACGCGGACGAGATAGCTGTCGGTGTCGATCTTCAGGTCGCCGACCCGCAGCGTGCGCTCGGCCGACGGCGTGCGCGCGCGACGCAGGATCGCGCGCAGGCGTGCGACCACCTCGGCCGGGTCGAACGGCTTCACGATGTAGTCGTCCGCGCCGGCGCCCAGCGCCTGCAGCCTGTCGATGTCCCGGTCGAATGCGGTGACGACGACGACCGGCGTCGTACAGCGCCGTCGCAGTTCGGTCAGCACGTTCCAGCCGTTCCGGCCCGGCAGCCTGACGTCGAGCAGGATCAGGTCGGGCACCAGGTGCGGCTGCACGTCGAGCACGGCCTGCCCGTTGCCGACGCGGTAGGTGCGGAAGCCGTCGTGCGTCAGGTACGCGTCGAGGATGTCCGAGATGTCGGGTTCGTCCTCCGCAATCAGGATCAGCGCGCTCATCGTTGCAGCGCCGCGTTGGTCGACGGCGCGACGTCGGTATCCGTCAGCCCGCCACCGAGCGCCTTGTAGAGCGCGACGGCATTGGCCAGCTCACTGCGGCGCAGGTCGAGCAAGGCCTGCCGCGCCGCGTAGAGCTGGCGCTGCGAGTCGAGCAGTTCCAGCCGCCCCTCGACGCCCGCGCGGTACCGCAGGTTCGACAGGTCGGTGCGGCGCTCGGCCGATGCGACCACGCGCGTCTGCGCTTCGATCTGCCGGCCGAAGGTCTCGCGTCCGGCGATACCGTCGGCGACTTCACGGAACGCGGTCTGGATCGAGCGCTCGTATTCGGCGACGGCACTCGACTTGCGCACTTCCGCGAGACGCAGTTCCGAGCGCAGCCGGCCTCCTTGAAAAATCGGCACGGTGACCTGCGGCGCGAAGCTCCACACGTTCTGACCGCCGGCGAACAGGCTGCCCATCGCCGGGCTCAGGAAGCCGATCGACGACGTCAGCGACAGCCGTGGAAAAAAGGCCGCGCGCGCCGTGCCGATGTCGGCATTGGCCGCGACGAGGTTCTGCTCGGCCTGCTGGATGTCCGGCCGGCGGTACAGCAATTCCGACGGCAGGCCGGCCGGCAGTTGCGTCATCACCGGCTGCTGCTCGAGCGGCAGTGGCTCCGGCAGGTCCTTCGGCGGCTCGCTGCCGAGCAGCAGGCGCAGCGCGTTGCGCGCCTGCTCGACGGTGCGTGTGCGCGCTTCGAGATCGGCCGTCGCGCTCGCGACCTGGCCCTCGGCCTGCGCGATGTCGACGCCGCTTGCCTGGTGCGCTTCCTTCAGGCGGCGCGCGAGATCGAGCGACCGCTGCCAGTCGCCGAGCGTGCGCTCGGCGAGCGCGCGCTGCTCCTGTGCGAGGCGCTCCGCGAAGTACGCGTCCGCCACGGCGCCGACGAGCGAGATCTGCACCGCGCGGCGGCCGTGATCGGTCGCGAGGTAGCGGGCGAAGGCCGCGTCCGACAGCGACTTCACGCGGCCGAACAGGTCGATCTCGAACGCGCTGATCCCGACGTTGACGCCGTAATGGTTCTGCGTCGATTCGAGCAGCGGCGGATTCGACTGCGTGTCGGCCGCGGTGCGCTGGCGCGTGAAGCGGGCGCCGGCGTCGATCGACGGCAGGCGCGCCGAGCGCTGGATGCCGTACTGCGCTTCGGCGGCCTCGACGTTCAGCGCGGCCAGCCGCAGGTCGCGGTTGTTCCGCAGCGCGACCTCGATCAAGCGCTGCAGGCGCCGATCGCCGAACATCGTGCGCCAGCCGAGATCGGCCGCGTTCGCGTGCAGGTCGGCGGCCGCGGCGGCCGTATAGGCGGTCGGCACCGGCATCGCGGGTTTCACCAGCGCGGGCGTCAGCGAGCAGGCGGACAGCGCGAAGGCGGCGGAAACCGCAGCGGAAAGAATAAGCAATCGCATGGCATCAACCTTGTTGTTCGTTATGCAGGGCGTGGGGCTTCCGGCGCGCGGCGCGCCATGCTCCGATGCGTTCCTGGATGCTCATCACGAACACGAAGAACGCCGGAACGAAGAAAATGGCCAGCACGGTGGCGGTCACCATGCCGCCGAATACGCCGGTGCCGATCGCGTGCTGCGTTTCGGCGCTCGCGCCGGTCGCGATCATCAGCGGCACCACGCCAAGGCCGAATGCGAGCGACGTCATCAGGATCGGACGCAGGCGCAGCTTCGACGCTTCGACGGCCGCTTCGATCAATCCCTTGCCTTCCTCGCGCAACTGCTTCGCGAATTCGACGATCAGGATCGCGTTCTTTGCGGACAGGCCGATCACCGTGATCATCCCGACCTTGAAGAACACGTCGTTCGGCAAGCCGCGCAGCAGCACCGCGCCGATCGCGCCGAGCAGGCCGAGCGGCACCACCAGCATCACCGACAGCGGGATCGCCCAGCTTTCGTACAGCGCGGCGAGCACCAGGAACACGACGATCATCGACAGCACCATCAGCATCGGCGCCTGCGATGCCGACTGGCGTTCCTGCAGCGACTGGCCGGTCCACTCGACCGCGAAGCCGGGCGGCAGTTGCGCGGCGAGACGCTCCATCTCGGCCATGGCGGCGCCACTCGAGTGGCCGGGCGCGGCGGTGCCGGCGATGCGCGCGGACGGGTAGCCCTGGAAGCGCACCATCTGCAGCGGCGTGTCCGTCCACACGGGGCGCACCACTTCGGACAGCGGCACCATGCCGCCGGCCGCGTTGCGCACGTACAGCTTCATCACGTTGTCGATCTGCATGCGCGCGGGTGCGTCGGCCTGGATGATCACCTGCTGCATGCGGCCCGCGTTCGGGAAGTCGTTCACATAGGTCGAACCCATCGCGGTGGAAAGCGTGTCGCTGAGCGTCGTGAACGACACGCCGAGCGCCTGCGCCTTCGCACGGTCGATTTCGAGTCGGATGCTCGTGCCGGCCGGCAGGCTGTCCGGGTACACGCCGGTCACGATCTTGCTTTGCGCGGCGAGTTCGAGCAGCTTCGCTTCAGCCGCCTTGAGTGCCGCATTGCCCTGATTCGCGCGGTCTTCCAGACGCATCGAGAAGCCCGAGCTGTTGCCGAGTTCGTCGATCGCCGGCGGCATCAGGCTCATCACCATGCCTTCGGTCACGCCGGTCATCGCTTGTTGCGCGAGCATGCCTTCCTCGATGGTCGACGAGCCGCCGCGGTCCTTCCAGTCCTTCATCACGGACCAGTTGATCGCCGCGTTCGGACCTTGCCCGGAGAAGCCGTAACCGATCACGGAAATGCTCGACTGGATTGCCGGACGCGAAGCAAGATGCTTCTCCAGCGTTTTGACCACGTCATGCGTACGCTCGGCGGTAGCGTCTGCGGGCAGCAGAAAGCTGGTGATGAAGTAACCCTGGTCCTCGTCCGGCAGAAACGACGACGGCAGGCTGCGGAAGCCGAACACCAGTGCGCCAGAGATCGCGACGAACACCAGCATCACGCGGCCCGTGCGGCCGACCAGGCGGCCGACGCGCGTCTCGTACCAGTTCGTCAGGCGCTCGAAGCGGCGGTTGAACCAGCCGAAGAAGCCGCGCTTCTCGTGGTGGCCCGGTTCGAGCGGCTTGAGCATCGTCGCGCACAGGGCAGGCGTGAGCGTCAGCGCCAGCAGCGCGGAGAACAGGATCGACACGGCCATCGACAGCGTGAACTGCTGGTAGATCACGCCGACCGAGCCGCTCGCCATCGCCATCGGGATGAATACTGCAGTGAGCACCAGCGTGATGCCGATGATCGCGCCGGTGATTTCCTTCATCGCTTTCGACGTGGCCGCCTTCGGCGACAGGCCTTCCTCGGCCATCAGGCGCTCGACGTTCTCGACCACGACAATCGCATCGTCGACGATGATGCCGATCGCGAGCACCATGCCGAACATCGTCAGCACGTTGATCGAGAAGCCGGTCAGCAGCATCACCGAGAACGTGCCGAGCATCGCGACCGGCGCGACGATGGCCGGGATCAGCGTATAGCGCACGTTCTGCAGGAACAGGTACATCACGAGGAACACGAGCACCATCGCCTCGAACAGCGTGGCGATCACCTTCTCGATCGAGATCTTCACGAACGGCGACGTGTCGAGCGGAATCGAGTAGGTCATGCCCGACGGCATCGACTTGCTCAGTTCGGCCATGCGCGCACGGATCGCGTCCGCGGTCTTCACCGCGTTGGCGCCCGGCGCGAGCTGCACGCCGGCGAGGGTGGCCGCCTTGTTGTTCTCGCGGCTCACGAACATGTAGTTCTGCGAGCCGAGTTCGACGCGCGCGACGTCTCCAAGCACGACCTTCGAGCCGTCCGCGTTCGCGCGCAGTACGACCTTCGCGAACTCTTCCAGCGTCGTGAGCTGGCCCTGCGCGGTGAGCGGCACGGTCACGCGCTGCCCCGGCAGCGCGGGCAGCGAACCGAGGCTGCCCGGCGCGATCTGCACGTTCTGCTGGCCGATCGCGGTCGTCAGGTCGCTCATCGACAGACCGAAATTGATCAGCTTCTGCGGATCGACCCAGATGCGCATCGCGCGTTCGGAGCCGAACTGCAGCACACGCCCAACGCCGTCGATTCGCCGCAGCTCCTCGGAAACGCTGCGCGCCATGTAATCGGCGAGTGCACCTTCGTCGAAGCGGCCGTTGTCGGAGCGCAGGCCGATCAGCATCAGGAAGCCGGACGACGCGGATTCGACGATCAGCCCGTTCTGGCGCACGGCCGCGGGCAGGCGTGGCTCGACCGACTTGATCTTGTTCTGCACGTCGACCTGCGCCATCTCCGGATTGGTGCCGGGCTTGAACGTCACGGTGATCTGCGCGGAGCCGGACGTATCGGCCGACGATTCGAAGTACAGCAGGTTCTTGACGCCGGACAGTTCGCGCTCGATGAGGCTCAGTACGCCGTCGTTCATCGTCTGCGGTGTGGCGCCCGGGTAGTTCGCGGTGATCGTGACGGATGGCGGCGCGACCGACGGGTAGCGCGCGACGGGCAGTTGCGGGATCGCGATCAGGCCCGTGAGGATGATGAAGAGGGCGATCACCCACGCAAAGACCGGGCGGCGGATAAAGAATTCAGCCATGACTGGAGGCTCCCGTGACTCAGCGCGCGGACGCGGTCGTGGCCGCGTCGGGCGATTTCCAGTCGGTCGCGGTCACGGCCGCGCCGTCGGCGAGGCGCTCCATCCCTTCGACGACGATCTTCTGGCCGGCCTGCAGGCCCGACTCGATGCGGTAGCTGCGGTTCGTCAGCTCGCCGACTTCGAAGGCCTTCAGATGCGCGGTGCCCTTCGCGTCGAGCACCCACACCTGCGGCTTGCCGCCGGCGCGCACGACGGCCTGCTGCGGCACCGTCACCGCGTTCGCGTAGTGCGCGCGCGGAATGCGGGCGCGCACGTACATGCCCGGCAGCAGCTGGCGCTTCGGGTTGTCGACCAGCACGCGCAGCAGCACGTCGCCGGTGCCCGGATCGACGTTGACGCCGGAGAACAGCATGCGTCCCTTCACGTCGTAGCGCGTGTCGTCGTCGCGCAGCACGTCGACCGGCAGGCCGTTGCTGTCCGACGCTTGCGGCTGGCCGGCGAGCGCGCCGCGCAGCGCCTCGAGCGACGCGGCCGGCTGGCGTACATCCACATAGACCTGGTCGATCTGCTGGATGCGCGCCATCGGCTGGCTGTCGGTGCTCGACACCAGCGCGCCTTCGGTCACGAGCGCCTGGTCGATGCGGCCGGCGATCGGCGCTTCCACGGTCGCGAATTTCAGGTCGAGCCGGCGGCGCGCGAGCGACGCGCGGGCCTGTGCGACGTCGGCGGCGGCCTGGTCGCGTTGCGACACCGCGTCGTCGTACACCTGGCGGCTGATCGCGTCGGCCTCGACGAGCGGCTTGAAGCGCGCCGTCTGCACCTTCGCGCGTTCGAGCGCGGCCTGCGCGCGCTGCAGCGATGCGGCGGCCGTATCCATGTCGGCCTTGAACGGCGCGGGATTGATCTGGAACAGCGGCTGGCCGGCGCGCACTTCGGTGCCTTGCTCGAACAGACGGCGTTGGACGATGCCGCTGACCTGCGGCCGGATTTCAGCGATCCGCACGGCCGCGACGCGGCCCGGCAGATCCTCGGTCACGTCGAGGCGTGTGGCGGTCAGCGTCATCGCCGCGACCGGGGTGGCCGGCGCGGCGGCCTGCCGCTCTGCGGGTCCGCAACCCGCCAGCAGGGCCGCCGTCAGCGCACAGGCGGCGCCGTAGCGGCATCGTTGTTGATTCTTCATTACGACTCCAGGAAGCGCAGGCAGCCCACTGCCTGCTTTGACGGGCTGGAGTTTGCGGCGCTTGGTTGGCGTCTTTTATGCGGAAAGATGGAGATTCGATGGAGACCGCGAAAGAACCGGGAAGGCGGATGAAATGCGGAGGGAGGCGAAGGGGGATGTGATGGGCGGGCTTTGTCTGACGAACCGATTCGATGGCGCGAGCCATCGCGCCGGGGTCGTTGTTCGACACCGTACGCGGCGGCCGCGCCGCGGTGTCGGGGCGGGTGGTCAGCCCGCCTGGTCGGAACGCAGGATCGGCACCGGGGCGCTGTCTACGCCCGGCCGTGCGTCAACCTGCGTTCGTCTGCCATCCGAGCCCGAGGCTCTTCTGCAGCGACACGTAATCCTTGATCAGCTCGGCTTGCCCGGCGATCACGTTCTGTTGCGCCGCGAGCGCTTCGCGCTGCGTATCGAGCAGGTCGATCGTCGATGCGACACCCGCGCGATAGCGCTGGTTCATCAGCGTGGCCGAATGCGTGGCGGACGTCTGCACCTTGGTCAGTGCAACGACGTGTTCGCGCTGGTGTCCGTAACGCTGCAACGCCGTGTTCGCGTCCTGCAACGCGCCGAGCACGGCCTTCCGGTAGTTCGCGTCGGCTTCGTCGCGCGACGCTTCGGCCGCCCGCACCGCGCCGCGCGTGCGGCCGAAGTCGAGGATGTTCCATTGCAGGTACGGCGCGGCGACCCACGTGAAGTTCTGCTTGCGGAACAGGTGGCCGGGGTCCGTCGCGCTGAAGCCTAGATCGCCGAGCAGCGTCACCTTCGGGAAATAGTCGGCGATGTGCTCGCCGATCTGCGCATTGCTCGATGCGAGCCGGCGCTCGGCCGCGCGGATGTCGGGGCGCTGTTTCAGCAGCGCGGCCGGATCGCCGACCGGCACGCTGGCGGGCAGTGTCGGCAGCGGCGTGCCCGGTGACGACAGCGCGGCGTCGAGCGCACCGGGCGCGCGCCCGGTCAGGATCGCCAGCCGGTCGAGCGACTCCGTCACCTGCGCATCGAGTGGGATCAACGACGCACGCGTGTTCTCGACCTGCGTCGTCAGGCGTTCGATGTCCGTATCGGCCGCGACGCCGCGCGCGCGACGCTGCTGCGTGAGTTCGAGCATCTGCTGCTGCAGATCGGCCGTGCGTTGCGACAACGCGAGCCGCTGCTGCTGATCGCGCAGGTCGACATACGCGGTCGCGACTTCGGCCGCGATCGACACCTGCGTGTCGGCGAGGTCGGCGTCGACGGCTTCCGCCTGCGCGGATGCGGCTTCGACCGCGCGGCGCGTGCCGCCGAACAGGTCGATTTCCCAGGTCGCGTCGAAGCCGGCCGAGTAGAGCTGCAGCGGACCGGCGCCGCCCAGCGACGGCGATGAACCGCCCGACTGGTTCGCGCTGCCGGACGGCAGCAGCGAGCCGAGTGCGCTGACGTCCGGTTCGCGCATGCGGATCGCGGCGACGGTGGCCGACGATTTCGGCAGCTGCGCCGCGCGCTGTTGCGACAGCTGCGCGCGCGATGCGCGCAACCGTGCCTGCGCGGCATGCAGATCGGGGTTGTGCGCGAGCGCGGCGGCGATCAGGTCGTCGAGCTGGCGATCGTCGAGCGCTTGCCACCACGCGCTCGGTGCGGGGGCGGCGGTGTCGACGCCGGATGCCGGCGCGCGCACGAAGGTCGGCGCGTCGGGTGCCGCGGGTGCACCGCGATAGTCGGGACCGACGGTACAGCCGGCGAGCAGGCACGCGGCTGCGCACAGCGTGAACGCAGGACGGCGGGGCAGGGAGAAGGGTTTCATCGTGTAATGCGGTTCAATGGCCGGACGACATCGGCTGCGGGCCGCGCGGCGTCTTCAGCAGCAGCGCGAGCGGCACGCAGGCGAGCAGCGCGAGACCCAGCAGGTAGAAAGTTTCGGAATAGGTCATCACGATGGCCTGGACCTGGATCTGCTGCGCGAGCTGGCCGAGCGCGCGCATGTTCGAATACGCGAGGTCGCCCGTGTGCGCGAACCAGTTCGCCGCATAGGCCGACATTCGCTCCTGCCCGATCAGCGAATTGGCGGTCACCGATTCGCGCAGCGCGGCCGCATGGAAGGTCGTGCGCCGGTCGATCACGGTGCCGATGATCGCGAGCCCGATCGAGCCGCCGAGGTTGCGCGCCATGTTGTAGAGCCCGGCCGCGTCGCCCGAGTCCTCGCGCGCGACGGCCGCCATCGACGCCTGGTTCAGCGGCATCATCGCGAGCATCTGCGCGACGCCGCGGATTAGCTGCGACCACACGAAATCGTGGCCGACGCTCTGCGCGGTCAGGCTGATGTCGAGCAGGCAGCTCAGGCAGAACAGCAGCAACCCCGAGATGACGAGAATGCGGAAGTCGACCTTGCCGAGCAGGCGCGGCAGGATCGGCATCACGAGAAACGCGGGCAGGCCCGACAGCAGCATGATCGCGCCGGCCTGCTCGGCGTTGTAGCCCGCGACGATCGCGAGGAACTGCGGCAGCAGGTACGACACGCCGTACAGCCCGGCGCCCACCGCGGACACGATCACGATCACGCTCGCATAGCGCGGATTGCGCATCAGCGACAGGCGCATGATCGGCCGCTTCGCGAAGCGCTGCGACAACGCGATAAGGATCATCCCGGCGAGCGACACGTAGCTCAGCGTGACGATCATCTGCGACTCGAACCAGCGTTCGCGCTGGCCTTCCTCGAGCACGACGGTCAACGAGCTCAGCCCGATCGCGAGACCCGCGATCCCGAGCCAGTCCGCGTTGAAGAACGTGTGCCATTGCGGCCGTTCGGACGGCAGCCCGAACACCAGCAGCGCCATCAGCAGCAGGCACACCGGCAGGTTCAGGAAGAAACACCAGCTCCAGCTGACGTTCTCCGCGAGCCAGCCGCCGAGCACAGGGCCGAACAGCGGACCGAGCAGCACGATCAGCCCGAACAGCGTCATCCCGACCGGCAGCTGCGACAGCGGCAGCCGCGTGCGGATGATGGTTTGCGCGGTGGGGATCAGCGCGCCGCCCGTGAAGCCCTGGCCGATGCGCCCGGCGATCATCATCGCGAGCGAGTTCGACCAGCCGCACATCATCGAAAACGCGATGAACAGCGCGGCGTTCGTCAGCAGGAAATTGCGCAGCCCGAACACGCGCGTGAGCCACGCGGCGAGCGGGATCATCACGATTTCCGACATCAGGTAGCCGGTCGAGATCCACGTGCCCTCGGTGCCGGTCGCGCCGATCTCGCCCTGGATCTGCGGCAGCGCGGAGTTCGTGATCGAGATGTCGAGCGTCGCCATCAGCGCGCCGAGCGCGCCGGCGGCGACCGCGATCCAGTCCGTGACGCTCGCGCGGCCTTCGTGCGGCGGCGCGGGCGGGGTGGCGGCGGTATCAGCCATGGCGTTTCTCGTTGCCGTCCGAACGCGTGTCGACGTCGACGGTCACGGACAGCCCAGGCAACAGCATGCGTTGCGCGCGCGCGTTCGCGGCGAGGCGGATGCGCACCGGCACGCGCTGCACGATCTTCGTGAAGTTGCCCGTCGCGTTCTCGGGCGGCAGCAGCGCGAATTGCGCGCCGGTGCCCGGTGAGAAGCTGTCGACGGTGCCGGTCAGCGTGTCGTCCGGCAGCGCGTCGACGTGCAGTTCGACGGGCTGGCCGATGCGCATCCGGCCGACCTGCGTTTCCTTGAAGTTCGCGACGAGGTAGAGCGCGTCCATCGGCACGACGGTCAGCAGGCGCGTGCCGGGCTGCACGTACTGCCCGACGCGCACCGTGCGGTCGCCGACGCGGCCGTCGAGCGTGCTGCGCACGATCGTGTTGTCGAGGTCGAGCTGCGCCTGCGCGGCGCTCGCCTGTGCGGCTTCGAGTTGCGCGTGCGCCTGCTGCAGCTGCGCGGTGAACGACGCGATCTGCGTGCGGGCGGCGGCGATCGACGCGTGGTTCGCGGCGAGCGTCGCGGCAGCCTGATCGCGCGTGCTCTTCAGGTCCGCCACGCGTTCATGCGTCTCGGCGCCGGTCGCCGCGAGCGGCGCATAGCGTGCGTATTCGTCGCTCGCGTGGTGCGCATTGATCTGCGACACCTTCGCCTGTGCCTCGGCCTGCTCGAGGTTCGCGCGCTGCTGGCCGATGTCGGCTTCGGCACGCGCGATGTCGGCGCGGCGCGCGTCGACGGTCGCGGTCGACTGCGCGAGCGCGACCTGGTACTGGCGGACGTCGAGCCGCACGAGCGGGTCGCCCGGCTTGACGGCCTGGTTGTCGCGCACGTAGACGTCGGTCACGTATCCGGCAACCTTCGGTGCGGCCGTCATGTTGTCGGCCTGCAGGTACGCGTCGTTGGTGCTTTCGATGAAGCGGCCGATCGTCCACCAGTGGCCGAGCGATACGGCGCCGCCCAGCGCCGCAACCACGGCGACGGCGATCAGGATGCGCCGCTTCGAGCCGCCGTTGCGTGGCGGTGATGTGGTTTCCTGACGATCTACTTTCAATGGCGGGTCTTGCAGCGAGGACATGCGGGCATCCAATTTATTCCAGTCGAGCGAATTATTCCAGTCGGAAGAATTCTGTCAAGTAGAATGTCGTTCGATCGAATGACGAGGGATGCATGAACGAAGCGAAGAAGCTGCGGCGCACGTCGACAAGCGGCTACGCGCGCGGTGACGAGACGCGCCAGCGGATCATCGAAGCGGCGATCGAGCTGTTCGGCGAATACGGGTTCGCCGGCGCATCGACGCGCGACATCGCCGCGAAGGCCGGCGTGAATGCACCGGCGCTCCAGTACTACTTCGAGAACAAGGAAGGCGTCTACCGCGCCTGCGTCGACGCGATGGCCGAACTCGGCTGGAGCGTGCTGGGGCCGTCGGTCGAACATGCGCGGCAGGTGCTCGACGCGGATGCGGACGTCGACGCGCTGATCGACGCGTTCATCGACATCCTTCGCATGTTGGCCGACCGGATGTTCACGGTGCCGAAGACGCTGGGGCAGCGGATGTTCTTCGCGCGCGAGCAGGTTGGGCAGGAGCCGGCGAGCGCGACGGAAATCCTGATGAAACGCGTGCGCAAGCCGCTCAACGACGTGAGCGCCGAACTGATCGGCCGGATCTCCGGGCGGCCGGCCGACGATCCGGTCACGCGGCTGCGTGCGATGAGCCTGTTCGGGCAGTTGACGGTATTCCACCTCGTGCCGCGCTCCACGCTGCAACTGCTCGACTGGGACAGTTTCGACGGAGAAGGCGGCGCGTTGCTGATGGCGACCATTGCCGACCAGACGCGCGTGCTGCTCGAACACTGGCACGCGCAGCGCGGCGCAATCGCCGATGATCCGCAAGCCGTCGCGAAGCGGCGCGCGGGCACAGGCACCGGCGGGCCGGCGAAACGCGCGGGCAAAAGTGCCCCGGCGAACGCCACGCGGCGCGCAAAGCGGCCCGCGTCGAGCTGAGCGCGTATCAGTTCGTTGCCGGCCTGCGTACCGGATTGCCCGACGTTGGCGGCCGCGCGGCTGTATCGGCGCCATCTTCGCTGGCGCTATCGATGCCGTCACCGCCTTGCCCGCGTTGCAAACCTTGGTCATACGCGACGAGGCTGCGCTGCGGATTCGCGATCCGGATCCCGCGTTCGCGGAACAGCACCGCGATTCGCCGGTTGAATTCGCGCTGCACGCCCCAACGTGCCGAGTCCTTGCACTGGATCTGTCCTGCCAGCGCGATCGCCGCGCCGTCGACCTGGTCGATGCCCCAGAAGCTGAAATCCGACAGGATGCCGTCCTGGTAATTCGGGTCGTCGCGCAACGCGGCGCCGATCTCCTTCAGCGCCGCGATCGCGCGTTCGATGTCCTGGTCGTAGGCGATGCTGACCTTGACGGCCGCGTTGCCGAGCCCGCGATTCGTGTTGTTGACGGTCGTCACCGAGCTGAACGGGATCGTGTACAGCGATCCGTCGCCCGCACGCAGCCGCACGGTGCGGATCGACAGATATTCGACCGTGCCGGATACGCCGGCGAGCGTGACCCAGTCGCCCACCTGCATCGCGTTCTCCATCAGCAGGAAGATCCCGGTGATGAAGTCCTGCACGAGCTTCTGCGAGCCGAAGCCGAGCGCGACGCCGAAGATGCTGGCGCCGGCGAGCAGCGGACCGATGTTCACGCCGATTTCGCTGAGGCCGGTCAGCACGACGACGAGCGCGATCATGATGAACAGCAGCGAACGCAGCATCGGCAGCAGCGTGCGCAACCGCGCCGCGCGCACGAGGTTGCCTTCGCGTGTCCACTGCTGCAGGCGTCGCTCGATCGCGATGTTTGCGGCTTCCCAGACGATCAGCGCGACGACGGCTGCAATCGCGATCGTGATCAGCGCCGACGCGAGCCGATGGCCGATCGTGCCGGTCTCGAACGCGTGCAAGATCGGCACGCCCCAGGTCTGCAGCAACAGCACGACGGTCACGACGGCGATCACCGCCGACACGATCTGGCGCACCAGCGGGTAGTAGCGGTACGCGTGCAGGTGGACGAGCGTGCGATCGTCGTCGCGGCGCTGGAACAGCCGCGCGAGCGCGCCGAACACGACGATCGACACGATCCGCATGCCGATCATCACGGCGATCGAGCGGCCGCCGAGCGTGATCAGCACGCGATAGCCGTTGTGGACGTCGAGCGCCCACACGAACCACAACGCCATCACGACGAACACCGACACGGGCGCCCACGCGTCGGCGAGCGCATTGCCGATCATCGCGAACGCAGGCCGATCTTCGCCCGCCGCGCGGATGCGCGCGGCGACCGGCTGGCGGCACCGGAGGATCAGCGCCGAGATCATCAAGTGGCCGACGAGCGCGACAGCCTTCAGCAGCGCGACGTGACCGGCGTCGCTGAGGCCGAAGCTCGCAGCGATCTCGACCGCTGCCGTGCAGGCGCCGACGACGATCACGATCCGCGCGATCGAGCGCTGCGCGAACGCGGCCCATGCGTCGCTGATGTGCAGCAGCCTCAGTTGCCGCGCATCGGGCTGGAAGAACAGCCGGCTGACGATCGTCACGAGGCGGCAGATCACGTAGATGTCGATCAGCGATTCGAGTGCGGTTTCGGTCGGCGTGCCGGTGCCGTCGAGCACCGACATCGTCAGGCTCGCGACGCCGACGAACACCAGCAGCGGCACTGCCCGCAGTGCGAGGCTGACCAGCGCGCGCGGCATCCGGCGCAGCAGCGTGGTATGGCGCCGTGCGTGGCCGCGGCCTTGCGATGACGTATCGGGCGTCTCGGTCCCGTCGGTCCTCGCAGCGGAGGTGGCCGGTTCCTGCGTTGACGCGGTGTCGTCGGGCCCGGGCGGCTCGTGGTCGGGTGCGTCGGCTTCGGCCCGGCGCGACGATTCGGCGCGCCGCGCGCTCAGGGCGGCCAGCGCGCGCCGCAGCAGCCGCTTCGCGACCCATTCGACGACGAACGCGGGTACGAGCACGGCGAGGATGATCAGGATCGCGCGCGTGAGATCGGCACGTTCGTCGGCGCGCACGAGCCGCTCGTGCCACCAGTTGCCGACCGAGCCGACGTCGAGCAGCGAGCGCAGCGATTCGTTCAGCGCGCCGCCGATTTCACCGGCCCAGCGCGATCCCTGACGGACGAGCATCGACGCGAGCCCGTTCGTCGTGAGCGCGGCGGGGGCGGCGGCAACCGATGCCGCGCTGGCCGGCGCCGCGGCGCTCGCCGGGAGCGCGGGCGTGCTCAGCACGCCGACGGCCGCGATCGCGCGCAACGTCGTTTCGACCTGGTCGCGCTCGCGCGGGTTTTGCAGGACGGAGAGGGCCTGCTGCGCCTGTTGCGGCGTCAGCGCGGGCACGGCGCCGGAGGCGGCCGATGCGGCGGCCGGTGCAGGGGCGGCCGAGTGGGCGGCCGATACGATGGCGGCGAGCAGCCAGCCGAGCAGGAAATGTCGCATGGGTAGGCGTGCGGGCGCGCATCGAAACGTGGCCCGCCGGTCTGAGCGATGGACGGAAGTTAACATGATCGCCATCGGAACCGAATAGTTCCGTCGACGACTATTCGAATCGGGCATGCGGCAAGCGCTGCGGGCGTTTGCGGCGCTCCGGGTGGTTCCTTCCGGGTGGCGCGGCTGTTCGGCGCGGGCCGTTCACGATCCGTCATGCTGGCAGGTCGTCGGGGCGATGGCATGTGGCCACGGGGCGCCAGCGGCAGGTCGGGAACGAAACGTGCCCGGCGGTGAGTCGATCCGTTGCAACCCGCGGCTTCGGCTATGGACAGGGAACTCCGGATTCCTGATGAATCAACCCTGATCTTCGTGACGGATCGGCAGTTCGTGCAGGCATGCGCATGTTCGGCCAGGGTCGGGCAACTGTAAGCGGATCGTCGGCATCGAACGGGTGCAAATGCCCCGCCGGCGCACGCGTCACATTCCTGCAACACCGGCGTCGCGCCCGGCCGCCATCGGTCGCGGGTCGTTTGCCGTCGTTTCACTTTCGAAACGTTCACGCATTTCCGTTGCCGTGCGATTTGCATCGGGGTCATTTCACGGGCCGTGGGGCCTTACGCCGCGAAGCATGGTGCGCTCCTTGCATGTCTGTATGCGCCGTGAGCGCGATGGCCGGCGAAGTAGGGCCCGGCCATCGCTTCAGTGGGTCGGATACATACAAGACGGGGACAAGAGAATGAGAACAGATCGAATCGCAACGTGTCATGTTGCAAACATGAATCGCCGACCTGCCCGTGAATTCGCTTCGCCGTTGAGTGCGGCGACATGAGCGAGCGGCTTTTCGTTCCATCCGAACAAATCGGGTTCGTTCTGAACGACGACGTGCGGGCGTGATGCACGAGGCCGACCAGTGCCAGTCGGCCGTCGGGGATCAACCGCCGGTGCACGCAGATGGACGACCATGACTTCCGGATCGCCATGCCGACGCGCGAAACGCAGGCGCGCCCCACGCTACGCATGCGTGTGCGTGCCGCACGCCGTGCCGCGCGGCGATCCGCGCAAACATCAGGGCAACATCAGGAAATCGAAGGAGTAGTTCAGGGGAACGGTCCGCCGGCCGCACCGCGGTGGATCCGACGACATTGTGCTGTCAGTTGATCCACTACCCCGATGGATCAATTGTTGAAGCGCCCATCGCCATGTGGTCGATGGGCGTCTTTTTTTTGCCGCGCCGGTGCCGCGCGGACCGCCGGCCGGATCGTGCGGCGTTCTGTATCATGTGCTGGCGCGCTGGCCGCACGGCTTGCCACCGCGCCCGATCACGCGCCGCCAACATGAACGACATCGCCTTGCCCGACCCCTCATCCGCCAGCATCGATACGGCCGCACTCGATGCGCTGCACACGTTCGTCGAGCGCCATCCGCGGCTGCTCGTGCTGACCGGTGCGGGCATCAGCACGGATTCCGGCATTCCCGGCTATCGCGACCGCAACGGTCAATGGATGCGGTCGCCGCCGATCCAACTCCACGAATTCCTCGGTTCCGAGGCGGCGCGCCGGCGCTACTGGGCGCGCAGCATGATCGGCTGGCCCGTGGTCGGCCGTGCGCAGCCGAACCGCTCGCACGTCGCGCTCGCACGGCTCGGCGGCACCGGCCGGATCGAACGCCTCGTCACGCAGAATGTCGACGGCCTGCACCAGCGTGCAGGCAGCGGCGACGTGATCGAACTGCATGGCGGCATCAATGGCGTCACGTGCCTCGATTGCGGCGCGCAGCACGCGCGCGCGACGATCCAGGACGTGCTCGAAACGGACAACCCCGAACTGTTGGGCGCGCAGGCGGAGCCCGCTGCCGACGGCGACGCGCACCTCGAATGGGCCGCGCTCGACACGTTCCGCATTCCGGCCTGTCCGGCCTGCGGCGGGCTGCTGAAGCCGGCGGTGGTGTTCTTCGGCGAGAACGTGCCGCGCGAACGCGTCGCGCTGGCGTCGCAGGCGCTCGATGCGGCGGATGCGCTGCTCGTCGTCGGTTCGTCGCTGATGGTGTATTCAGGCTACCGGTTCTGCGTGTGGGCCCAGGCGCAGAACAAGCCCGTCGCCGCACTGAACCTCGGCCACACGCGCGCCGATCCGATGCTGACGCTGAAGGTCGAGGCGCGTTGCGCGCCCGCGCTCGACGCGCTGAACGCGCGGCTGGGCGTTCCCGGCAGCGCACCGGAGCACGCATCGTGACCGGGCCGACGTCTTCGCCCGATCCGTCCGCGCGGCTGTCGGCGCCGGCGGCCGAGCGCAATCGCGGGCCGATCCTCGACGTGTTGCGCCGCGTGCTGCCGGCCAGCGGCAGCGTGCTCGAGATCGCGAGCGGCACCGGGCAACATGCGGTCCATTTCGCGCAGGCGCTGCCGGGGCTGCGCTGGCAGCCGAGCGATCCCGACGCACACGCGCGCCGATCGATCGCCGCGTGGGTCGCGCATGCCGGCCTCGCGAACCTGGCCGAGCCGCTGGCGTTCGACGTGCGCGACGCGTCGTGGCCGGCCGCGGCGTTCGACGCGATCGTCTGCATCAACATGATTCACATCTCGCCGTGGGCCTGCACCGACGCGCTGTTCGCCGGCGCGTCGCGCGTGCTGCGCCCGGGCGGCGTGCTGTTCCTGTACGGCCCGTATCGCCGCGAAGGCCGGCACACGGCGCCGTCCAACGAAGCGTTCGACCAGCAGTTGCGCAGCCGCGACCCGTCGTGGGGCGTGCGCGATCTCGAGACGGTCGTCGCGCTCGGCCTCGACCGCGGGCTCGATTGCATCGAGGTCGTCGAGATGCCGGCGAACAACCTGAGCGTCGTGTTCCGGCGCCTGCCCCACGCGGAGCAATGACACGCTAGCGCGCATCGCGGTCGGGTTTCCACTATCCTTTCGCCTGTGCGCGCGGCCCGGTTCGGGTCGCGCCCCGTTTTTTCCGGAGAATTGACTAATGGGCAAACAAGCAATCGGTGTGATCGGGCTCGCGGTGATGGGCCGCAATCTCGCACTCAATATCGAGAGCCGCGGTTACGCGGTGTCGGTGTACAACCGCAGCCGCGAGAAAACCGACGAACTGATCGCCGAATTCCCCGGCCGCAATCTGGCGCCGACCTATACGCTCGAGGCGTTCGTCGCGTCGCTCGAAACGCCGCGCCGGATCCTGATGATGGTGAAGGCCGGCGAAGCGACCGATGCGACGATCGCATCGCTCAAGCCGCTGCTCGAGAAGGGCGACGTGCTGATCGACGGCGGCAATACGCACTTCACGGACACGATCCGCCGCAACCGGGAGCTCGCGCAGTCGGGCCTGCACTTCATCGGTACCGGCGTGTCGGGCGGCGAAGAGGGTGCGCTGCGCGGCCCGTCGATCATGCCCGGCGGCCAGCGCGACGCGTACGACCTGGTCGAGCCGATCCTCAAGCAGATCGCCGCGAAGGCGCCGTCGGACGGCGAGCCGTGCGTCGCGTACATGGGTTCGGACGGTGCGGGCCACTACGTGAAGATGGTCCACAACGGCATCGAATACGGCGACATGCAGTTGATCGCCGAAAGCTATGCGGTGCTGAAGGACGTCGCGGGCCTGACCAACGACGAACTCGGCGCGGTATACACCGAGTGGAACCAGGGCGAGCTCGACAGCTACCTGATCGAGATCACGTCGAAGATCTTCGGCAAGAAGGACGACGAAACCGGCAAGCACCTCGTCGACGTGATCCTCGACCGCGCCGCGCAGAAGGGCACCGGCAAGTGGACGAGCCAGAACGCGCTGGATCTCGGCGTGCCGCTGCCGCTGATCACCGAGTCGGTGTTCGCGCGCGTGCTGTCGTCGCTGAAGACCGAGCGCGTCGCGGCCAGCAAGATCCTGTCGGGCCCGGCCGCCGCGCCGTTCGACGGCGACCGTGCGGCGTTCATCGAAGCGGTGCGCCGCGCGCTGTACCTGAGCAAGGTGATCTCGTACGCGCAGGGCTTCGCGCAGCTGCGCACGGCGTCCGAAGAGTACGGCTGGAGCCTCGATCTCGGGACGATCGCGAAGATCTTCCGCGCGGGCTGCATCATCCGCGCGCGCTTCCTGCAGAAGATCACGGACGCGTACGCAAAGGATCCGGCGCTCGCGAACCTGCTGCTCGACCCGTATTTCAAGGACATCGCCGCAAACTATCAGGCGTCGCTGCGCGACGTCGTGGTGGCGGCGGTGAAGGCAGGCGTGCCGGTGCCGGCGTTCGCGTCGGCGGTCGCGTACTTCGACAGCTACCGCTCCGAGCGGCTGCCGGCGAATCTTGTGCAGGCGCAGCGCGACTTCTTCGGCGCGCATACGTTCGAGCGTACCGACAAGCCGGGCAGCTTCCACGCGAACTGGTCGTAACCGGCAGGCGAGGACGGCATTGTTGCGAAAATCTATTCTTTGAGTAGGGTTTTTCGTTCCCGGATTCCGGAATTGTTGGCTCCGAGGAAACAGTGTTTTCGTTCTTTCATGGTTTTCCCTAAGTGATCTCGGGACTAAACTTTGTTCAATCGCTGCAGACATGGTGTGTGCGGCGAAGCAAAAAAATCCCGGAGGTAATCATGAAATCGCTGATCGCAACGTTCGCTGCAGCTGCTGTCCTCGCCGTTCCCGCCGTGTCGTTTGCCCAACAGAGCGCGCCCGTCACCCGTGCGCAGGTGAAGGCCGAACTGGCCGAGCTGCAACAGGCCGGCTACAAGCTGGGCAGCGACCGTACCGACTACCCGGCAAGCATCCAGGCCGCCGAAGCCCGCGTGAACCCGCAACAGAACGTCGCCGCTGCCGATACGAGCGGCTACGGCGCGCAACCGGCCGCCCAGCAAGAGTCGGGTGCTCCGGCAGTCGCCAAGACCGGCTGGCAAGTGAAGCGCGTGTCGGACGGCGCACCGGTCTACAAGGGTCGTTAATCGTCATTGATGGTCGGCCGCATACACGGCCTGATCTGACCCTGCGCAGTACACGCAGCCCGTCGTTCCGCATCACGGAACGACGGGCTGTTTTCATTGGCGGCGCCTGTCTCGTCAGTGCAGCGGCCGCGGGCCGCGGCCGATGTCCCGGAACAGCGCGTCGGCCGGCTCCAGCGCCTGCAGCCACGCTTCGTCGTAGCCGCTCAGCGTATCGAGCGCGTCGCGCAGCCGCTCGATCGCGAGCACCGGCAGCTCGACGCTGTGCCGGGTGTCGCTCAGGTGCGCGACGCTCGCCAGCTGGACGAGGGCGTCCGCGGCTTCGGCGACGTCCGTCGCGAACAGCAGGTGCCGGTTGAGCAATTCGACGAGGCCGCTGGAACCGGCGAAATCCTCGGCGTTGAGCTGCACGGACAGAAACGTCGCATTGTTCATGATTTTCTCCTCGTTATCGCTGGATCGTGCGGTGCACCTCCGAGTATAGGAGGCGGCCGGCAGCGGGGCGGCGGTCGTGGGCGCGACACGGCCGGCCGCCGCAGTACGGCTGGCCGGACGCCCCGCGCGGCGCGGCTTGCGGCCCGCCGGCATCCGCCCGTGGCACCGCAAGATTGTTGCCGGCGCGGGCGCCTGTCGCGGTCCTGACCACGACAAATGGTATCTTTGACGATCGGGACGACGCGAAAAAGGCGCGAAAAAGGGGCCGGTGAGCCCGTTCGCGTCGGCGTTCCGCTGTGGAAACTGACGGCCGCGAGAGCGGTCGGATACTGGTTGGTCCGGCCGTCCGGCCGGACATCGTGCGTCGCACGCCGGAGGGCGGTGGGCGGTGCAACGACGCAAATCCGGGAGGACCCTTGAGAAAAACGATTCCGATCCACGATGCGCTGGCGCGCTGGTTGCCGCAGGCGGCGTTCGTCGCCGCGGCCGCCGCGCTGACGGGCTGTACGATGACGCCGTGGACCGACAGCTGGCAGCCGATGCGGCCGTCGACGCCGGCGTCGGTCGCCACGCCGGGCGTGATCGCCGGCTATTACCGCGTGAATCCGGGCGACACGCTCGCCGGCGTCGCCGCCGCATACGGGCAGCGCGTGCAGGACTTGGCAATCTGGAACCACATGTCGCCGAATGACGCCGTGTCGCCCGGCCAGGTGCTGCGCGTCGCGCCGCCGCCTGCCGCGACGTCGCTCGGGCAGCCGTCCGCGGCGGCCGCGCAACCCGGCTCGCTGGCATGGCCGGCCACGGGCATCGTCGCGACGCCGTTCTCGGCCGGCAAGACGCGCGGCATCGTGATCGCCGCGTCGGGGCTCGACCGTTCGGTGCGGGCCGCGGCCAACGGGCGGGTCGTCTACGCCGGATCCGGCGTCAAGGCGTACGGCCCGCTCGTGATCCTGAAGCACGACAACGGGCTCATCACGGCCTACGGGCACAACGGCAGGCTGCTCGTCAACGAAGGTGACGCGGTGCGCGCGGGCCAGCCGATCGCCGAGATGGGCACCGACGCGAGCGGCCGCGCGACGTTCGAGTTCGAAGTCCGGCAGAACGGCAAGGTCGTCGATCCGATGAACTTCCTGCCGCGCAACGGCGGCTGACGCGCAGCGTCACGACGTGTGCGCCGCGCGGCGCACACGTTTCCGCCGTCACCCTTCCTTGAGCGCCGCGGCGCCGGACTGCCTCGCATGATTGCCGAGCCATCGGATGCCGAGTGCGAGTCCCGCCGCGCCGAGCGCGATCAGCGAGCACTGGACCGCGACCGGCAGGTAGCCGTGTGGTCGCGGATCGACGAACGGGTAGGGATACCAGTTCTCCAGCGCGCCGCGCACGAGCGTGTAGCCGAGATAGACGACCGGAAAGCCGAGCCACGCGAACGCGCTGCGCCACGGGATCGGCGAGCGCGGCTCCACGTACAGCCAGTCGCACAGCACCACGAGCGGCACGATCCGGTGCAGGACCCAATTGTTGAGGGCCGGGGTGATGTGGCGCAGCGCATCGAGCCGTGCGAGCAGCAGTTCGTAGACGATCGCGGTGATCAGCACGTAGAGCACGGCGGCGCCGCGCATCGATTCGTAGCGGGCCGAGCCCGGGCGCGTGACGCGCGACAGCCCTGCGATCAGCATGGCCGCTGCATACAGGCTGCTCAGTTGCGTGAAGTAGCTGAGGTAGTTGCCGAGATGAAAGGCCGGCATGCCCCAGTAGTCGGCGACGCTGTGCAGCGTGGTGGACACCGCGAGCAACGCGGCGATCAGCCGGTAGGCCGCAACGAAGAACGCTTTGCTCATGATGCCCGCGCAACGTCGCACCAAAGCTTCATCGTGCCACAGCCGCGCACGCGCGCGATGCGGATTTTCCATATGGGGGCCGCGGGGCGGGGCCGCGCGGATTCTTCGGATATTTGATCCGGTCGAGCAACGCCGGCCGCCCGTGAGGCTACAATCGGGGCAGCCGCCGGGCACCGGCCAGCCGCGGCATGTGCCCGCCCCGCATACCCACGAGCAATACGAGACACAGCATGAAAAACATCCTCGCGAAACAGACGCGCTACAGCTCGCCTGCGATCTTCTTTCACTGGGCCGTCTTCCTGCTGGTGGCGCTGGCGTACCTGGCCATCGAGATTCGCGGACCGAAAGGCAGCGACACCCGCGTGTTCTGGATGAACGTGCACTATCTGGCAGGCACTTTCGTGCTCGTGCTCTCGGTGCTGCGCGTGTTGTGGCGGGTGGTCAGCCGCGTGCCGGAGCCCATTCCGCAGGCGACGCTGCTGAAGTGGATGTCGAAGCTCGCACATCTCGCGCTGTACGTATTCATCATCGCGCAGCCGCTGCTCGGCATCATGTTGGTCAACATGGGCGGCAAGCCCGTGTCGCTCGACTGGATCGGCGTGTCGTTCACGCTGTTCGGCCCCGACAAGGCGCTGCGGCCGACGATCAAGGACGCGCACGAACTGATCGGCAACGCGTTCTACTTCGTGATCGGCCTGCATGCGCTGGCCGCGCTCTACCACCATTTCGTCCGGCGCGACGACGTGCTGCGACGCATGGCGCCGTGATCGCGGCGCGCTGAAGCCGCGCAGCAGCCGGGGGCGCATGGTTGTATTGACAACCATGCGCCCCCGGTTCGTTTACCGCGATGCGCGACTGGCCATCGCGGCGAACATTCTGTAACATCTCGGCTGCTTTTACATTCCGCTTACGCATTGCCGCGCATGCTGCACCGACATCGTCACCTGACCGCTTGGCTCGGCGTGTTCGCGATCTGGCTCGCGATCGCGGCGCCGCTGGTGTCGCAGTGGCGCATCGCACGGGCGGCCATCCCCGGCTCAACCGTCTGCAGTGCAGAGCATGGCGCGCACCGTGCGTCCGCTGCGAGCCACGCACACGATCATGCATTGCATCTCGATGCGTGCGGCTATTGCGGCTTCTTCGCGCACAGTCCCGCGATCGGCGGCGCGGTCGCCGCATCGTTCGCCTTCGTCCCGGCCCATGCCGTTTCCGCCGCCGCGCCGCATGCCGTCGCGGCGCGCGCCGACCGCTATCCGCGCGCGTATCCACGCGCACCGCCCGAGCGCGCCTGACGCGCTGTCTTCCGTTTCCTTCATCGCCGATATCCGTGCGGTCCGTCGAGGCCGCGTGGAGGGCGTCACTCGGGCTTTCGATCATGACCATTCTTTCCTTGCGCGCGCCGAGGGCGTCGCGCCATTTCCGTGTGCGGCACGTGCCGCGCGTGCTGAAACTTACCGTTCCCGCGCTGGCCGTCGGCGCGATGACCGCGGCGGCGGCCGCGACCGAATCCGCGCGTGCGGCCGGTACGCCGACGGACGACGCGGCCGCGCTGCTGTCGCCCGTCGAGGTCGTCGCGTCGCCGCTGACGACGCCGCTCGTCGTCGTCACGGATCCGAAGGCGCCACGCCAGCCGCTGCCGGCGAGCGACGGCGCGGACTACCTGAAGACGATTCCCGGCTTCACGTCGATCCGCGGCGGCGGGACGAACGGCGACCCCGTGCTGCGCGGGATGTTCGGGTCGCGGCTGAACATTCTCGCGAACGGGATGCCGACGCTCGGCGCGTGCCCGAACCGGATGGATGCACCGACCTCGTATATCGCGCCGGAAAGCTATGACAAGGTCACCGTCGTGAAGGGCCCGCAGACCGTGCTGTACGGCCCCGGCGTGTCGGCCGGCACCGTGCTGTTCGAACGCGTGACGCCGCGTTTCGAGCGCCCCGGCATGCGTTTCGACGGCAGCGTGGTCGGCGGGTCGTTCGGCCGCAACGACCAGAACGTCGACGTGACGGCCGGCACGCCGGACGTCTATGGTCGCGTCACCGCGAACCACGCGCATGCGCAGGACTACAAGGACGGCAACGGCAATACCGTGCCGTCGCAATGGGACAAGTGGAACGCGGACGCGGCGCTCGGCTGGACGCCCGACGATCACACGCGCGTCGAACTGACGGCGGGCACCGGTGACGGTTATGCGCGCTACGCGGGGCGCGGAATGGACGGCGCGCATTTCCGCCGCGAGACGTTCGGCCTGTCGTTCGACAAGCGGCATCTCGGCGACGTGCTCGACCGGATCGAGGCGCGCGTGTACTACAACGAAGCCGACCACGTGATGGACAACTATACGTTGCGGCAGCCCGACCCGACCAGCAGCATGCCGATGCGGATGGCGTCCGAGGTGCGGCGCCGCACGCTCGGCGCGCGGGCGGCCGCGACGTTCCGTTTCGGCGACGACTTCAAGCTCGTCACCGGCGTCGACGCGCAGTCCAACCGGCTCGACACGCGCTCGGCGATGGGGCGGCAGAACTACGGCGACCAGCCGTGGGATGCGCAGGCGACGATGTGGAACGCGGGCGCGTTCGGCGAGCTGACGTGGTATGCGAGCGATGCGTCGCGCGTGATCGGCGGCGTGCGGGTCGACTACGCGAGCGCGCGCGACAAGCGTGCGACGACGCGCGGGATGATGGCGAGCAAGCCGAATCCGACCTTCGACGACGATCGCGCACGCGTGCTGCCGAGCGGCTTCGTGCGCTACGAACACGACCTCGCGTCGCTGCCGGTCACGTGGTACGCGGGGATCGGCCATGCGGAACGCTATCCCGACTACTGGGAGCTGTTCTCCGCGAAGCGCGGGCCGGCCGGCTCGATCAACGCGTTCTCGGCGGTGCAGCCGGAAAAGACCACGCAGCTCGACATCGGCGCGCAGTACAAGAGCGACCGGTTCGACGCGTGGGTGTCGGCCTACGCAGGCTATGTGCAGGACTACATCCTGTTCAACTATGCGGCCGGGATGATGGGCCCGACCACGCAGGCGACCAACGTCAACGCGCGGATCATGGGCGGCGAAGCCGGCGTGTCGTGGCGGCCGGTCGCACCGCTGCGCGTCGAGACGTCGCTTGCGTATGCGTGGGGGCGCAACGCGACGAGCGGCGATCCGCTGCCGCAGATGCCGCCGCTCGAGGCGCGCGTCGGGCTCGAGTACTCGCGCGGCGCATGGTCGGCCGGCGGGTTGTGGCGGATCGTTGCGCCGCAGCATCGCTATGCACTGAATGAGGGCAACGTGGTCGGCAAGGATTTCGGTCCGAGCGCGGGGTTCGGTGTGCTGTCGCTGCATGCGCAGTACAACGTCAGCAAGAAGGTGCAGATCTCGGTCGGCGTCGACAACGTGCTGGACAAGGCCTACACCGAGCATCTGAACCTCGCCGGCAACGCGGGCTTCGGCTATCCGGCGAATGCGCCGGTGATGGAGCCGGGGCGCACGGCATGGGTGCGCGTGAGCGCGAAGCTGTAACGCACGGCGCGCGTGTGCGATGCAGCATGCGCGCGCGTGAATGCAGCCCCGCCCGAACGGGCGGGGTACGTCAACCGATTAGAGAACCGTATCTAGTCAGGGCGCAAACGTTCGCGACTCGTGATTCACTCCCGCATTCGACGCACACGGTGCCCGCGACCGTTCGCGACTGGCCGTGCACGTCGATCCGATCTCATTCGCACCGGCAGCACAATAATCAGGAGAACATGCATGGCCAGATCGATGCGTTCCAGGGTGGTGGCAGGGGCAGTGGCATGCGCGATGAGCGTCGCGCCGTTCGCGGGGACGACCGCGGTGATGACGCTCGCGACGGCACACGTGGCGATGGCGGCAACCGCGCCGGCGGACAACTACGCGGCGACGCGTTATCCGATCATTCTCGTGCACGGGCTCACCGGTACCGACAAGTACGCGGGCGTGCTCGAGTACTGGTACGGCATCCAGGAGGACCTGCAGCAGCACGGTGCGACCGTCTACGTCGCGAACCTGTCGGGGTTCCAGAGCGACGACGGGCCGAACGGGCGCGGCGAACAGCTGCTCGCTTACGTGAAGACCGTGCTTGCCGCGACCGGCGCGACCAAGGTGAACCTGGTCGGTCACAGCCAGGGCGGCCTCACGTCGCGCTATGTCGCGGCCGTCGCGCCCGATCTCGTCGCATCGGTGACGACGATCGGCACGCCGCATCGCGGCTCCGAGTTCGCCGACTTCGTGCAAAGCGTGCTCGCCTACGATCCGACCGGACTGTCGTCGTCGGTGATCGCCGCGTTCGTCAATGTGTTCGGCATCCTGACGAGCAGCAGCAACAACACGAACCAGGACGCACTCGCCGCGCTGAAGACGCTGACGACTTCCCAGGCCGCGACGTACAACCAGAATTTTCCGAGTGCGGGCCTCGGCGCGCCGGGCAGTTGCCAGACGGGCGCGCCGACGGAGACCGTCGGCGGCAATACGCACCTGCTGTATTCGTGGGCCGGCACGGCGATCCAGCCGACCGTTTCCGCATTCGGCGTCACGGGCGCGGCGGACACCAGCACGCTTCCGCTGATCGACCCGGCGAACGCGCTCGACCTGTCGACGCTGGCGTTGTTCGGCACCGGCACGGTGATGATCAATCGCGGCTCCGGCCAGAACGACGGGCTCGTGTCGAAGTGCAGTGCGCTGTACGGGCAGGTGCTGAGCACGAGCTACAAGTGGAACCATCTCGACGAGATCAACCAGTTGCTCGGCGTGCGCGGCGCGTATGCGGAAGATCCGGTCGCGGTGATCCGCACGCATGCGAACCGGCTGCAGCTCGCGGGCGTGTGATCGATGACGGCACGTGAAGGACGCGCGCCGCTCGCGCGGCGCGTTGCGATCTACGGTGCGGCGGGGCTGGCGGCGATCGCCGGCGTCGCGATCTGGAGCGGCGCGGCATCGCATCGCGGTGCCGACGCGACGCGCACGTCGGCCGACGCGGCAGCGCTCGGCGCCGTGAGCGCCGCACCGCCGCCGACCGCGTTGCCGGCGAGCGCGGGTTTACCGTCGTCGCTTGCCGGTTCCAGCGCGCCGCGGCTGCCGCTCGATGCCGGCGGCCATCTCACGAAGTCGCGGGCGGTGCGCGATTTCTTCGACTACTGCCTGACCGCGCAGAGCGACTTGAGCGCGACCGCGCTCGATGCGCTCGTCGTGCGCGAGATCGCCGCGCAGCTCGACGGCACGGTGGCGCAGCCCGAGGCGCTCGACGTCTGGCATCGATACCGCGCGTATCTCGACGCGCTCGCGAAGCTGCCGGAGGCGGGCGCGGTCGACAAGGCCGATCTCGGTGCGCTACAGCTCGCGCTCGACCAGCGCGCGTCGATCGCACATCGGACGCTCGGTGACTGGAGCCAGCCGTTCTTCGGCGCCGAGCAGTGGCGGCAGCGCTACGATCTCGCGCGGCTGAAGATTGCGCAGGACCGCACGCTGACGGATGCGCAGAAGGCGGAGCGGCTCGCGGCGCTTGCGCAGCAGATGCCGGCCGACGAGCGCGCGGCTCAGCAGAAAGCCGACCGGCAGCGGGCCGCGATCGATCAGATCGCGCAGTTGCAGAAGAGCGGGGCGACGCCCGATGCGATGCGCGCGCAACTGACGCAGACACTTGGCCCCGAAGCCGCCGCACGCGTCGCGCAGATGCAGCAGGACGACGCGACTTGGCAGAGCCGCTATGCCGACTATGCGGCACAGCGTGCGCAGATCGACGCGGCCGGGTTGTCGCCGCAGGATCGCGATGCGCAGATCGCCGCGCTGCGGCAGCGCATGTTCACGAAGCCCGGCGAAGCGGTGCGCTCGGCGTCGCTCGACCGCGGCGCGGCTGCCGCGCAATGACGCACGCGGTCATGCCGCGCGCGTGAAGTGTCGCGGCAGGTGCTGTTCGATGGTTGCCGCGAGCGTGTCGAACGCGGGGCCGATGCCTTCGTGCGCGACGCACGCATAGCCGAGCAGCAGCCCGCGCCGCGCGGTGTCCAGGCAGCTGTAGTAGCTGGTCAGCGGACGCACGATCACGCCTGCGTCGAATGCGCTTTGCGTGACCGCGCGATCGTCGCACGTGTCGGGCAGGCCGAGCACCAGATGCAGGCCGGCCTCGTCGCCCATCACGGGCAGCGCGTCGCCGAAGCGCGCATGGATCGCGTCGATCAGCAATTGCCGGCGCTCGCCGTACAGCGTGCGCATTCGCCTGACGTGCGAAGTCAGGTGCCCGTCCATGATGAATTCGGCGAGCACGGCCTGCTGCATCAGCTGGCCCTCGCGATACAGCTCTGACAGCCCGGTGCGGAACGTATCGACCAGATGCTCCGGCACGACCATGTAGCCCATCCGCAGGCCCGGGAACAGCATCTTGCCGAGGCTGCCGACGTAGATCACGCGGCCGCCGTCGTCGAGCCCCTGCAACGACGCGAGCGGCCTGCTGCCGTAGCGGAATTCGCTGTCGTAGTCGTCCTCAATGATCCAGCAGCGGTGCTGGCGCGCGTATTCGAGCAGCATCCGGCGCCGCGCGAGACTCATCACCATTCCGAGCGGATATTGATGCGACGGCGTGACGAGCACGAGCCGCGGCGGATGCTGCATGTCGCTCGCGCGCGGATCGAGGCCCTCCTGGTCGACCGGCACCGGTGTGAGCGCGAGGCCGGTCGCCTGCAGTACGCTGCGCACGCCCCAGTAGCACGGCTCCTCGACCCACGCACGATCGCCGATGTCGGACAGCAGCCGCACCGCGAGATCGATCGACTGATGGATGCCGGTCGTGATGATTACCTGGTCCGGCGAGCATTTGACCGAGCGCGCAACGCGCAGGTAGTCGGCGAGCGCACGGCGCAGCGGCCGGTAGCCGCCGCCCGGCGCATAGGTCAGCAATTCGGGATTCGCCTCCTTCCACAGCCGCGCCTGCAGGCGGCTCCAGGTGCGGCTCGGGAATTCGGACACGTCCGGCACGCCCGGCATGAAGGCGCCCCACTGGCGCCGTGACACGCCCGCATGCTCGATCAGCTGCCGCCCGCGCATCGACAGGCCGCCCTGCGCGTCCTGCTGCGGCGCCGTACCGACATCGGACGGCGGCGGCGCGGCGCCCGGCACGCGAATCGCGGCGGCGTCCGGGCGCGTGTCGGCCACGTAGGTGCCGCTGCCCGTCGTCGTCAGCACGTAGCCTTCGGCCGTCAGTTGGTCGTACACGTGCAGCACGGTATTGCGCGCGATCGACAGGTCGGCCGCCAGCGTGCGCGAACTCGGCAGCTTTGTCCCTGGCCCCAATTCCCCGGTGAGAATGGCTTGCTGCATCTGTTGCAGCAGTTGGCGGTACATCGGCTCGGACGAGCTGCGGTCGAGACGGGCGGAGAGCCAGTCGGCGAGGATCACGGTATCCAAAGTGGTTCTACTTGGAATATTGAAATGGTTCCCTAGTATAGAACCGTGCGGGCCGTATAGTGGGTCCATCTCAAAAACGTTTGTCGCGCAGCAAGGGGACAGCCACGATGAAGTCCGATGATGTGATCGTCAGCTTTCGCGGCGTGCGGAAGACCTATGACGGCGAGACGCTGGTCGTCAAATCGCTCGACCTCGACATCCACCGAGGGGAATTCCTGACGCTGCTCGGGCCGTCCGGCTCGGGCAAGACCACCTGCCTGATGATGCTGGCGGGCTTCGAGTTTCCGACGGGGGGCGAAATCCGCCTCGACGGCGAACTGTTGAATACCGTGCCGCCGCACAAGCGCAACATCGGCATGGTGTTCCAGAACTACGCGCTGTTTCCGCACCTGACGGTCGAGCAGAACGTCGCGTATCCGCTGACGGTGCGCAAGCTGTCGGCAGGCGAGCGCGCGGAGCGTGTCGCGCATGCGCTGAAGATGGTGCAGATGGAGCGCTTCGCGAAGCGCTATCCGGCGCAGTTGTCGGGCGGCCAGCAGCAGCGCATCGCGCTCGCGCGTGCGCTCGTGTTCGAGCCGAAGCTCGTGCTGATGGACGAGCCGCTCGGCGCGCTCGACAAGCAGTTGCGCGAACACATGCAGTACGAACTGAAGGCGCTGCACGAAAAGCTCGGCGTGACCTTCGTGTACGTGACGCACGACCAGGGCGAGGCGCTGACGATGTCCGATCGCGTCGCCGTGTTCGACAAGGGTATCGTCCAGCAACTCGATACCGTTGACCGCCTGTACGAATCGCCGTGCAACGAATTCGTCGCGAACTTCATCGGCGACAGCAACCGGCTGCGCGGCACCATCGCGCGCGTCGACGGCGAGTTCTGCGAATTCCGGCTCGACGACGGCACGCAGCTCGTCGGGCGCCGCATCGGCGACGCGGCCGAAGGCGCGCAGGCCGTCGCGTGCATCCGCCCCGAACGCATGAGCCTCGCGAACGGTCACGCGAACGGCACCGCCAACCGCGTGACCGGCGAGGCGCGCAGCCTGATCTATTTCGGCGATCACGTGCGCATGCGCTGCGCGCTGCCGGGACAGGACGAATGCTTCGTGAAGGTGCCGCTCGGCACCGGCGCGCTCGATGCGTTCTCGCCCGGCGCGCCGGTGTCGCTCGCGTTCGCGCCCGAGCACCTGCGCGTGTTCGCCTGATATATGTTTTCCGCGATTTTCCGCAGCACGTCGTCAACAACAACTGCCCACTTCCACCACGAGAGGAGAGGAACCACCATGAACGGAGCAAGCTCTACCGCGCGTCGTACCGCGCTCGCACTGGCGCTCGCCGTCGTCGGCGCATCGGCCACGGCGGCCGAACTCACGGTCGTCAACTTCGGCGGCGCGAACGGCGACGCGCAGAAGGCCGCGTTCAACCAGCCGTTCGAGAAGGCGACCGGCAACAAGGTCACGGCCGTCGAATACAACGGCGAGCAGGCCAAAGTGAAGGCGATGGTCGAGGCGAAGCACGTCAACTGGGACGTGGTCGAAGTCGAATCGGGCGACCTGAACCGCGGCTGCGACGAAGGGCTGTACGAGAAGCTCGACTGGTCGAAGATCGCGAAGAAGTCCGACCTGATTCCGGAATCGCCGCAGGTGTGCGGCGTCGGCTTCTTCGTTTGGTCGACCGCGCTGTCCTACAACGCGGACAAGCTGAAGACCGCGCCGACCGGCTGGGCCGATTTCTGGAACGTGAAGAAATTCCCCGGCAAGCGCGGGATGCGCAAGGGCGCGCGCTACAACCTCGAGTTCGCGCTGATGGCCGACGGCGTCGCGACGAAGGACGTGTACAAGGTGCTCGGCACGAAGGCCGGCCAGGATCGCGCGTTCAAGAAGCTCGACGAGCTGAAGCCGTACATCCAGTGGTGGGAGGCGGGCGCGCAGCCGCCGCAGTTCCTGGTGGCCGGCGACGTCGTGATGTCGACCGCGTACAACGGCCGCATCGACGCCGCGCAGAAGGAAGGCAAGAACCTGAAGGTCGTGTGGAACGGCAGCATCTACGACCTCGACTACTGGGCGATTCCGAAGGGCTCGCCGAACAAGGCGCTGGCCGAGCAGTACATCGCGTACACGCTGACGCCGAAGCCGCAGCAAGGGTATGCGCAGCACATCGCGTACGGCCCCGCGAACGTCGCGGCGATCAAGTCGCTCGACGCGAAGACGCTCGCGAACCTGCCGAACTCGCCGGCCAACGGCAAGAACGCGGTGCTGGAGGATATCGGCTTCTGGACCGATCACAGCGACGAGCTCGAGCAGCGCTTCGCAGCGTGGGCGACGAAGTAACAGCCGTTCAGGTGTCCTGATGCAACCGGCCGCGCGGCGCTGAACGCGTCGCGCGGCATTCCGCCGGATCGAGCCCGGCCGGAGAGAACCGTTGAACACGATGACGATCGCCCCTTCCTCGCAGTCGACCGCCGCGCTCAAGCGCGAGCTGAAGGCCGCCGAGGCCCGCAAGCGCACGATGGCGCTGATGCTGATCGCGCCGCTCGCGATCTTCCTGCTGCTCATCTTCGTCGTGCCGATCGGCACGCTGCTCACGCGCGCGGTGCAGAACCCCGAGATCGCGACCGCGCTGCCGAACACGATCGCCGCGCTGTCGGGCTGGGACCGCAAGGCACCGCCGGCGGACGCCGCGTATGTCGCGCTCGCGACCGACATGGCGAAGGTCGCCGACAGCGAGGCGATGGGCGCGCTCGCGCGGCGCCTGAACACCGAGATTCCCGGCTACCGCTCGCTCGTCGCGAAGACGGCGCGTGCGATGCCGCTGAAGGGCGACAATGATGCGGCGCTGACCCCCGCGCAAACGCGTACGAAGCTGATCGACCTCGATTCGCGCTGGGGCGACGTGGCGTACTGGCAGTCGATCGCGAAGAACGGCAGCCAGGTGTCGCCGTTCTACCTGCTCGCCGCGCTCGACCACAAGCAGGACGGCTTCGGCCAGATCGTGCAGGCCGATCCCGACCAGTCGATCTATCTCGCGATCTTCGGCCGCACGTTCGTGATCGGTGTCGCGGTCACGCTGTTCGCGCTGCTGCTCGGCTATCCGCTCGCGTACTGGATCTCGACGCTGTCGGAGCGCCGCGCGAACCTCGTGATGATCCTCGTGCTGATTCCGTTCTGGACCTCGGTGCTGGTGCGCGTCGCCGCATGGATCGTGCTGCTGCAGAGCGAGGGGCTCGTGAACAAGGCGCTGATCGGCAGCGGGCTGATCTCGCATCCGCTGACGCTGCTGTTCAATCGCGTCGGCGTGTACATCTCGATGACGCACATCCTGCTGCCGTTCATGATCCTGCCGCTCTACAGCGTGATGAAGTCGATCCCGCCGACCTACCAGCGCGCGGCCGTGTCGCTCGGCAGCCATCCGTTCGCCGCGTTCTGGCGCGTGTACGTGCCGCAGACCTATCCGGGCGTCGGCGCGGGTGCGCTGCTCGTGTTCATCCTCGCGATCGGCTACTACATCACGCCCGCGCTGCTCGGCGGGCCGAACGACCAGATGGTCAGCTACTACGTCGCGTACTTCACGAACGTGACGATCAACTGGGGCATGGCGTGTGCGCTCGGCGGGCTGCTGCTCGCGGCGACGCTGGTGCTGTATGCGGTGTACGGGCGCTTCACGCGCACGAACGTGAGCCTCGGCTGAGCGCCGGGCACAGGGAAACGGGAAGGGGATTCGGACCATGAAACTCGCCAGGCCGCTGTTCGCGCCGCACATGTCGTTCGTCGAGCGCGCGTGGTACATCGCGTTGCGCGTGCTCGTCGTGCTGACGCTGTTGTACCTGATCCTGCCGGTGCTCGCGATCGTGCCGCTGTCGTTTTCGTCGAGCACGTTCCTCGTCTATCCGATTCCGGGCTTCTCGACACGCTGGTACGAGAACCTGATCGCGTCGGACGAATGGCGGATGGCCGCGAAGAACAGCTTCATCGTCGCGCCGTCGGCGACCGTCGTCGCGACCGTGCTCGGCACGCTCGCCGCGATCGGCCTCACGAAGGCGGACTTCCGCGGCAAGGGGCTCCTGATGGCCGTGCTGCTGTCGCCGATGATCGTGCCCGTCGTGGTGGTCGGCGTCGGCATGTACCTGTTCTTCGCGCCGCTCGGGCTCGCGAATACCTACACGGGGCTGATCGCCGCGCACGCGGCGCTCGGCGTGCCGTTCGTCGTGACGACGGTGGCCGCGACGCTGCAGGGTTTCAACCAGAACCTGGTGCGTGCGAGCCTGTCGCTCGGCGCGAACCCCGTCACGACGTTCTTCCGCGTGACGCTGCCGGTGATCGCGCCGGGTGTGATGTCGGGCGCGCTGTTTGCGTTCGCGACGTCGTTCGACGAAGTCGTCGTCACGCTGTTCCTCGCGGGCGCGGACCAGACGACGCTGCCGCGCCAGATGTTCACCGGCATCCGCGAGAACATCAGCCCGACGATCGCCGCGCTCGCGACGATCCTGATCATCTTCTCGACGAGCCTGCTGCTCGCGCTCGAATGGCTGCGCGGACGCAACGCGCGGCGCGCGGTGTCGTAACGGCCGAACGCGCACCGATCGCCGCGCCGCCGGGCCGCCGATCGGTGCGTTCTCAACGATGGCGCGCACCCGGCGCGCCGAAGCTTTCGTTTCGCTGACTGCCGGCGCCGTTGCCTGCACGTTCGATACGGCTCTGCAACAATACGAGTCGCGACGGCACGTGAACCGGTTTCACCGCGGGATATGCGCCGCCGCGCCGCTCAATCCGCGACGCCGCGCGTCGCTCGTCAGCCGAGCCTCATCTTGTCCGAATTCGCATCCCCCTCCGGCACCCGGGAGCCGGTCGTCAACTGGCGCGCGATGTCCGCCGTGCTGCTGGCCGTCGCGCTCGCGACGCTCGACACGGCAATCGCGAACACCGCGCTGCCCGCGATCGCCACCGACCTGCACGCGTCGCCGGCCGCGTCGGTGTGGATCATCAATGCATACCAGCTCGCGATGGTCGCGACGCTGCTGCCGTTCGCGTCGCTCGGCGACATCGTCGGTCACAAGCGCGTGTATATCGTGGGCCTCGCGGTATTCACGCTCGCATCGCTCGGCTGCTCGCTCGCGGCGACGCTGCCGCAGCTGACGGCGGCCCGGATCGTGCAGGGCTTCGGCGCGAGCGCGATCATGAGCGTGAACGTCGCGCTGATCCGCAATCTATTTCCCGCGCACCGGCTCGGGCGCGGCGTCGGCTTCAACGCGCTCGTCGTCGGCGTGTCGTTCGCGGTGGGGCCGACGATCGCGTCGCTGATCCTGTCGGTGGCTGCGTGGCCGTGGCTGTTCGCGGTGAACGTGCCGCTCGGCGTGCTCGCGCTTGCCGTGGCGATTCCGTCGCTGCCGCAGACGGCGCGCGGCAAGCACGCGTTCGATCCGCTTGCCGCGCTGTTCAACGTGATCACGTTCGCGTCGCTGATCTTCGCGCTCGGTGAATTCGCGCAGCGCGGGCCGCTGTCCGTCGTGTTCGCGGCCGCCGCGGTCGCGCTCGCGTTTGGCTGGCTGCTGATCCGGCGCCAGGCCGGGCACCCGGCGCCGATGTTGCCGGTCGACCTGTTCCGTCGGCCTGTGTTCACGCTGTCCGCGCTGACGGCCGTGTGCGCGTTTGCCGCACAGGGGCTCGCGTTCGTGTCGCTGCCGTTCTATTTCGAAACCGTCCTGCACCGCAATGCGGTGGAAACCGGCTTCCTGATGACGCCGTGGTCGGCAGTCGTCGCGCTCGCCGCGCCGATCGCGGGCCGGCTTTCGGATCGTTACCCACCCGGGCTGCTCGGTGCGATCGGTCTTGCGTTGCTGAGCGCGGGGATGGTGTCGCTCGCCGCGCTGCCGGCGGCGCCGACCGTTGTCGACATCGGCTGGCGGATGATGCTGTGCGGCGCGGGTTTCGGCTTCTTCCAGTCGCCGAACCTGAAGGCGCTGATGTCGAGCGCACCGCCCGAGCGCAGCGGCGGCGCGAGCGGGATCATCGCGACCGCGCGGCTGATCGGGCAGGCAACCGGCGCGGCGCTCGTCGCATTGTCGTTCGGGATCGCGGGGCGGCATGGGCCCACGCTTGCGTTGATGCTGGGCGCGGGCTTTGCCGGTGCCGCGAGCGTCGCGAGCGGGCTGCGGCTCTTCGCGCCGTCGCATCGGGCCGGCGCGCCGGTCGCGTCGACGCCGGTGAAGGAGCGGGCGACGGAGTAGCGCGCCGAAGCCCGGAAATTTTTCGGCCGGCGCGCGACGAACCTCCGCCGCGCGCCGGCCTTCGCATCACGCTCAGAAGCCGCCCGTCTGGATCAGCTTGTTGAGGTTCGCGATGTTCAGGCTGCCGAAGCCGGTCGTCAGGTCCCAGCTGGTGCCTGCGTTGTAGCCATACCCCTGATAGCCGTTGTTCCCCGACACGATGTCATAGCGCACGAGCGACGGGTTCGACGGAATGTCCGCATAGAACTTGCCGGCCGGGAACCCGAGGCCCGTGCCGTTCGCCGCGAGCAGGCGCGCCCAGAAGCCGGTGAAGATCGGCGCAGCGAGGCTCGTGCCGCCGATCTGCTGCAACTGGCCGTAGTTGTAGATGTACGCGCCCGTGCTTTGCGCGGCGTCGAACGACACGTCGGGCAACTGACGGTTGCTGCCCGACTGCCACGACGGCGCCGGCAGGATCGTGCTGACGCCGCCGCCCGTCGCCCACAGCTTGCCGTTGCCGTCGAGGCCTTCGTTCCACACCGTCTCGTTCGAGAACGCACCCGCCGACGTGGTGTACAGCGTCGTGCCGCCGATCGCGAGCACGTGCGGCGACGCGGCCGGCCACGACACCGTGTAGTTCGCGCCGTCCGGATAGCCGCGGTTGTTGCACTCGTACACGCCTTCGTCGCCCGACGACACCGAGAACGTCTGGCCTTGCGCGGCGGCCGTCGTGAAGATCTGCTCTTCGGCGTCGATCGTGCCGTCCGCGTTCGCGTCGGTCTCGCACCAGCCGAGCGACACGTTGATCACCTTCGCGGTGTTGTCCGACACCGCGCGGTTGAACGCCTGCGTGAGCCCGGTATTGCCGGCGGCGTTCAGGTCCGCCATGTAGAACACGAGCTTTCCGACCTGGCCGCCGGCCGAGCCGACGATCGACTGGCTGTCGAGATCCCATTCACCCTGGCCGTCCTGGTCGTCGCTGTAGCTGCCGGTCGTGCCGGTGCCGTTGGTCTTCACGGTCTGGGTCGTGACCGTGCCGTAACCGTTGCTCGACGTGAACTGCTTCAGGTCCTGCAGCGTCTGCGACACGCCGCCGATCGTGATGATGCCGACGGTCACGCCGGCCGCGGTCGGCACGCCGGTCGCGTTGTAGAGGCCCGGGAATTCCTTCGGATAGTGGCCGGTGGCCGTGCCGGCCGCGAGCGCCTGCGGCTTCGCGACGTTGCCGACGCGCAGCATCGGCCGTGCGCGTGCGACGTTCTGCAGCCCGAGCACCGAGCCGACGACGTCGCCGAGCGCACGCGGCACCTGCGCGGTCGACGCGTTCGCGAAGCCCGAGCGGCCTGCGTACTGGAAATGCACGAGCGACGTGTTGAACGCCGTCTTCACCGTGCCGGCCGTGCCGCGCGCGGACACCAGCAGTCGGTTTGGCGCGACCTCGATGTTCACGAAGCCGCTCTTGCGCAGATAGTCGACGACCGACTTCACCTGCGCGTCGGTCGGCGCGTAGCCGGCGAGGAACTGTTCGTGCGTGAGGTACTGACGGTAATGCGCATTGCCGGGCCGGTTCACGTCGTGCGCGAGTTGCTTGAGCTGCGCGGCGTTGCGCAGCTTCAGGCTGACGACGACGTCGGTCGTCTCGCCGGCCGCGAGTTCGAGCGACGGCGCCGTGCTGCGCGCCATCAATTGCGGGCCGGTCAGAAAGGCCTTCGTGTGGGTGTCGACCCAGTCCGTCGTCGCATGCGCCGCAGCGGCGGCGAACACGAGCGGTACCGCACACGCAAGGCAGCGGGGCGACGGAAGGGGAAGGGCAAGCCGGGCGTTCCTTTTCATCGGGAGTCCTTTTTAGGAGAGACGACGTTGCTGGAGCCCCCGACCCTTGTGGGGTCGCGAGCGGTGACGAGCGTAGGGCGTCGGTGCCGTTCAGGTAGCTGCCAGTTTCCATAGCTGTCAGTTCTGACATCGGCGTGCTCGCGCGGCTGTGGCGCGTCATGCATGCACAGAGCGACGAGGCCGGCGGAGGGAACCGGTTCGCCGCGCGGTCACGCGGCGGTCGGCGACGTTTGCACGCACGACGCGTTCGTTGCGGTCTCGGAATGCGCGCGATCGCGGAGCGAATCGCCGCGCGAGCGCATTGCCCGCGATCGGGTGTCGACGTGTCGCGCGTTGCACTATGTGGTCAAGCGCCGCCGCGACGCCAACGCGACGACGGTCGGACGCGAGGATGCACAAAAACGGGGCCGGTCGACCGCGAGCGTTTCCCGAATTGTGGAACGCCGCGTTGCCGAGTCTTGCGGTGAGCTTTCGGTTCGCAGATCGGGCGAGCGGATTAGAGGAAGGGCTCGAATTCGGTCGATGGCTCCGTCTCGCCGCGCGCGCGATGTCCGCCGCAAGCCGATTCGCTGCCGTTCGGCCCGCTCCGGCGAACGGGCGCACGGCGGGATCGAACGATGCCGCCCGCGAAATTCCTCCTTGACGCGTATCGGTCGGCGGCTATCCTTCAATTCATAACCATCGGGTTATGGATTCAAACATGCAGAACGCTCACGACATGCTTTTCAGGACACTTGCCGACCCAACGCGCCGCGCGCTCTTCGAGCGGCTGTGCGAGGAGGGCGAGTTGACGGTCGCCGCGCTGACGGCCCATGCAGGCGTGTCGCAACCGGCGGTATCGAAGCATCTGGGCGTACTGAAGCAGGCCGGGCTCGTGAGCGACCGTCACGAAGGCCGGCAGACGCACTACAGCGCGCAGCCGCAGGCGCTGACTCCGTTGATCGACTGGACCAGCCAGATGGCCGGCTTCTGGCAGAACCGGTTCGATGCGCTCGAAGATCTGCTCAGGAGAATGGATCAATGAACCAGGCCACTACCGAAACGCGTACCGTCGTCGTCGAACGGGAATTGCCTCATCCGCCGGAGAAGATCTGGCGCGCGCTCACGCAACCGCATCTGATCGAGGCGTGGCTGATGCAGAGCGACTTCGAGCCCGTCGCGGGCCGCGCATTCAGCTTCCGCGCGGACTGGGGTTCGGTCGACTGCACGGTGCTGACGATCGAGCCGCAGTGCGTGCTGTCCTATACGTGGGCCGCGTACGGCCTCGAAAGCGTCGTCACGTGGACGCTCACGCCGACGCCGCGCGGCACGCTGCTGCGCATGGAACAGGCCGGTTTCCGCACGGACCAGGAGCAGGCGTACCGCGGTGCGCAGCACGGGTGGGCGCGGTTCTTCGCGTCGCTCGAACAGGTGCTGGCGCGTCCCGATGAAGACCAGGAGGGCCGGGCATGAGCGCATCCGGCCTGGAGCTGGCGCCGTCGGCACGCATCGACGCGCTGATCGCGGGGATCGCCGACTGGCGCGGCAAGACGTTCGCCGAGCTGCGCGAGACGATCCTCGCCGTCGACGATGGCATCGTCGAGGAATGGAAATGGATGGGCAGCCCGGTGTGGGAGTGCGACGGGATGATCGCGGTCGCGAATGCGCACAAGGGCAAGGTGAAGCTCACGTTCATGCACGGCGCGCACCTGCCCGACCCCGACGGGCTGTTCAACGCGGGCCTCGACGGCAATGCGCGCCGCGCGATCGATTTCCTCGAAGGCGACAAGCTCGACAAGCGGGCGTTGAAGCGCCTCGTTCGCGCGGCGATCGACTACAACCGTGCGCACCTGAAGAAGAACGCGCGGGCCGGCGCGGGCACCAGGACGCGAGGCGACAAGGCCGCGTAACGAGCGGGCGCGTCGGTGCGCAACCCGCGTGCAAAAAAAAGCCCGACACGAGGTCGGGCATCCAAATCGGCCGCAACCGCCGCGAGGCGGCTGCGGCACCTGCAAAAGCAGGGCGCTTACGCTGCGAGCAGCGAGCGCAGCACGAACGGCAGGATACCACCGTGCTTGTAGTAGTCGACTTCGATCGGCGTATCGATGCGCAGCAGCACCGGCACGCGGGTCGTTTCGCCATCCTTGCGGTGGATCACGAGCGTGACATCCTGCTGCGGCTTGAAGTCGTCGCCGAGGCCTTCGATGTCGTAGGTCTCTTCGCCGGTGATGCCGAGCGACTGGATGCTGTCCGCGCCCTTGAACTGCAGCGGCAGCACGCCCATGCCGACCAGGTTCGAGCGGTGGATCCGCTCGAAGCTGCGTGCGATCACGGCCTTCACGCCGAGCAGTTGCGTGCCCTTCGCGGCCCAGTCGCGCGACGAGCCCGTGCCGTACTCTTCGCCCGCGAACACGACGGTCGGCGTGTCGGCCGAGACGTACTGCATCGCGGCGTCGTAGATCGACTGCTGTTCGCCGCTCGGCTGGTGAATCGTCAGGCCGCCTTCGACGCGCGTGCCGTCTGCCTTTGCCGGGATCATCAGGTTCTTGATCCGGACGTTCGCGAACGTGCCGCGCATCATCACGTCGTGGTTGCCGCGGCGCGAGCCGTAGCTGTTGAAGTCGGCCTTCTGCACGCCGTTCTCCTTCAGCCACTTGCCTGCCGGCGAGTCTTCCTTGATCGAGCCTGCCGGGCTGATGTGGTCGGTCGTGACCGAGTCACCGAAGATGCCCAGTGCGCGCGCGCCCTTGACGGTCGGGATCGAGGCGGCCGGCTCCATCGAGAAGTCGTTGCCGAAGAACGGCGGCTCGGCGATGTAGGTCGACTTCGGCCAGTCGTAGACCTGGCCCGTCTCGCCCTCGATCTTGCTCCAGAGGTCGCCCTTCTTGGTCAGCTTCGCGTAGTTGTCCTCGAACTTCTTCGGGTCGAGCGCGAACTTGAGCAGCGCGTGGATTTCCTCGCTCGTCGGCCAGATGTCGCCGAGGTAGATGTCGTAACCGTCCTTGCCCTTGCCGACCGGCTCGGTCATCAGGTCGCGCGTGATGTTGCCGGCGATCGCATAGGCGACGACCAGCGGCGGCGACGCGAGGAAGTTCGCGCGGATGTTCGGGTGGATACGCGCCTCGAAGTTACGGTTGCCCGACAGCACGGCTGCCGCGACGATGTCGTTCTTCGTGATCGCTTCGTTCAGTTCCGGCGTCAGGTCGCCCGCGTTGCCGATACAGGTCGTGCAGCCGTAGGCGGCGACTTCGAAGCCGAGCTTCGCGAGGTAGGGCAGCAGGCCCGTCTTCGTCAGGTATTCGGTGACGATGCGCGATCCCGGCGCGAGCGACGTCTTGATGTGCGGCGCGACGGTCAGGCCGGCTTCGACGGCCTTCTTCGCGAGCAGGCCGGCGGCCAGCAGCACGCTCGGGTTCGACGTGTTCGTGCACGACGTGATCGCGGCGATCAGCACGTCGCCGTTCTTCACGTCGACGCCGTTGGTCGTCGTGTACTGCGCGTTCAGGTCGTCCGCCTTCTTCGCGAAGCCGTTTTCCGCGACCGGCTTCGAGAACAGGTCGGTGAACGTCGACTTGACGTTGCCGATCTCGATGCGGTCCTGCGGGCGCTTCGGGCCGGCCAGAGACGGGGCGACCGTTGCCAGGTCGAGCGTCACCGTCTTCGTGTAGTCGATGTCGCCGGCCTTCGGAATGCCGAACAGCTTCTGGGCCTTGAAGTAGTTCTCGAACGCGGCGATTTCCGCCTTCGTGCGGCCCGTGCCCTCGAAGTAGTCGATCGTCTTTTCGTCGACCGGGAAGAAGCCCATCGTCGCGCCGTATTCCGGCGCCATGTTGCCGATCGTCGCGCGGTCCGGCAGCGACAGCGACTTCGTGCCTTCGCCGAAGAATTCGACGAACTTGCCGACGACCTTCTCCTTGCGCAGCATTTCGGTGATCGTCAGCACCAGGTCGGTGGCCGTCACGCCTTCGCGCAGCTTGCCCTTCAACTCGACGCCGACGACGTCCGGCGTCAGGAAGTACACCGGCTGGCCGAGCATGCCGGCTTCAGCCTCGATGCCGCCCACGCCCCAGCCGACCACGCCGATGCCGTTGATCATCGTCGTGTGGCTGTCCGTGCCGACGAGGGTATCCGGGTAGTACACGGTGTCGCCGCCGTCCGCCTTCTTGTGGACGCCGCGCGCGAGATACTCGAGGTTCACCTGGTGGACGATGCCGACGCCCGGCGGCACGACCTTGAACGTGTCGAACGCCTGCATGCCCCACTTCATGAACTGGTAGCGCTCGTTGTTGCGCTGGAATTCCAGCTTCATGTTCAGGTCGAGTGCGTCTTTCTGGCGGAAGTAGTCGATCTGGACCGAGTGGTCGACGACGAGATCGACCGGAACCAGCGGCTCGATCTTCTTCGGATTCTTGCCCGAACGCTCCGCGACGCCGCGCATGGCCGCGATGTCGGCGAGCAGCGGCACGCCCGTGAAGTCCTGCAGCACGACGCGCGACACCACGAACGGAATCTCGTCGACGCGCTTCGCGGTCGGCTTCCAGTTCGCGAGCTGCTCGATGTGTTCTTCGGTGATCTTCTTGCCGTCGTAGTTGCGCAGCACGGACTCGAGCACGATACGGATCGACACCGGGAGGCGCTCGATCTTCGTCTTCAGTTCCTTGCCGAGCTGCGGCAGCGAGTAGAACTTGCCTTTGCCGGAACCGCTGTCGAATTCCTTGAGGGTCTTGTGGAGATTGTGGGCCATGGTGATTTTCCTGGGTTTAAGGCTAGGAAACAAAGAGTCCTGTATCTGACAAGGGGGCTGTTTGCGGATGAAACGTGCATGCGTTGCCCCGAGAAAGGCCGCTCGCAAGGACTGCGACGCAGCGAATACTGGACGTATTCGCAAGGAGCGTGACGCAGCGAGCGGCCTTTCTCGGGGCAACCCCAAATTTATATTCCATTCCACGGGAATGCCCCAAATCGGCCGCATGACGGCGTCGTTCGTCGCTTGTTTGGCACGGCCAAACGGCGCTCCTCACTCCTTGTCCTGCGGCCGATTTGGGGCATTCGCATGCACGTTTCATCCGCAAACAGCCCCCTATATCACATACAGATCGACGTACTCATCGACCGGCATCGCTTCGAGCTTTGCCTGGTCCAGCGACACGTCGAGAATCGCTTGTTGCTGCTTTGCCGGGAAACGGCGGGCGAGGTTGGTCCGGAACTTGTCGACCAGGAGCGGGATGCCGTCCGCACGGCGTCGCTGATGGCCGATCGGGTATTCGACCGCCACTTCGGCAAGCTTCGATCCGTCCGCGAATTCGATCGTCAGCGCATTCGCGATCGATCGCTTGGCCGGGTCATGGTAATCCTTCGTGAACTGCGGATCCTCGACGCACGCGGTTTTCGCGCGCAGCGCGTCGATGCGCGGATCGGCGGCGACCGCGTCTTCGTAGTCGGCCGCGGTCAGCCGGCCGAACAGCAGAGGCACGGCGACCATGTACTGGATGCAGTGATCGCGGTCGGCCGGATTGGCGAGCGGCCCCTGCTTGTCGATGATGCGGATCGCGGCCGCGTGCGTGCGGATCGTGATCCGGCTGATCTCGTCGGTCGTGCGGCCCGCCGCGGCGAGCTGCGCGTGCAGCTGCAGCGCGGCCTCGGCGGCCGTCTGCGCATGGAATTCGGCGGGGAACGCGATCTTGAACAGCACGTTCTCCATCACGTACGTGCCGTACGGGCGCTGGAAGCGGAACGGCTGTCCGTCAAACAGCACGTCGTAGAAGCCCCAGGTTTTCGCGGTGAGCGCCGACGGGTAGCCCATTTCACCCGTTTTCGCGATCAGCGCGAGGCGCACCGCGCGGGACGTCGCGTCGCCGGCCGCCCAGGACTTGCGCGAACCGGTGTTCGGCGCGTGGCGGTAGGTGCGCAGCGCCTGGCCGTCGACGAATGCGTTGGATACCGCGTTGATCAGCTCGTCGCGCGTGAGCCCGAGCAGGCGGCCGACGACGGCCGTCGATGCGACCTTCACGAGCAGCACGTGGTCGAGCCCGACCGCGTTGAACGAATTCTCGAGTGCGAGGCAGCCCTGGATCTCGTGGGCCTGGATCATCGCGACGAGCACGTCGCGCATGGCAAGCGGCTTCCTGCCGGCCGCGACGGCCGTGCGGGACAGCCAGTCGGCCGTCGCCAGGATCCCGCCGAGGTTGTCGGACGGATGACCCCATTCGGCGGCGAGCCAGGTGTCGTTGAAGTCCAGCCAGCGGATCATCGCGCCGATGTCGAAAGCGGCCTGGACGGGATCGAGCTGGAAGGACGTGCCGGGCACCTTCGCGCCGTTCGGCACGATCGTGCCGGGCACGACAGGGCCGAGCAGCTTGGTGCAGGCAGGGTAGGACAGCGCCTCGAGTCCGCATCCGAGCGTGTCGATCAGGCAATGACGCGCCGTCTCCAGCGCGAGCGCGCTGTCGATGCCGGGGTTCAGCACGTAGTCGACGATATCGACGAGTACGGAATCCGGAGCGGGGCGGACGTTGGAGACCGAGGCGGACATCGAGGGGCCTGGGAGAACGCGCTTAGTTCGTTGCCGGCTTCAGTTCGTTCGATTGCGTCGGAGCCGGCGTGCCTTGCGCCATTTCCTGCGTCACGCATTCGTCGGCGAGACGCTCGCCGCCGTTCGCATCGCTGAACAGCATCGCCTTGCTCGGGATCACGACCAGCTTGAAGCCCGCGGCCGGATCGTAGAACGTGTCGGCACCCGTCGTCGTAGCCTGACGCGGAAGCTTGTAGTTCTTCTTCGCCCAGTGAACCGTGACGACCTGGTCACGTTTCATGTCGCCGGCGAGGTCGAACGACAGGCCTTCCTTGCACGACCACTTGGTTGCGCCTTCCGGCACCGGATCGACCTTGGCGGCGGCACGCGCCTGGGCCTTCTTGCTGCGCGGAACGATGCGCTTGGCCGGCGCCGGGCGCTTGGCCGTCTTCTTCGCGGTCGCCGTATCCTGGGCGAACGCGCTCGGAGCCGACACCAGCATCGTGGCGGACAACGCGCCGATGGCGGTAGCGATCAGGAGTTTCTTCATGGAGTCAGAACCTTTCGATAATCAGTTGACAAGGGCCGGCAGCTGACACTGCCGGCCGGTTTGAAACTGCACGCGCCCCGGAAGCGCGCAGCGGCCGCTATTTTCACCTATTTGGCCGCGCATATTTCAGGTTTTCGGGCTCGGTTACGTTTTTTGTCGTTTTGCAAACCTGTCTCGGGTTTGCGCTCCGGTGATTCGATGAAATTCGTGTGTCGGCGCGCGCTCACCGCGCATCTCCGGCGGGGTCCGTGCCGAATAGCGGCGCGGCTTCGGCCGGCACCGGCTGGCCGGTCGCCCGCGCGCGGCGCAGCACCGACCAGTAATAGCGGTAGCTCGCGCGGTCGTGCAGCGTATCGCCATGGCGCGTCGGGCCCCAGTCGGCGGCCTGCGCGGCCAGCAGGATCTCGGCGGCCAGCGCGACTTCATCGGTGCGCGGCGCGAATGCGTCGACGATCGGGCGGATCTGCGCGGGATGGATGCTCCACATCCGCGTGAACGCGAACTCGTCGCGCGCGCGGCGTGCGTCGCCGGCGACGACGGCCATGTCGCGCACTTCCGTCGTCACGTTGTGCGACGGCGTCTTGCCGTGCGCGTGGCAGGCCGCGGCGATTTCCAGCTTCGCGCGGCGCACGAGCGGGTGGTCGAACTGGCCGGGCGAGCGCATCGCCGCATCGGGAATCGCGCCGTGATGCGCGGACACGAAGTCCATCAGCCCGAAGCTCAGCGTGCCGACCAGCGGCAGCGCGGCGAGGGCGGCAGCCTGCGCGAGCGCGCCGTGCGTCTCGACCAGCACGTCGACCGGGATCGGCTGCGCGACGCCAAGCTCGCGGCGCGTGCCTTCGATGAACGCGACCATCTCGGCCGCATCGGCGGCGCTCGCGATCTTCGGCAGCGTGACGTAGGCCGGTGCGCGCGCGGCGCGCAGCACGATGCGCACGTCGTCGCGCCAGTGGGGATGGGAAAAGTCGTGGATGCGGACGCCGACCCGCCCGAAGCGGTTCTCGGCGCTGCCGAGGAATTCGGCGACGCGCTGTGCGTGCGCGGCTTCCTGGCCGACGGCCGCGCCGTCCTCGCAGTCGAGCGTGATGTCGAACACGGGGCCGAGTTCGGCCTGGAGCGCGAGCGACTTGCGCATCAGCTTCTCGCTGCCCGCGTAGTGATCGCAGCAGGGCAGGATCGCGGGCGGGGACGCCCCGTCGTACAGCACTTGTGCAGGAGTGAGCGCGGACATCTCTTCTACGTCAAGGAAGCGGGCAACGTGGAGAAAATCGGATTCGGGCGCGTTCTGGGCCGGTGCGCGGGGCGCCTGGAGCGGCAAAACGTGCGCGGATCGGATCGGGCGGCGGGGCCGGCTGCAGCCCCGCCGCCCGTGCCGTGACCGGACCGCCCGGAGGCGGCCCGGCCATGCGGCCTGCTTAGTTCTTCAGCAGGTGGGCGACGCCGTCGCGCTCTTCGAGCAGTTCGGCCAGCGTGCCGTCCATCTTCTCGCGCGAGAATGCGTCGATTTCCAGGCCTTCGATGCGCTTGTACTCACCGTTTTCGCAGACGACCGGCACACCGTAGATGATGTCTTCGGGGATGCCGTACGAGCCGTCCGACGGGATGCCCATCGTGACCCACTTGCCGTTCGTGCCGAGAACCCAGTCACGCACGTGGTCGATCGCCGCGTTGGCTGCCGACGCTGCCGACGACAGGCCGCGCGCTTCGATGATCGCCGCGCCGCGCTTGCCGACGGTCGGGATGAACGTGTCGCGGTTCCACACGTCGTCGTTGATCAGCTTCAGCAGCGACTCGCCTTCGACGGTCGCGAAGCGGAAGTCGGGGTACATCGTCGGCGAGTGGTTGCCCCACACGGCGAGCTTCTCGATCGATGCGACCGGCTTGCCCGACTTGGCGGCGAGTTGCGACAGCGCGCGGTTGTGGTCGAGGCGCAGCATCGCCGTGAAGTTCTTCTTCGGCAGATCCGGTGCCGACTTCATCGCGATGTACGCGTTGGTGTTCGCCGGGTTGCCGACGACCAGCACCTTCACGTCGCGGCTCGCGACTTCGTTCAGCGCGGCGCCCTGGACCGTGAAGATCTCGGCGTTCGCCGACAGCAGGTCCTTGCGCTCCATGCCCTTCGAGCGCGGACGCGCACCGACCAGCAGCGCGACGTCTGCATCCTTGAATGCAACCTTCGGATCGTCGGTGATCACGACGCCCGCGAGCAGCGGGAACGCGCAATCGTCGAGTTCCATCACGACGCCTTTGACGGCGGCTTGGGCTTGCGGGAGGTCGAGCAGTTGCAGGATGACCGGCTGGTCCTTGCCGAGCAGGTCGCCGTTCGCGATGCGGAACAGCAGGGAGTAAGCGATTTGACCTGCGGCGCCGGTGACGGCAACGCGCTTTGCGGGCTTAGCCATTGAAAATCTCCAGGACGGGTGAAGCGGTGGACGCTAGGCAAAACGCCATTCTATGCGCGTTACGCGTAGCGTTGCATTGAAGCAGGGCGGAGGACTCGCGAAAGGCAGACGCGGTGAACCTGGAGACGGCCGTGGCACGTAGCCGGGGACGCGTTTTGCACCCGCGAACCCTTGCTCGCCCCGGAGTGTAGGAGCCGGCGGGCCCAAAGTCAAACGGTATCATATGTCTTATATAAGACAGATGTTTTGCGGAATTTGAGTGGACGGAAAAGCGCGGTTTGTGATGAAATGCGCGCCATGACATCGAACCAGGCGAACAACGCGAATCCGACCGGCGCAGGCGGCCCAGGGCAGCCGGGCGCGGGCGATTCCGTGCCGGCGCCTGCCGCTTCGCCGTCGCCGACCTTCAGTCCGTTATACCAGCAGATCAAGTCATTGATCACGCAAAGTCTCGAATCCGGTGAATGGAAGCCGGGCGAGATCATTCCCAGCGAAGTGGAGCTCGCGGCCCGTTACAAGGTCAGCCAGGGCACCGTTCGCAAGGCGATCGACGAACTGGCCGCGGAAAACCTCGTGGTCCGGCGGCAGGGCAAGGGTACGTTTGTTGCGACGCACAACGAGGATCGCGCGCAGTTCCGTTTCCTGCGTCTGCTGGCCGACGACGGTGCCGAGCATCCGCACGTGAGCCGCCTGCTCGAATGCCGGCGCCTGCGCGCGCCGGCCGAGATCGCGCGGCAGCTCGACCTGAAGCCGGCCGATCCGGTCGTGCAGGTGCGTCGCCTGCTGGAGTTCGAGAACGAAGCGACGGTGCTGGACGAGATCTGGCTGCCGGGCGCGATGTTCCGCGGGCTCACGTTCGAGCGTCTGAGCGAGTACAAGGGCCCGCTCTACGCGATGTTCGAGACGGAGTTCGGCACGCGGATGATCCGCGCGACAGAGAAGATCCGCGCGGTGGCGGCGGAGCCGGCGGTGGCCGACCTGCTGCACGTGCCGGCGGGTTTCCCGTTGCTGTCGGTCGAGCGCGTGTCCTATACATACGGAGACCGGCCGGTGGAAGTGCGGCGCGGCTGGTACGTCACGACCGGGTATTACTATCAGAATGACTTGAGCTGACGACGTATCGGCACAAGCAGCGTGCACGCGCACTCCCCATGTTCGCGTAGCACGTTTCGGGCCGCCTTTATTCTCGTTCGCGTAACGATCCAGAGCAGACTTTCGCTGCAGCGCGATATAAAAAGGCGCTAAAATCGCGGATTAGTGTGACAACATAGTAGGGGTCTAGCATGACTGACGCAGTAAGAAAGCCGAGGCCGGAATACCGGAACATCGGAATCGGCGACATCACGTTGAAATATCGCATGCCGCTGGCGGCGATATTGTCGATTCTCCACCGAGTCAGCGGCGCGCTGCTGTTCCTGTTCCTGCCGTTCCTGCTGTTCCTCCTGGACCAGAGCCTGACGTCCGAACTCAGCTTCGAAGTCTTCAAGCAATTCCTCTCCAACATCGTCGTCAAGCTGATCGTCCTCGCGCTGTCCTGGGCGTTCCTCCACCATTTCTGCGCCGGCATTCGCCACCTGCTGATGGACGTCAACCACGACGCCGTCTCGAAGGAAGGCGGCAAGCGGACGGCCGTCGTCGTCTTTGTCGTCTCGATCGCGCTGACGATCGCCATGGCACTCAAACTGTTCGGAGCATTCTAAGAAAATGGCAGCCAATAACCGAATCGGCTCGAAGCGCCTCGTCGTCGGCGCTCACTACGGCCTGCGCGACTGGCTCGCGCAGCGCGTCACCGCCACGATCATGGCGGTCTACACGGTCATTCTGCTCGTCCTGTTCTTCGGCGCGCATGACTTCTCGTACGAAGGCTGGGCATCGATCTTCTCCGCGCAATGGATGAAGCTCGCGACCTTCGTGACGCTGCTTTCCCTCTTCTACCACGCATGGGTCGGCGTGCGCGACATCTGGATGGACTACGTGAAGCCCGTCGGTGTGCGCCTGCTGCTGCAATCGCTGACCATCGTCTGGCTGCTCGCATGTGCGGGCTACGCCGCGCAGATTCTCTGGAGAGTGTAAAGAATGGCTGCAATCAAAACTTCCCTGCCGCGCCGCAAGTTCGACGTGGTGATCGTCGGCGCGGGCGGCTCGGGCTTGCGCGCAGCGCTGCAACTGTCGCGCGCGGGCCTGTCGGTCGGCGTGCTGTCGAAAGTGTTCCCGACCCGTTCGCACACGGTGGCCGCACAGGGCGGCATCGGCGCGTCGCTCGGCAACATGAGCGAAGACAACTGGCACTTCCACTTCTACGACACGATCAAGGGCTCCGACTGGCTCGGCGACCAGGACGCGATCGAGTTCATGTGCCGCGAAGCACCGAACGTCGTGTACGAACTGGAACACTTCGGCATGCCGTTCGACCGTAACGCGGACGGCACGATCTACCAGCGTCCGTTCGGCGGCCACACCGCGAACTACGGCGAGAAGCCGGTCCAGCGCGCTTGCGCGGCCGCCGACCGTACCGGTCACGCGCTGCTGCACACGCTGTACCAGCAGAACGTAGAAGCGAAGACGCAGTTCTTCGTCGAATGGATGGCGCTCGACCTGATCCGCGACGCGGACGGCGACGTGCTCGGCGTGACGGCCCTCGAGATGGAGACGGGCGACGTCTACATCATGGAAGGCAAGACGACGCTGTTCGCGACGGGCGGCGCAGGCCGGATCTTCGCGGCATCGACCAACGCGTTCATCAACACCGGCGACGGCCTCGGCATGGCCGCGCGTTCGGGCTTCGCGCTGCAGGACATGGAGTTCTGGCAGTTCCACCCGACCGGCGTGGCCGGCGCGGGCGTGCTGATCACCGAAGGCGTGCGCGGCGAAGGCGGTATCCTGCGCAACGCGAACGGCGAGCGCTTCATGGAACGCTACGCACCGACGCTGAAGGACCTGGCGCCGCGTGACTTCGTGTCGCGTTCGATGGACCAGGAAATCAAGGAAGGCCGCGGTGTCGGTCCGAACAAGGACCACGTGCTGCTCGACCTGTCGCACATCGGCGCCGAGACGATCATGAAGCGTCTGCCGTCGATCCGCGAAATCGCGCTGAAGTTCGCGAACGTCGATGCGATCAAGGAACCGATCCCGGTCGTCCCGACGATCCACTACCAGATGGGCGGCATCCCGACCAACATCCACGGTCAGGTCGTCGGCACGTCGCGCGGCCACAAGGATCCGGTCAACGGCTTCTACGCAGTGGGCGAGTGCTCGTGCGTGTCCGTGCACGGCGCGAACCGCCTCGGCACGAACTCGCTGCTGGACCTCGTGGTGTTCGGCCGTGCGGCCGGCAACCACATCGTCGAGCACGTGAAGAACCAGAAGGAACACAAGCCGCTGCCGGCCGACGCAGGCGAATTCTCGCTGGCACGCCTGGCGAAGCTCGACAAGTCGACCTCGGGCGAGTACACGCAGGATGTCGCGAACGACATCCGCGCGACGATGCAGAAGCACGCAGGCGTGTTCCGCACGTCGGCACTGCTGAAGGAAGGCGTCGACCAGATGGCCGGCCTGAAGGCCCGCGTGGAAAGCATCCACCTGAAGGACAAGTCGAAGGTGTTCAACACCGCGCGCGTCGAAGCGCTCGAGCTGGAGAACCTGATCGAAGTCGCCCGCGCGACGATGGTGTCGGCGGAAGCGCGCAAGGAAAGCCGCGGCGCGCACGCCCACAGCGATTACGAACACCGCGACGACGACAACTGGCTGCGCCACACGCTGTGGTACAGCGAAGGCGATCGCCTCGACTACAAGCCGGTTCAAATGAAGCCGCTGACGGTCGACTCCGTGCCGCCGAAGCCGCGCACGTTCTAAGCCGAGTCAAAGGAATCCGAAATGGCAAAACGCATTTTTGAAGTCTACCGCTACGATCCGGACAAGGACGCGGCACCGCGCATGCAGACGTACGAGCTCGAGATCCAGCATGAGCGCATGCTGCTCGACGCACTGGTCAAGCTGAAGGCCGTGGACGAGACGCTGTCGTTCCGTCGTTCGTGCCGCGAAGGCGTGTGCGGTTCCGACGCGATGAACATCAACGGCAAGAACGGTCTCGCGTGCCTGACGAACCTGAACGATCTCCCGCAGAAGATCGTGCTGCGTCCGCTGCCGGGCCTGCCCGTCGTGCGCGACCTGATCGTCGACATGACGCACTTCTTCAACCAGTATCACTCGATCAAGCCGTACCTGATCAACGACGCGCCGCCGCCGGAGAAGGAACGCCTCCAGTCGCCGGAAGAACGCGACGAGCTCGACGGCGTGTACGAGTGCATTTTGTGCGCGAGCTGCTCGACGTCGTGCCCGAGCTTCTGGTGGAACCCGGACAAGTTCGTCGGCCCGGCCGGCCTGCTGCAGGCTTACCGCTTCATCGCGGATAGCCGTGACACCGCCACCGGCGAGCGTCTCGACAACCTGGAAGACCCGTACCGTCTGTTCCGTTGCCACACGATCATGAACTGCGTCGACGTTTGCCCGAAGGGCCTGAACCCGACGAAGGCGATCGGCAAGATCAAGGAACTGATGGTTCGCCGCGCGGTTTAAAGTTGTGATGAGCGACGATTCGCATCAATCCGACCCGCACCGTCGCGCGCGCCTCCGCTGGCGCGCGCGGCGGGGTCTGCTGGAGAACGACATCGTATTCGAGCGTTTCTTCAGCAGATACGAGCATGACCTCACCGATGCAGACGTAGGCGCGTTGTCGCGCCTGCTCGATCTGAGCGACAACGACCTGATGGACTTGCTCCTCGCGCGCAAGGAACCAGAGGGCGACCTAGACAGCCCGGATATTCACCGGCTGTTGGAGATGCTGCGCAACGTGTAACGCGTTACGCCCGTTATCGAATCCCGTTTCTTTATTTCGATTGAGGATGTGCCATGACTCCGTCTGATGTTAAAGCCACGCTATCGTTCAGCGACAACTCGCCGAGCGTCGAAATGCCGATCTACAAGGGCACGATGGGCCCGGACGTGATCGACATCCGCAAGCTGTACGGCCAAACCGGCAAGTTCACTTACGACCCGGGCTTCATGTCGACGGCAGCTTGTAATTCGGCGATCACGTACATCGACGGCGACAAGGGCGAACTGCTGTACCGCGGCTACCCGATCGACAACCTCGCGCAGAACGCCGACTTCCTCGAGTCCTGCTACCTGCTGCTGAAGGGCGAGCTGCCGAACGCGGCGCAGAAGAAGGAATTCGTCGACACCGTCACGAAGCATACGATGGTGCACGAGCAGATGCACTTCTTCTTCCGCGGTTTCCGCCGCGACGCGCACCCGATGGCGGTGCTGGTCGCCGCAGTCGGCGCGCTGTCCGCGTTCTACCACGACTCGCTCGACATCAACGACCCGCGTCACCGCGAAGTGTCGGCGATCCGCATGATCGCGAAGCTGCCGACGCTCGTAGCGATGGCGTACAAGTTCAGCATCGGCCAGCCGTTCGTTTATCCGAAGAACGAACTGTCGTACAGCGCGAACTTCATGCACATGATGTTCTCGAACCCGTGCGAAGAGTACAAGGTCAACGACGTGCTCGTCCGCGCGCTCGACCGTATCCTGATCCTGCACGCCGATCACGAGCAGAACGCATCGACGTCGACGGTCCGCCTGGCCGGCTCGTCGGGCGCGAACCCGTTCGCGTGTATCGCAGCCGGTATCGCATGTCTGTGGGGCCCGGCGCACGGTGGTGCGAACGAAGCCGCGCTGAACATGCTCGAGCAGATCGGTTCGCCAGACAACATCCCCGAATTCATCAAGCAGGTGAAGGACAAGAATTCGGGTGTGAAGCTGATGGGCTTCGGTCACCGCGTGTACAAGAACTACGACCCGCGTGCGAAGCTGATGCGCGAAACGTGCTACGAAGTGCTGAACGAACTCGGCCTTCACGACGACCCGCTGTTCAAGCTCGCGATGCAGCTCGAGAAGATCGCGCTGGAAGACGAATATTTCGTGTCGCGCAAGCTGTACCCGAACGTCGACTTCTACTCGGGTATCGTTCAGCGCGCGCTGGGCATCCCGACGTCGATGTTCACGTGTATCTTCGCGATGGCACGTACGGTCGGCTGGATCGCACAGTGGAACGAAATGATTGCGGATCCGGAGCAGAAGATCGGCCGTCCGCGTCAGCTGTTCATCGGCGACACGCCGCGCGAAGCGAAGCCGCTCAACGCACGTTAAGTCGTGCGCGGCGCGAACGGCCGTCAGGCCGCTCGCGTCCGGCAATCGCAATGCCCCGACACCCCGGTGGGTCATCCCGCCGGGGTGTTTTCATTTGCGCGGTCGGGGTTGGCCTTGGCCCGGTCCGGTCCTGCGTTCCAGCGACGGTGGTCGCGTGTCGAGCGGCGGCGTGTCGGCGTCGGGGGCGTGGCCGTGCTGCGCGAAGAACTGCCGGTATGCGCCGGGCGTCATTCCGCGCGCGGCGAGGAACTGGCGGTTGAAGTTCGCGGCATTCGGAATGCCGCAGCGCGTGGCCACCGTGGCAATCGGCCAGTCGGTGCCGACCAGGTGGCGGCACGCATGCGCGAGCCGCAGTCGCTGCACGTAGCGGCCGACGCTTTCGCCGAGGTGCCGCACGAACAGCCGCTGCAGCGTGCGTTCGGACATGTGCGCGACGGCGGCGAGTGCGTCAATGCGCAGCGGCTCGTGGAAGTGCCGGTCGATCGCGTCGAGCACGCGATCGAGGCGCTCGGCTTCGGGCGCGGCCGTGTCGGCCGATGGCGCGGCTGCGTCGGGCCGATCGTAGGCCTGCGCGGTGGCGAGCGGCTCGCCGCCGGCTTCCGCGAGATCGGCGAGCGTGTCGAGTGCGGCCGCGAGGCGTACGCGCGGCGAAGGGTCGAGTAACCGCGGGAGTCGCGCGCGCATTGCGCGGGCGGTATCGGCGTCGAAAGCGAGTCCGGGCGCCGCGCGACGCAGTAGCGAGCGCAGCGGCGCGTACTCGGGACAGCAGTCGGCCACGCGCCGTGCCCAGTCGCCGTCGAACCAGACGACGAGCGCGACTTCCGGCGCATCGCGATCGATGCGCGCATTCGACGACCACGTGTGCGGCAGATTGGGTGGTACGAGCACCAGGTCGTCGTCCGCGTAGCGGGCGACATGATCGCCGATGAAGCGCCGGCCGCGGCTGTTCAGCGTCAGCGTCAGTTCGTACTCGGGATGGCGATGCCATTCGAACGGAATGCGCGCGAGCCGGCGGTGGTACACGCGGATCGAACAGCCGGGGGCGAACGTCACGTGCTCGTACTGCGGTTTCATCGCGGCCTCCGGTCGAGCGCGGCACCGCGCCGTGGCATGATCGTGATCGATCGTCACGACGGAGCGATGCCATGTTTTCACATGTTTGCGTGGGCGTCAGCGATACCGCGCGCGCGTACGACTTCTATGCGCCGCTGTTCGCGGAACTCGGGTTGCGTCTCAAGTTCAGCGAGCCGGACGGCTGGTCGGGCTGGATGCCGGCGGATACCGACCGGCCGCTGTTCTTCTTCGGCCGGCCGCTCGACGGCCGTGCGCCCGAACCGGGCAATGGCCATACGGTTGCGTTCACCGCGCCGACGCGCGCGCAGGTCGACCGCTGCCATGCGCTCGCACTGCAGCACGGTGGCACCTGCGACGGGCCGCCCGGCCTGCGGCCGCACTATCACCCCGACTACTACGGCGCGTATTTTCGCGACCCGGACGGCAACAAGCTGTGCGTGGTATGCCATCGTCGCGAGTAGCGAGCGATTGTCAGGATTGTATCGATTGTTGGCTGGATAGTGTCGATGGCGGCGACGCGTCGGCCGTACGCTGAATGCCCATCACGACATGATTCAGCGAGGAGACGACGATGCACCTGACGATTGACGATCTGCCGGCGGCGATCCGCACCGCGAAAAGGGCGCTGCGCGCCGACCTGCCCGGTTACGCGGCCACGTTCCGCGAGCTGGAGGGCGATATCGCGCGGCAGGTCGATGCGATCCGCCGCGCATACGCGCACGGCCACGACGTGATTCCGGTGCTGCGATTCGCGGATATCGCGAACGGCACCGTCGATCCGCGGGCGATCGCCGGCATCCGCACGCGCGGCGCGGCGGTGATCCGCGGCGTGTTCGACGCGCAGCAGGCGCGCGACTGGAACGACGAGATCGGTGCCTATCTGGATGCGAACCGTTTCGCGGAGCGGCTGCATGCGCGCGCCGAAGACCGCTATTTCGGCAACCTCGCGTCGGGCAAGCCGCAGATCTACGGCGTCTACTGGTCGAAGCCGCAGGTGGACGCGCGCCAGTCGCCGGCCCTCACGCAGGCTCGTGTGTTCCTGAACCGCCTGTGGCGCCATGCGGATGGCGCGCGCAGGCATGTCGATCCTGACCAGATGCCGGCCTACGCGGACCGGATCCGCCGCCGGCCGCCGGGCTCGACGTCGCTCGGGCTGTCGCCGCATGTCGATGGCGGCTCCGTCGAACGCTGGCTCGGCGCGAATTTCCGGCAAGTCTATCGTCACGTGCTGGCGGGTCGCTGGCGCGATTACGACCCGTTCGACGCCGCGTTCCGCCCCGACGTCGAGGAGATTCCGTCGCCGGCCGTGTGCTCGATGTTCCGCACGTTCCAGGGCTGGACCGCGCTGACGCCGCAAGGGCCCGGCGACGGCACGCTGCAGCTGATTCCGGTCGCGAACGCGATGGCGTACGTCGTGCTGCGCGCGCTGCAGGACGACGTCGCCGGCGACGACTTGTGCGGCGCGCGCCCGGGCCGCGCGCTGTCGATCCTGCCCGAATGGCATGCGCTCCTGCTCGACGCGCTGGTGCCGATCCCGCACATGGAGCCGGGCGATGCGGTGTTCTGGCACGGCGACGTCGTGCATGCGGTCGAGGATGCGCATCGCGGCAGCGGCGACAGCAACGTGATGTATATCGCGGCTGCACCGGGGTGCGCGAAGAACGACGCCTACCTGCAGCGCCAGCGGCTCGCGTTCCTGTGCGGCGACAGCCCGCCGGATTTTCCGGGCGATCATTTCGAGGTCGACTTCGACGGACGGGGAGGCGAGGGCGATCTCACGGCGCTGGGCCGTGTGCAAATGGGATTCGAGCCTGTCGGCGCATAACGGATGCGCGGGACGCATCGGCCGCTTCCGTACCGAGGAACGGCCGTTTGCGCCGCTCCGGCCGACCGTCCGCCGAATCCGCTGCGCCCCACCTGAAATTCGACGCGATCGGCTGCGGGCATGCCGGAAATCGACACGTATTGCGCAATTTGGCTTCCGATAATGGTCCGGACACAACGCAGCTGCCCCGTGCGCCGTACGGCGGCAGCGTGACCATGGAGGAGTCGATGCAATTCACGCAAGCGATCGTTCGCCGTCCCGCGCCGTCCTGTGGCGCGGGTCTCACCACCGCAGCGCTCGGCGCGCCCGACTACGACAAGACGCTCACGCAGTTCCACGGCTACTGCGACGCGTTGCGCGGGCTCGGCGTCGAGCTGATCGAGCTGCCGCCGCTGGACGCGTTCCCCGATTCGCATTTCGTCGAGGACGTCGCCGTCGTCACGCCCGAATTCGCGGTGATCACGCGCCCCGGCGCGCCCGCGCGGCGCGGCGAGACGGTGCACATCGAAGCGGCGCTCGGCGCGTATCGCTCCCTGCTGCCGATGCAGGCGGGCCGTCTCGACGGCGGCGACGTGATGCTGGTCGGCAAGCGTTTCCATATCGGCCTGACGGGCCGCACCGACGCGGAGGGCATCGCCGTGTTCGAGTCGCTGGTGTCGCGCTACGGCTATTCGGTGGTCGCGGTGCCGGTCGGTGCGGGTCTGCACCTGAAGTCGGTCGTCAACGCGCTCAGCGACGACACGCTGATCGTGACCGAGGCGCTGGCCGCGCATCCGGCGTTCGTCGACTATCGCCGGATCGCGATCTCGGCCGCCGACGAATACGCGGGCAACACGCTGCGCGTGAACGGCACGTTGATCACACCGGCGGGCTATCCGCGCGTGCACGACGCGATCGGCTCGCTCGGGCTGCCGCTGCACGTGATCGACACGAGCGAGTTCCGCAAGATGGACGGCGGCCTGACCTGCCTGTCGCTGCGGTTCTAGCCGATTGGCGCGCGGCCGCTTCGGCCGGATAATGTGGCCCCCGCGCGGAACGGGAGGAGACGCTCCGCGCATCAGCCACGACCCGACCGGAGCGAACGCGGATGACCGACAAGAAGATGCAGCTCGACAAGATCGATCTCCGGATCCTCGACATCCTGCGCACCGACGGACGGATTTCATACCGGAAGCTGTCGGAGCTCGTGAACCTCACGCCGCGGCCGTGCCAGGCACGCGTGGAGCGGCTCGAGGCGCTCGGCGTGATCGAAGGCTACCGCGCGGTGATCAAGGCGCCGCGTGCGACCAAGCCGATCGTCGTGATCGCGCAGATCGTGCTGGCCGACCACGGACGCTCGCAGGCACCGTTCGAGGACGAGATGCGGACCAATCCGGCCGTGCTCGACTGCTGGCTCGTCAGCGGCACGTTCGATTTTCTCGTGCGGCTCGCGTGCGAGGATCTCGACGAATACCGCCGGATCGCGAATGTGTGGCTGGAAAGCCCGCGGTTCCGGATCGAGAAGATCGTGACGACCGCCGAGCTGCAGTCGATCAAGCGCAGCGTCGTCTGACACGGCAGTGTGCGTCCGGGCCGCCGGCACCGGACGCGCGGCCCGGCGGGCAGGACCGGTTTTCGGGGCGAATAACCGGGTCGATCGATTTGCATTCCGAATCAATTTGAGCGGCCCGGATCACAAACAGGGTGAACACCATGGATGCTTTGCAAGCGGCAGTGGAGACGGCCGCACCGTCCGGGGCGGCGCTGAAGCGCCGGCTGCAGAGCCGCCACATCGCGATGATCGCGATCGGCGGTTCGATCGGCACGGGGCTGTTCGTCGCGTCGGGCGCGTCGGTCGCGCAGGCGGGGCCGGGCGGCGCGATCGCCGCGTATATCGCGATCGGGCTGATGGTCTACTTCGTCGTCACCGGGCTCGGCGAGATGGCCGCGCTGATGCCGGTGTCGGGCTCGTTCGCGATCTACGGCGAGAAGTACGTCGACGAAGGCTTCGGCGTCGCGCTCGGCTGGACCTACTGGTACAGCTGGGCCGTGACGATCGCGATCGAGCTGGTCGCCGGGCAGATCGTGATGCGCTACTGGTTTCCCGCCGTGCCGGGCGTATGGTGGGGCGCCGCGTTCCTGGTGCTGATCTTCCTGCTGAACACGTTGTCGGTGCGCGGCTTCGGCGAATCCGAATACTGGTTCTCGCTGATCAAGGTCGTCACCGTGATCGCGTTCATCGCGGCTGGCTTGCTGATCGCGGCCGGCCTGCTCGGCAACGGGCATCCGGTCGGCTGGCGCAACTTCAGGACCGGCGACGCACCGTTCGTCGGCGGCGTGCACGCGATGATGAGCGTCGCGCTGATCGCGGGCTTCTCGTTTCTCGGCACCGAGCTGGTCGGGATCACGGCCGGCGAATCGGAAAACCCGCGCAAGACGATCCCGCGCGCGGTGAAGCAGATCTTCTGGCGGATCATGCTGTTCTACGTGCTCGCGATCTTCGTGATCGGCCTGCTCGTGCCGTACACCGATCCGAACCTGCTGAAGAGCGACGTGACCGACATCGGCGTGAGCCCGTTCACGCTCGTGTTCAGCCATGCGGGCTTTCCGCTCGCCGCGGGCGCAATGAATCTCGTGATCCTGACGGCCGTGCTGTCGGCCGGCAACTCCGGCACGTATGCGGCCACCCGGATGCTGTACAACCTCGCGGCGGAAGGCCGTGCGCCCGCGATGTTCGCGACGCTGTCGCCGGGCGGCGTGCCGCGCAACGCGCTATACGCGACGATGGCGGTGGGCGGGCTGTGCTTCCTCACGTCGCTGACCAACAACCAGCGCATCTATCTGTGGCTGCTCAATACGGTCGGCATCACCGGCTTCATCGCGTGGCTCGGCATCGCGGTCTGCCACTACCGGTTCCGCAAGGGCTTTCTGAAGCAGGGCTACCGGCTCGATCAACTGCCGTACCGCGCGAAATGGTTCCCGTTCGGGCCGCTGTTCGCGATCGCGATCTGCATCGTGATCTCGCTCGGGCAGGATTACCAGGCGTTCTTCGCGGCCCGCATCGACTGGATGGAAGTGCTGTCGATCTACGTGTGGATCCCGCTGTTCGTCGCGATCTGGTGGGCGTATCGTCGCGTGCGCAAGAGCCGGCTCGTGCGGTACGAGGAGATGGAGATCGGGCCGTGGCTGACCCGCCCGGTCGACGGGATCGGAGAAACGCGCGAGCGGTCGCGCGGCGCGTAGCCTGCTCGCGGCCGCATGGCGGGCGGCCGCGGGCCGGGATACCATCGCGATTCGCGCGGCGTGCGGAACAGGGCCTCCGACACGCCGCGCATTTTCCGATCGATTCCGCGTCCAGCACACAACATGACAACACAGCCGAATCGCGTTTCCTCCCCTTCATTCGTTTCCGCCGCCAGCGTGCGCGCGCTGGCCGATGCCGTGCGCATGGCCGGGCGGCGTGCCGTCGACCTGGCCGACGACGCGCTTGCGCGTCTCGGCACGATCGGGCCGCTCAATGCGATGGTGCACATCGATGCCGATCTCGCGCGCCGCACGGCCGAGCGCGTCGATGCACGCATCGCGCAGGGCGACGCGCTGCCGCTTGCCGGCGTGCCGTTCGTGATCAAGGACAACCTCGATACCGCCGAAATGCCGACGCTCGGTGCGAGCCCGGCGGTGAACGGCTATCGGGCAAACACGGGCTGCCGCACAACATCCAGACCGACACGCTGGCGCGCGGCATCTACTGCCTCGACTACGCACCCGACGATCCCGACGCGCACAGCGTCGTGCTGATCAGCTACACGTGGGAAGACGATTCGCACAAGATCCTGTCGCTCACCGACAAGGTCGAGCGGTTCAAGCGTCTCGTGGCCGAGATTGGTCTCGTGTCGCCGGCGTTCGCCGCGCACCTGCGTCCGCTCGACGACGATTACACGCGCAACGTGACGAGCCACGACTGGTTGTCGGATCGCTATGCGCTCGGCGCATTCAAGCTGAACTATCCGGGCGAGGACATCCACTCGCAGGCGCTGTTCCACCAGTTCCAGACGGCCGCCGATCCGTCGTCGGACCGGGGGATCTACCTGGCCGGCTGCTGCTGCTCGTTCACCGGCGGCTGGATCGAGGGTGCGGTGCAGACCGCGATCAACGCGGCGAGCGCGGTGATCCACAGTCTCGGCGGCACGCTCGCCGACGGCAATCCGCTCGACGCGATGCGCAGCCGCTATCGCTATGGCGACTGACGCGGCGGCCGACGCTACTTGTCCAGCTCCGGATAGTGCCGGAAGATCCCCATGTCGTTGAACGGGATGCGGCGCTCTGACTCGAGATAGCGCGCGATGGGCGGATGTTGCGCGACGCGGTCGTGCAGGCCGACGAGTCCGGCGACGGTGCGCTCCGCGCGCTTCATCGCTTTCGGGAACGCGTAGCGCAGGCCTTCGATCAGTTGAAACATCGACAGGTCCGCATAGCTGAGCGCGCTGCCGGCGATATAGCCGCCTTTGTGCGGATTCTGCTCGAGCACGCGATCGAAGTAGCCGAGAAACTTCGGCAGCCGATGTTCGAGGAAATCGGCCGCGCGCTCGGCGGCCTCGACCTTCTGGTCCTCGTAGTAAAGGCCGCTGGCGATCGGGTGATGCGTGTCGTGGATCTCGTTGACGAAATCCGCGACGGTCAACTGAAGCTGATGCACCCACAGCCGTCCGGCTTCGTCGTCGGGCGCGAGCCCGAGCCGCGCGCCGAGAAACAGCAGGATGTTCGCGGTCTGCCCGACGACCACGTCGCCGGCCTTCAAAAACGGCGGCGCGAACGGCACGCATTCGGCCTTCGTGCTGTCCATCAGCCGCATCATCGCCGACACGCCCATGCCGCGCCCCGATTCGCGCGCGACGTCGACATAGTCGGCCTCGGCCGCCTCGAGCGCGAGCCGTACGTATTCGCCGCGGCCCTGGATCTCGGGCCAGTAATAGAGTTCATATCGCATGCTGTGCTCCAGTCCGGTCGATGCGGCGGGCGATTCCCGCATCGCGATGGCGGGGAGGGCGGCGGCCGTGCGCCGCCCGTTGCGAATAGACAGTCTAGGAGATCGCGCGGGGAGTGCAGTGCTTGCCGCGCGTCATGCGCCGCGTTCTCCACGCTCGCCGCCCTCGGGGCCGTAGAAAAATACCCAGGTCGAGAAGTCGTCGGAGAAGCCGACGAAGCGGTGCGATGCGAACGCGGGGACGAACAGCACGTCGCCGGCCGCGACGCCGCATTCGCGCCCGTCGACGACGAACCGCGACGTGCCGGCGGCGATCACGTAGACCTCGTCGCGCGTATGCGGCGTCTGCAGGTCCTCGCCGCGCGGCCGGTACAGCTCGATGTCGAGCGTGCCGTGGCGAAACAGCGTCGTGAACAGCGTGCCTTCATCGTCGAGGCGGGCGAGCGATTCGTTGATGCCGAGCTTCATCGTCGTGGGCTCCGGGTCCGGATCGTGGGGACGTTCAGGCTTGCGTCGTCCCATCGTATGCCGGAATCCGGCCCGGCGTGAACCTCGCGATCGCGGGCCGCGCCGGTGCCCGGTGCGGCCCGTGCAAAACCTGAATAGATCCGGATACAGGCCCCCGATTAGAAACGAATACAACGGGTGATTCCATTGTTTACAAAGGACTTTTGACGCTGACCATTATTGCAAATAGTAGTGCGCGAACGTGAAAATTACCGTTCGGTTCAGTTGATGCATTGCACTTGATTATTTGTGGATACAGACGGTGCTGAAGTCACGCCGAGCACGGCTACGGCTAGTTCTGGCGGGCGCAGTCGTCCGTGAAGGCACTGTCCGCCAGTGTTTCCCGTGCAGCAAAGCTCCGGTGTGGTCGCTTCGCCGGTCAGGCTCTCCCGCGAAATCGATTCTCAGCAGCTCTCGCCGCTGCCGCCAAGGGGTCGTCGTCCACATGCACGTCGGAATTCGCTGCTACGTTCGTGAGCGGACTCCTATCCCGATCTAGCCGGACGACCGGTGGCGGTAAGCCGTACGCGGCCCGTTCTCGTTCTGTATGTTCATGGTCCCGCACGGCTGTACCGTTCTGTTTTGCCTTTGTAAGCGTTGGGCCCACGGCTCCGGCATAGACGTTTCCACGCCCATATTCGATAGCGTCCATTCCTTCCTGCTGCGTCGATTTCAGCTTGCCAGCGGCCTTGGAGCGTTTTACGACGAGTGGATCTTCCTGTATCGACTCGTCAAGTAGTGTGAGCACTTGTTCCGGCCACGTAAGTTTGCCGAAACGACGTAAATCTTCTGCCGTCATTTCGATGTCAAATACGATTCTGTCCTCGCCTCGGCAAAGCAGTGTATTTGAATAGAGGCCTGTTTGCTTGATTTCCACGGTTAGCGGAGGATTCTTTCCTGGCAACTTTGCGTGTTCGTTCGCAATCTCTTTGAGCTCGTCCGACGAATAGTACGCACCTTTGTACCTGATCCTGCCATCGGTGCAGGTCACCGGCGTCCACGGCAGGAAGATGTCGTAAACGTCCGCCGCGGTACGTAACCATAATGTGAGGCGACCGACGGCCTTCTGCCCTCGCTCGTCGCGAGGTTCGACGAGTCCGTCGACCGCCTTCCGGTCGACAACGCCGCCGTGCTGCTTCCCGCGATGTTCGGGATCGCCCAGAAGCTTGCTGGCCTGCGCGCCGGCGACCCCTTCAATTCGCCCTGGCTTTCAGCATGGCGAGCGACGAGCTGGTTTCTGAAACGGGTGCCGGAAGGTATGCGGGGTGGTCTGGCGCTTGAGGCGCTCCGCCAGACCAAGGCGCTGTCAATTGCTGCGATCCTGATTCATCTGAACGATCCCGCCGATCGGAAGGAAGGAGAGAACGACGCCTTCGATCCGGCGCTCGACACTGATACCGTCGAGGCAATGAAAGTCGAATGGCTGCGGTTGATGAGGAGCCGCGCCGCGGACGTCGACGCGCTGATCGTCGAACCGGATCTCATGTCGCTCCTGTACCGATGGAGGGACTATGCGGGTTCATTGGACGAACCACGCGAGTGGATGGTTGAGGCGATCCGGACCGACGAGGGCTTCGCAAGGATGGCCACACGCATGATGAGCCGAGGTACAGTCCACGCGTGGGGCGACAGAGTCTCTACACCGCACAACACATTCGACAAACAGACGATCGACGACTTCGTCGGCATTGACGTGGCCAAGGTCAGGTGCGACGCGCTCGATCCCGCAGAATTTCCAGAGCACGGGGAGGCTCTGCGAACGCTGCGTCGCTCTGTTGATATATGGCTTGGACTAAGAGAGCGCGATCCATTCGATTTCTAATCGGTTGCCCATGTCAAGGCCGAATCCAAGCTATCCAACCAACGTGGGAGAATTTCGACGGAGGAGGAGGGCAGATTTGCTTGAATCGACAGGGCTGGCGTTGCTGATTGCGTATCGACGTGCTGCTGGAAACGAGGGTGCGTTTTTCCGCTGACGCCAAAGCCGTATCTCATTAGATGCGGATACGCGTTGTGCTGCGGGCGTGCCGGGCCGGTGGCGGCTACCCGTATCCGCATCTAGTCGAGAGCTGTATCCGCTTCTAATCAAGTTCGACACCCGTTTGCCGGGTAATGCCGATACAGGTATTGGCACTACCAGCCAAACCACTGTTTTTAATGGGTTTTTTCGCGTCGAGCCTGCGCCGTGGCGCATTCCGCGTGGCATAATCGATCGCATCCGCAAGGCTTGTAGTCACAACGACCCCGCATACCCATGGCACAGACTCTCTACGACAAACTGTGGAATACCCACGTCGTCCATACCGAGGACGACGGCACGGCATTGCTCTACATCGACCGTCAGCTGCTGCACGAAGTCACGAGCCCGCAGGCGTTCGAAGGGCTGAACGTCGCGCACCGCCCGGTGTGGCGCATCAGCGCGAACCTGGCCGTGTCCGACCACAACGTACCGACCACCGATCGCAGCCACGGCATCGCCGATCCGGTCTCGAAGCTGCAGGTCGACACGCTCGACGCGAACTGCGACGCGTTCGGCATCACGCAGTTCAAGATGAACGACGTGCGCCAGGGCATCGTGCACATCATCGGGCCGGAGCAGGGCGCGACGCTGCCGGGCATGACGATCGTCTGTGGCGATTCGCACACGTCGACGCACGGCGCGTTCGGCGCGCTCGCGCACGGCATCGGCACGTCGGAAGTCGAGCACGTGCTCGCGACGCAAACCTTGCTGCAGAAAAAGAGCAAGAACATGCTCGTGAAGGTCGAGGGCGCCCTGCCGCGCGGCTGTACCGCGAAGGACATCGTGCTCGCGATCATCGGCAAGATCGGCACGGCCGGCGGCACGGGCTACGCGATCGAATTCGGCGGCTCGACGATCCGCGCGCTGACGATGGAAGGCCGGATGACCGTCTGCAACATGGCGATCGAAGCCGGCGCGCGCGCAGGCATGGTCGCCGTCGACGACACGACGATCGACTACCTGAAAGGCCGTCCGTTCGTGCCGACCGGCGCGGAATGGGACCAGGCCGTCGAGTACTGGCGCGAATTCAAGTCCGACGAAGGCGCGCAGTTCGACCGCGTCGTCGAACTGAACGCGGCCGAGATCGTCCCGCAGGTCACGTGGGGCACGTCGCCGGAAATGGTCACGTCGATCGACGGCCGCGTGCCGGATCCCGAGCGCGAGAAGGATCCGGTCAAGCGCGATGCGATGGAACGCGCGCTGGCCTACATGGCGCTCGAGCCGAACACGCCGATGGAGTCGATCAAGGTCGACAAGATCTTCATCGGTTCGTGCACGAACGCGCGCATCGAGGACATCCGTGCAGCCGCGTACGTCGTGAAGAAGCTGAACCGCCGCATTGCGTCGAACGTGCGGCTCGCGATGGTCGTGCCGGGCTCGGGCCTCGTGAAGGCGCAGGCCGAGCGCGAAGGGCTCGACAAGGTGTTCACGGATGCGGGCTTCGAATGGCGCGAGCCGGGTTGCTCGATGTGCCTCGCGATGAACGCCGACCGGCTCGATCCGGGCGAGCGCTGCGCATCGACGTCGAACCGCAACTTCGAAGGCCGGCAGGGCGCGGGCGGCCGCACGCACCTGGTGAGCCCCGCGATGGCGGCGGCGGCGGCGATCGAAGGCCATTTCGTCGACATTCGCAAGCTGGGGTAACGCGTGACGGCATCGAAGCTCATCGCGCGGCTGGTTGCCGCGCTGGCGCTCGCGGGGCTGGGCTTCGGCCTTGCGGGCTGCAATACCGTCCGAGGCTTCGGCCAGGACGTCAATGCCGCCGGCAACGCGCTCCAGCGCGCCGCGGACTGACGCCCGCCGAGAATTTGTCGATGTGCGCCGGCTGAATGCCGGCCCTTCAACCGGATAGACGGATCATGGAAAAATTCAATGTGCATACCGGCGTCGTGGCGCCGCTCGATCGCGAGAACGTCGACACCGACGCGATCATCCCGAAGCAGTTCCTGAAGTCGATCAAGCGCACGGGCTTCGGTCCGAACGCGTTCGACGAATGGCGTTACCTCGACCACGGCGAGCCGGGCCAGGACAACTCGAAGCGCCCGCTGAACCCGGACTTCGTGCTGAACCAGCCGCGCTACCAGGGTGCATCGGTGCTGCTGGCACGCAAGAACTTCGGCTGCGGCAGCTCGCGCGAGCACGCGCCGTGGGCGCTGCAACAGTACGGCTTCCGCGCGATCATCGCGCCGAGCTTCGCCGACATCTTCTTCAACAACTGCTACAAGAACGGGCTGCTGCCGATCGTGCTGACCGAGCAGCAGGTCGATCACTTGTTCAACGACACGTACGCGTTCAACGGCTATCAGCTGACGATCGACCTCGATGCGCAGGTCGTGCGCACGGGCGACGGCCGCGAGTATCCGTTCGACATCACCGCGTTCCGCAAGTATTGCCTGGTCAACGGTTTCGACGACATCGGCCTGACGCTGCGTCACGCGGACAAGATCCGCCAGTTCGAAGCCGAGCGGCTCGCCAAGCAGCCGTGGCTCAACAACAAGCTGGTCGGCTGAGATCGCCTCCGGGCGGGCGCGCATGACGCGCGCTCGTCGACCTGCCACCCACACCTACCCAGTCAGGAATAACGCATGAAGATTGCAGTGCTGCCCGGCGACGGCATCGGTCCGGAAATCGTCAACGAAGCGGTCAAGGTGCTGAACGCCCTCGACGAGAAGTTCGAACTCGAGCATGCGCCGGTTGGCGGCGCAGGCTACGAGGCGAGCGGTCATCCGCTGCCGGACGCGACGCTTGCGCTCGCGAAGGAAGCCGACGCGATCCTGTTCGGCGCGGTCGGCGACTGGAAGTACGACTCGCTCGAGCGCGCGCTGCGCCCCGAGCAGGCGATCCTCGGGCTGCGCAAGCATCTCGAGCTGTTCGCGAACTTCCGCCCGGCGATCTGCTATCCGCAACTCGTCGATGCGTCGCCGCTGAAGCCGGAACTCGTCGCGGGCCTCGACATCCTGATCGTGCGCGAACTGAACGGCGACATCTACTTCGGCCAGCCGCGCGGCGTGCGCGCAGCGCCGGACGGCCCGTTCGCCGGCGCGCGCGAGGGCTTCGACACGATGCGGTACTCGGAACCGGAAGTGCGCCGCATCGCGCACGTCGCGTTCCAGGCAGCGCGAAAGCGCGCGAAGAAGCTACTGTCGGTCGACAAGTCGAACGTGCTGGAAACGTCGCAGTTCTGGCGCGACATCATGATCGACGTGTCGAAGGAATACGCGGACGTCGAGCTGTCGCACATGTACGTCGACAACGCGGCAATGCAGCTCGCGAAGGCGCCGAAGCAGTTCGACGTGATCGTGACCGGCAACATGTTCGGCGACATCCTGTCGGATGAAGCGTCGATGCTGACGGGCTCGATCGGCATGCTGCCGTCGGCGTCGCTCGACAAGAACAACAAGGGCCTGTACGAGCCGTCGCACGGTTCGGCGCCGGACATCGCGGGCAAGGGCATCGCGAACCCGCTGGCGACGATCCTGTCGGCCGCGATGCTGCTGCGCTACTCGCTGAATCGCGCGGAGCAGGCCGATCGCATCGAGCGCGCCGTGAAAACGGTGCTCGAACAAGGCTATCGCACCGGCGATATCGCGACGCCGGGCTGCAAGCAGGTCGGCACGGCGGCGATGGGCGATGCGGTGGTCGCCGCGCTGTAACGCGCACGGCAATGCAGTACGGCAGTTAATGTAGAAAGGGCGCGAACGGGCCGCGAAATCGGCCGGTTCGCGCGCGGTTGGCCGTTGTGCGGGCAACCGGCTTTGTGTAGACTCGAACGATGGCGCTGATTTCCCTGATCTCCCCGGTCCTGAAACTCCACGGCAACATTGCCCGTGCGGGTACGCGCGCCATCGTCATCACGAAAACCATTACCACGAAAACGATCATTAAACGCTGATCGTCCGTCGTGCCCGCCTGTTTCCCCGCGCGGTCACGCCGGGGGCGGAAATGGCGGGGAAGCTCCATTCAAAGGGTTAGTCATGAACGTAGGTCTCGTAGGTTGGCGCGGCATGGTCGGCAGCGTGCTGATGCAGCGCATGCAGGAAGAAGGTGATTTCGACCTGATCGAACCGGTGTTTTTCAGCACCAGCAATACGGGCGGCAAGGCGCCGTCGTTCGCGAAAAACGAGACTACGCTCAAGGACGCGACCAACGTCGACGAGCTGAAGAAGTGCGACGTGATCATCACGTGCCAGGGCGGCGACTACACGAACGACGTGTTCCCGAAGCTGCGCGCGGCCGGCTGGAACGGCTACTGGATCGATGCGGCCTCGTCGCTGCGGATGCAGGACGACGCGGTCATCATCCTCGATCCGGTCAACCTCGACGTGATCAAGGACGCGCTCGTCAAGGGCACGAAGAACTTCGTCGGCGGCAACTGCACGGTCAGCCTGATGCTGATGGCGCTCGGCGGCCTGTTCCGCGAGAACCTCGTCGACTGGATGACGGCGATGACCTACCAGGCCGCATCGGGCGCGGGCGCGCAGAACATGCGCGAACTGCTGTCGCAGATGGGCGCGCTGCACGGTTCGGTGCAGGAACAGCTCGCCGATCCGGCTTCCGCGATTCTCGACATCGACCGCCGCGTGCTCGCGACGATGAACAGCGATGCGATGCCGACCAGCCAATTCGGCGTGCCGCTCGCCGGTTCGCTGATTCCGTGGATCGACAAGGATCTCGGCAACGGGATGTCGAAGGAAGAGTGGAAGGGCGGCGCGGAAACCAACAAGATCCTCGGCAAGCCGGCCATGGGCGAGCCGGGCTCGATCCCGGTCGACGGCCTGTGCGTGCGGATCGGCGCGATGCGCTGCCACTCGCAGGCGCTGACGATCAAGCTGAAGAAGGATGTCCCGCTCGACGAAATCAACGGCATTCTCGCGTCGGCGAACGACTGGGTGAAGGTCGTGCCGAACGAGCGCGAAGCGTCGATGCGCGACCTGTCGCCGGCGAAGATCACCGGCACGCTGACCGTGCCGGTCGGTCGCCTGCGCAAGCTCGCGATGGGCGGCGAATACCTGTCCGCGTTCACGGTCGGCGACCAGTTGCTGTGGGGCGCGGCCGAGCCGCTGCGCCGCATGCTGCGCATCCTGCTCGACAAGTAAGGATCAGGCCGCGCTGCGCGTCTCGTCGGCGCGCGACGCGAAACGCCTGCCAGCCCTTTGCGGGGCGGCAGGCGTTTTTTTATTGGTTGGCCCGGCCCGCGTGCGAGAACCCCGGGGCGCTTGCAAGAGGATGAAGCAACGCGAACGATAGGGGACCGAATTCGTTCCGGGGGGCGATGCTGCCACCCCGATTTCCATTGATTGATATTCTTTTTTTGATAAAACTGCCGCGCGCGATTCATTGCGGCAGTCGGCTTGGCAGTCGCGCGTTCCGCGCGCCGGCGGCCCGGTGCGGGCAGCGGTCGTTCCGCTGCGCGGGGATGGACGGCCGCATCCGCCGGCGACGAATTCGGCCGGAACCCGATCGCGTGAAGTAAACTATGCGGTTACGACGCGCAGAGCCGCCGAAAGCGTCGCGTTCTGCGCGACGCTTTTGCATTTCTGCGGCGACTTTATTGACGCTTCCCTACGCGAATCCGAGCCGCGCCCGCGCGCGGCGATAGAGCCTACGATGTCCCGAATTTCCTTGTTTCCGCGTCAGTCCCGTCTGTCGCGCGCCGTGCGTGGCGCGCTGGCGATCCTGGCACTCGGCGCGGCCGCGTCGGCCTGGGCGGCCGGCACCGGCGAACTGCCGGCTTCCGCCGCAGGCGGCCCCGCGCCGCTCACCGTGACGGTCCAGCCGGGCCAGTCGTTGAACGATCTCGCGAAGGCGGCCACGCAGTCGCACGACCCGGGCGTGCTCGCGCGCGCCGGCCGCGCGCTGTTCGACGCCAACCCGCAGGCGTTCATGAAGCGCGACCCGAGCCGCCTGAAAGTCGGCGCGACGCTGACGGTGCCGGCGCTCGACGCGACGGGCGCGGCGCTCGTGCCGGCCGGTGCGTCCGGTGCATCGGCAGCGTCTGCGGCGGCTGCCGCGTCGGGCACGGTCGCGGTTGCGCAGCATGGCGCGTCCGCGCCGCATCCGGGGTCGGCCGTGCAAACGGCGCCGGCCGCACCGGCTGCGCATGCGGTGCCGGTCAGCGGCGCGAGCGTCGCGGTGGCGGCAGCCGCGGCAGGGGCGTCGGCTTCCATCGGCGCGTCCGCCGCGCATGGCGCGTCGACGGTCGAACCCGGTCAGCCGGCAGCGCCTGCGGCCGGTGCAAGCGGACCGCACGTGTGGAGCGGCGCGATCCAGTCCGCCCCGTCGTCCGCAAGCGAAGCCGCCGTCCAGCCTGCGCAGGGCGGCCCGGCTCAAGGCATGCACGAACCGTCCGCGGCGGCACCCGTCGCGGGCGCGTCGCAGCCGCGGCCGTCGAGCCTGCAGCAATTGCTCGCGCTGAAGAACCGCGTACTGATGGAACTGCAGAAACATGGGATCGGCAAGCCGGCCGCGACGAACAACGTTGCGCCCGTGCCGGCACCGGCACCCGCTGCGCCGCGCCCGGCCGCGAATGACGCAGGCGCATCCGCTGCCGCGTCGTCGCCCGCCGCGAGCGAGGCGGCGTCCGGTGTGGCCGCCAGCGCGGTGCAGTCGGCATCGGCGCCCGCGCAGCCGGCCGTGCCGGTGACGGCGACGCCGCCCGCGCGTGGTTCCGAGCAGATCGACTGGCGCCCGGCCGCGGCGGCTGGCGCGGCCGTGATCGCCCTCGCTGCCGGGTTCGCGTGGCGCAAGCGCCGGAAGGCGCGGCCTGCCGACGCGGTTGCGACCGAGTCAGCCGGCGCAGCGGCTGCCGATGTCGGCGTAACGTCGTCATCCGTCGAACCGTTGCCGCCGATCTTGCCCGGGACGCCGGTTGCCCGCGACGCGGCCACCGACATGAATCTCGTTTCGGCCGCCGCGGCAGCGGCGGAGGTGGCCGATACGCGCGATGCCGATGTGTCGTCGTCGCAGGAAGCGGTGAAGCCCCATGACGACCAACAGGACGTGCCGTCCGCGCATGCCGCGTTGGAGCACGACGCAGCACCGGCTGCGCACGACGTAAAGCCGGTCCCGGAAGCGGAAACGGCTGCCGACGCGCCGATCGAAGCGCCCGCCGCGCCCGAGACGAACGACGCCCAGCACGCGGCGCTGATGCAGAACGCGATCAGCGCGCTCAACAGCCTCGACATGCCGTTGCCGCCGCGGACGGCAGAGGAGATGCCCGCCCGGGAAGGGCAAGCTGAAAGCGAGCAAATCGCAACTAACGGTCCATCCGTATCGCACCCGCCGATTGGTGCGAGCGATCTGTCCCCGGAACATCCGGCCGACCAGGACGACGAGTTCGACTGGGATCCGGATGCGGCCACGCCCGCGCCTCACGCGGGTGGCGTGTCCGCGCCGTCGTCGCTGCCGCCGCTGGGCGGCGCGCAGTTCGGTGCGTTGAAGTTGGATTTCGATCTCGACCTGCCGTCCGCGCCGGGTGCCGTGCTGCCCGCGCTGACGCCGGAAGAGCTCGCGCGCATTGCCCGCAACAAGCTGGATCTCGCATCCGAGTACGTCGAGTTGGGCGACCTGTCCGGCGCGCGTACGCTGCTGCAGGAAGTGGTCGATGCGAACGACGTCGCGACGCGCGACGATGCGCGCGCGCTGCTCGCGAAACTGGCGGAAGAGGCGTGATGCGGATCGCGCTGGGGATTCAGTACGACGGCGCCGCGTTCTGCGGCTGGCAGGCGCAGCCGCACGGCAAGACCGTCCAGGACGCACTCGAGCGCGCACTTGGCGAATTCGCGTGCGTGCCGCTGCACACGACGGTCGCGGGGCGGACCGACACGGGCGTGCACGGACTCGGGCAGGTCGTGCACTTCGACACGGCGCTCGACCGCGCGGATTTCTCGTGGGTGCGCGGCACCAACGCGTTCCTGCCGCCGACCGTTTCGGTACAGTGGGCGAAACCGATGCCGGACACGTTCCACGCGCGTTTCTCGGCGTTCGAACGCACCTACTACTACGCGCTGTACGTGCATCCCGTGCGCTCGCCGATGCTGGCCGGCCGTGCGGGCTGGATCCACACGCCGCTCGACGACGACGCGATGCGCGCCGCCGCCGCGCACCTGATCGGCGAGCACGACTTCTCGTCGTTCCGGTCGTCGGAATGCCAGTCGAAGACGCCGGTCAAACACCTGTACCAGATCGACGTGCGGCGCGCGGGCCACTTCCTTCATTTCCGCTTCCGTGCGAACGCGTTCCTGCACCACATGGTGCGCAACCTGATGGGCTGCCTCGTCGCGGTCGGGCGCGGCCGCTACCCGGTGGACTGGTTGGCCGACGTGCTGGCCGGGCGCGACCGCAATCTCGCCGCGCCCACGTTCATGGCCGACGGGCTGTATCTCGCCCATGTCGGCTACCCGGCGGAATTCGCCGTCCCGCCCGCGCAGCTCGGCAGCGTGCCGTGGAGCAGCGTCTGGGCCGACCTGGACCCACAACCATGACGGATCACGCCGTGTCTCCTTCGACTCCCGCCGCGGCCGGCCTCGCGCCGCGCACGCGCATCAAGCTGTGCGGCCTGTCGCGCCCCGAGGACGTGCTGCATGCCGCCGCGCTCGGCGCCGATGCGATCGGCCTCGTGTTCTATCCGAAGAGCCCGCGCGCGGTGTCGATCGCCCAGGCGGCCGAGCTCGCACGCCTCGCGCCGCCGTTCGTGTCGGTGGTCGGGCTGTTCGTGAACGCGACCGAAGCCGAGATCGAGGCCGTTGTGCGCGACGTGCCGCTCACGGTGCTGCAATTCCACGGCGACGAGACGCCCGAGCAGTGCGACGCCCTCGGCCGCGCGGCCCGCCTGCCGTGGTTGCGCGCAGTGCGCGTCGGCCCCTCGACGCAGCCGGCCGATTTGGTAGAATCGGCTCTTCATTATTCGAAAGCGCGCGGCCTCCTGTTCGACACCCTGGTGCCGGACTACGGCGGTAGCGGCAAGGTCTTCGATTGGTCACTTATTCCCGCAGAGCTCGCGCATCGGGCCGTTTTGAGTGGTGGCTTGAACGCGCAAAACGTCGGTGATGCGATCCGCCAGTTGCGCCCGTTTGCTGTCGATGTCTCGAGTGGCATCGAAGTGGAGGGCGCGAAGGGCGTGAAGGATCACGCCCGGATGGCGGCGTTCGTACGCGCGGTGCGCGAAGCGGACGCCGGGTGATGCAAGTCGGTGCGGCCCCGAAAAGCGGCGCGCATCGACCAATCGAGAGTGACACCATGTACAACCTTCCTGATGATCGCGGCCACTTCGGCCCGTATGGCGGCGTGTTCGTCGCCGAAACGCTGATTCACGCGCTGGACGAACTGCGCGCGGCGTATGAAAAATTCCGCAACGACCCCGATTTCGTCGCCGAATACGAGCGCGAACTGAAGTATTTCGTCGGCCGTCCGTCACCGATCTATCACGCGCAGCGCTGGAGCGAGACGCTCGGCGGCGCGCAGATCTACCTGAAGCGCGAGGACCTGAACCACACCGGCGCGCACAAGATCAACAACGTGATCGGCCAGGCGCTGCTCGCGAAGCGGATGGGCAAGAAGCGCGTGATCGCCGAGACGGGCGCCGGCCAGCACGGCGTCGCGACGGCGACGATCTGCGCGCGCTTCGGGATGGAGTGCATCGTCTACATGGGCGCCGAGGACGTGCGCCGCCAGGCCGCGAACGTCTACCGGATGAAGCTGCTCGGCGCGACGGTCGTGCCGGTCGAATCGGGTTCGCGCACGCTGAAGGACGCGCTGAACGAAGCGATGCGCGACTGGGTCACGAACATCGAAAGCACGTTCTACATCATCGGCACGGTCGCGGGCCCGCACCCGTATCCGGCGATGGTGCGCGACTTCCAGCGCGTGATCGGCGACGAGTGCAAGGTGCAGATGCCCGAGCTCGCCGGCCGGCAGCCGGACGCGGTGATTGCGTGCGTCGGCGGCGGCTCGAACGCGATGGGCATCTTCTATCCGTACATCGACGATACCTCCGTGCAGTTGATCGGCGTCGAAGCGGCCGGCGACGGCCTCGACACCGGTCGTCACGCGGCTTCGCTGATTGCTGGCAGCCCCGGCGTGCTGCACGGCAACCGCACGTACCTGCTGCAGGACGACAACGGTCAGATCATCGAGACGCATTCGGTGTCGGCGGGTCTCGACTATCCGGGCGTCGGCCCCGAGCACGCATGGCTGAAGGACAGCGGCCGCGCGCAGTACGTGGCGATCACCGACGAGGAAGCGCTGAAGGCGTTCCACGACTGCTGCCGGATCGAGGGGATCATCCCCGCGCTCGAGTCGAGCCACGCGATCGCGTATGGCGTGAAGCTCGCGCCGACGTTGCCGAAGGACAAGATCCTGCTCGTCAACCTGTCGGGCCGCGGCGACAAGGACATGCACACGGTCGCCGAGCGATCGGGCATCGCGCTCTGACCCCGACCGATGCGTGACCTGATCGAACAACCGGGCGGCGGCGCCGCGAGCGAAGCGGAGGCGGTGCAGCCTGCCGTCGCCGTGCCGCGCGCGCTGCCGTCCGGGATCGAGCTGCACAACCGCGATTTCATGACCGAAGCCGCGCGCCTGCCGGATGCGTCGATCGACCTGATCGTCGCCGATCCGCCGTACGGGCTCGGCAAGGACTACGGCAACGACTCGGACAAGCGTTCGGGCGACGATTTCCTCGCGTGGACGCGCGAGTGGCTCGAGCTCGCGATTCCGAAGCTGAAGCCGAGCGGGTCGATGTACATCTTCTGCACGTGGCAGTACGCGCCGGAAATCTTCAGTTTCCTGAAGACGAAGCTCACGATGGTCAACGAGATCATCTGGGACCGGCGCGTGCCGAGCATGGGCGGCACGACGCGCCGTTTCACGTCGGTGCACGACAACATCGGCTTTTTCGCGGTTTCCAGGGCGTATTACTTCGATCTCGATCCGGTCCGCATCCCGTACGACGCCGACACGAAGAAGGCCCGCTCGCGCAAGCTGTTCGAAGGCAGCAAGTGGCTGGAGATGGGCTACAACCCGAAGGACGTCTGGTCGGTCTCGCGCCTGCATCGGCAGCACGCGGAGCGCGTCGATCATCCGACCCAGAAGCCGCTGGAAATCATCGAGCGGATGGTGCTCGCAAGCTGCCCGCCGGGCGGCCGCGTGCTCGATCCGTTCATGGGCAGCGGCACGACCGCAGTGGCCTGCGCACGGCAGGGGCGCGACTTCGTCGGCTACGAGATCAACGAAAGTTATTGCGCGATCGCGCGCGAGCGCGTGAGCGTGCTCGCCGCGCCGGCGTGCGCGTGAGTCGCGCCGCCGAGTCGCCGATCGCATCAAGGAAAATTGCCATGTCCTCCCGTATCCAGCAGACCTTCGCCGCACTCGCCGAACAAGGCCGCAAGGGCCTGATCCCGTTCATCACGGCCGGCGACCCCGATCCCGCGAAGACCGTCGAATTCATGCACGCGCTCGCCGAAGGCGGCGCCGACGTGATCGAGCTCGGCGTGCCGTTCTCGGACCCGATGGCCGACGGCCCGGTGATCCAGCGCTCGTCGGAACGCGCGCTCGCGCGTGGCGTCACGCTGAAAAGCGTGCTCGCCGACGTGAAGCGCTTCCGCGAGACCGACCAGAAAACCCCCGTCGTGCTGATGGGCTATGCGAACCCGATCGAGCGGATGGGCGTCGACACGTTCGCGACCGAAGCGCAGGCGGCCGGCGTCGACGGCGTGCTCGTCGTCGACTATCCGCCCGAGGAAGCGGGCGTGTTCGCCGAGAAAATGCGTGCCGCGCAGATCGATCCGATCTTCCTGCTCGCGCCGACGTCGACCGACGAACGCATCGCCGACGTGGGCAAGATCGCGAGCGGCTACGTGTACTACGTGTCGCTCAAGGGCGTGACCGGCGCCGGAAATCTGGATGTTTCGAGCATTGCGGGTAAAATCCCGGCCATCAAGTCGCGCGTGCCGGTTCCGGTGGGCGTCGGCTTCGGCATCCGCGACGCCGCAACGGCGCGTGCGGTGGCCGAAGTGTCGGACGCCGTCGTGATCGGCAGCCGCCTGGTGCAGCTGCTCGAGAGCGCCGCGCCGGAAGGGGCCGCCGCCGCGCTGAAGACATTCATCGCCGAGCTGCGCGCCGCCCTGGACGGCGCCGGCAAGACGGCGCGATAAACACAACAGGAAGCGGGAACGGGCCGGTTGGCCCGTCCCGCCACGGAACAGGAAACCATACGATGAGCTGGCTCGACAAACTGTTGCCGCCGAAGATCAAGCAGACCGACCCGAAAAGCCGCAAGGGCATTCCGGAAGGCCTGTGGGTCAAGTGCCCGTCCTGCGAGGCCGTGCTGTACCGCAACGACGTGGACGCGAACCTGCACGTGTGCCCGAAGTGCGATCACCACATGCGCATCGGCGCGCGCGAGCGTCTCGACGGGCTGCTCGATCCGGAAGGCCGCTACGAAATCGGCCAGGAAATCGTGCCGGTCGACTCGCTGAAGTTCAAGGACAGCCGCAAGTATCCCGATCGTCTGAAGGAAGCGATGGACGAAACGGGCGAGACCGACGCGATGGTGGTGATGGGTGGCGCGATCCATACGCTGCCGGTGGTCGCGGCCTGCTTCGAGTTCTCGTTCATGGGCGGCTCGATGGGTTCGGTCGTCGGCGAGCGCTTCGCGCGCGGCGCGCAGAACGCGCTCGAGCAGCAGGTGCCGTTCATCTGCTTCACCGCGTCGGGCGGCGCGCGGATGCAGGAAAGCCTGCTGTCGCTGATGCAGATGGCCAAGACCACCGCGATGCTGACCAAGCTGGCCGAAGCCAAGCTGCCGTTCATCTCGGTGCTGACCGACCCGACGATGGGCGGCGTGTCGGCGAGCTTCGCGTTCCTCGGCGACGTCGTGATCGCCGAACCGAAGGCGCTGATCGGCTTCGCCGGTCCGCGCGTGATCGAGCAGACGGTTCGCGAGAAGCTGCCGGAAGGCTTCCAGCGCGCGGAATTCCTGCTGACGACGGGCGCGATCGACATGATCGTCGACCGCCGCAAGATGCGCGACGAGATCGCGCAACTGCTCGCGCTGCTGCAGCGACAGCCGGCCGACGCGCTGGCCTGATTGGCGCGGCGTTGTGAACTGCGCGCGTCGCCTGGCTGAACCGCCGGGCGGCGCGTTTCGTTTTTTGGCGTAGTGGCGGTACCGATTCAGATTTGATCCGATGAGCACTTTTCCCACTCTCGACGCGTGGCTTTCGCATCTCGAACGCGCGCACCCGGTCGGCATCGACATGGGCCTCACCCGCATCGGGCAGGTCAAGGCGGCGCTGCAGCTCGAATTCGCGTGCCCCGTGATCACGGTCGGCGGCACGAACGGCAAGGGTTCGACCTGCGCGTTCCTCGAGGCGATCCTCGTTCACGCGGGCTACAAGGTCGGCTGCCACACGTCGCCGCACCTGCTCGAATTCGGCGAGCGCGCGCGCGTGAACGGGCAGCAGGTCAGCGACGCCGAACTGCTGCCGCACTTCGAGGCCGTCGAGGCGGCGCGCATGTCGCTGCCCGAGCCGGTGTCGCTCACGTACTTCGAATTCACGACGCTCGCGATCCTGCACCTGTTCGCGTCGCGCGGGCTCGATGCGGTGATCCTCGAAGTCGGCCTCGGCGGCCGGCTCGATGCGGTCAACATCATCGATACCGATTGCGCGATCGTCACGAGCATCGACATCGATCACACCGAATACCTCGGCGACACGCGCGAGAAGATCGCGTTCGAGAAGGCGGGGATCTTCCGCGCGGGCAAGCCGGCGATCTGCGGTGATCCCTTGGTGCCGAGCACGCTGGTCGACCATGCTGCTTCGATCGGCGCCGACCTGTGGCTGGTCGGCCGCGATTTCCGCTACGAGGCGCAGCCGGGCGCGGAGCGCCAGCAATGGAGCTACCTCGGCCGCGAGAAGCGCTATCCGGCGCTCGCGTACCCGTCGCTGCGCGGCGCGAACCAGCTGATCAATGCGTCGGCCGCGCTGGCCGCGCTTGAGGCGCTGCGTCCGGTGCTGCCGGTGTCCGCGCAGGACATCCGGCTCGGGCTCGCGAACGTCGAGTTGCCGGGGCGCTTCCAGGTGCTGCCCGGCAAGCCGGCGATCGTGCTGGACGTCGCGCACAACCCGCATGCGGCGGCCGTGCTCGAGCAGAATCTCGGCAACATGGGCTTCTTCCCGTACACGTACGCGGTGTTCGGCGCGATGCACGACAAGGACATCGACGGCGTGCTGCGGCACCTGAAGGGCGAGGTCGATCACTGGTGCGTGACCGACCTGCCGCTGCCGCGCGCGGCGAGCGCGGAGCAGCTCGAAGCCGCGCTGCGCAAGGCCGGCGTGGAGGAGGGGGCCGATTCGAGCGTGACGCGGTTCGCGTCGCCCGCTGAAGCGTTTCGCGATGCACTAAAAAGAGCATCCGAGAATGATAGAATCGTGGTTTTCGGCAGTTTCCATACGGTGGCAGGTGTGATGGCCTACCGGAAATCGCAGCAACACTGACTGACGGGCAGTTTCGGACTCAGCCATTCATGGGAATTTTCTCGTTCGGCAAGAAAGACGACGACGCGCCCCCGCGGCGCGGCGGTCGTACCGGGGCCTCCCGGAACGTGCGCACGGAGCGCACTGAACGCGTCGAGCGACGCACGCGCCGCACCGAGCGTCCGGAATCGGACGCACTGCTCCTCGATCCGACCCTTCCTGAAAAGCAACGCGCCCGCCGGCGTCTCGTCGGCGCGATCGCGCTCGTCGTCGCCGCGGTGATCGTGCTGCCGATGGTGCTCGATTCGCACCCGAAGCCGGTGACGGACGACATCGCGATCGACATCCCGAACCGGCCCGCGCATCAGTCGGTCGCGCCGCGTGACGATGACGCGTCCGACGTGCAGGCGGGCGTCGCGCACGACGAGCCGCCGGCCTCCGATGTCGCGGTGGCGGCCGTTCCGGCGCCCGCGGCGAAGGATGCAGCCAAGCCGGCCGCGAAGCCCGATACCTCGACCTCGACGACCACCGCGAGCGTGACGCCGCCGAAGCCCGCTGCCAAGCCGGCCACGGCCGCTCCCGCTCCCGCGGCGAAGCCGGTCGCGCCGAAGCCGGCGCCCGCGACGGTCGCGAACGCCGACGCCGCGGCCGACAGCGGCGACGCATCGTCGCCGGCATCGCCGGCCGGTGCGCGCTTCGCGGTGCAGCTCGGTTCGTTCAAGGATGCCGCGACGGCCCGTTCGTGGGCCACCAAGTTGAAATCGGCGGGCGTGCCCGCATATGTCGAGCACAGCAAGCAGGCGGACGGCAGCACGGCTACACTGCTGCGTGCCGGCCCATTCGCGGATCGCGCGGCGGCGTCCGCCGCGATCGCGAAGGTGCGCGAAGCCGGACTGACGCAGTAACGTGCGATGCTGACGGCTTTCGACTACGCTGTATTGGCGGTGATCGCGTTGTCTGCGCTGCGTGGCGCGTGGCGCGGTTTCGTCTCGGAGATTTTCGGGCTGATCGGCTGGATCGCGGCGGTCGTGATCGCGGCCCGCTATGTCGGACTGGTGGTGCCGTACATTCCGGCGAACTGGCCGGGCGGCGCGCTGACACAGTGGGTGATCGCGTTCGCGCTGATCGTGATCGGCGTGGTGTTCGTCGCGGGTGTCGCGAACGCGCTGTTGTCGCGAATCGCGCAGGCGACGGGCCTCGGCGGGGTCGATCGCTCGCTGGGCATGATGTTCGGGCTCGTTCGCGGCTGCGTGCTGGTGGTGCTGCTGGTCGCGGCGGCCGGGCTGACCGAATTGCCCAAACAGGATTTCTGGCGCAATGCGCTCTTGCGTCCTTTCGCCGAACAGGGCGTGCACGAGCTGAAGCAGCTCCTGCCCGACGGCATGGCCCAGTACGTGCGCGTTTGACGACGCGCACCGGGCAGGACGGAACCGATTTTGTCATCTTGAAGGACATGCCATGTGCGGCATCGTAGGTGTTATCTCCCAATCCCCGGTCAATCAGCTGATCTATGACAGCTTGCTGCTGCTGCAGCATCGCGGTCAGGACGCAGCGGGCATCGCGACGGCGGACGGCAGCAATTTCCACATGTACAAGGCGAACGGCATGGTGCGCGACGTGTTCCGCACGCGCAACATGCGCAGCCTGCCCGGCACCTTCGGCATCGGCCAGGTCCGCTACCCGACGGCCGGCTCGGCATCGAGCGAAGCCGAGGCGCAACCGTTCTACGTGAACGCGCCGTTCGGGATCATCCTCGCGCACAACGGCAACCTGACGAACTGGGAACAGCTGAAGGACGAGATGTTCCGGATCGACCGCCGGCACATCAACACCAATTCCGACAGCGAAGTACTGCTCAACGTGTTCGCGCACGAGCTGCAACTGGCGACGACGGGCCTCGAGCTCGATCCGGCCGCCGTGTTCAAGGCGGTCGCGGGCGTGCATCGCCGCCTGCAGGGCTCGTACGCGATCGTGTCGCTGATCGCCGGCTACGGCCTGCTCGCGTTCCGCGATCCGTTCGGCATCCGCCCGCTCTGCATCGGCAAGCTCGAGACCGAACACGGCACCGAATGGATGGTCGCGTCGGAGTCGGTGGCGGTCGAAGGCATCGGTTTCGAATTCGTGCGCGACGTGCAGCCGGGCGAAGCGATCTTCATCGACAAGGCCGGCAACTTCCACAGCCAGCAGTGCGCGGAGCACCCGACGCTGAATCCGTGCATGTTCGAATACGTGTATCTCGCGCGTCCGGACTCGTGCCTCGACGGCGTGCCCGTCTACAACGTGCGCCTGCGCATGGGCGACTACCTCGCCGAGAAGATCAAGCGCGAGCTGCCGAACGTGCCGATCGACGTCGTGATGCCGATTCCCGATTCGTCGCGTCCGGCTGCGATGCAGGTCGCCGCGAAGCTCGGCGTCGAGTATCGCGAAGGCTTCTTCAAGAACCGCTACGTCGGCCGCACCTTCATCATGCCGGGCCAGGCCGTGCGCAAGAAGTCGGTGCGCCAGAAGCTCAATGCGATGAGCATCGAGTTCAAGGACAAGAACGTGCTGATCGTCGACGACTCGATCGTGCGCGGCACGACCTCGCACGAGATCGTGCAGATGGCGCGCGATGCGGGCGCGAAGTCGGTGATCTTCGCGTCGGCGGCGCCGCCCGTGAAGTTCCCGAACGTGTACGGCATCGACATGCCGACGCGCGGCGAGCTGGTCGCACATGGCCGCACCGACGAGGAAGTCGCGAAGATCATCGGCGCCGACCACCTGATCTACCAGGACGTCGACGACCTGCGCCGCGCGGTGCGCGACATCAATCCGAAGCTCGAGCGCTTCGAGGCGTCGTGCTTCGATGGCAACTACATCACCGGCGCCGTGACGCCCGAGTACCTCGATGCGATCGAGCGCGCCCGTCTCGCACCGGCGTCGCAGGCCGATCGCGACACGGCCGGCGATACCGCGCGTTCGCAGATGAACCTGCAGTTGTCGGTGGAGTGATGCCGGCGCACGCTTCCGATGAAGCGTGATAGGATGTGGTCTTGCGTCGATTTGATTCAGCTTGCGGACGCGGGGCGACTTCCCAAAACAGCTAAAGCGAAGGCCGGCGACAGCCGGCCCGAGTCGATCGCTGTCGTACCGCACCGAAGCCCGCTGATGCCGACGCATAGCGGGCTTTTTGTTTTGGCCTGATTTTGTGGCTGGGCTCGCGCCTGATGCATGACCGTTGGCGCGACCCTCGAATACGGAAAACGGAACATGGACGACTCCCTCAACTTCGACACGCTCGCCGTGCGCGCGGGCACGCTGCGCAGCAGCGACTTCAACGAGCACTCGGAAGCGCTGTTCCTCACGTCGAGCTTCTGCTTCACGAGCGCGGCCGAGGCGGCCGAGCGCTTTGCGAATTCGGAAGACTATTTCACCTATTCGCGCTTCACGAACCCGACCGTCACCATGTTCCAGGATCGTCTCGCCGCGCTCGAAGGCGGCGAAGCCTGCATCGCGACGGCGTCGGGCATGGCCGCGATCATGTCGGTCGTGATGTCCGCGCTGCAGGCGGGCGATCACCTTGTCAGCTCGCGCAGCCTGTTCGGCTCGACGCTCGGGATGTTCTCGCAGATCTTCAGCAAGTTCGGCATCACGACGACCTTCGTCGACCCGACCGACCTGAACGCATGGCAGGAAGCGGTGCGGCCCGAGACGAAGATGTTCTTCCTCGAGACGCCGTCGAACCCGCTGACCGAACTCGCCGACATCGAGGCGATCGGCAAGATCGCGAAGGCCGCGAACGCGCTGTTCGTCGTCGACAACTGTTTCTGCAGCCCGGTGCTGCAGCAGCCGCTGAAGCTCGGCGCGGACGTCGTGATGCACTCGGCGACGAAGTTCCTCGACGGGCAGGGCCGCGTGCTCGGCGGCGCGCTGGTCGGCTCCAAGGCATTCATCATGGGCAAGGTGTTCCCGTTCGTGCGCAGCGCCGGCCCGACGCTGTCGGCGTTCAACGCGTGGGTGCTGCTGAAGGGGATGGAGACGCTGTCGCTGCGCGTCGAGAAGCAGTCGGCGAACGCGCTGGAAATCGCGCGCTGGCTCGATTCGCATCCGGCCGTCGCGCGCGTGTTCTACCCGGGGCTCGAATCGCATCCGCAGCACGAACTCGCGAAGCGTCAGCAGAAGGCAGGCGGCGCGATCGTATCGTTCGAGCTGAAGGGCGACACGCCGGAGCAGCAGCGCGCGAACGCATGGCGCGTGATCGACAGCACGAAGCTGATCTCGATCACCGGCAACCTCGGCGACACGCGCACGACGATCACGCATCCGGCGACGACGACGCACGCGCGCATCACGCCGGAAGCGCGTGCGGCCGCCGGGATCACCGAAGGGCTGATCCGCCTCGCGGTCGGCCTGGAAAACGCGGGCGACGTGCGCAACGATCTCGCGCGCGGCCTCGAGGGCTGAGTGCGGCGGCACCGATTTCAGGGCCGACATGACAACGGGCCGCTCGACAGAGCGGCCCGTTGTCTTTTAGGGGGGCGGCGCGCACGTTGGCGGAATCAGCCGGCCTGCCCAACCTGCGCGCGCTGCGGCACATTGCGCATCGCGTCCATCATCCAGCGCAGCGTGTCGTCGAGCGGCGTCACGGGCAGCTCGCCCACCGCGCGTCGCAGCTTGTCGCGCGACCCGCTCAGGCGCTTCACCTCGTGGTGCCGCACGAAACGCGGATCGATCGTCACGTCGATCACGTAGCCGGCGATCCGCGACAGCATCGCCAGCACTTCCTTCAGCGAATACGCGCGCTCCGAGCAGATGTTGAACGTCTCGCCGGCCGGCGCGGCTTCGAGCAGCTTCAGGTAGGCGGCCGTCACGTCGCGCACGTCGGAGAAATCGCGGCTCACGTCGAGATTGCCGAGCGAGATGCGCGGCGCGTTGCGCGCATAGTGCGACACGAGCTTCGGCAGCAGATACGTATCGTCCTGGCCGACACCCGTGTAGTTGAACGGCCGCGCGATCACGATCGGCAGCCGGTCGGCCCACAGCTTCGCCGCGTATTCCATCGCGAGCTTGCTGACCGCATAGTCGTTCGCGGGGGCGGGCGCGACGGTCTCGTCGAGCACGCCGGCCGTCGAATTGCCGTAGATGTTCGCGCTACTGGCGAGCAGCACCGCCGACGGGCGGCGATCGAGGCCCGCGAGCGCGGCCAGCAGGTTGCGCGTGCCGACGATGTTGACCGCATAGGTCTGCGACGGCTCGTCCTGCGCGACGTGCGCACGCGCGGCGAGATGCACGACCGCATCGGGCCGCGCGTCGGCGGCTGCCGCGCGCATCGCGTTCGCGTCGAGCAGGTCGACCGGCAGCAGCGTGCAGTTCGCGAACGCCGGATCGTCCGGTCGCGCCGCGCCGGGCGCCACGGTGCCCCACACGTCGTAGCCGGCCGCCTCGAGGCGCTGCGCCATGTAGCGGCCGGTGAAGCCCGTCAGGCCCGTGACGAATGCGCGACGCGACGGATGTCCGGCGTCAGTACGTGTCATGGTGACGATTCCGCGTCAGATCCGCTTCGACCATCATCTGGCAAAGCTGTTCGAGCGTCGTCTCCGGGGCCCAGCCCAGCTTGCTCTTGGCCTTGTCCGCGCAGCCGATCAGCAGGTCGACTTCGGCAGGGCGGTAGAACTTCGGATTCACTTCGACGAGCACGTTGCCGTTCGACGCGTCGAGGCCGCGTTCCTGCTCGCCCTTGCCGGTCCATTCGATCTGGTAGCCGACGGCCGCGAAGGCCATCTGCACGAAGTCGCGCACGGTCTCGGTGCGGTTGGTCGCGAGCACGTAGGTGTCGGGCTCGTCGACCTGCAGCATTCGCCACATCCCTTCGACGTATTCGAGCGCGAAGCCCCAGTCGCGCTTCGCGTCGAGGTTGCCGAGCTCGAGCCTGGTCGCCTTGCCGAGCTTGATCTTCGCGACGGTGTCGGTGATCTTGCGCGTGACGAACTCGCGGCCGCGCAGCGGCGATTCGTGGTTGAAGAGGATGCCGCTGCAGCCGAACAGGTCGTAGGACTCGCGGTAGTTCACGGTCATCCAGTGCGCGTACAGCTTCGCGACGCCGTACGGGCTTCGCGGGTAGAACGCGGTCGTTTCCGTCTGCGGGATCGCCTGCACCTTGCCGAACATCTCGGACGTCGACGCCTGGTAGAAACGCGTCTTCGGGCTCACCACGCGGATCGCCTCGAGCAGGTTCAGCGGGCCGACGCCCGTGACCTCGGCGGTCGTCGCCGGCTGGTCGAACGACACGCCGACGAAACTCTGCGCGGCCAGGTTGTACAGCTCGTCGGGCTGCGTGCGTTCGAGCAGCCGCAGGCTGGAGCCGGCATCCGTCAGGTCGTGCTCGACGAGCGACAGGTTCGGGTGCGTGTCGACGCCGAGCTCGGCGATGCGCCAGAAGTTCACCGAGCTGGTGCGGCGGTAGGTGCCCGTGACCTCGTAGCCCTTGTCGAGCAGCAGCTTGGTCAGGTAGGCGCCGTCCTGCCCGGTGATCCCCGTGATGATGGCCTTCTTGCGGTCTTGGCTCATGGCAATGTCCTGGTCGAAACGATGGATTGAGAAATTCAGGCGGTCGTGCGCGCGGCGGCGGGCACCATGCCGCGGGCGGGGCCGCGCGTCAGGCGCCGCTCGAAGCCGTACCAGCTCAGGGTGGCGTACACGAGCGTGATGGCGAGTGCGAGCGCGGCCGTGACGAAGCGGTTCAGGTGCAGCGGCCACAGCGCATACAGCACGCTCAGGTGAATCAGGTAGACGGTGTAGCTGACGGTGCCGACGTACACGAGCAGCGGGTTCGTCAGCACGCGCTGCACGAGGCCGCGTCCGCGCAGCGCGATCACGACGATCGACGTGCACAGCAGCAGCGAGATGCTGTAGAGCGCGGCATTCGACAGCGGCGTGTTCGCCGCGCGGAACCGCGGGAACGACAGGTGCAGCCAGCCGAGGATCGCGAGCGACACGAGCGCGCCGACGATCGCGAGCGGATAGAACGGTTCCAGCGCGCGCCGGTCGCGCCGCAGCACGATCGCGAGCAGCGCGCCCGCGGCGAGCAGGTCCATCCGGAACGGCGTCAGGTAGTAGATCGGCCAGAACGAATCGAACCACGGCGTCGCGATCGCGCGCAGCACGGGCGCGGCGACGATCAGCGCGGCGGCGATCCACAGCAGCGCGCGCTCCGAGCACCACAGCACGACGAACGGCCAGAAGATGTAGAACTGCTCCTCGACGGCGAGCGACCACAGCACGTTCAGGCTGTCGTGGCCGATGCTGCCGAGCGACAGCCCGATGTTGGTCGAGAAGAACGCGAACCACGGCCAGTGCGGCAGCCAGCTCGCGCCGAACAGCAGCGTCGACACAACCAGCAGCAGCACGTACGGCGGCAGGATCCGTCGCACGCGACGCGCGTAGAAGTGGCTGAAGTACGACTGCCCGCGCGCCTTGCGGTCGAGCAGGATGCCCGTGATCAGCAGGCCGCTCAGCACGAAGAACAGGTCGACGCCCATCCAGAGAGGCGCCTTCAGCGCGTGTTGCAGGAACACGGCGCCGACGGCGATCGCACGCAGCCCGTCGAGCTGCACGATGCGGCCATGTTGCGGCGGGGCGAGGTCGGCGGTGCGCGAGATGCCCGTCATCGCGCCGCTCCTTCGCGACGCGCGGCCGATGCCGTGGCGCGCCGCGCATCCGATGCGTGAACGTAATGCATGCGTTTAAATGAAATATTGAGTCGAAATCGATTCTAGGGAAAAGAAATCGGCAAAAAAACGCATGTCATTTATCCGGCTGAAAACATTCAAATGCCGGTCGTTTTAATCACGACATGAAAGGTTTGCAGGCTGCGCGCCCCGTCAGACGGGCAAGAGCGGCATTTTCTACGGATCTTCGCATGAAAGGCGGTCGATATTTCCGCTTCGTCGGACCCATTTATCGCTGTTCCGACTCGATATTTCAGGCAGAAACATCCCCAAATATTTCCAATTTTCTTGTGATTATTTTTGCTTGTAACCTGCATCGCGACGTTTGAAACCCATTTAGCGACAGGTCATCCGGGCAGGCAGCACGCCGCGGCACCGGTCGCTTACGCATCGAGTCTGGAGAGCGCATTGCGACGTCTGATTCTGGTTGGCATGACGGTATGCGCGGCGCTGTCCGCGAGCGCCGCACCGGCTGAAACCGTGTTGCCCGCGACCACGTCGTGGATCGGCAACACGTTCGGCTATGGCGACGGCAGCTGGACGCAGATCGACATTCGTGCGATCGCGGTGACGGCCGACGGCAAGGTGTATACGAACGCGCCGTGGGACGAGAGCGGCGCCGAGGCGAGCGTCTACCAGGACGGGAAGATGCTCGGCTTCGCCGGCGGCACGCACGGCTGGGGCAACCTCGGCGGCAACGCGGTCGCAGTCAACAGCAAGTATGCGTACGTCGCGATCGGCGTCGGCAACGAGCGTGGTCATCTGCAGTCGCCCGGCATCTGGCCGGACAAGGGCAAGCAGTGGTACGGCATCTCGCGGCGCACGATCGGCGACATGAAGCAGCCCGCGCCGTTCCGCGCGGCACCGCAGGTGGCGCCCGGCGGGCGTGCCGATGCGGGCCGCGCGCGGATGGCCGCGAGCTTCATGGTGATGAACGAGGTGGCGGCTCCCGCGCGGTCGGAGGTGGGCGAGCTGAAGGCGGAAGTGGGCGGCCTCGCGGTCGACGACAAGACGCTGTTCGCGACGAATCCGGCGCATGACGAAGTCGACGTGTACGACGCCGAGACGATGCAGAAGAAGGGCACGTGGAGTGCGCACGAGCCGGGCCGCATCGCGCTCGCCGGCGACGGCACGCTGTGGCTGCTCACCGATACGATCAACGGGCCCGCGCATCTCGTGCACGTGCGCGCGGACGGCCGCAAGCTCGACGACGCGCCCGCGTTGCCCGAAGGCACGGAGGCGGTGGACGTGGTGGTCGATGCGAAAGGACGCGTGCTGGTGGCGGACAACGGCCCGCGCCAGCAGGTGCTGATCTTCTCGAAAGGCGGCAAGGGCTATGCACCGTCCGGCACGCTCGGCGAGCGCGGCGGGATCTTCGCGGGCCCGGTGCCGGGCCGCCCCGGGCCGCAGCGCTTCAACGGGCTGACGGGCGTGGGCGTCGATCGCGCGGGCAACGTGTACGTGTCGATGAACGGCATCGGGCCGCGCCACGACACGATCGGCGCGGGGCTCGGCGCGGTGCTCGAAAGCTACACGCCGGACGGCAAGCTGCGCTGGCAGGTGCAGGGGCTCTTGTTCGTCGACGGAGCGTGGCTCGATCCGGCACGGCCGAACAGCGTGTACACCGGCAACAAGCGCTTCGAGCTCGATCTGTCGAAGCCGCCCGGCCAGGACTGGAAATACGCCGGCTTCCTGTCGAATCGCTTCAAGTATCCGGACGATCCGGTGTTCCACACGGACCAGTATCCCGGCATGCCGTTCGCGCGGCGCGTCGACGGCCGCACGTTCCTGTACCTGACCGACATGTACGCCGATCACCTGAAGATCTACCGCTTCGACGCGAAGCGCGACGGCGAGGTCGCGATTCCGTCGGGCCTGATCGCGGGTCGCGCGCGGCCGATCGACAAGGTGCCGAACAAGCCGCCGGGCGGCGACTGGATCTGGCGCGACACGAACGGCAACGGCCGGCTCGACGAGGACGAGTTCACGACCAACACGACGGGCAAGGCGAAGGCGGGCGGCTGGGGCTGGTGGGTCGACACGAAGGGCGACATCTGGCGCACGAGCGACGTGCGCGGGATCCACCGCTTCAGCTACGGCGGCATCGACAAGGCCGGCAACCCGATCTACTCGCACGACAAGGTCACGACCTATCCGATGCCGCAGCCGTTCACGCAGCTGCGCCGCGCGATCTACGAGCCGCAGGCGGACACGCTGTACGTGACCGGCTACACGGCCGACGCGCCGCCGCAGCCGGGCATCAACAAGGAAGTCGGTCGCGTGCTGGTGCGTTTCGACAAGTGGTCGACCGGCTCGCCGGTGGTGCGCTACACGGTCGCGCTGCCGTGGCAGCTCGACGCGAAGCCGATCCTCGACCTGATCGGGATCACGGTCGAGGGCCGCTACATCTTCACGGTGGAGCCGGTCGGCAAGATCCACGTGTACGACAAGGAATCGGGCAAGGAAGTCGGCGTGATGAGCCCGGGCGCCGAGGTCGGCAAGGCGTCGGGCTGGGTCGACGTGCCGTTCGGCATCAGCGCGTTCCGGCGCGAGAACGGCGAATACCTGGTGTTCGTCGAGGAAGACGCACGCGGCAAGGTGCTCATGTACCGCTGGAAACCGTAACAGGCCCATGGGCAAAAGCATGGACAAAGGCATACTCAAGAACGTTTCGATCAATTTCATCGGGCTGATCCTGCCGACCTTCGTGTCGCTGGTGACGGTGCCCGCGTATATCCACGCGCTGGGCGTCGAACGCTACGGGGTCGTCAGCCTCGTGTGGACGCTGATCGGTTATTTCGGGATCCTCGATCTCGGGATGAGCATGGCCGCGCAGAACCACATCTCGAAGGCGCTCGCGAGCGGCGACGCGGACGAAAGCGCGCGGGTCTTCTGGAGCGCGTTCTGGCTGAACCTCGGCACCGGCATCGCCGGCGGCCTGCTGATCTATTTCGGCGCGTTCGTCTACACCGCGTATTTCACGAAGGTGTCGGCGGCGATGCAGCACGAGGTGTATCTCGCGCTGCCGTGGCTCGCACTCGCGATTCCGCTCGCGAACGTGTCGTGGGTGTTCGCCGGCGCGATCAACGGTGCCGAACGGTTCGGCGTGTTCAACACGAACCAGACGATCGGCACGTTCCTGTTCCAGCTGCTGCCGCTCGCCGCCGCGTGGTGGATCGCGCCGAACCTGCAGACGGTGCTGGCGGCCGCGGTCGTCGCGCGGCTGATCGCGGCCGTGATGCTCGGTCAAGCGAGCATCAAGGTGCTCGGGATCCGGCGCATCGACCCGCCGCAGTGGGGCACCGCGAAAGGGTTGTTCAACTTCGGCGGCTGGATGCTGATCGCGAGCACGGCGAGCATGATCGCCGACACGCTCGATCGCGTGATGCTCGGCGCCGGCATGGGCGCGAAGTTCGTCACCTACTACACGGTCCCGCAGAACCTCGTCACGCGGCTGAACATGCTGCCGAACGCGCTGGTGCGCACGCTGTTCCCGCGCCTGTCGGCGGTCGGCCGCGATCATGCCGACACGCTCGCGCGCCAGTCGCTCGAATTCCTGAACGGCGTGTTCACGCCGGTCGGCATCGTCGCGATCTTCGCGCTCGCGCCGTTCCTCACGCTGTGGGTCGGCGCCGATCTCGCCGCGCATTCCGCGCCGGTCGGGCGCGTGCTGGTGATCAGCGTGTGGCTCGTCGGCCAGGCGAGCGTCACGCGGATCCTGATCCAGTCGCAGGTCAATCCGGCCCGCGCCGCATTCGCCGGGCTCATCGAGATGCCGTTCTTCGTCGGCGGCCTGTGGTTCGGCATCCATCACTTCGGGCTGATCGGCGCGGCGGTGGTCGTCGCGACCCGTGCGCTGGTCGACTACGGCGTGCTGCTTTACCTGTCGGCGATCCGGATGCGCGCGATCGTGCTCGACATGCTCGCGCATCTCGCCTTCCTGCTCGCGAGCCTGTTTCTCGCGCAAGCGTGGTCGGGGCTCGGCGAGTCGGTCGGCCTCTGCGCGGTCGTGCTGGTGCTGAACCTGGCGTGGTCGTTCACGATGACGCCGGGGCTGCGCGCGCTCGTGCGCGACCTGTTCGTCCGTCTCAATGCGAGGAAAACGATATGAATCGCGATCTGGCGGAACACGCCATCCTGAACATGGCCACGGCCGACGGCGCCGTGGCGGAAGCCGGCGCGGCCGCGCTGCGCCGGACCAAACCGTCCGGGCAAGCGGGCGCACGCGATGCATCGCGCCCGCTGCGCGTGGCGATCGTCCACGACTGGCTCGTCACGTACGCCGGCGCCGAGCGCGTGCTCGAACAGATCGTCGCGTGCTTTCCCGACGCGGACCTGTTCAGCCTCGTCGATTTTCTCGACGATCGCGCGTTCGTGCGCGGCAAGCCGGTGACGACTTCGTTCATCCAGAAGCTGCCGTTCGCGCGTACCAAGTACCGCAGCTACCTGCCGCTGATGCCGCTCGCGATCGAGCAGCTCGACGTGTCGGACTACGACCTCGTGATCTCCAGCAGCCATGCGGTCGCGAAGGGTGTGCTGACAGGGCCGGACCAGATGCACATCAGCTACGTGCATTCGCCGATCCGCTATGCGTGGGACCTGCAGCACCAGTATCTGGAACAGTCGAACCTGACGCACGGGCCGAAGTCGCTGCTCGCGCGGATGATCCTGCACTACATTCGCAACTGGGACACGCGCACCGCGAATGCGGTGGATGGTTTTGTCGCGAACTCCGCGTTCATCGCGCGACGCATCCGCAAGGTGTATCACCGCGACGCGGCGGTGATCTTCCCGCCGGTCGACGTGGACGGTTTCTCGCTGAACGAGGTGAAGGACGATTTCTACCTGACCGCGTCGCGGATGGTGCCGTACAAGAAGATCGACCTGATCGTCGAGGCCTTCTCGCGCACGCCGGAGCGCAAGCTCGTCGTGATCGGCGACGGCCCGGAGATGCAGAAGATCCGCGCGAAGGCCGGCCCGAACGTCGAGATCATGGGCTACCAGCCGTTCGCGGTGCTGCACGACCGGATGCGACGCGCGAAGGCGTTCGTGTTCGCGGCCGAGGAGGATTTCGGGATTTCGGTGGTCGAGGCGCAGGCATGCGGCACGCCGGTGATCGCGTACGGCAAGGGCGGCGCGCTCGAGACCGTGCTCGAGCCGCGCGCGCACGCGAATCCGACCGGGCTGTTCTTCGACGAACAGACGCCGCACGCGATCGTCACGGCGGTCGACGATTTCGAGCGCGCGCCGCAGCGCTTCACGCCGCACGCGTGCCGCGCGAATGCGGAGCGCTTCTCCGCCGACACGTTCCGTCAGCGCTTTCTCGACTATGTGGAGGCGACGCTGCCCGGCTCGACCGCGCAGCGCGGCACGGCCGTCGCGCCGATGCCGGCCGCGCGCGGCCCGGCGACGCTCGTGCTGGACCAGAGCGGCGTGCTCGGCGGCGCGGAGCTGTCGCTGCTGGAGATCATGAAGCACATGCGCGCGAACGCCGACGTGCTGCTGTTCGACGATGGCCCGTTCCGCGCGGCGCTCGACGAGATCGGCGCGCGCGTCGACGTGCTCGACCAGGGCGCGCTCGCCGGGGTGCGCAAGCAGGGCGGCGTGTCGGTCGGCGCAGTGAAGCGGCTCGTCGGCATGGTGCGCGACGTTGCACGGCGCGCACGCCGCGCCGAGGTGATCTACGCGAACACGCAGCGCGCGATGGTGGTCGCGGCGCTGGCCGGGCGGCTCGCGCGCAAGCCGGTGGTCTGGCACCTGCGCGACATCGTCAGCGGCGACCACTTCGGCAGCAAGCAGCTGTTGGCGATCAAGTACTGCGCGCGGTTCGGCGTCACGCGTGTGATCGCGAATTCGGATGCGTCCGCGCAGGCGTTCCGCGCGCTGACGGGCTTCACGCCGCAGCACGTCGACGTCGTGTTCAACGGCATTTCGGCCGAACCGTTCGACGCGCTGGACAATGCCAGCCAGGCCGCGCTTCGCGCGCGCTTCGGGCTGCCCGAGCACGCATGGCTGGTCGGGTCGTTCAGCCGCCTCGCGCACTGGAAGGGGCAGCATCTGCTGCTGGAGGCCGCGGCACGCCATCCCGACATGCACGTGGTGCTGGTCGGCGCGCCGCTGTTCGGCGAGGACGAATACGCGGCGCAGCTGCACGAGATCGTCGCGCGTCACGGAATGGACGACCGCGTGCATTTCCTCGGCTTCCAGCGCGACGTGGCCGCATGCATGAAGGCGGTCGACGTGGTCGCGCATACGTCGATCACGCCGGAGCCGTTCGGGCGCGTGATCGTCGAGGGCATGCTCGCGCGGCGGCCGGTGGTCGCGGCTCGCGCGGGCGGGGTCGTCGAGATCATCGAGGACGGCGACAACGGGCTGCTCTGCGAGCCGGGCGACGCGGCCGCGCTGGCCGATGCGCTGGGCAGGCTGCAGCACGACGCCGCGCTGCGCGAGCGGCTCGTCGCGAGCGGGCGGGCGACCGCGGTGCGCCGGTTCGGCACCGAAACCTATGTGGAGCGGGTCGAGAAGATCCTCGCGGATACGGCGAAGGCCGCGAAGGCGAAGAAGCGGTAGGCAATGGCAGGCGGCGGCACGCGAAGCGTGGCGTCGCGAACCGTCGAAAACCGGCCCTCATGCGGCGTTGTGCTGCATGGGGGCGTTGCGTTTTGGGGCGGGCTCGAGCCTGTCGCGCGCCGGGCGCACCGCACGTTACGAATCGGTAACCTGCGCAAAGGCGAGCGATCGCGTGAGCGTGAACGGCGGAATCCGGGGCGGGCCCGAGTCGCAGGAAGGGGTTTGCAACGACGATGCGGTCGGGAGACGGAGCGGACCGATGCGTCGCAGCGCGCGAACCCGGCCGCCGCCTGGATCGGAATCGCTTCGCGGGACCCAGGAGCGGCGCCGTGTGGCCATGCCGTGGCTCGAATGAGGGGAAGCGGCGCGGCGGTCGCGCAGCCGCCCATGTGGTCGTTACGCGGGCCTTGCGTACATCGGTGTGCAGTACCTGCCAGGCGCCGCCACGCATATGCATCCGCGCGTCCGTCCTGCCCATGAAAAACCCCCGCGCAGCCTGACGCCGGGCGGGGGCCGTGAGCGCGAACAACGCCGTTCAGGCAGCCTGTTCGGGTGCCGGTGCGACGACGCGGGCGGCGCGGGTCGGCTTCAGGCTCGCCGACCACATCATCGCGGGGCGTTCGAACAGCCGGTAGAACAGGTAGGCGACCGGAATCGCGGCGGCCATGAATGCGATCGACGGCCAGATCGACAGTTGCAGTTCGGAGTGGAACAGCACCGAGCCGAGACAGACGAACAGCGGCAGGTGGATCAGATACAGCGAGTAGCTGAAGTCGCCGAACCAGCCGAGCACGCGCAGCAGCGGCGTCGGGCGCGGCGGGCAGGCGAGCGCGCGGTACAGGAAGCACGCGAAGCCGGCCGCCCAGAGCTGGAACGCGCCGTACTGGCCGAAATGGAATGCGCCGCAGCCCGCGGCCAGCAGCGCGGCCGCCGCGAGGTACCACGCGCGCGACGGCACGGCGGCGGTGCCGCGCGCCGGTTGCGCGCGCACGTCGGCGATCCACGCGCCGACGGTCCAGGACAGCCAGTACGACGTGAAGAACTGCAGGTCGTGCCGTTCGAGCAGCCATGCCGATGCGACGTTGACGAGCGCGACGGCCGCCACGATGGCCGGCATGCCGATGCGCCGGCGCAGCGCGAACAGCAGCGGGTAGATCGCGTAGAACTGTACTTCGAGCGACAGCGTCCACAGCGCGCCGTTCGACCCGTACGTGTAGCCGGCGACGCCCTGCAGCGAGAACAGGTTCACGAGGAACGCGGTGATGCCGACATCGCGGATCTTGTGGCTGACCGGTGCGATCTGCAGGCTGACCGCGTCCATCGCGAACGTGAACAGCAGCGCGGCGAGCAGCACCGGGTAGATGCGCGCGAAGCGGCGCGCCCAGAAGTTCGGCGCATCGAGCCGGTACGCGGGGTTGGCCGCGAGCTTGAGCGCCGCGTTGCGGTGGATGCAGTAGCCGCTGATCACGAAGAAGATCGGCACGCCGGCGGATCCCCACGCGAACGGGAAGGTCAGGTAGCCGGCGATCACGCTCGGGTTCAGGGCATGACCGTAAGCGTGATGGAAGCTCTGCATGCCGACCCAGACGACCTGGCGGCAATGGAAATAGGCGACGAGCAGCGCCGCGAACCCGCGCATCGCGTCGATCACGTGTTCCTTGTGGTCGGCGACGGGCGGCGCAGTCAAAGACGATCCGCTGAAAGCTTGCATGCGATTCGATTCCTTGCGACGGATGAAGGGGATGGTCCAATCGTAATGCGCAAGAATTCGAGCGAATGAATAAAAAAATCTTGTCGCGAAATCACGGTATTTCAGATGGTGGTTTTATTCCTGTCTGAAAGCGGTTTCGCAGGCGCCACAATTATTTGCCGATTTTTTTCTGATAGCTTGAAGCTTCCAGTTGATTGATGCAAGGAGCTGCAAGATGGACATGCATTGGATCGCGAGCGCGGCAGTACTGCTGGTCATGGCCGTGCTGTCGGCGTACCGCGAGGCGCTGAAGAACGAGCCGATTCGCCCCGGTCTCGAGCGGGGCGGCGTCCCGTATATCGAAGAATTCGAATCGTAAGAATTTGTATCCGGAAAATCGGTAATTTGTTTATGTCGCGATGCCGGGTTCGGCAATATCGACCGGATTCGCAGATTATCTCTTTTTCCAGAAACATGGGCAATCGGTCCATATCGAAAATGAGCGGAGTGGAATTGGCCGTGTCGTCGATTCTCGATATGCCGTTCGGAAAACAATCGCGCCGGGTCGCAGGGCGACGCGGCGCAGTCAACGCAATCAGGATGCGAACATGTTGAAAGTCACCAAGGCCGTGTTCCCCGTTGCCGGTCTCGGCACGCGGTTCCTCCCGGCAACGAAGGCGAGCCCGAAGGAAATGCTGCCCGTCGTCGACAAGCCACTGATCCAGTACGCGGTCGAGGAAGCGATCAACGCCGGTATCACCGAGATGATCTTCGTGACCGGGCGCAGCAAGCGCGCGATCGAGGATCACTTCGACAAGTCGTACGAGATCGAGGCGGAACTCGAGGCACGCGGCAAGGAAAAGCTGCTCGAACTCGTGCGCGGCATCAAGCCGAGCCACGTGAACTGCTTCTACGTGCGCCAGCCGGAAGCGCTCGGCCTCGGTCATGCGGTGCTGTGCGCGGAGAAGCTCGTGCACGGCGAGCCGTTCGCGGTGATTCTCGCCGACGACCTGCTGCACGGCGAACAGCCGGTGCTCAAGCAGCTCGTCGACGTGTTCGACCACTATCACAGCTCGGTGATCGGGGTCGAGACGATTCCGCGCGAGGACAGCCGCTCGTACGGCGTCGTCGAAGGCCGCGAGTGGGAAGAGGACATCATCAAGCTGTCGGGCATCATCGAGAAGCCGGCGCCGGAAGACGCGCCGTCGAACCTCGGCGTGGTCGGCCGCTACGTGTTCATGCCGACGATCTTCGATCACCTGCGCAAGCTCAAGCCGGGCGCCGGCGGCGAACTGCAGCTCACCGACGCTGTCCAGTCGCTGCTCGCGAACGAACAGGTGCTCGCGTATCGCTACTACGGCACGCGTTTCGATTGCGGCAGCAAGATCGGCTATCTCAAGGCGACCGTCGAGCTCGCGCTCCAGCATCCGGAAGTGAGCCGCGAATTCGAGGCGTACCTGCGTACCTGTCTGCCCGCGCTGGCTGCTGTCGCATAAGCAGCCGCGCTGCTCCGTTGTTTCAGGTGGTGGTTGTTCCGTTGGCCCCGGCTGCCTCGTGCGTCGGGGCTTTTTTGCGTGCGGGCGACGCGCAAGCACGGGGCGGCGGGTGATCGGCGGTGCTGAATCCGGGCGGATTCGACCGGGTGCGTGCGCGCCGATTCCGGTGTGCCGCCAGGCGGCGATGCCGGTTCGCGTGCCGCGCTGCGCGATGCATGGGATGCAGGACACCGCGGCGGCGATGAAACCGATGCCGACGCGCCGGTCGCGGGCGGCTTGATGAACGACGGTTGCGGGGTGCGATAGCCGTCGATGCCGGGTCAGGGTGTCGAATCGCAATGGATGTCGCGACCAGGCATTCCGGTGCCGCAGGTGGGGGCGTTTGTCCACCGATGCAACGCGCGTCTCGGACTGATGGATGAACACGGCCGATCACCGCACTGTTTCGGCGCCCGGCGTCGCCGGCCCCGACGCATGTTTTCCGGGTGCGCCGCGTCCGTCCCGGTGCCCCGCTCAGCGCGGCGATGTGCTCGGCCGCGCGACGAAGTACCGGGCCAGCATCGCGGCGATCGGCTTCTTGAAGTCGAGCAAACGCCTTTCCAGATAGCGCCACGACAGATGCGCGAGCAGCACGGCAAGCGCGAACTGCAGCAGTTCCGGCAGCACTTCCCGGACGATTCCGGGCATCGGTACGTGCGCGAACAGCGCGGGCATCTCGCCGAAACGTGCCGGAATCAGGTTGTGGAACAGGTAGAAGCCGTAGCTGATCGTGCCGAGATAGACGAGCGGGGCCCAGTCGAGCAGTGCCACGGCCGGATGGTCGGGTTCGGTGACGATCCACAGCATCAGCGCGCCGAGCGATGCGGACAGGCCGAGGTCCGCGAGCCCCGTTGCGATGTCCGGCAGCGTCGTGAACGCGGGCAGCGCGAGGAAGAACACGACACCGGCGGCGCCGAGCCAGCCGGGCGGAATGCAGCGGACGACGTCCGGGCCGCGATCGGCGAGCGCCATCGCACCGACGCCGCCCAGCGCGATCAGCGCGAAATTCCACGGGGAAAACGCGTAGATCAGCACCGGCGATGCGCCGACCGCGTAGAGCGCGAGATGCGCGAGCGCGCACAGCGCGACGGCCGCGACGCCGAGCGCGACGTGACGCGCGGCCGGCACCGTGAGCAGCGTGAGCGGCGCAATCAGATAGAACTGCTGCTCAACCGCGAGGCTCCAGAAGTGCGACGTGGAGCCCGGCCAGCCGTCCTTGACGACGCCGATCCAGTAATTCGACAGGAACGTGGCGTGCCACGCGAGCCCGAGATTGACGCCGCGCTGGTAGAACAGCGCGTGCGCGATCGCGAGCGCGGCGAGCAGCAGGTAGTAGACGGGAAAGATCCGCAGCGCGCGCTTCGCGAGGAACAGCGCCAGCGCATGGCGGCGCGTCATCGTGCCGCACTCGATCGCCTGACGATTGCGATGCAGTTCGCCGACGATCAGGAATCCGCTGATGAAGAAAAACGTCCACACACCGAGCTTGCCCACGTCGACAGCGAGGACGTGGCCCTTGTGGGACAGGAAAACGAGGATGACGGCGATGGCTCGCAGGCCGTCGAGTCCTTTGACGTATCTGACTTCGCGCATGAAGGCATCCGGGGCACTGAGCGAGGTCAGTATAGGTGCGCAAATATCGAACGTAATTCGCGTTCGGACGCGTTTCGACCTATACGTGAAGGCGTTTTTCGATGCTCGAACGTCGACGAAGTCGGTCGCGCGCAACAAAACCTGCGGGAAACCCCGCGAAAACGCATAAAAGTACTGCACGAAGCGTCACGGCGCTTGTAGAATCCGGCGTTGAAGCGCGCGCGTTGCACGCTTCGTGTATCCAACGACCACACCTGGTAGGAGAAACATGGCGACTTCCGCAAAAAAGGTGGCCAAGAAGGCTGCCGCACCGGCCACCAAGAAAGTGGCTGCCAAAAAGGCTGCGCCCGCGAAGAAAGTAGTGGCCAAGAAGGCTGTCGCAAAGGCAGCACCGGCCGCTCCGACGCCGCTGAAGGACAAGTTCACGAAGGCATCGCTCGCAACGCACATCGCTGAGCGCGCAGCTGTCGAAGTGAAGGCGGTCAAGGCAGTGCTCGTCGCACTCGAGAACGTCGTGCTGGGCTCGGTCCACAAGAAGGGCGCAGGCGAGTTCACGCTGCCGGGTCTGCTGAAGATCACGGCGCAAGTCGTGCCGGCGAAGAAGAAGCGCTTCGGCAAGGATCCGTTCACGGGCGAAGAGCGCTGGTTCCCGGCAAAGCCGGCCAGCGTGCGCGTGAAGGCACGTGCGCTGAAGAAGCTGAAGGACGCGGCTGCGTAATGCCGCGTAACGGCCGCCGAATGCATGTCGGCGGCCGTTGCGATGTCCGACGATCCCCGTACGCGAAAGCGTGCGGGGATTTTTATTGCGCTGCGCAAATCGCGCGGCGGTGTCGGCATCGCACAGCGCGGATGCGGCGTGACGTGATGCGTGTCCGGTGCTGCGAGCCGCTTGTGCGGACGGCCGGATCGTCATGTTCGTGCCGGCGCGCGGCCTCGCATCGCCGCACGTTGCGCGCGTGTCTCGCGTCATGAATGCAGCGATCGTTCCCGTCGGGATCGCCGGCCAGGTGGCTGCTGTGTGCGCCACGATCGAACGGCATCTCGGCACGACGCTGCTGGCGATGCATCTGTTCGGCTCGGCGCTCGACGGCGGGCTGAAACCGCGCAGCGACATCGACCTGCTGGTGACGGTCGCCGTGTCGCCGGGCGAAGCGGTGCGGCGCGCGCTGATGCTCGACTTGCTCGATGTGTCCGCGCCGCCAGGGAGCGTGGCGCACATGCGCGCGCTCGAAGTGACCGTCGTCGTGCGTGGCGACGTGGTGCCGTGGCGTCATCCGGCCCGGCGCGAGCAGCAGTTCGGCGAATGGCTGCGCCGCGATCTGCGTGCGGGCATCGTCGAGCCGGCGTGCGTCGATCACGATCTGGCGATTCTGTTGACGAAGGTGCGGCAGCACGACGTTGTGTTGCTCGGGCCGCGCGCGGCCGCGTGGTTCGACGTGGTGTCCGCATGCGATTTCGTCGCCGCGCTCCTCGCCACCGTTGCGCAGTGGCATGCCGAGCCGGACTGGCGCGGCGACGAATGCAACGTCGTGCTTGCGCTCGCACGCATCTGGTACAGCGCCGCGACCGGCAGGATCGCGCCGAAGGACGTCGCCGCGGCGTGGGTACTGGATACTGGACCGCCTGCCCGACGCGTACCGTCCCGTCCTGTCGGCCGCGCGTACCGTCCATCTGCGCGGCGACGGCGACGATGCGCTGCTGTCCGGCGAACCGGTCGCCGCATTCGTGCGCTACGTGCGACGGGTCGTCGAAGCGAGGCTGTCTGCGTAGCGGTGCGCGAACGGCCGTTGTCCACTATTGCGTCACGGTGCGATGCAATCCCGTCGATGGCTGCGGTCATGCGCGGGCCGTACGCGCCTCACGGGCGTGCCGATGCCCCCGCGAAGGGCGCGCAGCGCTTCGTGGCTTCGTCAGCCCGCCGTGCCTGCGTATGCGGCCTTCAGCGCGGCGACGTCGAACTTCGTCATCTGCATCATGGCCGCGGCCACACGCGCCGCCTTGACCTCGTCGCGGTCGGCCATCATCGGGATCAGTGCGTCGGGCACGATCTGCCACGAGACTCCGAAGCGGTCCCGCAGCCAGCCGCAGCCGTCGGCCGTGCCGCCGTTGTCGAGCAGCGCGCTCCAGTAGCGGTCGAGTTCCGCCTGGTCGCCGCAACTGATCATCAGCGAGATCGCGTGGTTGAACGTCTCGGTGCGCGGGTGGCTCATCGCGATGAACGGCTGCCCGAACAGTTCGAACTCGACCATCCGGGTGCCGCTGGTGCCGGACACCGCCGTGACGCGCACGACGCGCGAGTTCGGGAAAATGCCCGCATAGAAGGCCGCGGCTTCTTCGGCTTCCGTCGAGTACCAGAGGAACGGCGTGATCTTCTGAATCGTCATGGAGCGTCTCCTGTCAGGTGTCGGTGAGGAACGGGGCAATCTGCGTGCCGCCATCGATACGACGGACGAAGGTCATCGAAATCGACACGTCGAAGCATAGTGCTTCGCGTCGCGGTATCGAAATCGGCTGGGGGGACGGGCATGCGTCCGTTGTGATGCCGGATGCTGTTGTCGCGCGTCAGGGGTGATGGGGTGGTCCGCGCGGTGGCAACCGGGGCGGCGTGCGTCTGAGCGGCCGCATGCGGCCGTCGGATAGCGAGGGGTGTCCGGATAGGCTTTCAGCGCGCGACAGGTGGCCCAGAAGCCGCTCCCGGCCGGCTGCCGTACCCAAGTCCCGGCCACGGTCGCGGCCCGCCACGGCGGCGCCGGCAACGGACGAAAAAAAACCAGCCACGGCCGAAACCGGTGACTGGTTTTGCAGTTCGGCGACATGGCGTCGGAGACGCCATGCACACCGGAAACGTACTTCTTAGAACTTGTGGCGCAGGCCGAGAGCGACCAGCTCTTGCGACTTCGTGCCGGTGTAGCCGTACGAGCCGATAGATGCTGCCGCGGTCTGCGTCGCGGTGCCGCTCACGCGTTGCGTGCCGCTGGCGTGCTGGTAGCCGCCGATCAGGTAGACGTCCGTGCGCTTCGACAGCGAGTAGTCCGCTGCGAGGCCAACCTGATGGTATTTCGCGTCCGTGTCGCCGCTCGCCTTCGTGTACGAGTAGCCGACGCCCAGCAGCAGTGCCGGCGATGCCTGGTAGTTCACGAATGCGCGACCGGTGTTGAACTTCTCGGTCGTCCCGAATGCCGACAGGCTATCCGCCTTGTACTGCGCGTTGCTGTAGCCGAGGCCGAACGTCACCGGGCCGATTCCGTACTGGCCAGCGATTTGCGCGACGTTGATTGCCTTCGCCGTTGCGTATGCGCCGACGATCGGGTTGTTCGAGACGCCGATGCCGGTTGCCGTCGGGCTCGACCAGCCGTCTGCGGCGACGGAGCGATCGTTGCCGTTCTGCACGCGCAGGAAGCTGGCAGCGACGCCGATCGGGCCGTTGTTGTAGGCTGCCGCGGCACTCCACGTCTGGCCTTGGCCCGTATGGCCCGCGACGCCGCCCAGTGCGTACATACCTTCGAACTGGAAGCCCGCGAAGACCGGCGACACATACTTGACCGCGTTGTTGACGCGGATGCTGTTGTCGTTGTTGTCGACGTCACCCGGGGTCGCCATGATGCTGCCGAAATAGTTGTCGGCCGTCACGGCTTGAACCATATCGACGGACGGGTCGTACTGGCGACCCAGCGTCAGCGTACCGTATTGGGCGTGGTCCAGACCGACATAGGCCTGACGACCGAACATGCGGCCACCCTGGTTCAGCTTGCCGGTGCCGACGTCAAAACCGTTTTCCAACTGGAAGATTGCCTTCAGGCCGCCACCCAGGTCTTCCGTACCCTTCAAGCCCCAGCGCGGGCCTTGCAGGTTACCCGACAGCATTTGCCACGAGTTGATGGCCTGGCCGTTGTTGCCATGGACAAACGCGATCGACGTGTCGAGCACACCGTACAGCGTCACGCTCGACTGAGCGTGAGCAGCGCCAGCGGCACCCAGCAGGGCGAGCGAGAGGGTCGAGAGAGCGAGTTTCTTCATCGTTGAGTATCTCCACGCAAATGATTCGTCATTCGTTATTTGTTGCGGATTGGAGAATAGCTCAGTGCCATCCATGCAAGAAAGCTTAAAAAATAAAGTGTCTCGAAAAGGTAACAGCGAGAAAAAGTTCATATATATCAAGCACATCAAGGACTGTTCCTCTTTTTGAAATAGTTGACATTTGCTGCGCTGCGATTGTTGCAACAGTTGGTGCGTCCGGCACAGGAGGGGCAAGTTTCGCCGGTTGGCGCACGGAAATCGGGGTATGCAAACGTTTGCCGTTGCGGCATGCATCGCGCGCCGATGCAAGGAACGCATCAACACGGGGCGGGCGGGGTGGTTGCGGAAAGGAAGGCAGTCGCGTAGGGCGACGATGCGGCCACGCGGGAAGCAATACGTGGGGAATCAGTTGCCGCTTGCGCGATCGGCGGCGCGATCCGTCGGCGCGGACACGGCCGCAACGTTGCCGGTGCGGCGATGCGCATCGCCGCGCGCGGCCGCGAATTCCGCGCCGAGCAGCAGCACGGCCGCCGAGAAGTACAGCCACATCAGCAGGACCGCGAACGATCCGGCCGCGCCGAACGCACTTGCCGTGCCCGCATGTGCGAGATACAGCGCGAACAGCTTCTTGCCGCCGGAGAACAGGATCGCGGACACGATCCCGCCGATCATCGCGTCGCGCCACGCGACGCGCGCATCGGGCAGGAACTTCATCAGCGCGCCGAACGCGCCCGCGAGCACCGCGATGCCGACGAAGAACTGCAGCAGGTTGGTGATCGCGACGTACGGTGAATCGCCGAGCAGCCAGGTGCCGATGAACGTGATCGCGGTATCGAGCACGAGCGACACGATCAGCAGGAACGCAACGCCGAGCACGAGCCCGAACGAAACGAGCCGCACGCGCACGAGCCCGAGCATGCTCGACCAGCGGTTTTCCGTGCTCGGCCAGATCACGCTCAGCGCGGTGTTCAGCGATGCGAACGTCGCCGACGCGCCGAGCGCGAGGGCGGCGAACGAGATCAGCGTCGCGATGCCGCCGCGCTCGCCCGCGCGATGCGCGTTCTGCACGATCGTCTGGATGCTGGCCGCCGCATCGTCGCCGATCAACTGGTGTGCCTGCTCGAACACCTGGCCGCGCGCGGCGTCGTCGCCGTAGAACCAGCCGGCCACGGCGATCACCATCACGAGCGTCGGCGCGAGCGAGAACGCCGAGAAGAACGCGATGCTCGCGGCCATCGCCGAGCAGCGGTCGGAGGAGAAGCGCTTGAACGCGTTGAGTGCCCAGTTGGCCTGTTGTTGCGCGAGACGGGTGGCTTCGGACGTGATCGGTCGTTTCATGACGGTTCGGTGGTGCGGTGGACGCGGGACATCGGTGGATCAGGTAAACCAGTATTGATCCGAGGATTCGATCATAGTTGCTTGAACTGTCTATAATTCCTTTCAGTTTCCCCCCACCCCACAAAAACGCCGAGACCATCATGCTACAAATGTCCCGGCGCCAGTTCCTGAAGGTGACGGCCACGTCGCTTGCCGGATCGAGTCTTGCCCTGATGGGCTTTTCTCCGACGGAAGCGCTCGCCGAGGTCCGACAGTACAAGCTGGCGCGCACCGTCGAAACGCGCAACACCTGTCCTTATTGCTCAGTGGGTTGCGGCATCCTGATGTACAGCCTCGGGGACGGCGCGAAGAACGCGCAGCCGAGCATCATCCATATCGAAGGCGATCCCGACCATCCCGTCAATCGCGGCACGCTGTGCCCGAAGGGCGCGAGCCTGATCGACTTCATCCACAGCCCGAGCCGCCTGACGCATCCCGAATACCGGGCACCGGGCTCGGACAAGTGGGAACGCATCTCGTGGGGCGACGCGCTCGACCGGATCGCGAAGCTGATGAAGGCCGACCGCGACGCGAACTTCGTCGAGACGGCGGAAGACGGCGCGAAGGTCAACCGCTGGCTGACCACCGGCATGCTGGCGGCGTCGGCGGGCAGCAACGAAGTCGGCTACCTCACGCACAAGGCTGTCCGCAGTCTGGGAATGCTCGTATTCGACAATCAGGCGCGTGTCTGACATGGCCCGACGGTGGCAGGTCTTGCCCCGACGTTTGGCCGTGGAGCGATGACGAACCATTGGGTCGACATCAAGAACGCGGACGTGATTCTCGTGATGGGCGGCAATGCAGCCGAGGCCCATCCGTGCGGTTTCAAGTGGGTAACGGAGGCGAAGGCGCACCGCAAGGCGCGGCTGATCGTCGTCGACCCGCGCTTCACGCGTACGGCCTCGGTGGCCGACTACTACGCGCCGATCCGCACCGGCACCGACATCGTCTTCCTGGGCGGCGTCATCAACTATCTGCTGACGAACGACAAGATCCAGCATGAGTACGTGAAGAACTACACGGACTTCTCGTTCATCGTGCGCGAGGATTTCGCGTTCAACGATGGCATCTATTCCGGCTACGACGCCGAGAAGCACGCGTATCCGGACAAATCGAGCTGGGATTACGAGCGCGGCGACGACGGCTTCGTGAAGGTCGACGCGACGCTGCAGCATCCGCGCTGCGTATACAACCTGCTGAAGCAGCACTATGCGCGTTATACGCCGGACATGGTCCAGCAGACGTGCGGCACACCGAAGGAGAAATTCCTGAAAGTGTGCGAGATGCTCGCGACGACGGCCGTTCCCGGCCGCGCCGGCACGGTGCTGTACGCGCTCGGCTGGACCCACCATTCGATCGGCGCGCAGATGATCCGCACCGGTGCGATGGTGCAGCTGCTGCTCGGCAACATCGGCATCGCCGGCGGCGGGATGAACGCGCTGCGCGGCCACTCGAACATCCAGGGCTTGACCGATCTCGGGCTGATGTCGAACCTGCTGCCGGGCTACATGACGCTGCCGATGCAGGCCGAACAGGATTTCGACGGCTACATCAAGAAGCGCGTGCAGCTGCCGCTGCGGCCGAACCAGCTGAGCTACTGGAAGAACTACAAGGCCTTCCACGTCAGCTTCATGAAGTCGTGGTGGGGCGATGCGGCGACCGCCGAGAACAACTGGGCCTACGACTACCTGCCGAAGCTCGACAAGCAGTACGACCTGCTGCAGGCGATCGAACTGATGAATGCCGGCAAGATGAACGGCTACATCTGCCAGGGCTTCAACCCGCTCGCGGCGGCGCCGTCGAAGGTGAAGACGGCGGCAGGCCTCGCGAAGCTGAAGTGGCTCGTGATCATGGATCCGCTCGCGACCGAGACGTCCGAGTTCTGGAAGCATCACGGCGACTACAACGACGTCGATGCGTCGAAGATCCAGACCGAGGTGTTCCGTCTGCCGACCACCTGCTTCGCGGAGGAAGACGGCTCGCTCGTCAGTTCGAGCCGCGTGCTGCAATGGCACTGGAAGGGCGCGGAGCCGCCGGGCGAGGCGCGGAGCGATCTCGAGATCATGTCGGGGCTGTTCCTGCGCATGCGCAAGATGTACCAGACGGACGGCGGCAAGTATCCGGACCCGATCGTGAACCTGACCTGGCCGTACGCGAACCCGGACAGCCCGACGCCCGAGGAGCTCGCGATGGAGTACAACGGGCGTGCGCTCGCCGATCTGCCCGATCCCAAGGATCCGACCAAGACCCTTGTGAAGAAGGGCGAGCAGCTCGCCGCGTTCGCGCAGCTGAAGGACGACGGCACGACCGCGAGCGGCTGCTGGATCTTCTGCGGCGCCTGGACGCAGGCCGGCAACCAGATGGGGCGGCGCGACAACTCGGACCCGACCGGCATCGGCCAGACGCTGAACTGGGCGTGGGCCTGGCCGGCCAACCGGCGGATCCTGTACAACCGCGCATCGTGCGACGTGAGCGGCAAGCCGTTCGACCCGACCCGCAAGCTGATCGGCTGGAACGGCAGCGCGTGGAAGGGCACCGACGTGCCGGACTTCAAGGCGGACGAACCGCCCGAGAACGGGATGGGGCCGTTCATCATGAATCCGGAAGGCGTCGCGCGCTTCTTCGCCCGCGCGGGGATGAACGAAGGGCCGTTCCCCGAGCACTACGAGCCGTTCGAGACGCCGCTCGCGGCGAACCCGCTGCACCCTGACAACCCGCAGGCGCTGAACAACCCGGCCGCCCGCGTGTTCCCGGACGACCGCGCGTCGTTCGGCAAGGTGTCGGAGTTCCCGCACGTCGCGACGACGTACCGGCTGACCGAGCATTTCCACTACTGGACCAAGCATGCGCGGCTGAACTCGATCATCCAGCCGGAGCAATTCGTCGAGATCGGCGAGGACCTCGCGAAGGAAGTCGGCGTCGCGCACGGCGATCGCGTGAAGGTGTCGTCCAAGCGCGGCTACATCGTCGCGGTCGCGCTCGTCACGAAGCGGATCAAGCCGCTGACGATCGAAGGCAAGAAGGTCCAGACGGTCGGCATCCCGTTGCACTGGGGCTTCAAGGGTCTGACGAAGCCCGGCTATCTCGCCAATACCCTGACTCCGTCCGTGGGCGACGGCAACTCGTATACACCGGAATTCAAGTCGTTCCTGGTGAAGGTCGAAAAGGCGTAAGGGGGAAGAGATGGCATTGCAATCGCTGGATATCAAGCGCGTCTCGGCCACCACGACGCCGCCGCCCACGGCGCGCGAACCGGTGACCGGGAGCGTCGCGAAGCTGATCGACGTATCGAAGTGCATCGGCTGCAAGGCATGCCAGACGGCATGCATGGAGTGGAACGACCTGCGCGACGAGGTCGGCACCAACGTCGGCGTGTACGACAACCCGGCCGACCTGTCCGAGCACTCGTGGACGGTGATGCGGTTCGCCGAATACGAGAACCCGGCAGGCGACCTCGAGTGGCTGATCCGCAAGGACGGCTGCATGCACTGCGAGGATCCGGGCTGCCTGAAGGCGTGCCCGTCGCCGGGCGCGATCGTGCAGTACAACAACGGGATCGTCGATTTCCACGAGGAGAACTGCATCGGTTGCGGCTATTGCGTGACCGGCTGCCCGTTCAACGTTCCGCGGATCTCGAAGAAGGATCATCGCGCATACAAGTGCACGCTCTGTTCCGACCGCGTCGCGGTCGGCCAGGAACCGGCCTGCGTGAAGACCTGCCCGACGGGCGCGATCGTGTTCGGCACCAAGGAGGACATGAAGCAGCACGCGGCCGAGCGGATCGAGGACCTGAAGGAGCGCGGCTTCGAGCATGCGGGGCTGTACGACCCGCAGGGCGTCGGCGGCACGCACGTGATGTACGTGCTGCACCACGCGGACAAGCCGTCGCTGTACCACGGGTTGCCCGACAATCCGTCGATCAGCCCGATGGTGCAGCTGTGGAAGGGGATCGCGAAGCCGCTCGCGGTCGCCGGCCTTGCGCTGACCGCGCTGGCCGGGTTCTTCCACTACACCCGGGTCGGTCCGAACGAGGTCAGCGACGAGGAAGAATCCGCCGCCCGCGACGAGGCGCGACGCATCAAGGAGGACGCAAAATGAAGCACGACGACCCCAACCTAATCGTCCGCTACACGCCGAACGAGCGCACGAACCACTGGATCACCGCGATCACGTTCGTGCTGCTCGCGCTGTCCGGGCTCGCGCTGTTCCATCCGTCGATGTTCTGGCTCACCGCGCTGTTCGGCGGCGGCCAGTGGACGCGGATCCTGCATCCGTTCGTCGGTCTCGTGATGTTCGTGTCGTTCGCGATTCTCGTGGTGCGCTTCTGGCATCACAACGCGCTCGACGCGGACGACCGTCAATGGCTGAAGCAGATCGGCGACGTGCTGACCAACCAGGAAGACAAGCTGCCGCCCGTCGGTCGCTATAACGCCGGACAGAAGCTGCTATTCTTTACGTTGGTGGCGTGCCTGCTGCTGCTCCTGCTGTCGGGGGTGGTGATCTGGCGGCGCTACTTCTCGTTCTACTTCCCGATCGGGGTGATCCGCGCGGCGGCCGTCGTGCATGCCGTGGCGGCCTTCGTGCTGATCGCGAGCATCATCGTGCACATTTACGCGGCGTTGTGGGTGAAGGGCTCGATCGGGGCGATGGTGCGCGGCACCGTCACGCTGGGCTGGGCCCGCAAGCATCACCCGAAGTGGTTCCGTGAAAGCGTGAAATAACGCACGGGAGCGGGGCGGTTAGCCGAGCGCGGCGAAATCGTTCCGTTCCTTCGCCGGAGCCGCCCGAAAGCGCCGACTCGTCGGCGCTTGTTCATTTGGAAGACATTTTTGTGACACAACGCATTCTGGAGCCGACCGAGATCTCGGCGCTCGATCATTCGGCCATTCCGCGCTTTCGCCTGCCGGAGCGCGGCACCGTGTTCTCGGCGCGTGCCGCCCGGCTGCGCAAGCTCGCCGACCTGAACCCGATCAGCGGCTACCTGCGGCTGATGGCGACCGTTGCCGATGCGCAGCACGCGACGCTGCAGGCGCTGAACCTGCCGATGCCGTCGCCCGAAGCGATCGCACGTGCACAGCAGCATTCGATGCCGCTCGTGCCGGCGCTCGACGGCGAGCGCAACCCGCAGTGGCGGGCCGTGCTGTATGAGCTGCTCGACCGCGTCGAAAGCGCAGGGCTCGTCAATCCGTCGCTCGCGAAGCTGCTCGACCGGCTGCGCCTGATGGCGCCCGCGGAACTCGACGCGCAGGCCGACGCGATCCTCGCGCTGCGCTTCGCCGAAGTCGACCCGGCCACCGCGCCGTTCGTGATGGCCGCGCTGCAGGTCGTCTGGACCGATCTCGCGAGCCGCGTTGCACCGGCCGACGTTCCGTATCTCGACCAGCCGGGGCTGTGCCCCGTGTGCGGCACGCATCCGGTCGCGAGCGTCGTGCGCGTCGGCGGCCAGTACCAGGGCTACCGTTTCCTGCAGTGCGGGCTGTGCGCGACCGAGTGGCACATGGTGCGCACGAAATGTTCGCACTGCGACTCGACCAAGGGCATCGCGTACCACGGGATCGAGGGCGGCAGCGAAGCCGTCAAGGCCGAATCGTGCGATGAATGCAAGACCTACCGCAAGATCGGCTACCAGGAGAAGGACTTCGAGTTCGAGCCGCTGGCGGACGATCTCGCGAGCCTCACGCTCGACCTGCTGATGAACGAAGCCGGCTACCAGCGCAGTTCGCCGAACCCGCTGCTGTGGCCGGACATGACGCACGAAGCGGAGTGACGACAGGCAGCCGGCATCGGCGCCCGAGCGCCTGTGCCGGCTGCCATGCCGCGCATGGAAATGGAGCCACCATTACGTGACCGAACCGGGTTTGAATGAACTGAATGCCGTCCTCGCGCGCGTGCCGTCGGTGGAGCGCGTGCTGTCGTCGGCGCCGCTGCAGCCGCTGCTCGCCGACTATGGCCGCACGCGCGTGCTGAACGCGGTGCGCGCCGAACTCGAACGCTGGCGCTCCGTCGCGCAGCAGGAGCCGTCGGCGGCCGGGCCGCTCGACGAGCCGCGCATCGCGGCTGCCATCGCCCGTACGCTGGCCGCGCAGAGCGCGGGCACCGTGCGCCCGGTGTTCAACCTGACGGGCACCGTGCTGCACACCAATCTCGGGCGCGCGCTGTTGCCCGACGATGCGGTGCGGGCGGTGGTCGACGCGCTCACGCAACCCGTCAACCTCGAATTCGACCTTGCCACCGGCCGCCGCGGCGACCGCGACGACCTGATCGACGATCTGCTGTGCGAACTGACGGGCGCGGAAGCCGCGACCGTCGTCAACAACAATGCCGCGGCCGTGTTGCTGGCGCTATCGGCGCTGGCAACGAAAAAGGAAGTCGTTGTGTCGCGCGGCGAGCTGGTCGAGATCGGCGGCGCCTTCCGCATTCCCGACATCATGAGCCGCGCGGGTGCGAGGCTGCGCGAAGTCGGGACGACCAACCGCACCCATTTGCGTGACTATGCTGACGCGATCGGCCCGCGCACCGCGCTGCTGATGAAGGTGCACTGCAGCAACTACGCGATCAGCGGCTTCACGAAGGAAGTGACGCTCGCCGAACTCGCGCCGCTCGCGCGCGAGCACGGGCTGCCGGTGGCGGTCGATCTCGGCAGCGGCACGCTCGCCGATCTGTCGCAATGGGGCTTGCCGCACGAGACGACCGTGCAGGAAACCGTCGCGGCCGGCGCGAACCTCGTCACGTTCAGTGGCGACAAGCTGCTCGGCGGGCCGCAGGCCGGTTTGATCGTCGGCGATCGGGCGCTCGTCGCGAAGATCAAGAAACATCCGCTCAAGCGCGCGCTCCGCGTCGGCAAGCTGACGCTCGCCGCGCTCGAGCCTGTGCTGAGGCTCTACCTGGCGCCGGAATTCCTGTGCGAGCGGCTCACGACGCTGCGTCTGCTGACGCGGCCGCAGCGCGAGATCTTCGAGGCCGCCGAGCGCGTGCGTCCGGTGTTGCAGGCCGCGCTCGGCAGCGGCTTTGACGTGCAGGTCGAACCGATGTTCAGCCAGATCGGCAGCGGTGCGCTGCCGGTCGACCAGTTGCCGAGCGCCGGGCTCGTCGTGCGCACGCCGGACGGCAAGCGCGGCGGCCGTGCGCTCGCGCAGCTCGAGAAGCGGCTGCGCGAATGGCCGCGCCCGGTGATCGGCCGCATCGCCGACAATGCGCTGCGGCTCGACCTGCGCTGCCTCGAAGCGGCCGATGAAGCGGTATTCGTCGCGCAATGCGTGCGGATCGCGGGGCCGGCTGCATGATCGTCGGTACCGCAGGACACATCGATCACGGCAAGACGACGCTCGTGCGGGCGCTGACGGGCGTCGACACCGACCGGTTGAAGGAAGAGAAGGCGCGCGGCATCTCGATCGAGCTCGGCTATGCGTATACGCCGCTCGAGAACGGCGACGTGCTTGGCCTGATCGACGTGCCGGGCCACGAGAAGCTGATTCATACCATGGCGGCCGGCGCGTGCGGGATCGACTTCGCGCTGCTCGTGATCGCCGCCGACGACGGCGTGATGCCGCAGACCCGCGAGCATCTCGCGATCCTGCAACTGCTCGGCGTCGCGCATGGCGCGGTCGCGCTGACGAAATGCGATCGTGTCGACGCAGTACGCCTGTCGGCGGTGCGCGACGAGATCGCCGCGTGGCTGCAGGGCTCGACGCTCGATGGCGCGCCGATCTTCGAAACCTGCGCGACGCGCGAGGACGATCCGGGCGTCGCCGCATTGAAGCGTTACCTCGCCGATGCCGCACTTGCATGGCGTGCGCGCCGCGACGACGGCCTGTTCCGGCTCGCGGTCGATCGCGTGTTTACGCTTGCCGGGCAGGGGACCATCGTGACGGGAACCGCGTTCGCGGGTCGCGTGGCGATCGGCGACACGCTCGCGGTCGTGCGCACCGGCGGCGCGGCGCGCGTGCGCAGCATCCATGCGCAGAACCGGCCGGTCGACACGGGCCGCGCGGGTGAGCGATGCGCGCTGAACCTCGCCGGCGTCGACAAGGCGAACGTCGAGCGCGGCGATACTGTCGCCGATGCGCGGCTCGTCGCGACGTCGCCGCGTCTCGACGTGGAACTGACGCTGCTGGCCGATGCGGGGCTCACGCTGACGCACTGGGCGCCGCTGCACGTGCATCTCGGCACGCTGCATCGCGTCGCGCACGTCGCGCTGCTCGACGGCGATACGCTCGCGTCCGGCCAGACGATGCGCGTGCAACTGGTGTTCGACGAACCCGTGTTCGCGCTGCCGGGCGATCGCTTCATCGTCCGCAACCCGCAGGCGACGCGCACCGTCGGCGGCGGTCGCGTGCTCGACCCGTTCGGTCCCGCGCGCAAGCGTCGCACGCCCGCGCGGCGTGCATGGCTCGATGCGCTGGCGGCATGGCTTGACGAAGGGCGGCTCGATGCGCTGCTCGCGCAGGCACCGCTCGGTATCGCACGCGCGATGCTCACGCACCTGACGGGCTTCGCGCCCGACGCGCTGGCGTTGCCGGACGACGCACTGGCGATCGGCCAGCGCGAGCGTGCGTCGAACGACGGCACAGTGATCGCTCGGGTGCAATGGGATGCGCTGCAGGCGCGGGCGATCGACACGCTGCGCGCGTATCACGAACGCGTGCCGGACGAGCAGGGGCTCGATGCGGCGCGCCTGCGGCGGATGGCGGCGCCGCTCGTCGGCGACGCGCTGTGGCGCGCGCTGGTCGATGCACTGGTGGATGGCGGGGAGGTGGCGCGAAGCGGGCCGTGGCTGCATCTGCCGTCACATTCGGTGAGTTTCGATGCGCGCGAGGAAGCGCTGGCGCAGCAACTGCTGCCGCTGATTCATGCGGGGCGCTTCGATCCGCCGTGGGTCCGCGATCTGGCGCGCGACACGGGCGCGGCCGAGGAGGCCGTGCGTACGCTGCTGCGCAAGCTTGCGCGGCGCGGCGACGTGCATCAGGTCGTGCGCGACCTGTTCTATCACGCGGATGTCGTGCGCGAGCTGGCCGGGCTGGTGGCGCATCTCGCGCCGACGGGCGGCGGCGGGCTCGACGCGGCGACGTTTCGCGATGCGACCGGGCTTGGCCGCAAGCGCGCGATCCAGATTCTCGAGTTCTTCGATCGGGTTGGGTATACTCGCTTCCACCGCGATCTTCACTTCCTGCGGCCTGACAGCGGTTGGGTGGGTGTACAGGCGTAGGCGCTCGTCGTTCTTCTCGCTCTTTGGGTTCTCTTTCCCATGGAAGGCATTCGTATCCGGTGGTACGGCCGGGCTTCAAACCCGGTTGGGGGTGTCAGACACTCCCGGGTCGGTTCGACTCCGGCTGCCTTCCGCCACTCAAGGCTTCCCGGGTATTCCGGTAGTGTCCGGAGACGCCCTTTAGATCCTTGATTTAAAAGCGATTTATGGGTAGTGGCGAGCTTGCGACTACCGTTGACGTCCCGCACAATTTCCTCACGAAGTATGGGTATCCGCGTTGGCCGATCGATGAGGTGCCGGTGCGTCACGTGACCAACGGTGTCCACGTGCCGACCTGGGATTCCGCGTGGTCGGACATCTGTGGACCCACGCTTGCGGGAAGGGCCGCTGGCTCGGCGCGGTCGATGGCCACACGGCGGCCGTCGCCGCGTGCGACGATGAGACGCTCCGGGCGCTGTCGGCCCAGCAGCGCCGCGACCTCGTCCGTTATGCGCGTGCGGCTCGCGTGGCAGCTCGGACAGCGAGGCGGGCCGTCCGACAAGCTCGCCCATGCGTCGCGCGTGCTCGATCCGAACATCCCGACGCTCGGCTTTGCCCGCCGCTTCACGGGCTACAAGCGTCCGAACCTGCTGTTGCGCGATTCGGCAAGCCTTGCACGCCTGCTGACGAACGAAGAGCTGACCGTGCAGCTCATCGTTGCGGGCAAGGCGCACCCTGACGACGTGGAGGGCAAGGTACTGATCCACGAGTGGTTCGATTACACACTGTTTCGACGCTGCGCAAGCGCGTGGTATACCTTGAGGACTACGATATGGCGCTCGCGCAGCAGCTTGTGCAAGGCGTCGATGTGTGGATCAACACGCTGCGGCGCCCGTGGGAGGCATGTGGTACGAGCGGGATGAAGGTGCTCGCAAACGGCAGGCTCAACCTCTCCTCGCTCGACGGCTGGTGGGCGGAAGCCTATCAGCCGCTCTACGGCTGGGCGATCGGCGACGACAACAGCAACAACAACGCGGACGATGCTGAGCACCTCTACGAATTGCTCGAGGACGACATCGTGCCGGCGTTCTAGCGCACGTGACGTGCAGGGCATACCGCGAGACTGGGCGCAACGCGTGCGCGCGAGCATGTCGGAACTTGCGCCGCGCTTCAGCAGCAACCGGATGCTGCGCGAATATCTGGATGGCTTCTACTGGCCGGCGGCCGTCGCGTATCGCGATCGCTTGCGCGACGGCGGGTTCGTGCCGGCCGAGCTCGGCCTCATTGCGTGGTATCGATGACTGCTTGTGCGTGCAGCATGGGGCCACCCCCACTTGCGCCCTGACAGCGGTGGGCTGGATATGGCTTAAGGAATCCTCTCTTTCCGAACTTCAATTCCGGCGCCGGGTGTCGGCCGTTCGCTGGCCGCGTCAATTCCGGCCGCCTTACGCCACGCTTCGTCGTGTCAGTGCCGACGTTCAGGCGCCCGCCAGTGCAGGCAATCCCGCATCGTCGCCGAAGTACTGTGAGAGCGTGAAACCCGCTGCCCGTTGCGAGCGGTAGCCGTCGCATGATGCCTCGATGCGCGTCGGCAGCGCGTCCGGCGTGTGCGCGCTCTTCTTCACGAGGATTGCTGCGCTCAGGAACTCCGCGCTATACGCATTGAGCAGATGCGGTTGTTGCGCCTCGATGTAGGCAACAACGCGAGCGTGGTCGCCGTCGATCGCCGCGAGCGACATCAGCGTTTGCGCATCCCAGCGAAAGCGCAGCCCGAGGTCGGCGAACGCGCTGTTGAACGCGCACAGCTGCGCATTGACTGCGCGGTCGTAGTCGGTCCGTTGTCCATCGTCGTGTGCATTGCGCATGATCCTCTCCATTTCATCGATTACGTGACGACAGCATAGGTCGGGCTATGAATTCACGATAGTTAAAGTTTTCTGTAAAAACTATTCATTAACACTTATGGAGTGGGTGCGGCAAACCAGAGTGCAGGGGCGCTGGTGTCAGGAGAACATGTGATATACAGTATTGTGAATATGCAAGTAGAGAAATGCGAGGCCAAACGACCGCGCCTATCCGGCCCACGATCGAGCGGACCATCACCGTAATCGACAACGAGGAGATACGTCGACCATGTCCACCGACACGCCAGAGAATGTCCGCGCGGTCCCGTTGAGCCTGAACCTCACGCCGATCAGCGCGACGGCATCGCTGCGCGACCAGGCGTATGTGCGACTCAAGCAGGCGATCGCGGATACCGACATCTATCACTCGCATGAAGAGGTACGTCTCGATGAAAAGGAATTGACCGAGGCGCTCGGCGTGAGCCGCACGCCAGTGCGTGAAGCGATGACGCTGCTCGAGCAGGAAGGCTTTCTGCGCACGGTGCCGCGCCGCGGCGTCTATATCCTGCGCAAGACGAAGAAAGAGATAGTCGAGATGATCTGCATGTGGGCCGCGCTGGAAAGCGTGGCGGCACGCCTCGCGACGCTGCGCGCGTCGAACGAGAATATTGCGCGCCTGCGGGCCATGTTCGATCAGTTCAGCCGGGCTGCACCGACCGATCACATCGAGGAGTACTCGGAGGTGAACATCGCGTTCCATCAGGCGCTTGTCGAATTGTCCGGCTCGCAGATCATCCTCGACACGATCAATAACATCATCATGCACGTGCGCGCGATACGCCGCATGACGATCGCGCAAAGCGACCGCGCGTCGCGTTCGATCGAAGATCACATGCGCATCATCGAAGCGCTCGAGGCGCGCGATACCGAGCGCGTCGAAACGCTCGTGCGTCAGCACTCGCTCGATCTCGCGCAGTACGTCGAAGCGCATTGCGATTTTCTGGACTGAGGCTGTCCTCACACCCGCACGGCAACCCCGGGACTATCCCGTGCCGGCGCATGTGCAGTGCGCGATCCGATCGCCGACACTCCTCATACACAAAGCCCTGGCGACCTTGTGCGATGCAGCAGCATGGACAGGCATCTGCAAGAAGTCATTGACTAATACGGTGTATGGAATATTGTATATTACGTCGCGCGGCACTCTTGGCCAAGGAGGCGACATCATGGCAGATGGGGTGAGGAACTGAATCAAGTTCCCGGACATGACGCCGTGCGATGCGAACGAACGGAGTCACTCGAATGGCGTCCAGGCGGGCGCTGTTTTTCACTGAGCGGTATCCATATGACGCACGAGCCCAACTATGCAAGCAGCTATCATTGACTATCAACAACTGGTGAACGCGATCGGCGATGCCGTCGTGATCTCGGACAGGAGCGGCGCGATTACGATGTGGAATCCCGCAGCAGAACGCATGTTCGGCTTCACGCCGGAAGAAGCGCTCGGCAATTCGCTGGACCTGATCATTCCCGAACGTCTGCGCGGGCGCCATTGGGAAGGCTACGAAAAGACGATGGCGACCGGGCAGACGCGCTATGGCAACGACGTCCTTCGAGTGCCCGCGGTTCACAAGGACGGCCGCGCACTGTCGATCGCTTTTACGGTCGCACTCTTGTATTCGGACGAGCACGAACTGACGGGCATCGTCGCGGTGATTCGTGACGAAAGCGCGCGCTTCCTGGAAGACCGAAATCTGCGCAAGCGCATCGCGGAACTGGAGGCACGCGTCAGCGCCTGACGTGTCGTTCCGGGCGATCGAACCTGGGCGGCATGCACGCCGCCTTTGTACTTGCGCAGTCAATATCACGTCGAACGTTGTTGCGACGATCAGCACGGAGAACATCGACGCGTGTAGAAACACGTGTGCGGTGTCAACTCGAATTGTCGGCCATGCAGTTCATTCACAGCGGCGATTGGGTCGCCTGCGCCGCCGTCCGCAAACTCGATGACGGCGCGCATGCGCCCCTTCTTGCCCTATCAACAGGCCATCGATCTCACCGTATTCGCAAGCGCAACCGCGGCTATCGCGGCTGCGCACGTCGTCGTTCCATTGATCGGACAGGAAGCACGTTGACGACAACACTCGCGGCCGCGTCGGTCACTTGACGCTCTCCGCGAGGGCACCGGTCATCGCAATTGTCTTTCGGGCGCAGCGCGTCGCGGGTGGGGCGCGTCTTCAGCGCGGGTTGAGTATCGGTGCGGCCAATAAGGGTTTGCCCTCATCGGAAATCGCCGGAAAAAGCTTGCTCAAACGTCATGCTGTAAATACGATATATCACATATCACATGTGTCTGGCCTGGGTAAGGTGAGTCCGGACTGGCACGAAAAGCGTCAGCGGCGAACAGCAATCAACGATGGGAGATGTAGCATGAGCAAAGCACTCGACGGTGTGCGCATTCTCGATTTCACGCACGTGCAGTCGGGGCCGACCTGCACGCAACTGCTCGCGTGGTTCGGGGCGGACGTCATCAAGGTCGAACGCGCAGGCGCGGGCGACATCACGCGTGAACAACTGCGCGACGTTCCCGATGCCGACAGCTTGTACTTCACGATGCTCAACCACAACAAGCGTTCGGTGACGATCGACGCGAAGCACCCGGAAGGCAAGCTGGTGCTGGAAGCGCTGATCCGGAAGTGCGACGTGCTGGTGGAGAACTTCGCGCCGGGCGCGCTGGACCGGATGGGCTTCACGTGGGAGCACATCCAGGAACTGAATCCGCAGATGATCGTCGCGTCGGTGAAGGGCTTCGGTCCAGGGCCGTACGAGGACTGCAAGGTCTATGAGAACGTCGCGCAGTGCGTGGGCGGCGCGGCGTCGACGACGGGTTTCGACGACGGCCCACCGGTGGTGACAGGTGCTCAGATCGGCGACAGCGGCACGGGCCTGCATCTGGCGCTGGGCATCGTGACGGCGTTGTATCAGCGCACGATAACGGGCCGTGGGCAGAAGGTGCTCGCGGCGATGCAGGACGGCGTGCTGAACCTGTGCCGCGTGAAGTTGCGCGACCAGCAGCGTCTGGAGCGCACGGGCGTGATGAAGGAGTATCCGCAGTATCCGAACGGCGCATTCGGCGAGGCGGTGCCGCGGGCGGGCAATGCGTCAGGCGGCGGACAGCCGGGATGGATCCTGAAATGCAAGGGCTGGGAGCACGATCCGAACGCGTACATCTACTTCATTACGCAGGCGCCGGTGTGGGTGAAGATCTGTAACGTGATTGGCAGGGAAGAGTGGGCGACGGACCCGGAGTACGCCACGCCCGGCGCGCGGCTGCCGCGGTTGAAGGAGATCTTCGCGGAGATCGAGCGCTGGACGAAGACGAAGACGAAGTTGGATGCGATGGCGATCCTTAACCAGCACAACATTCCGTGCGGGCCGATCCTGTCGATGAAGGAGATCGCTGAAGACGAATCGCTGCGCAGGACGGGCACGATCGTCGAGGTCGATCATCCGGTGCGGGGCAAGTACCTGACGGTTGGAAACCCGATCAAGCTGTCCGACAGCCCGACGGAGGTAACGCGCTCGCCATTGCTCGGCGAGCATACGGACGAGGTGATGGTCGAACTCGGCTATTCGCCGGCACAGATCGACGCGCTCAGAGCGTGCGGTGCGATCTGAACGAGCAAGCGAACGAACAGCCGAGGACTGAAGCTCCCGACTGGAGGCGAAGGCCATGGCCGATCGCTTCGCCGTGCACTTCCGTGTGCCGTGGAAAGGCGTGTCAACGGCGCGAGCGCGGTGGGCGCGCACAAGACGGCGATGCTGCAGGATCTCGAGGCCGGACGTATGATGGAAATTGATTCACCGCTGCTGATGGTGGTGCAGGAGATTGCGCTTGCGGGCGGAAAAAAGCGTAATATCGATCGGACCCTCCCGTAATCGCGGCTCCGCACCGAATATCCGTGCTTTGGAGTTGTTGTGGTGCTTGAACAACAGTATCTGATATACTAAATACAAGATGCTTGATTCATGTCGCGACGCAGCATATGATTGAGTCATTCAATCATCAATTGGCTGGAGCAACTCATGGATCTCGTGTCGCTTGCAATCTTTGCCGTCGCTCTCGTGGGCCTGGGTTCGGCCGCAACCGTGCTGTTGACCTCTTGGGTGCCGCTGCATGTCGCCGAACTTGCGTCGAAGCACGGCCGTTATGTCGGTCTCGAAGCCGCAACCGGGCATGAGGCCATGCCGAACGACGCGCGCGTTGGAGCAGTGATGGGCGCAATCGGCTCGTCGAACTAAGCGAACCTGGTAGTGAATACTCCTGTTCTGAACCTGCCTCTGGCGCTGCATCCAATCGGGAATAGCGCCAGCCTCCGCGATCAGGCCTACGCGATGTTGCGCCAGGCCATCGCGGATGCCGACATTTACGCGTCGCGCGAAGAGATTCGTCTCGACGAGCGCGTGCTGAGCGAATCGCTCGGTGTGAGCCGCACGCCCGTTCGCGAGGCAATGACGCTGCTCGAGCAGGACGGTTTTCTGCGCATGGTTCCGCGGCGCGGCATCTACATCGTGCGCAAGAGCAAGCGTGAGATCGTCGAAATGATCCAGATGTGGGCCGCGCTCGAAAGCATGGCCGCACGTCTTGCCACGCAGCACGCAACTGACGAAGAGATCGCGAAACTGCGCCACATGTTCGACCAGTTCCGTGACTCGACGCCTGCCGAGCATATCACCGAGTACTCGGATGCGAACATCGCGTTCCATCAGGCGATTGTCGAACTGTCGAAGTCGCAGATCATTCTTGACACGATCAAGAACATCTTCATTCATGTGCGCGCAATTCGCCGCATGACGATTTCTCAGAGCGACCGCGCGTCGCGGTCGATCGTCGACCATTTGCGGATCATCGAGGCGCTGGAAAAGCGCGATACCGAACTGGCGGAGCGTCTGGTGCGCGATCACTCGCTCGGGCTTGCCGCGTTTGTCGAGTCAAATTGCGATTTTCTCGACTGAGCGCTCTGCGCTCCGTCAACCCCCCGTTGAAGCCGAAGGCCGGCAGACCCGAAGGTCCGCCGGCTTTTTTTATCGCCTGACGGGCCGCATCGTCCGGCGCGCTCGTCAGGCGATGAAGCCGGCCACCGGGCTTCTTTGTGCGCGCGCGTCCTTCGGACGCTGCGCCAAATCTTCCGCTTTGACGGCTTGGGCGCCGAAGTTGCATTCGCAAGGCCCGATGGGAAAGGGGCTGAAGTGTTCTCCGGGACTCCCCCAAGTGTGGGTGAAAGCACTTGCGAGGATCTGTTATATCACATACTGTATTGAGTGTCGGTTCCAGTGCGCAACAGGCACCTGACAGCGGGCAACCCGATCAAGCTGACGGACAGTCCGACGTAGGTGACGCGCGTTCGCCCGTGCTCGACGAGCACACGGATGAAGTGATGGCAGAACTCGGCTATTCGCCGATCGACGCGCTCAGAGCGCGCGGCGCGATCCGAGCGAGTAACGGAACGCAACAACAGCGAATGCACGAAGCGAGGAGGAGGTTGCATGCCGGACTGGGCTAGCTTCATCACGTGGTCGGGGCTTGAGCGCCTGGAACTTTGTGTGTTTGTTTTCGCGGGCGCGTTGGTGATTGCGATAACGGCAATAGTGCTCGTCAACCGGCTGACGCATGGCAGGCGAAACATGCGGCAAGGTGCACCCGGCGACAAGGTCATCGATATGGTCGCGCTCGGATTGTGTGTCTGGATTGGTTATGCTTTCGTCAACGAGCCTGCGCAAACGCCTGGAATCGTAGCGCTGTTCGCGGTGAGCCTGCTGGCCGCCGCGTTGGGCGCGCATGTGATGCTGACCATGCATGAGCATCACGCGCGCGCGCCCGCGCATTGCGGCATGTCACCACGACGCAGCGCGACGTTGCGCCTCGCGTGGGACGGCGATCCTTCGCATCTGCAGCCTGCAGACGATTTCACGCAGCACTGGACGTGGTCGATCAATCCGCGCCGTGCACAGCCGCGCTGCGCATCCTCTGCGCGGAACGCGCAAATGACACATGCAACGATGCGCGTGCGTAGCCGCCAACGCCATCAGGCAAAGCGACGCTGACGAAACACATAGCGGCAACTGCGTCGCGAACCATCAGGTTCGCGAGCGCGGAGGTCGAGAGAATCACGAATGAACTGCAATTGTGCGTCATCGAGCCATGGGCTCGCGATAGAGCTGGTTTTTCCGGTCGAAAATCAGTTGCACGAGAAAAGCGGCGTCATAGGCGCTGAGCAGATGCGAATGAAAGCGCTCGATGTAGGCCGTAATTCGTGCAGGTTCATTGCTGACGCCGTCGAAGAAATCGAGCGTGTCCTGGGTCCAGCGAAAGCGTAAGCCCAGATCGCTGAACGCGGCGTTATAGGCGCTCAACAACGCTTCATTGTGCAAATCGGCAGATTGATTCATCGCGATATCCCAAGCGGTCGAGTGATGTGGCTCGGAAGAAGCATAGAGGTCGCGGTGAAGACACAATAATTAAATTTTCATTGGCATTCCATAGCGTGTCATCTATGGACAGTCAATTGATTCACGTGCGTGATCTGCTCGATCAGATCAGCACCTTCTTCCAGCAAAAAGCGCTTGAACGCAACCGCCACAGGCGGCAGCCGCTTGTTCTTGCGATGAACGACATACCAGTTGAGCATCACCGGAAAGCCTTCGACATCGAGCACGGCGAGATGCCCGAGCTGCAATTCGAGGCTGATGGTATGTGCGGACAGAAACGCGATGCCCATGCCTGCAATCACGGCCTGCTTGATCGTCTCCGTGCTCTTGATCTCCATCGCGATGTTGAGGTTCGTGAGGCGCCCCGCAAAGCCCTCTTCCATCGAATTCCACGTGTCCGAGCCACGTTCGCGCACGACGAACGCTTCGCTCGCGAGCTGGCTGATCTTGATGTTGCGCTTGCTGGCAAGTGGATGCGTGGGCGCTGCCACAATCACATACGGATGCGGCGCGAACGCCTCGTTGATCGAATCCATTTCTTGTGGCGGCCGCACCATTACCGCGAGATCGGTCTGATTGGTTGCCAGCTGGTGCAGCAGTTCCTCGCGGTTGTGCACTGCAAGGTTCAGTTCGACACCCGTATAGCGTCGCGTGAATTCGGCGAGCAGCCGCGGAAAGAAGTAGTCGCCCGCGCTGATGGCCGCGACGTTCAGCTTGCCGCCCGAGATGCCTTTCAACTGGCCCATCGCTTCATCCACTTCATGAAACTGCTGAATGATCGCTCGGCTGTAGTGGAGCATTTCCGTGCCCGCTGGCGTCAGATAGATCTTTTTCCCGAGCTGTTCGAAGAGCGGCAGGCCAGCGTGCTCCTCGAGTTGCTTGACCTGGGTGGAGACGGCGGGCTGCGTGAGGTGCAGTTCCTCGGCCGCGCGCGAGAAGCTGAGGTGCCGCGCCACCGTCTCGAACACTTTCAGCTGGCGCAGGGTGGCGTTACGCATCGTCATGGTGGATGTATAAGCGAAGATGAATCCTCATGGTAACAAACTTTAATTATCGGTAATTCAGCAGAGACCCTAGGATGAATTCTGCAATGGACGATAGAGCGCGTGAGTATCGGGTTAACGCTGAAAAAAAGCCCTGCGGTGAAATCGAGAAAAAATGACCTGCAAGCGTCTATTCGTCCGAGCAATGAACCGGTAAATCAGATTAAAGGCTTTTATAAAGAAGCGCTTGAACTTGCGTTGCGAAATACACCCGACGCGGTCCGATCGGGACGCAACGATAAGGCGGCATGCATACAGACCGGCTTTTTGGTCGGCTACCCTAAATATAGATGGCGGAGACAGGTACATGAACAGCATTTCTCAGCAAGCACCGGTAGCGTTTTGGCGCAGCCGCTGGTGGCAGCTAGCATTCGGCATCCTGTGTATGGCGCTCGTCGCCAACCTGCAATATGCGTGGACGTTGTTCGTCGCGCCGATGAGTGCAAAGCATCATTGGGGGCAAGCTGAAGTTCAGCTCGCATTCTCGATCTTCATTCTCACCGAGACGTGGCTGGTACCGGTGGAAGGGTGGCTCGTCGACCGCTTCGGTCCGAAGCCTGTCGTGGCGGGCGGTGCGATCTGCGTAGGGCTTGCGTGGGTGATGAACTCGTTTGCGACGACGCTTCCCGAACTCTATATAGCGTCCGTCATCGCCGGTATCGGTGCGGGCGGCGTGTATGGCACCTGCGTCGGCAACGCGCTCAAGTGGTTTCCGGACAAGCGCGGCCTCGCCGCAGGCCTGACGGCGGCGGGCTTCGGCGCGGGCGCGGCGGTCACAGTGATTCCGATCGCAAACATGATTACGCGCTCAGGTTACGAGCACACGTTCCTGTTCTTCGGCATTCTGCAAGGTGTGTGCATTTTCCTGCTCGCGTTGATGCTGAGAAAGCCCGACACCGCAAAAGCGCCGCCTGCCAAGCGCAAATTCGCTGTCACGAAAACGGACTATACGCCGGGTCAGATGATCAAGGCGCCGGTGTTCTGGGTGATCTACGCGTCGTTTGTCGCGGTGGCGGCAGGTGGCCTGATGGCGACGGCGCAACTTGGTCCGATTGCCAAGGACTGGGGGCTCGCCAAGTTACCGATGAGTCTCTTCGGCATGACGCTGCCGCTGCTCACGATGACGCTGTCGATCGACAACATCTGCAACGGCTTCACGCGTCCGCTGTGCGGCTTCATTTCCGACAAGATCGGCCGAGAAAACACGATGTTCGCGATCTTTATCGGTGAAGGGCTTGCGCTGCTGGGCTTGATGCAATATGGCCAGAACCCCTATGCGTTCATGACATTCGCAGCACTGATCTTCCTGTTCTGGGGCGAGATCTTCTCGATCTTCCCGGCGCTTTGCGCCGATACGTTCGGCAGCAAGTACGCCGCGGCGAACGCGGGCACGCTTTATACGGCGAAGGGTACGGCGTCGCTCGTCGTGCCGATCGCTTCGGTGCTCGCCACGACGGGCGGGTGGAATCTCGTGTTCATCGTGTCGGCGGTAATCACGATTGGGGCAGGCGTGTCGGCGAAATTCATTCTCGCGCCGATGCGCGCACGCTGGATCGCTTCAACGAATGAGAAGTGTGACGAACGCGTGCCGGAACTCGCGGCAAGCGGACCAGGCCTGCGTCACTGGCCGGAACAGACTGGCGAATAAAGTTCGCATCAGCGAGTGTGGACCTGAACACATGAACGTAACGCTGCAGCAATTGAAGGTGTTCATCGCCGTCGCGCGCCAGCGGAGTTTCACTCGCGCGGCGCGCGAGTTCGATTTGACACAGTCGGCCGCGAGCCGGTGCGTGCGCGAACTCGAAGAGGCTATCGCACTGCGCCTCTTCGATCGCACCACGCGTCAGGTAGAGCTGACCACAGCGGGCTCCCGGCTCGAACGACGCATCGGGCATCTGATCGAAGAATTCGAAATGACGCTGCGCGACGTGCGAGCCGCACTTGAAGAACCTACGGGGTTCGTCGTCTTCGCGTGCGATTCCATGCTCTCGTCGGGCGGGTTGCCCGAGTGGCTTACGCGTTGTGCTGCGGCTTTCCCTGGTCTGATCGTCACCGCGAAGGAACAGCCGCAACACGCGGTACTCGCCGCTGTCGAGCAGGACGCAGTCGATTTCGGCGTCCTGTGCGATGCAAACTTCGCAGGCACCGACGCCTTTCATGCGCAAGCTCTGGCCTCGACGCCGCTTTGTGCCGTATTGCCGCATGCGCATCCGCTCGCATCCGGCGCCGCGCTGTGCTGGGACGCATTGCGCGACACGCCGCTCGTCACGCTCAACGCAGAAGCCGGCACGCGCAATATGACGGAGCGCACGCTCAATACGCATCGCGTCGGCGCGCAACGCACCAACGAGTGCGCGCATGTCGCCACCGCATTGCGCATGATCGAACTGGGCCTCGGCATCGGCGTGCTGCCCATCGACACACGTGCGTCGACTCTGCCGTCATCGCTCGTCGCACGTCCGCTCGTGCCGGAAGTATCGGTGACGACCATGCTCGTGCGCCGCCGCCACCGCTCGCTGCGTCCCAATGCCGACGCTGTGTGGTCGCTGCTTGCCGACGGGAATTCCCAGGCCCCGCGCAGCGGCGCGCGCCAGACGCAACGCAGCACCTGCAATCCGATACGACAGGAAGCAGCAGACGAACTGATGCCGCTCGTCCCCCGATGACGACGCATTGATGCGAGCGTCGTAAGCGCGGACAGGCGCGGTTCTGCCAACGGTTCGAGACGCACAATATCGCCATTCGCAATGTGTACGCGATCGACACTGATGCGATCTCAGGCGACATGACCTCCTTATCGACGGAAAGCGGCGAGCGCCCGGCACGGGCGAATACTCTGCCATTCTAAACACCGCCACGGAAGAACCGATTGAGATCGTCGCGCTGAATGCGCGGAGCGGCATATGCACGGCGGAGCGCGGACTCATCCTGATGCGATTCTCCGAACTTTTGCGCAAGTGCCGGGATGCAATCGTTGCGCTCGAGCGTCTCGACGCAGGCAAGCCCCTTGCGGCCGCCATTCGCCAGGATGTACCCGCCGCCATCGGCACGCTCGCCCACTACGCGGGGCTGGTGCGACAAGATCAACGGCCAAGTGGTGCTCGTGCATCCCGATGCGCTCACGTACACGATGCGCAAGCCCGTTTTCGTGGTCGGGGCGATTGTCGAACTTCGGATTCGGCGAGTAGGGCGCCGCGTTCCCCGACAACCACGTCCTCACTGGCGTCATGGCGGCGATCATCCCCGGCGCCATGACGCCTACCCGCAATGGCTGACTGCCTGCCGGCGGCCTGCGCATGTGTCGGGGTCAATGGGGATTGCTACTTCTTCATCGTAGGGGACCTGGTATGGGAGAGGTGCCGGTTGCCCGACACCTCTCCCACAGATCCCGGCGTGCGGCTTTCCCGCAGCGGCGCTTGTCGAAGGTCAAATGCAATTGTGGGTGTCGATACCATCCACGACCCGCTGGTTCGCAATTGCGCTGACATGCTGGTTCCGGCACGACCTTTTCGTACGTGATGTGACCTGCGATCGCGCCAGTTTTGCCTGGCGCGCCACCACCTGTTTGCTGCCGGTCTCCCGGCGCGCTCAGAACTTGTAGTCGACACCCACGGAGAGGGCCATCTGGTGCCCGCCGGCGTAGCAGAAAGGCGCACCCGCCGAGACGGAACTGCCGTCGTGGCAGTCGTAAGTGACACTTCTACCGCCCGCGCCGATCGCATAGTGTGCATTGGCCTGGTTGATCACCAACGCGTAGTTGGCATAGACCGACAAATGCTTGTCGAACGCGTGTCGATACAGGAATGCGAACATGTTGGCGGCATTCGACGGATTGGGAATCCCGAGCGCGTTGGGATCCGCCGGCGCTGTGTTGTGTTGGCCGGGGTCGCCGGGCGAGCGACCAGCATGGGCCCAACCGATACTCGCGGAGTCTGCCGATGTGATGGCCTGCGTCACCGAAATCCAGAACCCGTTTCGGCTACGTTCGTTCTGTGTCTCGAGATAGGAAGGGATTTTCCGGCGCATCCATTCGTAGATGCCGTTGATCGTGGTGCCCGTCGGAAACGCATATTGCGCACCGACCTTGAGCGCCCATTCGTTGCCCACGTCATTGGGATCGGTGCCGTCAGCGGACGCGGCGGCGGCTGGCGTGTTGGTGACGTCCCCGGACCGATTGACGCTGCGGTGCAATTCATACGCCGCAGTAACGTAGAGAGGGCCGCGCGTGTATGCGATGTTCGCGCTGTACGCCGATCCAAAGCTGCCGTCGTTACAGGCGACAGGGCCGCCGCCGCTGCCGGGTATGTTGCCGCCGGTACAGTTGGATTCGCCTGCGGCTTGGGTCGAATTCTCGAATCCGCGATTCTGACCGGGGGAAACGAGCGCATTGAACGTGAAACCGTTGAAATTCGGAGACTCGTACCAGATCGCATGATCGAGGCGTGTGCCGAACTCCACACGATTGTCGCCACCCGTGTTGCCCATGATGGTCGCGTAATCGCCGGGCATGCCGGAGAACGGGTTCATGCGTTGCGTCGAGGTCTTGTATGGCGCGTCGGTTTTACCAATTTTCAGCGCGCCCCAAGACGGGGACGACAAGCCGAGGAAGCTGTTTCTCGAAGTCAACGCGCCTTTCACCGTCGAGTCCTGCGCGGAGTTCGAGTTGGCCGTGCCCGCCGTCGCGGAGACGTCGATCTGCGTTTCCAACTGGTAGACGAACGCGAATGGCAACGACCCGATGTTATGTTTTCCACGCACGCCGAGATACGACAGGTTCGATGAAATGTCCGGCTGCCAGCCCATATTGCCTTGCGGAAAGACTCTAGTGCCATCGGGGCGCACGTAAGAGCTTTTCAGGCCTTTGGTTGCGTAGTCAGCGGAAAGATTCAGGTCTCCATAGAATTCCATGTTGCCGAGGGCGGTCAGGATTTCCTTGAGACGCGAGGGCATGCCGTTGCCCCAGCTCGAACCGCTCGCCTCGGCGGCCGTGCTCGACGCGGCCGCGGGCGCTTCAGCATAGGTGACTCCGGACCGCACGGGTGAATGCGATGCGTCTGCATTTTGCACAGAGGACTGCTTCTGATTCTGTAGTGCGCTTTGAGTGCCTGGTCTGGAGCGGTTCGTGGTCAGTTCGTCTAGCCGCTTGCTTATGATTGCAAGTTCCTGGCGTAGCTCCTGAACCTCCATCGTTTGTGAGTCAGGGAGGGCCTGGGCGTAGGCGCGACCGCATCCTCCAGTGGTCAAACCTGCAAGCAAGAGGATGCCTTCACCTACAGATAGGCGAGTAACCAGTTTCATGTATTGTCTCCAGACCTGATATTTATTTAGGCCTACTGTGTAATAATTTAGAAAGAGACGAATCCGTGAAACCAGGGCGTCTCTTCATGATGGGCTAATGCAGGGAAGACTCTACGGACGAGGTCCAAAGAAGGAAATTAAATCTTTCTTATGGTAACGATCACTTTTGACATCTGTGTCGCCCGGGTTGGGGGGGAGGCTCCAACCGGAGCAGCCCCCTGAAACACCGGACATGGCCACTCACTTAAACTAGTGGGTAGGCATAAGACTGTGTTTTTGACTAACACCACGTGGCGCGATGGCCGTCAATCGCGGCAGACCGACGATGCGAGCGTGGTCGAAGAAATCCGCCGAGTCGTCGGCGATTTGCCCAGCTATGGCTATCGCCGGGTGTGGGGCTCGCCGCGCAATGAACGCATTGCTGCCGGACAGGTTCCGTTCAATGCGAAGCGCATCTATCGCATCATGCACACGCATGGTCTGCTGATGCAACGTCGTCCAACTCCACCAACCCTCGAGGGAATGAAGCCACGCTCAGACAGAGCAAGTTTCTCCCCGCTACTATCTTCACGCCCCGATAGTTGGGGCTTTTGCCAGCCAGGCCCGGCATGATTCTCGCCCCCAGTCGCAGTCATGATCCGAATTGGTAAGGACCTCCCCGATCGCCAGATCGGCATCGTCGGGTGCTGGCCGAGTTCGGCGTGCTCCTGCCGCAAGGCATTGACTCGTTGGCAAGCAATTCGGCGAGCGCGTCGAGGACGGAAGCAACGAGCTGGCTGGGCCGGCGCGCCAGGCGTTAATGCGTGGCTGCACGTAATGGCAGTCGCTGGATAAGCAAATTTCGTGGCTTGAAAGGCAGATCGCGGAACACGCCGCTCACGACCCGCAAGCCCAACGTTGCATGGGCGTATGCGGCGTCGGCCGGCTGACGGCATCGGCTGCAGTAGCAACGGTGGTCGACGCGCGGCAATTCAAGAACGGCCGGCAGATGGCCGCATGGTTGGGCATCGTGCCCAAACAGAACAGCAGCGGCGGCAAGTCTGGGCTCGGGCGCATCACAAAACAAGGGGACGCCTATCTGAGAACCCTGCTGTTTCAGGGCGCACGCTCTGCGGTCCTGACGGCCCACCGACGCAACGACCGACTCTCGCGCTGGATCGTCCAGTCGCGGGCACGCGTTGGGTTTTAAGGCTCTGATCGCGGTGGCCAACAAGCGCGCACGAATTCTGTGGGCCGGACTGGCCAGGGGCGCGCAGTTCGATCCGTCTTACACGCCCGTCCGTACGAGAATGGCGACGGATTCCTGAAGTCCCGCGAAAGCAGAAGGCTTGCAGCTCGGCATGAATTGACTTGGTAGTCGAAGACGCAACAGGTAAGGATAGCGAAAGGTCCGGCCGGCCGCGGGCGAACTCGAATACCTCTCAGGCGCTACATCGCAATGTATTCGCCGTGATCCGGATGGAGTCCTGCAGCGCGGTCACTATCCGGGGCCCGGGCAAAGGCATAGGGGGGGCCGAGGTTCGAGAGCGGGCGGTTTGCATGGAGCGGGAATGGAAGGCCTGGCTCCGAGCTGCCCAACGCGAACAGGCTGAACAGTTGCGCCGTGTTCTTGGCCACGCCCTTCTTGGCTGCACTTTCCGGTCCACATGCCCCCACAGCACGGTCCTTCTATAAATCCTTTTGATATGTGATATGCAATGTTTAAAACGCAAATAAAAAAGGGGCGTATACCAACTGCGATCCGCCGGATGAGGATCGCGCAGAGTGACTGCGAGGCGTGCCCGATGTCCGCCGACCGCATACACATCAACAAGGCCTTTCCTGACTGGCTCCGCAACGGCGGGCCCGCGAGGCGGGTTCCGCCGCGCGGGCTCCTGGCGCGGCTCAAAATAGCTGTTGACACATTCAATATGTGATATACCATATACCAACAAGACCACCATTTGCCCCCAGGAGACATGACATGGCAGAAGTCGTTGGGACCACTCCAGTGGAAACCCGCCCGGCACAAGAAGCCGCATCGATGACCGATGGATTCCATCTCGTCATCGACGCGTTGAAGATGAACGACATCGAGACGATCTACGGTTTGCCAGGCATTCCGATCACCGATCTCGCACGGCTCGCGCAGGCCGAAGGCCTGCGCGTGATCAGCTTTCGTCATGAGCAGAACGCAGGCCACGCAGCTGCGGCCGCGGGCTACCTGACGCAGAAGCCCGGGGTGTGCCTGACCGTCTCGGCCCCCGGCTTCCTCAACGGCCTCACGGCGCTGGCCAATGCGACGACGAACTGCTTCCCGATGATTCTCATCAGTGGCTCGAGCGAACGCGAGATCGTCGATCTGCAGCAGGGTGACTATGAGGAGATGGATCAGCTCAACATCGCGAAGCCGCACGCGAAGGCGGCGTTCCGTGTGCTGCACGTGGAGGACATCGGCATCGGGATCGCGCGCGCGATCCGCGCGGCGGTGTCGGGCCGCCCCGGCGGCGTCTATCTCGATCTGCCGGCCAAGCTGCTGTCGCAGGCGATGGAAACCGAGAAGGCGCGCCGCTCGCTGGTGCGTGTGATCGACGCGGCGCCGCGCCAGCTGCCCGCACCGGATTCGGTGCAGCGTGCGCTCGAAGTGCTGAAGCGCGCAAAGCGTCCGCTCATCCTGCTGGGCAAGGGGGCGGCATATTCGCGCGCCGACGGCGAAATCCGCGCACTCGTCGAGAAAACGGGTATTCCGTTCCTGCCGATGTCGATGGCGAAGGGCCTGCTGCCCGACACGCATCCGCAATCGGCTGCGGCCGCGCGCTCGTATGTGCTCGCCGAGTGCGACACCGTGCTACTCATCGGCGCGCGCCTCAACTGGCTGCTCGCTCACGGCAAGGGCAAGACCTGGGGCGGCACGCCGAAGCAAATCGTGCAGATCGACATCTCGCCGACCGAGATGGACAGCAACGTACAGATCGCGGCCCCCGTCGTCGGGGATATCCACTCATGCGTGAAGGCGCTCCTCGACGGTGTCGCGACCGGCTTTCCGAAACCGAGCGATGAATGGCTCGAGGCTGTCGCCGGGCGAAGGAACAAGAACCTCGCGAAGATGGCAGAGACGCTCGCGAAGAACCCGTCGCCGATGAGCTTCCACAGCGCGCTGCGAGTGTTGCGCGACATCGTGAAGGCGAACCCGTCGATGACGGTCGTCAACGAAGGCGCGAACACGCTCGACTACGGCCGCGCCGTGATCGACATGTACGAACCGCGCAAGCGTCTCGATTGCGGGACGTGGGGAATCATGGGTATCGGCATGGGCTTTGCGGTCGCCGCGGCGGTCGAGACCGGCAAGCCGGTGCTCGCGATCGAGGGCGATAGCGCGTTCGGCTTCTGCGGCATGGAGATCGAGACGATCTGCCGCTATAACCTGCCCGTCTGCACGGTCATCTTCAACAATAACGGCGTCTATCGCGGCACGGACGTTAACCCGTCGGGGGGCGCCGACGTCGCGCCGACGGTGTTCGTCAAGGGTGCGCGCTACGACAAGATGATGGAGGCCTTCGGTGGCATCGGCCATCACGTCACGACGCCGGAGGAGCTCGAAAAGGCGGTGACGGAGGCGATCCGATCGGGCAAGCCGACCCTTGTCAATGCGGTCATCGACGAAGCAGCCGGCACTGAAAGCGGCCGCCTGACGAATCTCAATCCCCAAAGCGCGGCGATGAAGAAGTAATCCATCCGGGTAACCTATCAGGAGAAAAGACGTGAGCAATCCCCTCGACGGCATCAAGATCATCGATTTCACGCACGTGCAGGCGGGCCCGGCGTGCACGCAGCTTCTGGCCTGGTTCGGCGCCGATGTGATCAAGGTCGAACGCCCCGGCTCGGGCGACGTGACGCGCAACCAGTTGCGCGACATTCCGGAAGCGGACGCGCTGTACTTCACGATGCTCAACAGTAACAAGCGCTCGCTGAGCCTCAACACGAAAACGCAGGAGGGCAAGGAGGTGCTCGAAAAGCTGATCCGCCAGTCGGACGTGCTCGTCGAGAACTTCGGCCCCGGCGCACTCGACAGAATGGGTTTCTCGTGGGAGCGCATCAGTGAGCTAAACCCGAAGATGATTGTTGCGTCGGTCAAGGGCTTCAGCGACGGGCACCACTACTCGGACCTGAAGGTCTACGAGAACGTCGCGCAGTGCGCGGGCGGCGCCGCATCGACGACGGGTTTCTGGGACGGTCCGCCGACCGTGAGCGCGGCCGCGCTCGGCGACAGCAACACGGGCATGCACCTCGCGATCGGCATCCTGACTGCGTTGATCGGCCGCGACAAGACGGGTAAGGGCCAGAAGGTTGCCGTGTCGATGCAGGATGCGGTGCTGAACCTCTGCCGCGTGAAGTTGCGCGATCAGCAGCGCCTCGACCGCGTCGGCCATCTGGAGGAGTATCCGCAATACCCGCACGGCACGTTCAGCGACGTCGTGCCGCGCGGCGGCAACGCGGGCGGAGGCGGCCAGCCGGGCTGGGTGCTCAAGTGCAAGGGTTGGGAGAGCGATCCGAACGCCTACATCTACTTCACCGTGCAGGACCATGCATGGGAGCCGATCTGCCGCGCGATCGGCAAGCCAGAGTGGATTGACGATCCCGCGTACAACACCCCACGCGCACGCCAGCCGCACATCTTCGACATCTTCAAGACGATCGAGGACTGGCTCGCGAACAAGACCAAGTTCGAGGCCGTCGATATCCTGCGAGAGTTCGACATTCCGTGCTCGCCCGTGCTCAGCATGAAGGAGCTCGCCGCGGACGAGTCGCTGCGCAAGAGCGGCTCGATTGTCGAGGTCGATCATCCGGTGCGCGGCAAGTACCTGACGGTCGGCAGTCCGATCAAGTTCTCCGATCTGAAGCCGGAAATCACGTCGTCGCCGCTACTCGGCGAGCATACGGAGGATATCTTGCTCGGCCTCGGCTATAGCAAGGAGCAGATCTTCCAGTTGCGCGAGACGAAGACGGTCTGATCGTCCGCCCGCCGCTTGACTTCGCGGCGGGCGACATCGCGGGCGCCGGCGAAGTGATTCGCGACAAAACAAGCCGCTTTCAGGAAGTGCGGAGTTTGCGCAAGAGACTTACCGAACTGGAGGCTCGCGTCGGGGTCTGATGCCGCGTGCTGCAGAGTGGAGCAGGCGCGGCGCGGCGATCGACGAGAGATCGAGCGAAAGAAGGGGACATGCGATGCATGTGGAATTCCTGGGACCATATCGGTTCGAACTGTTTGCGATGCAGCTCATCGAGAACGGCGGATGGACCGCGTATGCGGCGGTCCGCGGCGCCGAAGACGAAGGCGAGATGCAGATGAGCCCGCTGCCGTATCGGCGCGTCGACGACGACGCCGTGTTCGAGAGCGAGGCCGCGGCACTTGCCGCCGCGCGGCGCGTTGCAGTCGCACTCGTGCGATTGGGCAACGCATCGACCTAGTCGCTGCGATCTTTTCTCACGATGCGGCATTCGCAAAATACATAGTAATACATATTAAATTGAGGCAGCCGGAATAGGGAGGCTGACCGACATGACAGGCCGGCACGCCAGAGCGGACGCGGCCCTGATGCAGACAAACAAGGTGGGGAGACAGGAAGTGAGCGAGACATTGAGTAGTGTGCGCACCCGCGATTTCGTACATGTGCTGTCCGGCGCGTACCGCGCGCAGCATCTGCCCTCGTTCGGCGTGAATGTGATCACGGTAGAACGGACCGGCGCGGGCAATGTTTGAGCTTCACCCCGCTGGCCTGCAGAACTCGGCCCCACTCCGCGAAGAGCTGCTCGCCGGGCATACCGACGAGGTCGTGATAGCGCTCGGGTTCACGCCCGAAGACGTTGAGTATTTTCGGGTGCCTTGCGCGAAATGACCGTATGCGGAGTGGTCATCGCCTTTGCAGGGCTCTAGCACGCTGTATGCGAATTCCATTCTTAATCAATGATTCATACATCCAGGAGACCCCGATGACATCGTGGATACGCTTTCAGGCGGCGAACGGAAGTGTCGGCTTCGGCTTGCTCGAAGACGACTGCGTCGCCGAGTATCGAGGCGACATGTTCGGCGATGCCGAACCGACCGGTGCGCGCCACCCATTGGATGACGTCACGCGGTTGAGCCCGTGCATCCCGAGCAAGGTCATCGCATTGTGGAACAACTTCTACGCACTCGCCGCAAAGCTCGACAAGGCGCCGCCAACTCATCCGCTCTTTCTCATCAAGCCACCGATGTCCGTGATCGGGCCTGGCGAGCAGATTAGACGCCCTGCCAATTATCACGGCAAGGTTGCTTACGAGGGCGAGCTCGGGATCGTGATAGGAACGCGCTGTAGCAACGTGTCCGTCGAAGAGGCCGAGCAATACATCTTCGGCTACACGTGCATCAACGACGTCACGGCGATCGAACTCTTGAACGAGGATCCCAACTTCGTGCAATGGTGTCGCGCGAAAGGCTTCGACACGTTCAGTTGCATCGGACCCGCGATTCGATGCGACTTCGACTGGCGCGCTGCGAGGGTGACGACGCACGTCGACGATACCGAGCGGCAGAACTATCGGCTCGACGACATGATATTTTCGCCGGCCCAGCAGGTCAGCATGCTTTCGCATGACATGACGCTCATGCCCGGCGACGTCATAGCATGTGGAACGTCGTTAGGCGTCGGGTCCATCAAGGACGGCTCGACCGTGACGGTGTCGATCGATGAGATCGGCTCGCTCTCGAATGTCCTTTCCGCGAGAGGATGAGATGGCAACAACGATCGCAGTGCCGCGCGAGGTGCATGCAGGGGAACGCCGCGTCGCGGCGACGCCTCAATCGGTCGGCGAATTGATCAAGCTCGGGTATGCCGTGAACGTCGAGGCGGGCGCGGGTGCCGCCGCATCGTTCGATGACGACGCCTATCGTGCGGCAGGCGCGCAGATTGTCGCCGATTCGCGCGCGTTATGGGCTGGTGCCGATGTCGTCATCAAGGTGCGTCCGCCCGAGTGTCATCCTGCGCTTGCCGTCGATGAGGCGACGCTCGTCAAACCGGGCGCCACGCTAATCGGCTTCATCTGGCCGGCACAGAATCCCGCCTTGCTTCAGCAGTTCGCCGCTCGTGGCACGAACGTGCTGGCGATGGATTGCGTACCGCGCATCTCGCGCGCGCAAAAGCTTGATGCGCTGAGCTCGATGGCGAACATGGCCGGTTATCGCGCCGTCATCGAGGCCGCAAATCACTTCGGGCGCTTGTTTACCGGACAGATCACCGCGGCCGGAAAGATGCCGCCGGCGAAAGTGATGGTGATCGGTGCGGGCGTCGCAGGACTCGCCGCAATCGGCACCGCGCGAGGGCTTGGCGCTATCGTGCGTGCGTTTGATACGCGACCCGACGTCGAGGAGCAGGTGCAAAGCATGGGTGCGGAGTTCCTCACGGTCGATATCGAGGAGGAAGGCAGCGGCAGTGGCGGCTACGCGAAGCAAATGAGTGCGCGCTACATCGAAGCGGAAATGTTGCTCTTTGCAGAGCAGGCGAAGGAAATCGACGTCATCGTGACGACGGCGCTGATTCCCGGCAAGCCGGCACCGAAGCTCATTACGGCCGAGATGGTGGCGTCGATGCGCTCTGGCAGCGTGATCGTCGACATGGCGTCCGAGCAGGGCGGAAACTGCGAACTGACAAGACCTGGCGAGGTGGTTTCGGTGGGTGGCGTGACGATTATCGGCTACACCGATCTTCCGAGCCGCATGGCGACCCAGTCGAGCCAGCTCTATGCAACCAACATCCGTCATCTGCTGACCGATCTCACGCCAGGGAAAGACGGAGTCTTGCAAATCAACATCGATGACGATGTCATGCGCGGCGTGACCGTTGTCAACCGTGGGGCGATCACGTGGCCACCACCCGCGCCGAAGCAGCCTGCGATTGCGGCACATGCGCCGAAGCCGTCGAAGCAGGCCGCGAATCAGGAGAAGGCGCGCGGGCGGGAGGATTCGAGCCGCGGGCCCGGCGTGGGCAAATTCGCGCTCGTCGTCGTCGCTGCCATCGCATTGCTTGCGTTGGGCGCCGTCGCGCCTCCGTCGTTCGTTGCGCATCTGACGGTCTTCGTGCTGGCCGTGTTTGTCGGGTACCAGGTGGTCTGGAATGTGACGCCCGCGCTGCACACGCCGCTGATGAGCGTGACGAACGCGATCAGCGGCATCATCGTTATCGGCGCGTTGCTCCAGCTTGGAAGCTCAAAGCCGCTCGTTACGACGCTTGGCGGCGTTGCGCTCTTTATGGCATCGATTAACATCGCCGGCGGATTTCTCGTCACGCAGCGGATGTTGAAAATGTTCCAGCGCGATCAATCGGGAGAGTGAAATGTTGAACGGAATCGGCAGCGTTGCGTATCTCGGAGCGAGTACGCTGTTCGTCCTGAGCTTGCGCGGACTCAGTCATCCGCTCACGGCGCGCCGCGGCAATCTATACGGCATGTTCGGCATGTTGATCGCGGTAGCGGCGACGCTCTTGATCGCACCGGCTGTCAGTCTCGAAATCGTGCTCGTCTCATCCGCGGCGGGCGCAGCACTCGGTGCGCTGCTCGCCCGGCGTGTGGAGATGACGCAGATGCCTCAGCTGGTCGCGATCCTGCACAGCTTCGTGGGGCTCGCGGCTGTGATCACGGCCGTGAACAGCTATCTGGCGCCCGTCGCGGGACTCGATAGCGTGCAACGCACGATCCACGAGTGCGAGATCTATCTCGGCGCGTTGATCGGGATGGTGACGTTCGCGGGCTCGATCGTCGCTTGTCTGAAGCTGCAGGGCACGATTGGCGGCAAGCCGCTTGTCTTGCCGGGGCGTCACTTGCTCAATATCGTCGTCGTTGCGCTTTGTGTTGTGCTGGGCTACCGCTTCTTGAGCGCGTCTTCGAGTGAAGCCGGGCTATTCGCACTCTTGACGATGATCGTTCTCGCCATGGCGCTTGGCGTGCATCTGGTGATGGCAATTGGCGGGGCGGACATGCCCGTCGTCGTCTCGATGCTGAACAGCTACTCCGGATGGGCCGCCGCGGCAACGGGCTTCATGCTCGACAACGATCTGCTGATTACGACGGGGGCGCTTGTCGGGTCAAGTGGCGCGATTCTGAGCTACATCATGTGCCGTGCGATGAACCGCAGCTTCTTGTCCGTCATTCTTGGCGGGTTCGGCGCATCGAGCGGCGCTGGCGTGGCGCAAGTCGAGGGGGAGATTGTGTCGGCGAGCGTCGACGAAGTCGGCGCCATGCTGCGCGACGCGTCGGACGTCATCATCGTGCCCGGCTACGGCATGGCTGTCGCGCAGGCACAAGCGACGATCAGCGAAATCACGCGCAAGCTGCAGGCGTCAGGCGTGCGTGTGCGCTTCGGCATTCATCCTGTCGCCGGTCGACTTCCGGGGCACATGAACGTGCTGTTGGCTGAAGCGAAGGTACCGTATGACATCGTGCTCGAGATGGATGAAATCAATGACGATTTTGCTGGTGCGGACGTAGCGCTCGTGATTGGTGCGAACGACATCGTCAATCCCGGCGCACTCGAGGATCCGACCAGCCCGATTGCCGGAATGCCGGTGCTTGAAGTGTGGAAGGCGCGCACGGTGATCGTGTCCAAGCGCAGCATGGCCACCGGCTATGCCGGCGTGGAAAACCCGCTGTTCTATAAGGAAAACACACGGATGCTGTTCGGCGACGCGAAAGGAAGCGTCGACGCGCTGCTCAAGCAACTGGATGCTTGAGCGGCAGTGCGATGGCAATGGGGCTCCGTTGTCGCTGAGTCCAGGGCGGGGCGCGGCGTGGCCGGTTGGGTGCGCCGCCAGCTGTGTTGCCAACCATTCATTTCATACGAGTGATCGATCATGCTCCGTAGTCGTAAAGCCAAGATTGTTGCCACGCTGGGTCCCGCAACTTCCGATCTGCAGACGGTTACGAAGCTGTTTCGGGCCGGCGTGGATGTGTTCCGCCTGAATTTCAGCCACGGCTCGCACGAGGATCATCGGCGACGCCATGAGCTCGTGCGTGAGGTCGAACGTGCGACGGGCAGACCCATTTCGGTGCTGGCCGATATGCAAGGGCCGAAACTGCGCGTTGGCACGTTCGCTGCCGGCAAGGTTACGCTCGCAGCGGGCAGCCGCTTCGCGCTCGATCGCAACCCGGCCCACGGTGACGTCGGCCGCGTTCACTTGCCTCATCCTGAACTGTTCGAAGTGGTTGCGGCGGGACAGTCGCTTCTTCTCGACGACGGCAAACTGCGACTGGAAGTGATCGACAACGACGGCGAGTGCATCAGCACGTGCGTGACACACGGCGGAGTCTTGTCGGATCGCAAGGGGGTGAACGTTCCCGACACCCTATTGCCGATTCCCGTGCTGACCCGGAAAGATCGGGTCGATCTGGAATTTGCGTTGTCGCTCGGCGCCGACTGGATTGCGCTGTCGTTCGTGCAGCAACCGGAAGACCTGATCGATGCGCGCGCGCTCATCGGCGAGCGCGCGGGACTCATGGTCAAGCTCGAGAAACCCGCTGCGCTGGATCGGCTCGACGAGATCGTGAGCGCGGCTGATGCCGTGATGGTCGCGCGCGGCGACCTCGGCGTCGAGCTTCCCCCGGAGCGCGTGCCCGGCGTGCAGAAGCGCATTCTTCGCTCATGCCGTAGTCGTGGCAAGCCCGTGATCATCGCGACGCAGATGCTCGAATCGATGATATCTGCACCGGTACCCACGCGTGCCGAGGCATCGGACGTTGCGACGGCGATCTACGACGGCGCGGATGCCGTCATGCTGTCCGCGGAATCGGCCAGCGGCGGTTATCCCGTCGAGGCCGTCGAGATAATGGACCGGATCATCCAGGAGGTGGAGCGTGATCCCCTTTATCGGAGCCTGCTCGACGCACAGCACGAACTTCCTCTGCATACGCCCGGGGACGCGATCTGTGCGGCCCTTCGGGACGTCGCGCAGACAATCTCCGCGGTCGCCACGGTTACCTATACGACTTCCGGGCACACCAGCCTGCGGGCTGCTCGGCAGCGCCCGAGCGCCCCGATTCTGAGCATCACGCCGAAGCTGTCGACGGCGCGGCGGCTTGCGTTGGCGTGGGGCGTGCACTCCACGGTCAGCCCTGACGTCGAAACCGTTGACGAGATCGTGAGTGCCGCGTGCGGCATCGCTATGGGACAGGGCTTGGCCAGTTCCGGCGATCAGGTGGCTATCGTTGCCGGCATGCCCTTTGGCGAGCCGGGCAGCACTAACATGTTGCGGATTGCGAGAGTGTGACTCAATGTGGCGGACTGCTTCTTCGGCACGTCGCCCAGGGGCGCCATCAACGAAGTGCAAGACGATTTCGCCATTGCGGTATCCGTATATATAACGGATGTCTAACCGATACGATAAATATTATTAACTTTTATTAATGGATAGCATCGAGCACCATGTTTTACATCGTGCATGTCGATCTCCGGATGCGCTTGAGTGAGTGCGTTGCCCCGGACAGGGCAACAGGTAGGCAGAGCTTGTGTTGAGCAGGCGAATAAATCAACAGACGGAGACAGAAAACGTGACGCAAACCTACGCGGCCTTCAGCGGCTATACGTCTATGCGGCATAACCGTTGGGTCCAGCTGGCAGCAGGCATAGTCTGCATGGGTCTGATCGCCAACCTGCAGTACGCGTGGACCCTCTTTGTCGTCCCGATGGATGCCAGGCATCACTGGGGGCAGGCGGCCATTCAGTTGGCGTTTTCCATTTTTGTCGTCACCGAGACCTGGCTGGTACCTGTTGAAGGTTGGCTGGTCGACAGGTTCGGGCCCCGTCCGGTCGTGATCGGAGGCTCGATATGCGCGGCGCTGGGCTGGATTCTCGATGCGTACGCGCCGAGTTTGCCGGTGCTTTACGTTGCCGCTGTCATATCCGGCATCGGAGCAGGGTGCGTCTACGGAACCTGTGTGGGCACTGCGCTCAAGTGGTTTCCGGACAAGCGTGGCCTGGCCGCCGGCCTGACGGCCGCTGGATTCGGTGCCGGAGCAGCGCTGACCGTGATCCCGATATCCAGGATGATTCAGAGTTCCGGGTACGAGCATGCGTTTGTCTTCTTCGGCGTGCTCCAAGGCGTCTGCATCCTGCTTCTTGCGACGTTGCTCGTGCGTCCGAAGCCGCCGGCTCATGCTGCCGGTTTGAAGCGCGTCGTCGCAACCAAGACCGACTACACCGGAAAGCAGATGGTTCGCTCGCCGCTATTTTGGGTGATGTACGCGATGTTCGTCTGCGTCGCTTCGGGCGGCATCGTTGCGACCGCGCAAATCGGGCCGATCGCGAAGGAATATGGTTTTGCGGCAATGCCGGTGAGCGTGCTGAGCGTCACATTGCCGCTGCTGACGATGATGCTGTCGATCAACAATCTGTGCAATGGCTTCACACGCCCGATGTGCGGCTTCATCTCCGACCGGATCGGCCGTGAAAACACCATGTTCATCACCTTTACAGGTGAAGGCTTGGGGCTGCTGGGGCTGATGTATTTCGGACACAACCCCTACCTGTTCATGATGTGTTCCGCGCTCATTTTCCTTTGCTACGGGGACATCTTCTCGAACTTTCCGGCGACTTGCGCCGACACATTCGGTGCCAAATATGCTGCCGGCAACGCGGGCATGCTCTACACCGCAAAAGGGACGGCCGCCATTCTGGTGCCGGTCGCTTCGCTGCTGTCCATGCACGGCGGGTGGGGCGCGGTCTTTGTCTTCTTCGGGGCGATCTCGATGTTGGCGGGTCTGTCGGCGAAGTTCATTCTGTATCCGATGCGGCGCCGCTGGATTTTGAATTCCGGAAACGCGCTGTCAACGCGCATGCAGATGCCGCTTGGCGGGACGCACAATTGAGGGCGGCCGAAAGTGCGCTCGCGTATCGATCGCAGTGTCCGATAGGTAAGCGAAGTTTTCCCGAGGCCTGCTCCGCAGGAGGAGATCATGGTTCATCTCGATGAGTTGATTGAACGGCACGTCAGCTGCGGGCGTTCGCTCGTCGCGATCCTGCATGCGATCCAGGACGATGCAGGCTACGTGCCGGCAGGCTGCGTCGCACCGCTCGCGAA